>NZ_WMJY01000006.1 GCF_009711055.1 Myroides pelagicus
GTAAGCTCAAAGATAAATTAAGAGTAATTACTAAACGAAGTAATGGACAAGGATATGAGAAACTCAAAGCAACATTAAAGATGTATGTAAGAGGTTGGGTGTCCTATTTCAAACTAGCACATATGTCAGATAAGATTAAGCGTATAGATAAATGGCTTCAGTCAAGAATACGGATATTTATATGGAAGAAGTGGAAGAATAATAGGACAAGATACACCAATCTTAAAAAGATAGGTATTAAAGTTAATCAAGCTTATCAATGGGCTAATACCCGAAAGGGTTGTTGTAGTGTAGCCTTGAGTCCCATTTTAAAAACATCATTGAATATTCAGATTCTAAGGAAAGCGGGCTATACATTTCTGAATGACATTTACCTAAAAGTATCGTAAATTAAGAACCGCCATGGTACGGAACCGTATGCCTGGTGGTGTGAGAGGTCGGCTGAAGAAATAATCTTCAGCCTCCTACTCGATTATTATTATTATTATTATTTCTTATTTTTGTTTGAGCTATTACACTCTATGTTATTAAACTTTTTAGTACTTTGTTAGTTGCTATTGAGCAATTTGACCTAGAATAATATTGTTTTTTTGGATTACTTTATCAGCAAATTGGTCTTTGATGAATAGTGCATTGACTAAAGTGATTTCATGAATAAGTTTTCCTTCTTCGCCATTACCAAGGATAGCACGGCGTGAGTTTATGCTTATCTGCCCTTCGTTAGCGATCCATAACTCTTGTAGATGATTGATGTTGTTGTCATTTGATCCAGGGATATTACCAGAGTTAGCACACACTTGATCAATGTTGATACCTGCTTTCCTGTATTGCTTGAAGGTAGCTGTCTTATCCTGACCTAGGTTGATTATTTTAGCAGTTGTTGTTTCCTCTGTAGGAAGATCTGCTAAAGAAAGATTGATAAATAAGGCTTCTTTATCGGATAGTGCAATATATTGATCATTACAGCTGTTGAGTTCTTTTAATGTGTTATCTGTATTGGTAAACTTAAAGTCTAGGGTACGAGCGTCGTAAGTGTATGTGCCAAAGAACATTTTGTCGTATTTGATATTTGTATCGCCCTCTTGGAAATTGACATTCAGTAGTGTAAAGGCATACTGATAAGTCAGTCCAGAACTATTATTTGCATTCTCTTTTACATGAATGACACGTTCAGTGCGCACAGTTCCTCCAGGTGAAGCATGAATACTCGTAGTTACATTTGGAAAAGCAGGTGCGGGGATTTTACAAATATTTTCTTGACTCAGCTTATCGCTGTACTTTCTATACTCTAAAGAGGTGTTTGTTCCGTCAATCGGCGTATCCACAAGTTTGGTTGTAGGATCAGCCATGAGATTATTTGTATCGATTAACAAGAGTAGCGCTTCTTTGTCCTGAATTTTGTAGTGTACTTTTTCAGCACCTGTTGTACTACATTTGTTAACTGTAGTATTTTTGCTAAAATCAATATCGTTATATACTAAATCACCGTCATTACAAGCACTTAATAGTGTTAGTGCTGCAAAGCTAAGCGTGAAGATTACCTTTTTCATACGTTTGGAATAAATCAGTTCAATAGAGGCAAAAATAGTTTTTTCTTTGCATAAAACCTCATTTTTGAATGTTTAAAAGTAGATTTGGTTATCTTTGAAAATGTTAAAACAAATGAAAAAACAACCTCAGATGAGTCAATCTACGATTAAGACCAATTACCCAGCTTTATACACTTTAGTAACAGTGTTTTTCTTTTGGGGATTTTTCGCGGCTGGAAACAGCATATTTATTCCTTTTTGTAAGGCATTTTTTCACTTAGATCAGTTCCAATCTCAGTTAATTGATTTCTCTTTTTATACAGCTTATTACCTTGGGGCTTTAGGGCTTTTCTTAGTGAGTTCGTATAAGCGAAAAGATGTAGTGAATGGTTGGGGGTTTAAGCGGTCTATTGTTTATGGCTTGTTGTTTTCTACTATTGGTGCAGCAGCGATGATTTGGGCAGTACAAGTAAGTGTTTATGCAGCTTTGTTAGTAGGTTTGTTTGTTGTGGCGTTAGGCTTTTCACTTCAACAAATAGCGGCTAATCCCTTGGCTATTAATTTAGGAGATCCGAAGACAGGTACGAGCCGCGTAAGTCTTGGAGGGGGGATTAACTCTTTGGGGACGACTATCGGTCCTTTGTTAATGGCTTATGCTTTGTTTGGTTCTACAACAAGTCTAACCGATGATCAGATTCAACATTTGAGCTTGGATAAGATGGTCTTCTTATATGCTGCAGTAGGTGGATTGTTTTTATTAGCAGCAGCTATGTTTTATTTTTCAAAAAAAATACCTGCAGGGGTTAGTCATGAAAAGATAGAACCAGCACATAAGTCAATTAAGTTACTATTAGTGATGACAGGGTTGCTGATTGCTTTGTTTGTTTCAGTGTTTAGTTCTTATACAAGCGAAGCTTTTTTAGAGGTTGAGCAATTAGAAGCGCAATACAAGCGTCAGTCGGCTGTGTTAGATCAGAAAGAAGCGTTAAGTAAAGATGATCAAGCTTGGTTGTTGGAGAAAAAAGCGGAAATTCTCTCAGCAAAAGCACCTATAGAAAATAAGCGAATTACATTATTATCTGCTGTATTAGTAGTAGTTGCCGGTAGTATTGCCTTTGCTTTTTTTAGAAGTAAAAGGGATAAAGAAGGTTGGGGAGCGATGCAATATCCACAATTACTTTTAGGTATGTTTGGGATATTTGCTTATGTAGGTGTCGAAGTAGGTATTGGAAGTAATCTGGGTGAATTGTTAAAATTAGAAGAGTTTGGTTCTTTGCAATCCTCAGAAATAGCGCCTTATTTATCAATGTATTGGGGGAGCTTAATGATTGGTCGATGGGCAGGAGCAGTTAGCGTGTTTAATTTGAATAAGACAAAGCGTATATTCGCTTTAGTAATCGTTCCTTTTGTTGCATTTGGGGTAGTTTTGCTTGCTAATAGTTTAGCAGGAAATGCAATTGAGCATTTGTATTATTACAGTATCTGTGTAGCTATACAAGTTTTATTTTCATTTTGGAGCAATAATAAATCAGCAAAGACGATGATTTTGTTTAGTCTTTTTGGATTGGTAGCTATGTTAATAGGTTTGTTTAGTACAGGAATGACGGCTATTTATGCATTTTTAGCAGGAGGATTAGCTTGTAGTGTATTATGGCCTGCGATTTTTAATATTTCTATTATGGGATTAGGTAAATATACAGCACAGGGATCTTCGTTTTTGATTATGATGATACTAGGTGGAGGAATAATCCCACCAATACAAGGTAAAGTTGCTGATATTATAGGTATTCATTATTCTTATATTGTGTGCGTGTTGTGTTTTGTCTATTTATTAATCTTTGGGTTAGTAGCAAAAAAAGTATTGAAAAATCAGAATATTGCTATTGATCAGATTGATAAATGATAGAATTGTCAGACTTGTCTTTGAATATTTATAGCAAGTATTGTTTTAAATTTTTAAGGAATTATTACATTTGCGTACCCCGATGAGAAACTAATAAAAAACTAACCATATTTAAGGAATATAAATAAACCAACTATAATGAAACAAATATATTTAGATAACGCAGCTACAACTTCAGTTCGTCCTGAAGTAGTAGAAGAAATGGTAAAAGTATTGAGAGATGATTATGGAAATCCCTCTTCTACTTATGCAATTGGTAGGCATGCAAAATCACTTATAGAAAATGCTAGAAAGACAATTGCTAAACAATTTAATGCAACATCATCTGAGATTATATTTACTTCTTGTGGAACAGAGGCTAATAACTGGATATTGCGTTCGTGTATTCGTGATTTAGGCGTAAAGCGTATTATTTCAACTAAACTTGAACATCATGCAGTATTGTATTCAATTAATAATTTGGCTGAAGAGTACGATGTGGAGGTCGTGTTTTTGGATATACTGCCAAGTAGTGAGATTGATTATACACAGCTAGAAGAGCTACTTAAAGATGAAAGTCAGAAGACATTAGTTTCACTAATGCATGTGAATAATGAAGTAGGAACAGAACTAGATTTAAAGCATGTTGCTCAGCTATGTACGACATACAATGCGTTGTTTCACTGTGATACTGTCCAGTCAATTGGGAAAAAAAGAATTGATTTAGCAGAATTGCCAATTGACTTTATAGTGGCAAGTGCACATAAATTTCATGGACCAAAAGGAATAGGTTTCGCATTTATTCGTAAAAAAAATGTACTGAAACCAGTTATTTTTGGTGGGGAACAAGAGAAAGGACTACGAGCAGGAACCGAAGCGGCTCATCAAGTTGTCGGAATGGCAAAAGCTTTAGAAATGGCTTATGAGTTATTAGATGAGGAAAGTGAACATATAGGTATGCTAAAGGCATATTGTAAAGAGGAACTGTGTAAAGTATTTCCAGAGATTAAGTTTAATGGAAATGAAGTAGGTTTCTATAATATATTGAACGTGTTGTTACCACTATCGGAAGAAAAAGCAGCTATGATGTTGTTTCAATTAGATATGAAGGGAATTGCTGTGTCTCGAGGAAGTGCATGTCAATCTGGAAGCCAAAAACCTTCCCATGTGTTATCACAGTTTTTGTGTGAAGAGGATTTAAAGAAACCAAGTTTGCGCTTGTCATTTAGTCATGAAAACACAAAAGAAGAGATAGATACACTTATAGAAGTGCTACAAGTAATCTAGCTAAATAAGGGAAAAATCTACTGTGGTGATATAGTAGATTTTTTTTGTGCCCAAAAGGTCCTTTTTTTAAAATAAAATGTGTTTGAAGTAAAATAACATTGTTTTACAAAAACATTAGCATTAAATTTGCGCGCAAACAACAACACACTAAATATGAGTTCGAATAATAGATATGCTTTAAGAGGAGTTTCTGCTGAGAAAGAAGATGTTCACAATGCAATTAAAAATATTGACAAAGGATTATTTCCTAAAGCATTTTGTAAAATAATACCAGATCACTTAACAGGAGATGAAGACTACTGTCTAATTATGCATGCTGATGGTGCAGGAACAAAATCATCATTAGCCTATATGTATTGGAAAGAAACAGGAGATCTTTCAGTATGGAAAGGCATCGCTCAAGATGCTTTGATTATGAATATTGACGACTTATTATGTGTTGGTGCTACAGATAATATTTTATTGTCTAGTACAATTGGTCGTAATAAGAACTTAGTTCCGGGAGAAGTAATCTCTTCGATAATTAACGGAACAGAGGAGTTAATAGAAGAGTTAAAAGGTTTTGGTGTAACTATTCATTCTACTGGTGGAGAGACGGCAGATGTAGGTGATTTAGTACGTACAATTATTGTTGATTCAACTGTTACTGCACGTATGAAACGCAGTGATGTAATTGATAATGCGAATATTAAAGCAGGCGATGTTATTGTTGGATTAGAGTCTTTCGGTCAAGCTTCTTATGAGAAAGGCTATAATGGAGGTATGGGAAGTAATGGATTAACTTCTGCCAGACATGATGTGTTTGACCATTCGCTAGCAGCAAAATATCCAGAGAGTTATGACTCTTCAGTACCAGAAGAACTTGTTTACTCTGGAAAGGTTCAATTAACTGATGCAGTTGAAGACTCTCCAATTGATGCAGGGAAGTTAGTTTTGTCTCCAACGAGAACCTATGCGCCAATTATTAAAGCAATATTAAGTAAATATAAATCAGATAGTGTACACGGTATGGTTCATTGTAGCGGAGGTGCACAAACGAAGATATTACACTTCATAGATAATTTGCATATTATCAAAGATAACTTATTTGACGTACCACCATTGTTTAAATTGATACAAGAACAATCGAAAACAGATTGGAAAGAAATGTATCAAGTGTTTAACTGTGGACACCGAATGGAGTTATATGTTAGTCCTGAAATAGCAGAAGATATTATAGCTATCTCAGCGTCTTTTAATGTTAAAGCACAGATCGTAGGTAGAGTGGAAGCAGCTGATAAAAAACAGTTGACAATCAACTCAACACATGGAACATTTGTTTATTAAAAAAGAATAAAAATGGGGAGGTTACTTTCAATTGATTTTGGAGAGAAACGAACAGGTATAGCCGTAACAGATGAATTGCAAATTATAGCTTCTGGCTTAACTACTGTAGAAACGCCAAAGTTGATGGAGTTTTTAAAAGAATATATTTCGAAAGAACAAGTAGAAAAAGTAATAATTGGAGAGCCTAAACGACTCAATAATGAGCCTTCTCAGGTTACCCCTGTGTTAAATGCGTTTATCGAGCAATTTCACAAGCAATTTCCTTCTATGGTTGTAGTGAGAGTAGATGAACGGTTTACTTCTAAGATGGCTTTTCAAACAATGATTGATAGTGGTCTAAAAAAGAAGCAACGCAAAGATAAAGCTTTGATAGATGAGATAGCAGCAACTATCATCCTTCAAGATTATATGAATCAATAATTTGATTAAGATAATTTAAGAAAAGTTTACCCTTTTGCCTTCTTAATTAGAAGTAATTTTGTAGAGAAAAATAAATTAGTAATAATGTCAAGTATACAAAAATCAGAGGCTGATGTTGTTTTAGTAGGTACTGGAATTATGAGTGCGACTCTAGGTGTCCTATTGAAAGAGCTGAAACCAAATTTAAAAATAGAGGTTATTGAGCGTCTCGACAGTCCAGCTGCCGAAAGTTCCGATGCAATGAACAATGCTGGAACAGGACACTCTGCGTTTTGTGAATTAAACTATACGCCTGAAAAAGCTGATGGAAGCATCGATGCTACTAAGGCAATTAATATTGTTGAGCAGTTTGAGGTATCTCGACAATTCTGGACATATTTGTTGAAAAAAAATGTCTTAAAGAATCCAAAAACATTCATTCATTCAGTACCACATATGAGTTTTGTATGGGGAAAAGACAATGTTAGCTTTTTGAAGAAGCGTTTTGAGGAATTGCAAAAGTACCCTTTGTTTCATGGAATGGAGTATTCTGATAATCCGGAGAAGATTAAAGAGTGGGCACCATTACTTATGGAAAACAGAGATGCTAATGAAGAATGTGCCGCAACTCATATGCCATATGGTACGGATATGAATTTTGGAGACTTGACACGTCAAATGTTTTCGCACTTAGGTGAAACAGATGGAGTAAATATTACATTTAACAATCAGGTGACTAATCTAACGAGAGTTGGTAAGAAGTGGAACGTAGCTTCTACAGATAGAAAGTCTGGAGCTAAAAGAGAAATTAGTGCTGACTTTGTCTTTGTAGGTGCAGGAGGTGGAGCTATTTTATTACTACAAAAAGCAGATATACCTGAAAGTAAAGGTTTTGGAGGATTCCCTGTTGGAGGTGAGTGGTTGGTTTGTCGTAATCAAGAGATTGTACAAAAACACTTGGCCAAAGTTTATGGTAAGGCATCAGTAGGAGCACCTCCTATGTCTGTACCTCACTTAGATACTCGTTATATCGATGGAAAACAATGTTTATTATTCGGTCCTTATGCTGGTTTTTCTACTAAGTTTTTAAAACAAGGGTCTTATTTTGACTTGATCAAATCGCTTGAGTTTAATAATATTGGGCCTATGTTAGGTGCTGGTTTAAGGAACTTAGATTTGACAAAGTACTTGATTGAACAAGTGTTGCAGTCAAATAAATCAAGACATAAAGCCTTAAGAGCTTATTATCCTGATGCAAAAGAGGAAGATTGGACGTTAGAGCATGCTGGTCAACGTGTTCAAGTAATAAAGAAAGACCCTAGTGGTAAGGGAATTCTACAGTTTGGTACTGAAGTTGTAGCCTCTGGAGATGGAAGTATTGCAGCTTTATTGGGTGCATCACCAGGAGCGTCAACAGCGACTTCTATTATGCTGAAGTTGTTAGCAAAGTGTTTTAAAGATGAATTCGAATCTGACCAGTGGCAAGCTAAGTTTAAAGAGATGATACCATCTTTTGGACTAAGCTTAAATGAACATCCTGAACTAGTATCAGAAGTTCGTGAGAAGAGCTCAGAAGCTTTAAAAATATACCCACATAATAATTAGTGGGAACTTACATTATATAAAGATAGGCCTCCTTTAAATAGCAATATTTAGGGGAGGTCTTTTTTTGCCTTTTGAGGTTATAATATATTGTTAATTCGTTTGTACTAGTGTCCTAATGCATTGTTTATTGTTTTGTTTACCAATAAAAAAGCGTATTTTTATAATAGAAAACATACAAATATGGAAAATAAAGAAAATTCAAATAGAAGAAAGCAACCTATTCTGGATGATATCTTCGATATGGCAAAAGAGGTTGTAGGAGATTTGTCAAAAGGGCTAAAAGAAGTAGGTGATAATGCTGATAAGATAGAAGCTTTTCTGAAAGTGGGATTAGATAAGTTCAGAGACAAAGCAGGAGAGACTTATACTAAAGTGAAGGAAGAAGGAAAGGAAGCATGGGAAGAGTTTAAGGAAGAATATGATGAAGCAAAAGTTAAAGCTGATATTGTTTATAAACGTGCAAAAGCAGAAGGCTTTGCTACTTGGGAAGAGTTTAAAGATAGCTTTCAAGATGTTCGAGAGGATATCAAGAAAGAAAGTGAAGAAGTGCTGAATCACGTTAAAAATATGTATGAGAAGAAGAAGAATGGGGGGTATGATACTTATGAGGATGTGACAGATATACACGAACAAGACAATCAAGATAAAAAACAATAGAAAAAGATAAGATTCTAAAAATATGTTTATTTCTTAGGTCAATTTACCGATTAGAAGGTAAGTCTGGATATAGGGACTTACTATATAGTGTTTTTAGAAATATTATCGTACATTAACTATTAAATTGAAGTTAGCTATGATAATGATTTATTTTCACGGGTATGGTTCAGATAAAACTTCCCGTAAATTTTTAGACTGTAAAGAATTGTTTAAGAATTCATCTAGCTTTTGTGTTGAGTGGACGCCAGAATCTGATATAGAAGGAATACTCAATGTGGTAGAAGCTGGATTAGCAGAACAAGAGCAAGTGATTCTAATTGGTGATTCTACTGGTGCTAATTTAGCTTATCAGTTGCGCGATAAGCGTAAAGAAAAAGGATTAAAATCTGTATTAGTACTATTAAGTCCTTTATTAGAATTAGACGCTCGTTTGAACACTAAGCTACTGTTTAGTGATAATTTGAGAGAGAATATTGTAAAGATTACTAATCCTGAAGATGCCTTTATATTAATCGGTAAACAAGATGAGGTGTTAGATTATACAGGACTACAAGATAAAATCACCTATAATACGGAAATATTGTTTGTGGAAGACTCTCATCGTTTGCCAAAATTTAGAGATTACTTAGGGTATATTAATTACTATGTTCAACGAAAGTTGAAGTTTGAATATTTCTAAGAGATGGAATGTAAAAAAGCAGAAGAAGTACTTATTCTGCTTTTTTTATTGCTTTGTAGTAGAGTTTTTTTAGAAAAGTAGTAAACTTGTAATAAAATATAGTAAATGGCAGGTAATACATACGGAAAACGTTTTCAACTTACAACATTTGGTGAATCACACGGTGAGGCTATCGGAGGAGTTATAGATGGTTGTCCAGCAGGTATTTCATTAGATATGGATTTAATTCAATTCGAATTGGATCGACGTAAACCAGGACAATCGAAGATTGTTACTCAACGTAAAGAGGCTGATGAAGTTCGTTTTCTTTCAGGTATATTTGAAGGTAAAACGACGGGTACTTCAATAGGTTTTATAATTGAAAATACTAATTCAAAATCGAAAGATTACGATCATATAAAAGATATATATAGGCCAAGTCATGCAGATTATGTTTATGATCAAAAGTATGGACATCGTGATTATCGTGGTGGAGGGCGTAGCTCTGCTAGAGAGACTGCTTGTAGAGTAGTTGCTGGTGCTATAGCTAAGCAAGTATTAAAGGAGTTGAAAGTGACAGCTTATGTTTCTTCAGTAGGTGATCTGACGGTAACTAAACTGTATCATGAATTAGACTTTAGTGAGATTGAGAAAAACCCTGTGCGTTGTGCTGATCCGGTAATAGCCATTGCTATGGAAGACTTAATTAAAACTGTAAAGAAAGATGGTGATTCTATAGGAGGTGTTATTACCTGTGTTATACAAGGAGTTCCTGTAGGATTGGGCGAGCCAGTATTTGATCGTTTGGATGCTGAATTGGCAAAAGCCATGATAGGAATAAACGCAGTAAAGGGAATTGAGTTTGGTCGAGGGTTTGCTGCAACACGTATGCGAGGGAGTGAACACAATGATGAAATTCTTGTAGGAGGAACAACAAAGACTAATAATGCTGGAGGAATAGTAGGGGGCATAAGTAATGGAATGGATATTTATTTTAATGTAGCTTTTAAACCTACCGCAACATTGATGAAAGACCAAATGTCTATAAATAAGAATAACGAAGAGGTGATAGTACAAGGTAAAGGAAGACATGATGCTTGTGTCTTACCTAGAGCTGTGCCAATTGTGGAAGCCATGGCAAGTATTGTGATGCTGGATATGTATCTAGAACAATATGGAAAACAAGGAATAGATAAATAGATTGATATTATAAAGAAAAACTAAACAAGGACTAATCACAATTGATTAGTCCTTGTTTAGTTTTGTTTATATCTTTTCGTTATTTGCTTTAATAAAGTCAGTTACTAGAAAGGAGATTAATTTACCTACGAGGTTCTTATTTTCAGGATAGTCTAAGGTAGGTGCGCCCTCACAAATATGTAAATAAGTTGCGTTCTTTGACTTTCCAAAGAAATGGATAAATTGACGCGCTTTTTCAGTAGCAAAGCCAGTAGGTGTTATTGCACTGCTAGCTACTAAACGTATTGCGTCTAGATCAATTTCTATACCATAAGGATTGTATTCTATGTGTTTTTGAGCAATATTTAGTTCTGTTTCGAAAGATTTTTCACCTCTTACATTCATTTGCTCAAAAGTGTTGTATTTAACTCTCTCAGCATTTGCTTTAATATTCATAAACACACTTTTTGATGTGTAGTTTTCATGTAGTCCAAAGATGAAGTAATTTTTAAGGAAGCCTTCTTCGAAAGCATAGGAAAAACCATTTCCACTATGTCTTCCTTCCAATGGTCTAAAATCAGTATGTGCATCAAAATTAATAGCATTTATTGCCTTTCCTTTAGCTAAAGCGCTTCCTTTGATATTTCCGTATGCATTATTATGCCCTCCACCTACAATAATGGGAAGCTTTCCTGCACGAACTATTTTGGTTACTATGTGAGATACTTCTTTATCAATTAACTGTACTAATTCAAAAAGTCTTTTTCTATGTTCTTTGTTGGATGGGTTCAGATCATTAGCTTCTTTTATTTCCTTTTCAAAATCTAAATGACCTAAAACAGTGACCCAACTGCCTTTACAGAATCGATTGTGCTGGATATTTAAGAAAGCACTTAAAAACGATTCCCATGCAGAGTTGGTTCCAGGTCTTCCAAAGTTTGCCTTTACGCCAATATCTTCTGGTATGCCAAGTACTACGTATTTAGTCTCTTGAAGTTTTAGCTCTTCTTCCCAATTTGCTGTAGGTGCTAAAAGTTGCACTTTCTCTCCAAACTTTATTTCACCATGTCTGAAATTAGTATAGTTTATTACTTCCTGTTTGGAAAGTACTTTTAATTTTACTATTGGCATAATCTCACAATTTGTTAGGTTATTGTATTTTACCTTTTAGAATAACTTTATCGATGTTATTTGTACCAAAGGCGTATGGTAATTCATAAAATGAATGCAATGGTTTAGTAATGATTAGGTTTGCTTTTTTACCAACAGTAATACTACCATATTCTTTTTCTATACCCATTGCATAAGCAGCATTGATAGTTGCAGCATTAATAGCTTCTTCTGGTGTCATTTTCATTTTAATACAAGCTGTTGATACTACGAAATTCATATTATGTGATGGCGTGGTTCCTGGATTAGAGTCCGATGCTAAAGCTAATGGTAAACCTGCATCTATTATTTTTCTCGCTGGGGTATACGGAATAGAAATAAAAAATGAACACGTTGGTAATGCGACAGGCATCGTTTTACTATCCTTTAAAATTGCGATATCTTCGTCATTGACAATCTCAAGATGGTCCACTGATAGGGCTCCATTATCTACACATGTTTTAATTCCTCCAATAGTGGTGAATTGATTGACGTGCACTTTGGCAATCATTCCGTGTTTTTGACCTGCTTGTAATATTTGTGCAGTTTCTTCATTGGAGAAATAGCCTGTTTCTAAAAACGCATCAATAAAATCAGCTAGTTTTTCTTTTGCTATAGCAGGAATCATTTCATTGATTATTTGATCGATGTAGCCTTGGTGATTATCTTTAAATTCCGATGGAAAAGCATGTGCTCCTAAGAAAGTAGCTTTTATTTCAATAGGGTAATTTTCTTTTAAACGCTTGATTACACGTAGCATTTTTAATTCAGATTCGACTGTTAATCCATACCCAGACTTTATTTCTACGGCTCCTGTTCCTAAGCTTATAACCTCTTCTAAGCGCTTTTTAGATTGATTGTATAATTCATCTTCTGTGGTTTCTTGTAGTTTTTTAGCAGAATTAAGAATTCCTCCTCCGCGATTGAATATTTCTTCATAACTAAGACCATTGATGCGATCGACAAATTCTAGCTCTCTATTTCCTGCATAGACTAGATGGGTATGACTATCTATCCAAGTAGGCAAAACTGTTTGTCCAGTAGCGTCAATGATAGTGTCAAAATCTTCTGAAGTGTCCAAATTCTCCATTTTTCCAAAGGAAGCAATGTGTTCTCCTTCTAAGATAAGATAGGCATTGTCTAATTGAGGGAGTGTTTTCATATCTGCTCCAGCTAATTTATCTACCTGTTCTGTTCGTATTTGAAGTAATTCTTTTATATTTTTGATTAATACTTTCATGTACTTTTATTCTAATGGTTACTTTAGTGCGTGAAGTTAATTATCATTAATTGTTTAAACAAAAATAATAATTGTGAAACGTACTAAATATAAGAAAATAAGAAAACTTCAACCAAATTTCCTCGAATATTCAGGTTCGTTTCCTGATGTTCCAATTAGTATGCAATTATTTATTTATGATGAGAGTGGGTATGTGGAGTACAATGATCTAAGTATGCGTGAAATTGAAACAGTCTTGAAGTCTTCTGATCCAGCAGCTGTGAAATGGTTTAACTTGCACGGTTTGCACGATATTGCACTTTTAGAAGAAATAGGTAATTTCTTTTCTATTGAGAGTTATATCATGGCTGAAATTCTAAACTTTTCTCGTAGAACGCATGTTGAAGAGTTGGACGAGGTGATGTTTTTTAGTGTAAAAGCTATTTTACCTTATAGTGATGAGGAAGAGGTAGTAAACATAGAGCAGATCAGTTTTATTCTCAAAGAGAATATTTTATTGTCCTTTCAAGAGAAGCGAGGAGCCATTTTTAACTTGATTCGCGAACGTATTCGTACGAAAGTAGGGCAGATCAGAAAGCGTGACGTTGGGTATTTGCTTTATGGTATGATTGATTCTTTGACTGATAACTTCTTTATTTCACTTGATGCTATAGAAGATAGGGTGGAACAAGTATTGGTTGATTCACGTAGTAATTATCAAAATGAGGTGCTCATCCGCATAGAGGAACTTACACAAGAATTAAATGATATAAAACGGGCTGTAACTCCATTAAAAGAGGTGTTGTACAATTTGAGTCAGCAGTATGAAAAGAAAGATGATTTATTTGTGATTAGTAAATCAAGTATATACTTTTTTGCCCGTTTACAGTTTAAATCAACTGAAATATTAGACCAAATTGAATATAATCTTAATAAACTTGATAGTGCAACTAATTACTTCTTTTCCTCTCAGAGTAATCGAATGAATGAGATAATGAAAGTACTAACTATTGTGTCAGTTATATTTATTCCTCTGACCTTTATCGTTGGCGTGTATGGAATGAATTTTGAAAATATGCCTGAATTAAAGAGTGTAAATGGTTACTATTTTACGCTTGGCGCTATGGTGCTGATTGTCTTGGTAATGATTGGTTACTTTAAATGGAGAAAGTGGTTTTAGTCGTTTAGTTGATATTTATTAAAAACAAAATAAAGGGAAACTGTGTCAAACCACAGTTTCCCTTTGTTGTTTAAGTGCTAGAAGAGAGTTTTTTAATTGTTGTTTTCATTCCAATAATAACTATCAGGATAGATTCTCTGTCCAAATATTGCTGTCCCAATGCGCAGTATAGTCGCACCTTCTTCAATAGCTACCTCTAGATCATTACTCATTCCCATGGATAGTTCTTTTAGCTCAACATTCGGTATATTGAGTGTTGTTATATGTTTTTGTATAGTTTTTAACATTTGAAAGCAAGGTCTTACTTTTTCTGTTTCAGCGCTGAATAGACCGATTGTCATCAATCCTTTAATTTGTATAGTAGGGAATTTCGCAACAGCTCTAATAAAGGGTTCAGCTTCTTCAGGCTTTATCCCAAACTTACTTTCTTCATTTGACGTATTGATCTGTATAAATACATCGATCTTCATCTGTCTTCTGTCTAAGTGCTGGTGCAGTTTTTCGGCTAAGTCTAGTCGGTCGAGTGATTCTATGCAAGTTACATCATGTTTAAGTATATCCTTTATTTTATTGGTTTGTAGGTGACCAATGAAGTGTTTGCGATGGGGTACTGTATTCAATATCTCATATTTTTGTTTGATTTCTTGTACCTTGTTTTCGCCAATTAAGGGGTACCCGGCTTCTATGGCAATTTTGATATTGTCTGCACTAACGGTTTTTGTGGCTAATAATAGTTTAACTTCACTTGGGTCTCTGTTATATTCGCGACAAGCGTTTGCAATTCGTTGTTCAATAATGTTGAGATTGCTTAAGATAATCTCTTTCATAGCACTTTTAGTTTTAGTAGTTATTGTTTAGAAATGGCTTTATTTCCACCAATGATAGTAGTTGTGTCCTTGATCAAGGATAAAACCACATCTTGGGTATAATGTATTGCTAATATCGTTAGTTTTTTCTGTTTCTAGCATTAATCCACAAGCTCCTGTTTCGATACACCACTCTTTGCTTCGCTGAATTAGGGCTAATGAAACACCTTTTCCTCTATGCGCTGGTTGCACGTATAAATCACTCAACAACCATTGTTTTTCTAGCTTTATATAGTGAAATAATTTGTATAATTGAACAAAACCAATGGCTTTGTCTTCACTTGTAGCGATAAAAATGTCGGCTTCATTGTTCAGTAAACGTTGCTTGATGAAATCAGTGCTTCTTGCAGTATGGCTAATTTGGCGGTAAAAAACACGATATTCATCGAATAGTTGTCCAAGTTGCTGGATGTCTTCTAGACTTGCCTTTCGAATTTTAAATTTCATTGTTTTGCTAATTTTTCTGTTTGTCTATGGCAAAAGTAGTTTAACTTTGGATGATGTTAATGATACAGATTTTGTATAAATAGGTAGTCCAGATGTTAAGACCGTGGAAATTAGAGATAGAGCTTACAAGCGATAGTCAAAAGGCTCTTTATTTGCAGATTGCAGATGCTATTATAGAGGATATTCAGATGGGGAGGTTGCAGAGTGGTACAGCTCTGCCAGGTAGTCGTGTATTGGCGAAGGAATTAGGTGTTAATCGAAACACGATAGTTGAGGCGTTGAATGTCCTTATTGCAGAGCGCTGGTTGGAGAGTAAAGAGCGGAAAGGGACATTTGTAGCCAGTGAATTACCAATGTTAAGTAGATGTGATAAAAGTGAAGGTGAATTGGTGCCTATTGCAGAAGAAGAATCGAGAAAAGCTTGGATTAGTTTTAATGACGGTCATTCTGATAGTCGGTTAGCTCCAGTTGATGAATTAGCTCGAGCTTATCGAAAGATTTTTAAGATGAAAGCGAAGTGGCAACTCATGGGGTATGTTGATCCTTTTGGGCAGTTGGATTTCCGTAGTGCATTAGCAGAAATGGTTAATTTTCAACGTGGGATGAATATTACTTCAGATCACATTTGCATCACAAGGGGGAGTCAGATGGCTATGTATTTATTAGCTAATTGTCTGTTTGAAAAGGGAGATTGTATGGTAGTGGAAGAGTTAGGGTATAACCAAGCTTGGCAAGCCTTTAAGACGTCAGGTGTTGAGTTGATTAGTATTGGTGTAGATGAAGAGGGGTTATGTGTGGAGGAATTAGCCTTGTTATTAAAGCAAAATAAACAGATCAAGGCTGTTTATACTACGCCTCATCATCAGTATCCAACTACAGTTACGATGAGTCCTAAGCGACGATTAGCGTTAATAGCTTTAAGTAATATTTATAATTTTTTGATTATAGAAGATGATTATGACAATGAGTTTCATTACGATTATCGACCTGTATTGCCTTTAAGTAGTCATGTTGAGTTGAAAAATTATGTTTATCTAGGATCGTTAAGCAAGATTATTGCACCCGCACTTCGCATCGGGTATTTGATTACAACCAATAGGAATTTATTGGATCGTATTGGTCATTTGCGCAGGCTTATCGATGTACAAGGAGATGTTATAATGGAGCAGGCAGTTCTCCAACTTATTCGCGAGGGAACGATAAAAAAGCATTTGCGAAAAGTTTCTCTCGTGTATAAAGAGCGAAGAGCACAAATGAAGTTGTTGTTAGATACTTATCTGTCTACCTATGTGAGTTATACGATTCCTTCGGGCGGATTGGCTTTTTGGGTTGTTCTTAAAGAAAAGATTGATTGTAATCGCTTTGAGCTCATAGTACGTAGTAAAGGAATCGATTTGCAATCTATTTCATCTTATAGTTTTCATGGAAAAGAATTGGGATTTCGCTTGAGTTTTGGAAATCTAGTAGAGGCTGAAATGGAAAAAGGAGTGATAGCTTTGAGTACTTGTTTTAAAGAATTAAATGAAGTAAAATAGTAGATTCAACAGTACAATTTGTGGTAGTACTCTACTAATTGTAGGTGTTTGTTGGAGTACTCAGTTGTGTATTGCGTCATGAGGTGTTTTTGTGTATTTTCGTTTGATGCAACTAAGATAGGTGAGTTGACAATGTTTAAGCTAATTAACTTATAGCTACTTTATGTAACGTTTGTATATTAGGTAAATATGTTTTTCGAAAAAGCTACTGTTCTCACGGATAAAACATTAGTATGACACGAAGCTGAGGTATAGTTTTTTTAAAACAAAGTTGCTTACTCTAACTCATGGAGTATTCAAAAAAGCAATATTTGTTGCCAAGCTATAGGTATAATTGCAGTATACGTGCAGAATACTAGCCCAGGAGAGTATTCTTGGCAAGGAAAGTGCAGGCATTGTGCAGGCATTGGTCAAGGATGCTAGGAAAAGGGGTAGGTGTAAGGAGAGGGGGACTCACAGTGCTTTAGATTATTTTGGATAAAAAGTAGTATTGTAACTTTTATTGATTTAGTTTACTGCTAAAGAATATTGAGTTATGCTTGATTTGAGTGAAAAAAGAGAGTCATTTTGACGTTTTTTCTGAATAGTTAAAAAGGAGACTATCCATTAAGTTAGTTGTTGTTCTTTGGAAAAATTAGATAAAGTAGGATAATGATTAGAATTCTTTTAGATGAATGAATAAAATGATGGGGAATGAATAAAGTAGTTGTAAATCTATGTGATTTTGGATAGGCGAAAATTGTCATAATATTAATATAAAGTACAATAGAGTTTTGTAGTAGAGTTGTATCTTTGCATCGATTTTAGAAGAAGGGATTAATAGTAAGAATAGTGTATTTTTTGGATGGTATATTAACGTAAAAAATGTTAATATATGGATAGGTTGTAGATTTTGGTATAACCTTTGATTCTAAAGATTGTAAATAAAAATAAAAGTATGATTTTGGCGTTAACAGTTTCTTTGTTTCCATCTTGTGGAATGGAGCAACCGAAAGATAAAAGTAGTAAAGACAACACGTCTAAACAAATGGATTTGTTGAATAAACATGATTTGGAGGGAACTTTTTTTAAGGCTGTAGCACAAGATTCTTTGCAGGTAGTGGCTATCAGTAAAAAGGGAATCGTATATTCAAGTTCGAAACCAAATCAGAAGATAATATTCCCATTTGTGGAGCCTTTGATTGAAGGAGAGAGTAGAGTGTATAAGTCTTCAACGAAACACGAGGAAATCGAAATAGTTATTTATGAAGATGAGACGGCACGTGATTTTTTTGATGGACGTTTTGATCATTCAGTAGCGGTTAGCTTGACGAAAAAACAGGAAATGAAAGATGAAATTATTGATTTTGCTTGTTTTGGCCACTATTTATACGATAATTCGCTTTCGGGAAACTGGGTTTTTCAATCGTACGAAGGGAAGCGTGTCGAAGAGTTAGGAATTAATCAAATACCGCTTATATGTATTGATATAAACACTCGTAGCTTTTCAGGAAGTGGGGGGAATCATATGATTTATGGTGATATTCGATGTGAAGGTGATTCGATTTACTTTAAGATTATTTTATCTCCGGAGTATGTAACTGATATGTATCAACGTGAAAAAGAGTTGTTGGCAGTATTAGATAGCTGTGATCGTTATGAGATTAAGGGAGAATATTTAGTATTGTTTGAGGGTATGACGCAAAAGTTGACTTTCGTGCGAGATGCATATTCTTTATAAAATAGAATTTACATTATATTTTTGTACTAAAAAAAGGAAAGATAACAATTGTTATCTTTCCTTTTTTATTTTGTTTCAAGCTTTTTTAGTTCGTCAAATGACATTTGATCAGGTCTTTCTTCGCTCCTTTTATAAGCATTTACAATCTGTTTTACTAACCTATGACGGACAATATCTTTATCGTCTAGGTACAAAATACCTATGCCTTCAATATCTTTCAAAACATATAGGGCTTCTTTAAGTCCAGAAGATACCTTGCGAGGTAAATCTACTTGGCCAGGATCTCCTGTAATGATGAATTTAGCACTTTTCCCCATTCTTGTTAAGAACATTTTCATTTGAGAATGTGTTGTGTTTTGTGCCTCATCAAGAATAACAAATGCATTATCTAGTGTTCGACCACGCATAAAAGCGAGTGGAGCGATTTGAATAACTCCTTTTAGGATATAATCATCTAAGGTTTGGGGAGGGATCATATCTCTAAGAGCATCATATAGAGGTTGCATGTATGGGTCCAACTTATCCTTCATATCACCAGGCAAGAATCCTAAGTTTTCACCTGCTTCAACAGCGGGTCTTGTAAGAATGATGCGCTTAACCTCTTTGTTCTTCAAAGCGCGTACTGCTAGAGCAACTCCAGTGTAGGTTTTACCTGTACCTGCTGGGCCAATGGCAAATACCATATCGTTTTTTTCGACGAATTTAACTAGCTTTTGTTGGTTAGGAGTTAATGCCTTGATAAGTTTGCCTGACACGCCATGTACTAATACATTGTCTAAGGGATTCATGACCTGAGGTCCGTTATCCATTACAATTCGCTCTATGGCATTCTCATCAATCTTGTTGTACCTAATAAAGTACTTGATTAATCGGTCGAATCTCTTTTCAAATTCGTCTAAAATCTCTTGATCACCATATATTTTTACTATACCGCCTCGTGCAACTATTTTAATCTTAGGGAATAGTTTTTTAAGTAAGTCTAAATGAATATCTTGAGGCCCCCAAAAGTCTTTTGGGCTAAAATCTGTAAGTTCAATTACTCTTTCGTTCAATACCTATGAGAATTAATTAAAAAAAATAACATAATTTTGTATCTCAAAGCTACTATAAAAATTTGATTCTTCTTTAATTTACATTAAAAATTTACAATGCAAAGGATAATTACATTGACGACCGATTTCGGGTATAGGGATTATTATGTTGGCGCATTGAAAGGAAAAATCTACTCAAATATCTCTAATTGTACTATTATAGATATCTCCCATGGAATAACGAGTTATAATAAGGAGGCTGCTGGTTTTGTTGTACGAGCGACTTATCACAACTTCCCGAAAGGGAGTATCCATATCATAGCAGTAGATGCTTTTATTTCTGAGAATACGCCTGCAATATGTGTGAAGTGTGATGGACATTATTTCATCACTACTGATAATGGAGTATTGACTAATTTGTTGATTGATAAAGATTATGAGCAAGCCGTATATATATATAACGAGGGAGGGATGCGTTCTAATGATTTGTTTGTATATTGTGCTTATCAACTTTCAGAAGGTCGTCCTCTCGAGAATATAGGTACTAATGTGGATTCGCTACAAAAACTGAACTTCATATCTGACAAGCTAACTATTGAAGAGAATACAATTCAAGGTAAGTTTGTCTATGAGGATAATTATGGTAATTTAATTACAAATATTAGTAGAGAAGTTTTTGAGCGTGTAGGTAAGGGGAGAAGATTTCAGATTCGTGTAAAGAATAGTTTGATCACACGAATCAATAATTACTATGCCGATTTTAAGTTATATGAAAACTCTACACTTAATGATCGAGCTGGTGATTTATTAGCGGTTTTTAATGATCTGGATTTGTTGGTGATAACGATATTTTACTCAAGACTTGACGGAGCTGGGGGGAGTCCACGAACTTTATTGAATTTAAATATGTACGACAATATTCGAATAGATTTTGTCGTTGAGAATATATAAAAAATAGAACCAAGATGTTTATTAGAATTGTTAAGTTAACTTTTAAGGAAGAGCACGTAGAGGAGTTTGTGCAATATTTTGAAGAAATAAAGCATGTTGTGAGAAGTCAACCAGGTTGTTCTTTTTTAGAGTTATATCAAGATAAAACACAGTCAAACGTTTTCTTTACATATAGTTATTGGGAAAATGAGCAAGACTTGGATATTTATAGATATTCAGATACCTTTAAAGAAGTTTGGCCATATGTAAAAAGTATGTTTGCTGAGCGAGCTCAAGCTTGGAGTGTAGATAGATTATTAACTGTAAACTAATTAATCTTATATGTTTGCAATTTGTTTTAGAGAGATTCGTTCTTTTTTGAGTAGTCTTACTGGGTACTTAGTAATTGCGGTTTTTCTTATCATAAACGGCTTGATGTTGTGGTTTTTTGATGGAAGTTATAATGTTTTGAATGGAAATTATGCTGATTTAGCTCCGTTCTTTTATTTATCGCCTTTGGTTTTGGTTTTTTTAATACCAGCTGTAGCTATGCGTAGTTTTTCAGAGGAAATCAAGCAAGGTACAATAGAGCTATTACTAACTAAGCCATTGTCAGTATGGCAGATTGTTTTAGGTAAGTATTTTGGGGTATTAAGCCTTATTATTTTGTCTATTTTACCTACAGTTGTCTATGTTTGGATATTAGAAGGATACATTATTGATGGTCAGTATTTTGACTATGGTAGTTTAATAGGGTCTTATTTCGGGTTGCTTTTTTTAGCAGCGATGTATGCTTCTATGGGGGTTTTTGCCTCTTCTCTGTCAGACAATCAAATAGTAGCTTTTATATTAGGAGCACTGCTGTGTTTGTTTTTGTCTTTTGGAATAGATTTATTGTCATCAGTAGCACAAAGTGGGATACTAGAGCAGTTTGGTGTACAGTACCATTTTAGGAGTATATCAAGAGGAGTAATAGATACCCGCGATTTAGTGTATTTTATCAGTGTTTCTTTTCTTTTTTTGAGTTTAACGGTATTAAGAATTAAATCGCTTCGTAGATAATGAATAATAGTAAGAAATCAAAAAGTATTCGATATATCTCGATAGTCGTAGTGGTCGTGTTGATTAATATCTTAGCAACGTTCTTTAGTTCTCGATTTGACTTGACACAAGATAAACGTTATACTTTATCAGAGACAACAGAGGTAATTTTGTCGCATGTAGAGCAACCTGTAATTATTGATGTTTTTTTAGAAGGGACTTTCCCTGCAGAATTCAGACGATTACAGGCGGAAACACGTCAAATGTTAGAAGAGTTTGAATTGATGAACTCTAATATAAAATTTCATTTTGTCAATCCGCTAGAAGGGGAAGATAATGAAGAAGAAGTGCTCGGTCATTTGATGGAATTGGGAGTAAAACCAATGTCAATAACGGTAAATGACAAAGGGACACAGACAAAGCAAGTAGTATTGCCTTGGGCTTTGGTTTCTCAGGGGCAAAAGACGGTAAAGGTATCTTTGTTGAAAAATATGATGGGCATTAGTACGGAAGAAAAGGTATTATTGTCAGTACAAAACTTAGAATATGTTTTTGCAGATGCAATACAGAGTGTGTCTAGTGAGAAGCAAAAGAAAATAGCAGTTTTAAAAGGTAATGGGGAACTGTCTGATATTTATATTGCTGACTTTCTAATATCACTAAGAGAGCGTTATCATATAGGTCCATTTACATTAGATTCGGTTGCGTCTAGGCCACAGGAAACTTTGGAGGAGCTAAAGCAGTACGATTTGGTGTTATTAGCAAAACCTACAGAGCAGTTTTCAGATAAGGAAGTCCAGGTCTTAGATCAATATATATTAGGAGGAGGGAAAGGTCTGTTTTTATTGGATCAGGTTCAAGCGGATTTTGATAGTTTACGAAATACTGGTCGAATGTTGGCTTATGCAAAAGATCAAAGTTTAGGAGAGTTGTTGTTTAAGTATGGCTTGCGAATAAACCCTGTATTGGTTAAGGATGAAATAGGGGTACCTATCAAATTAGCAATTGGTAAACAAGGAACTCAAACACAATATGGTGATTTTATCTGGAAATTTTCGCCTTTTGTATATCCAGAAAGCAATCATTCAATTGTCAAGAATATTGAAGGAGTGAAATTTGATTTTGTTTCTCCAATGGACACTTTAAAAAATGGAGTAGATAAAACAGTGTTACTCCAGACATCTAAGTATTCTATGACAGTAGGGACGCCAAATGAGATTAGTTTTGATGTACTCAATGAGGAAGTGTCACCAGAGATTTATGAAGGTAAAGGAAGTTATATTGTAGGTGTTTTATTAGAAGGCGATTTTAAGTCAGTTTATCAACATAGAATATTGCCTTTTGAAATGGAAAGACCTTTAAAAGAAGGAAAAGATAATAAGTTGATTGTTTTTTCAGATGGAGATCTGATAAAGAATCAAGTGGATCAAAACGGCGTACCACTTGAGTTAGGCTATGATAAATGGACAAATCGCTTGTTTGGTAATAAAGAGTTATTGCTTAATTCAGTTGACTATTTGTTAGATGATCAAGGTTTATTAGAATTGAGAACTAAAGAAGTGAAACTACCTATGCTAGATAAAGTTAGGGTGTATCAAAATTATACAAAAATTCAATTACTAGCATTGTTTTTGCCATTGGTTGTTGTGGTATTTATTTTAGTTCTTTTTTTGTTAATGAAAAAAGGTAAATTTCAAAAAAAGACCAGCTAAATCGTTTTTATTATTAATAATAATCCGATATATTTGTAGCTATAATGCACTTTGCGGAGTTAAATAATTGTAATATGAAGTTTATAGTATCGAGTTCCTACTTGTTAAAACAACTACAGGTTTTAGGTAGTGTTATCAATAGTAGTAATACCTTACATATATTAGATAATTTTTTATTTGAGTTAGATAATAATATCTTGAAGGTATCTGCTTCTGATTTAGAGACAACTATGTCTGCTACTTTAGAGATTGAATCAACAAGTCAAGGGAGTATTGCCGTACCAGCTAAATTGTTGTTAGAAACATTAAAAACGTTTCCAGAGCAACCGTTGACTTTTTCAGTTAAGGAAAACAATACCATAGAAATAAGTTCAGATGTAGGTAAGTATGTATTAGCTTACGCACAAGGAGAAGAGTTTCCAAAAGCAGAATCACTAGAAGAACCTTCAAGAACAGATGTGCCAGCTGGAGTGTTAGCTACAGCAATTAGCAAAACTATCTTTGCGGCAGGAAATGATGATTTGCGCCCTGTAATGTCAGGAGTGTTTTTTCAGTTCTCGCCAGCAGGGTTAATATTTGTGGCAACAGATGCACATAAATTAGTGAAGTATTCTAGAGCTGATATCGTTTCTTCGAATGAAGCAAGCTTTATTATGCCTAAGAAACCATTGACGATTTTGAAGAATATTTTAATGTCTTCAGGAGCAGATGTAACTATAGAATTTAATGAGTCAAACGCTCAATTCTTGTTTGAGAATTATGCTTTGACATGTCGTTTAATCGATGGGAAATATCCAAACTATGAAGCGGTAATTCCGAAAGAGAATCCGAATAAATTATTGATTAATCGTGTACAGTTTTTGAGTTCAGTACGTCGTGTTTCTATTTATGCAAATAAAACAACACATCAGATACGCTTGAAAGTAGCGGGAACGGAACTGAATATTTCAGCTGAGGATATTGATTATTCAAATAAAGCTGATGAGCGTCTGACTTGTGATTATCAAGGAGATGATATGCAAATTGGGTTTAACTCACGTTTTTTAGTAGAGATGTTGAATAATCTGCAATCAGATGATATTTTGTTAGAAATGTCTTTACCTAATAGGGCTGGTATTTTAACTCCAGTAGATGGATTAGAAGACGGAGAGTTTGTAACTATGTTAGTAATGCCAGTGATGTTGAATAACTAGTGTTTAGTTAGAAAATTTAAGGAAAAAAGAAATATAAAAAAGTGCTCTTGTGTATGTATAAGAGCTCTTTTTTCTATTATTATAAGTTAGTTTTATAAAAATAGAAGCTCTCTATTAATTATAGAGAGCTTCTTTAATAATTATAGGAAATCAAATGTATAATTGTAGTAAAAGTAAATAGTTATCTGTGTTTTTATGATTTCCGATATCTAAATTACGTCTTAATAATTAAAATATTTTATTTGTTTATTGTTTTTAATAAAAGTTATATTATTTAGATAATGTTTTATTGATATCCAGACGAAACGTTTTTCTTTCTTTATGGATGATGGGGTCTAAGTTTTTCCAAAGAGCTTGAATCTTATTGTTTTCTATTAATAAAGGGTTTGTTTCAATAAACTCTATTTTGTGTTTTTTGAAGCTAGCGTAAATTTCTCTGAAGATTATAGCAGTAATTCCTTTGCTCCTATATTCTGGGTCAACTCCGATTAGATAAAATTCGGCATGATTGTTTTGTTTTGTAGCTTTTAATAGATGGATGAAGCCAAAAGGGAATAGTTTACCTTTTGCTTTTTGAAATGCTCTAGAAAAAGAAGGCATTGTAATAGCAAAGGCAATCATTTTATTATCTTGATCCATTACACAAGTAATAAAGTCTGGGTGGATAAAGTTTAGATATTTTTTTTTATAGTGTTCAATTTGAAAATCTTGTATAGGGACAAAGCTCTGTAGATCTGCGTATGTTTTGTTCAATAGTGCAAACATTTCGTCTACATACGGCATTAATTCTTTAATGTTTCTGAACTCTAGTTTTTTGACATGGTATCGATTTTCGATAAGATTAGCCATTTTAGTTAGCTTCTCTTTATCGTATTTTTGCAGATCAAGTTTGTATTCAATCCATTCTGCCTCAGGTTTGAACCCTAGTGCTTCTAAATGCTTTGGATAGTATTCAGCATTATAAATACCGATCATTGTAGCAATGTAATCAAATCCTTTTGTTAACATGCCTGCTTTATCCATATTTGAAAACCCCATAGGTCCTTCAATATATTGCATGTTGTGTTCTTTACCAAAGGCAATTACCGTATTAATTAAAGCTTTAGTGACTTCAATATCATCTATCATGTCGAACCAACCAAAACGTACTTTAGGTTTGTGAAGTTCGTTGACTTCAGCCCAGTTAATTGCGCAAGCAACTCGACCTACGATCTCTTTATTTTTATAAGCTAAGAAGAATTTTACGTTTACTGTTTTGAAGATGTCATTGCTAGGATCAAAACTTTTTACTTCTTCTTTAATTATAGAAGGGACCCAGTATGGGTTGTCTTTGTATAATGTGAATGGAAATTTAACGAAAGCTGTGATTTCGCTTTTACTTTTAGCTTCTTTTATTTGTATCATGGTGTTTATAGTCAAATACGGTTCTTGCAAAGATAATTAATTGTTTGGGGAACTGAATTGTGTTAAGATAGCTTTTTGATAGTTAAGAGCTCGTTGTATTTGAGGCTTTTGGGGTAGATACGCGTCGAATAATTTGTGTTATCAAAAAGAGAGATGAATTTTTCGTTCCTAAGTTTGTGTTCTTGATTTAATGTAATCGTATTGAATAGAATAAAGCCATCTTTGCGCAACATTTTTTTTATATGTCGAATGAAATAGTCTTCAAATAGGAAAGAAGGCATGATGTGATCTTGAAAAATATCTATTATAATGAGATTAAATGTTTCTTTTGAGCGTAGAGCATATTCAAAAGCATCAATTTGTATAATTGTATGCTTATGTTGTAATTCGTTTAGTTTAAAATATTTTTTACCTAAATCAATAACAATAGGATCTAACTCTATGCTAGTGATTTTGTTTTCGTATTGAATGTGATTTCTTAGGGTATCAACAACGCTACCAGCACCTAATCCTAAAATTAGAATACTATCCATATTCTTGATTTTCCTTTCTCCAATGTATTTAAGTCCATCTCGCAATACTCGCTCTAAATTTCCGTAAGAATAGTTTGTGTTTTTTGAATTGAGATTTAACTCTCCTTTCTGCCAAGTGATATCGAGTTGGTTGCTGATAGATGATGAATACTTTTTTACTGTTATAGGAAAGAAGTAACTGAGGAATTTGGTAATCATTTTTAGTACTTAGCTATTTAAGTGTTGTGGTAAACAATATCAAAGCCTAAAGATAGTAAAAGTTGTAGCAGTGCGAAAGTATGAGTTTAATTAGATTGATTATTTTCGATTAGATTTGGTAATAAATATCAAAAGAGTTTGGTGTTAAATTTTATGACTATGCGAATTAAAAATTTCAATTAGTTACATTTGTATAATGCATAATTTAGTGTTTTTGATAAATGAATATAGATACAATAGTTAATACTTGGAAATGTAATGAAGTAACGGGAAGGTATGTTACAACTGAAATGATTTCACCTGTATTTAATGAATTGGGAGATCAATTTTCGGTACGATTAGAAGGGAGTTCTGTGTTGGGTAAGGAAATTAAAAGTGTGTGTTGGGGACAAGGACAAGTGAAAATTCTAATGTGGTCGCAAATGCATGGTAATGAATCTACAACCACAAAAGCTGTAATGGATCTGTTGAAATTTCTTTCTAGTGAAGAGGAAGAAGTAAAACAATGGTTCTCATATTTTACGATAAAGATCGTGCCGATACTTAATCCAGACGGTGCATCAGCATATACGCGTATTAATGCAAATCAAGTGGATTTGAATAGGGATTCTATTGATTTGACTCAGCCAGAAAGTAAGGTTTTGCGTAGTTTATTAGAGGAATTTAGACCTAATTATGCTTTTAATCTACATGATCAACGTACTATATTCGGTGTAGGGGATACTCCTGAACCCGCAACAATTTCTTTTTTATCTCCGGCGTTTAATGAGCAAAGAGATTTGAGTGCTTCACGTGAAGAAGCGATGAGGTTAATTGTGGCGATGTACAATGAGTTGTGTGTAGATATACATGGAAAAATAGGTAGATTTGACGATAGTTTTAATAAGAACTGTATTGGAGATTATTGTCAAACACTTGATATTCCTACTATTTTGTTTGAGGCAGGGCATTATCCAGAGGATTATGAAAGAGAAGTAACTAGAAAAGTTGTCTTTAAGGGGTTATTAACAGTAATTAGTCAACTGAAAAGTGGTGCTTATAGAGGCTTGTCTGTAAAGGATTATTTTGCAATACTTGAGAATAAAAAGAATTTCGTTGATATAATTTTTACAAATGTTGAAAATGCGCAAACAGGAGAAATATATGTTTTAGAGGTACAATATTTAGAAGTTTTGCGAGATAATAAAGTGGAATTCGAACCGATGGTTGTGGGTGTTGCAGACAGAATTAATAAGTTTGCACATCTTTCAATAAAAAATAGCTATTTTCTAAAAGATTGTATTAGCAGTAAAGAAGCTTTGTTAAATAGAAAATTGTCCGAGGTTATGAGTTTTGAGGAATATGAGATTAAAAAATTATTAAAAAAATAATAAAGTTTGATTATTTTTAAAGAAATACGGTTTTAATTTAGTATTATTGTACAGAATTATAGATTTAGAATTAAGATAAATAATTGATTTATGAGTAAATTTCGTTTAGATGAAATCGATCACCAAATATTAGATATGTTGATTGATAATACGAGAGTTCCTTTTACAGATATTGCAAAAAAACTTTTGATTTCTGCTGGTACAGTACACGTACGTGTTAAAAAAATGGAAGATGCAGGTATTATTCAAGGATCTTCGTTAACATTGGATTATGAAAAACTAGGATATGCATTTATCGCGTATATTGGTATCTTTTTGCATAATACTTCTCAAACAAAATTCGTTTTAGAGAGAATTAATGAAATACCATTCGTAACAGTAGCTCATGTTACTACAGGTAAGTTTAATGTGTTTTGCAAGATTAGAGCAAAGAATACACGTCACGCGAAAGAGGTTATTTATATGATTGATGATATTGAGGGAGTTTACAGAACTGAATCAATGATTTCTCTTGAAGAAAGTATCAATGATAAAAAACGTTTAATGCATACTATTTTTAAAGAATTATAGTAGCTATATTAGCTTATAGAACAAATAAAAACTGCTTAACGGCAGTTTTTTTTGTATAATTACTTAATTTAAATATATGGATTCACTGACACAAATTATATTAGGTGGAGCAATCGGAAACGCAGTTCTTGGTAATAAGCTCAAAAACAAAGCGGTGCTTTATGGTGCAGTAGCTGGTACTATACCTGATTTGGATGTAGCTGTTGGGTGGTTTACTGATTCATTGACAGCTTTGGAAATTCATAGAGGGATTAGTCACTCTATTCTTTTTGCACTTGTGTCGTCTTTTTTATTCGGATATATTCTTTTTAGAAGGGAACGAAACAAAGGAGTGACTTATGAAGAGGGGTATTGGTTGTTTTTTTGGGGATTATTTACTCATTCACTTTTAGATGCTTTTACTTCATGGGGCACACGTCTTTTGTGGCCTATGGATTATTCTTTCGCTTTTAAGTCTATTTTCGTTATTGATCCTTTATATACGTTGCCTTTTCTTTTCTTTTTGATTCAGTCAATGCGCTCAAAGAATGATTTGGTAAAGCGAATGCAATATAATACTCTGGGATTGATTGTTAGTACAGGTTACTTATGTATTACTCTATTTTTGAAAGGAGTTGTGTATTATAAGTTTACAGATAGCTTAGGGAAGCAAAATATTGAGTATACATCATTGTCTGTGAAACCCACAGCAATGAATACAATTTTATGGAATGGAATTGTTGAGACGAAGGATTCTTTTTTGATTGGGGAATATTCTTTTTTTGATCAATCACAATTACGTTTCCAAGTTTTTAATAAAAATCATCATTATACTGAACAATTAATGAATCACCAATTATTGAAAAGATTAGTAAGAGTTTCAGAAGGAAAATTCACTATATCGGAAGAAGATGAAAGACTGTATTTTAATGATTTGCGTTTTGGTTTGCTTAAAAATAATGGTGATGATATACAGTTTGCTTTTAGTTATGAGTTTTATGTTAATAGTCATGGGGAATTGGCAGTAAGAGAGGTTAAAAAGGAAAGAGCAGATGGTATAATTTTGTTAAAGAAGCTATGGCAGCGTCTGAAAGGTATGTAGCTAGCTATGAATATATAGAGATAACTATTATATTTGGGTAGAAATAACTGTGAACTATGAAAATTTTAATATCTCCAGCAAAAAGCTTGGATTATACTACAGAAATACCTACCACTACAATATCGAAACCGATTTTTTTAAAAGAAGCAAAAAAAATCAACAATGAATTGAAATCCAAGACACCTATGGACCTAATGGATTTGATGAAAATATCAAGCACTTTAGCGGATTTGAATTGGAACAGAAATCAGCATAGACATTTTGTACAATCAGATAATGATCAAAGTGATTTTAGGCAGGCTATTTATGCTTTTAATGGTGATGTCTATGTTGGATTAGATGCTTATAGTTTAAAGGATAGTCAGTTGGAAGATTTACAGAGTAGAGTGAGGATTTTATCTGGATTATATGGTTACTTAAGACCATTTGATGCAATCGAGCCTTATCGTTTGGAAATGGGGACAAAGCTTCCTGTGGATCAGGCTTCTAATTTATATGAGTTTTGGAAGCCTATATTGGCGAATTCTTTGAATAAAGAGTTGAAATCAAGTGAATTAGTGGTTAATTTAGCAAGTAATGAGTATTTCAGTTCAATCGATACTAAAGTACTTAAAGGTCAACTAGTGATTCCTGAATTTAAAGAGTTAAGAGATGGTAAGCTAAAGACGATTAGTTTTTATGCTAAGAAAGCTAGAGGTATGATGGTGAGATATATATTAGATAAGAAAGTAGAGAGTGTTGATGATTTGAAAAAATTCAACGTAGATGGTTATGGATTTTGTGAGGCAGAGTCTAAAGGAAATAAATTAGTTTTTACAAGATAAATAAATATTACCCCAAAATAACTTATGGATACGATACATTATATTAGCTCAGATGTTTTTACAATTGAGAAATTAAATGAAATAATTACACAAAATCAACGAATAGCTTTGTCAGAAGAAGCTAGAGCCAATATTGTAAACTGCAGAGATTACTTAGATGAGAAGATGGAGAAACATGCAGATCCTATTTATGGTATCAATACAGGTTTTGGTTCTCTGTGTAATGTAAAAATTAGCAATGCTAACTTATCGAAGTTACAAGAAAACTTAATGAAATCTCATGCATGTGGAACAGGAGACTTAGTGCCTGAAGAGGTAGTAAAGATTATGTTGTTATTGAAGGTGAAGTCATTGAGTTTCGGACACTCAGGAGTTCAGTTGGAAACTGTAGAGCGATTGATTGACTTCTATAATCAAGATGTTTTACCAGTAGTTTATACACAAGGATCTTTAGGAGCTTCAGGAGATTTAGCGCCTTTAGCTCATTTAACTTTGCCATTGATAGGAGAGGGAGAGGTTGTGTATGAAGGATATCAACAGCCTGCATCAAAGGTATTAGCTAAGTTTAATTGGGAACCTATAACGTTAAAATCAAAAGAAGGTTTGGCGTTGTTAAATGGAACTCAATTTATGAGTGCTTATGGTTGTTATATCTTATTAAAGTCTCGAAAGCTATCTTATTTAGCTGATTTAATAGGAGCTGTTTCGCTAGAAGCATTTGACGGACGTATTGAGCCTTTTAATGAGTTAATTCATTACGTTCGCCCACATAAAGGACAGATATTAACGGCTCAGTTTTTTAATGACGTTTTAGAAGGATCTGAGTTGATAACAAGAGCTAAAGAACATGTGCAAGACCCTTATTCATTTAGGTGTATCCCGCAAGTGCATGGAGCTTCTAAAGATGCTATTGATTATGTAGATCGGGTTTTTAAGACTGAAATAAATTCGGTGACAGATAATCCTAATATTTTTTATAAAGATGATTTGATTGTTTCAGGAGGTAATTTTCATGGGCAGCCTTTAGCGTTAGCATTAGACTTTATAGGAATTGCTTTAGCAGAGCTAGGTAATATATCTGAACGTAGAACGTATCAATTAATTTCTGGCTTAAGAGGATTGCCTGCATTTTTAGTGTCTGATCCAGGGTTAAATTCTGGTTTTATGATTCCTCAATATACAGCAGCAAGTATAGTGAGTCAAAACAAACAATTGGCTACTCCATCAAGTATTGATAGTATTGTGTCTAGTAATGGACAAGAGGATCATGTGAGTATGGGAGCTAATGGAGCAACTAAGACTTTGAAGATACTAGAAAACTTAGAGAGAATTCTAGCAATAGAGTTATTCAATGCGGCACAAGGTTTAGATTTTAGAAGGCCATTGAAGTCAAGTGCATTTATTGAAGCTTTTGTTGGGGCATATAGAGATGAGGTTAGTTTTGTGTCAGAAGACAGAATTTTGCATTATGACATAGAAAAGACAATATTATTTTTGCAGTCATTTCAAATAGAGTTAGAAAATTAGGAAGTAAATATTTTAGCCTACACCCTTTTTTATAAAGGGTGTTTTTTTTTAATATCTTTGTTGTTGAATTCAATAAAATAGATATACTTGGTACCATCAAACAAATTAACTATTCTAAATGACCCAATTTATGGTTTTATATCCATACCAAATCCCTTGTTGTATAATTTAGTTCAGCATCCTTATTTTCAAAGGCTTAGGAGGATATCTCAGATGGGGGTGTCATATTTGGTTTTTCCTGGAGCTCATCATACACGTTTTCATCATGCATTAGGTTGTATGCATTTGATGCAAAAAGCTGTGCAAGTTCTTCGCTTCAAAGGTGTTGAAATATCGGAAGAAGAAGAGAATGCATTATATATCGCTATACTACTTCATGATATTGGTCATGGTCCTTTTTCACATGCAATGGAACATAGTATAGTAGAAGGAGTGCATCACGAGTCAATCTCGCTAATTTTTATGAATAAACTGAATAATGAGTTTGATGGTAAGTTAGATTTAGCTATTCAAGTTTTTAAAGGCGAATATCCGAGAAGATTTATGTATCAATTGATCTCTAGTCAGTTAGATATGGATCGATTAGATTATTTGAAGCGTGATAGTTTTTATAGTGGTGTAGTGGAAGGGAATATTAATTCAGAGCGGCTAATTCAGATGCTGAACGTGGTTGATGATAAATTAGTAGTAGAAGAAAAGGGTGTGTATTCTGTTGAAATGTTTTTGATAGCACGTCGATTGATGTATTGGCAGGCCTACTTACATAAAACTAGTGTTTGTGCTGAGTTGATACTTGTTCGTGTATTAAAACGAGCAAAAGAATTAAGTTGTCAAGGGGTGCAGTTATGGGCAAGTGAGTCGTTGCTTTATTTTTTAGATAATCAAGTCAATGCAAAAGAGTTTGAAGAAAAGGCACTTGAATACTTTGCTTTATTAGATGATTCAGATATTATGGGAGCACTAAAAAGCTGGCAATTTCACGATGACTTTATCTTATCGACATTGAGCAAGATGATTGTAAATAGAGATTTGTTGAAGATAGAGGTTTATAATAAGAAAGAAGAACGTCTTAGTAAAATGGCTGATTTGAAGAAAGTTGTTGCGAAAAGGTTTGATTTGGACGAACGTAAAGTGAATTATTTTGCCTTTGACGGAAAGCTTAGGAATTTAGGATACAGTAAGGATAAAGAGCCTATTATGATACTTAAGAAAAATGGTTCTGTGATTGATATATTAAAAGTATCCGATCATTTGAACTTAAAACCGTTGACTAAAGAGGTAACAAAGTATTTAGTTTGCTACCCAAAAAACACATTTGAAAGTTAATTTTCAATTATATTTTATATTTTTGCCCTAATGAAAATATCAGCAGAACAAATAGCCGGGGTTTTGGAAGGCGAAGTTGTAGGGGATCCTACAGTTTTGGTTAGTACATTATCAAAAATTGAAGAAGGAAAAGTAGGATCGTTATCTTTTTTAGCGAATCCTAAGTATATACATCATATTTATACCACGCAAGCATCTGTAGTTATCGTTAATAATAGTTTTATTCCGGATCAGGAAGTAAAAGCGACGATGATTAAGGTGGAAGATGCTTATAAATCATTTTCAAAACTTTTAGAGTATTATAATCAAGTAAAATTGATGAAATCTGGTATAGAACAATATGCTGTTTTATCAGAGGGAGTGGAGCATGGTGATGATCTTTATTTAGGAAGTTTCTCTTATGTGGGAACTAACACTAAAATAGGAAATAATGTTAAGATTTATCCTAATACATTCATTGGAGATAATGTTAAAATAGGAGATAATACTATTATTTTTGCAGGAGTAAGAATTTATTCAGAGACTGAAATAGGTAATAATTGTATTATACATGCTGGGACTATTGTAGGGTCAGATGGTTTTGGTTTTGCTCCAAATCCAGACGGAACGTACAATAAAGTGCCTCAAATAGGTAATGTAATAATTGAAGATAATGTAGAGATAGGGGCAGGGACTACAATAGACCGTGCTACATTAGGTTCTACAATTATTAGAAAAGGAGTAAAGTTAGATAATCAGATTCAAGTAGCACATAATGTGGAAATCGGAGAGAATACTGTGATTGCCTCTCAAAGTGGTGTGGCAGGTTCAACAAAGATTGGAAAGAATTGTATGATTGGTGGACAAGTGGGCATTGTAGGGCATCTAACAATTGGAGATGGAGTGAAAATACAAGCCCAATCAGGAGTGACTAAGAATTTGAAGAACAATGCTGCTGTGCAAGGATCTCCAGCTTTAGCACATGCGGATTTTTTACGTTCTTATAATCACTTTAAGAATTTGTCAAAGTTATCTGAGGAAGTTGAACAATTAAAAAAGAAGAATTAGTTATAATTATTTATAGCCATCAAAACACTAAATAGATTTAATTATGGTTAAGCAAAAAACCATCCAAGACGAAATTACTTTAGTAGGTGTTGGTTTACATACAGGGCAAGAAGTAACAATGACTTTTAAGCCTGCACCTGTAAACAACGGATTTACTTTCGTTAGAGTGGATTTAGAAGGACATCCTGTAATCGAAGCAGATGCTAATTATGTTGTGAATACGCAACGAGGAACGAATTTAGAAAAAAAAGGAGTTCGTGTACAAACCACAGAGCATGTATTAGCGGGACTAGTAGGGTGTGATTTAGATAATGTAATTATTGAGTTGAATGCATCTGAGCCACCAATTATGGATGGTTCATCAAAATATTTTGTAGAGGCTGTAGAGAGAGTTGGTGTTGTAGAGCAAGATGCAGAGCGCGAGGAGTATATCGTGAAAGAAGTTGTTTCATATGTAGATGAAGCGACTGGAAGTGAAATCATATTAATGCCAGCAGATACATATCAAGTGACAACAATGGTTGATTTTGGTACTAAGGTTTTGGGTACTCAAAATGCTACATTGAAATCAATGAGTGACTTTAAAACTGAAATTTCAGAAGCTCGAACATTTAGTTTCTTGCACGAGTTGGAAGCTTTATTGGCTCATGGTTTGATTAAAGGTGGAGATTTGAATAATGCTATTGTTTATGTAGATAAAGAAATATCTCCAGAAACGATGGGACACTTGAAAAAAGCTTTTGGTAAAGAAAATATTAGTGTTAAGCCAAATGGTGTTTTAGACAATTTGACTTTGCACTATCCGAATGAGGCAGCGCGTCATAAATTGTTAGATGTAATAGGTGATTTAGCATTGATTGGAACTCGTATAAGAGGTAAGGTTATAGCTAATAAGCCTGGACATGCTGTAAATACGACATTTGCTAAGAAGATGTCTAAGATTATCCGCAATGAAAAGAGAAATCAGGTTCCAACTTTTGATTTATACAAAGAACCATTGATGGATGTGACAAGAATTATGGAACTATTGCCACATAGACCTCCGTTCTTGTTGGTGGATAAGATTTTAGAAATGTCAGATAAGCACGTTGTAGGTGTTAAAAATGTAACAATGAACGAGCCGTTTTTTGTAGGACATTTCCCTGGAGCACCTGTTATGCCTGGAGTTCTTATTTGTGAGGCGATGGCTCAATCTGGTGGGATATTAATATTAAGCACTGTTCCAGATCCGGAGAATTATTTGACATACTTTATGAAGATGGATAATGTGAAATTTAAGAACAAAGTTTTACCTGGTGATACTTTAGTTTTTAAGTTAGAACTAATTACGCCTATTAGACGTGGAATTTGTCATATGCAGGGCTATGCGTATGCAAATGGTAAGTTAGTGGCCGAAGCTGAATTGATGGCTCAAATTTCAAAAGTAAATAATATATAAAAAGATAATATGAATCAGCCTTTAGCATATGTACACCCTGGAGCGAAGATAGCACGTAATGTTGTTATTGAGCCATTCACAACGATTCATAATAATGTGGAGATTGGTGAAGGTACTTGGATAGGATCAAATGTGACTATCATGGAAGGAGCAAGAATTGGGAAGAATTGTAAGATTTTTCCAGGAGCTGTAATTTCTGCTGAACCTCAAGATTTGAAATTTGAAGGAGAGGTAACGACTGTTGAAATTGGAGATAATACAACAATTCGCGAATGTGTAACGATTAATCGAGGGACTAAAGATAGATATAAAACGATAATTGGAAGTAATTGCTTGATTCAAGCTTATAGTCATATTGCGCACGACTGTGTGGTAGGTAATAACTGTATCTTCTCGAACTCTAGTACGTTAGCAGGACACGTTACTGTAGGAGATTATGTTGTTTTAGCTGGATTGGTAGCTGTTCATCAGTTTTGTACAATTGGTTCACATTCATTTATTACAGGTGGTACTTTAGTTCGTAAAGACGTTCCTCCTTATATTAAGGCAGCTCGTGAGCCAATCTCATACGCGGGTATTAACTCTGTAGGATTGAGAAGACGAGGGTACGAACCAGAAAAGATACGTGAGATTCAAGAGATTTATCGTATTTTATATCAAAAGAACTATAATACGACTCAAGCATTAGAGCTTATTGAAGCAGAAATGGAAGCAACTCCAGAGCGCGATGAAATACTAATGTTTATTCGAAACTCTTCTCGTGGTATTATGAGAGGATACTCAGGAATTTATTAATTAATAATATTAAAATTTATTAAATACAATGGCAACTACATCGGATATTAGAAACGGTTTATGCATCAAGTATAACAATGATATTTATAAAATTGTTGAGTTCTTACACGTTAAACCAGGTAAAGGACCTGCTTTCGTAAGAACAAAAATGAAAAGTTTAACTAATGGTAAAGTATTAGAAAATACGTTTTCTGCAGGGCATAAGATTGATCCTGTACGTGTAGAAACTCATAAATTTCAATATTTATACCCAGAAGGGGACTTGTTTCACTTTATGAATGTCGAAAATTATGAACAAATTACGCTTTCTAGAGATATTCTAGATGCACCAGGTTTATTAAAAGAAGGTGAAAATGTAATGGTTCAAGTAAATACTGAGACTGATTTGCCGATAGCAGTGGATATGCCAGCTTCTGTAATTTTAGAAGTTACTTATACTGAGCCAGGAGTAAAAGGAAATACGGCAACAAATGCTACTAAACCAGCTACAGTTGAAACAGGAGCTAGTGTGAATGTTCCATTATTTATCAATGAAGGTGATAAGATCAAAATTGATACTACAAATGGTGCATATGTAGAGCGTATTAAGGAATAATTGATTTAGAAGTACAAATATGCGCTTTGCAAAGGTTCAAGACTTACAAATAATAGCAGATATTATTGGAGCTAAGTTTGTAGGAGATGCTTCATTTCCTGTATATGGAATGAATGAAATTCACGTAGTTCAAGAAGGAGAAATTGTCTTTGTTGATCATCCTAAGTATTATGATAAGGCTTTGAGTTCAAATGCTTCAATAGTTTTGATTAATAAAGAAGTTGATTGCCCTGAAGGTAAGGCTTTGCTGATTTCAGATGATCCTTTTAGAGATTTTAATAAACTATCTCGCTTTTTTAATCCTTTTAAGCCTGCAACAGCTTTGGTGGCTAAAGATGCGATTATTGGAAAGGGAACAATTGTACAGCCAAATGTATTTATAGGGAACAATGTTGTTATAGGAGAAAATTGTTTAATTCATCCTAATGTTGTTATCTATGATGGTACGATTATCGGTAATAATGTAGTGATTCATGCAGGAACTATTTTAGGTGCTGATGCTTTCTATTATAAAAAACGGCCGGAAGGATTTGATCCTTTAGTTTCTTGTGGTCGTGTAGTAATTGAAGATAACGTTGGTATCGGAGCTGCATGTACTATTGATAGGGGAGTAACAGGTGATACGACAATCAAAGAAGGGTCAAAGATAGATAATCAAGTTCATATTGGTCATGACACTATTATTGGTGTGCGTTGTCTGATTGCAGCACAATGTGGTATTGCAGGTTGTGTTGTGATTGAGGATGAAGTTACATTATGGGGGCAAGTCGGTACTACAAGTGGTATTACAATCGGTGCTAAAGCTGTAGTGTTAGCACAATCAGGTGTTTCTAAATCTCTACAATCCGGTAGGGTATATTTTGGATATCCTGCTGAGGAGTCACGTGAAAAGCTAAAGCAAATTGCTAGTGTGAAACGTATTCCTGAAATAATGGAGAAATTGAAGCAATTGTAGAGTATGATTAGTTCATATTTTTATAATAAAATAAAATTAGATAATAATTAATATAACTTTACCTTTAAAGTAGAATAAAAAATTTTATTGATTGATAGAATTGTTTATTTTTGTGTAAGGAAGTTTAAATAAATAAAAACAAGATCATGAGTGTTTTAGTAAATAAAGATTCAAAAATAATCGTTCAGGGATTTACTGGAAGTGAGGGTACATTCCACGCTTCTCAGATGATTGAATATGGTACTAACGTTGTAGGAGGTGTAACTCCTGGAAAAGGTGGTAGTTCGCATTTAGATCGTCCAGTATTTAATACTGTAGCTGAAGCTGTTGAAAAAGCTGGGGCAGATACATCTATTATCTTCGTACCGCCAGCATTTGCTGCTGATGCGATTATGGAAGCTGCTGATGCAGGTATTAAAGTAATTATTTGTATTACAGAAGGTATTCCTGTAGCTGATATGATCAAAGCTTATGATTACATCAAACATAGAGATTGTCGTTTAGTAGGTCCTAACTGTCCAGGGGTTATTACTCCAGGTGAAGCTAAAGTTGGTATTATGCCAGGTTTCGTTTTCAAAAAGGGAACAGTAGGTATTGTATCTAAATCAGGTACTTTAACTTACGAAGCTGCTGATCAAGTAGTAAAAGAAGGTTTAGGTATTACTACTGCTATTGGTATTGGTGGTGACCCTATCATTGGTACTACTACTAAGGAGGCTGTGCAATTATTAATGGCTGACCCAGAGACTGAAGCTATTATCATGATTGGTGAGATTGGTGGACAATTAGAGGCTGATGCTGCTCGTTGGGTTAAAGAAAATGGAAACAAAAAACCAGTTATTGGTTTTATTGCGGGTGAAACTGCTCCAAAAGGTAGAACAATGGGGCACGCTGGTGCTATCGTAGGTGGTGCTGATGATACTGCTGCTGCTAAAAAACGTATTATGGCTGAGTGCGGAATTCACGTTGTTGATTCTCCAGCTGAAATAGGAAAAAAAGTAAAAGAAGTTTTAGGATAGTCTAATGCTTTTATATGATACAAAAAAAGGTTACCCAAGTGGGTAACCTTTTTTTGTATCATATAACTCATTATATAATTCTTTTAGTAAAAGGAAATACTCTGTCTGGAATTATTCTCCATGGGTATTGCCTTTTTCTTGATTTGTCATAGAAGATCTCAATCTTAATAAACAACAAGAGGCTATCCTTACTAGATAGCCTCTTATTATTTTTATTACTATAGAATGCTTTTTATTATCTTAATTGAGCATTTAAGTTATTTTCTAATTGGTATTTAATTTTACCCATTATCTTATCAACTTGACTGTCTGTTAATGTCTTGCTCGAATCTTCCATTAAGATAGATATAGCGTATGATTTCTTACCATCTTCTATTTTATCCCCTTGGTAGACATCAAACAATGTAACGTCTTTTATTGTGTTTTTATCAACTTGTTTTGTTAATTGATATATTTGGTCAAAAGTTACTTTTTCATCTATTAGAAGTGCATAATCACGTTTTACAGCTGGGAATTTATTTATATCTGTAAACTTAATCTTTTCGCTAACGACTTTAAGTACATTATCCCAGTTAAAGTCAGCGTAACAAACCTCTTGTTTGATATCTAGTCCTTTTAATACAGCTTTTTTAAGTATACCAAATTCAACGATAATATCTTTACCTAGATAGTATGCAATTCCTTCAGAGAATACATCATTTTCAGTAGGTTGTGTAGTTGTTTTAGTAATCCCTAAGCGTGTCAATATACTATTTATATATCCTTTGAATTCAAAAAAGTCAGTTGCTTTTGGAGTTGAATTCCATGAAGGCTTTATATTGTTACCTGTTGAGAATACAGCAAAGTGCTTGTGTTCTTCATAGCTACCTAGCATCTTGTGGTATGACTTACCGAATTCAAACAGTTTTAAATCACTTCTTTTTCTGTTTATATTATAGGCGATAGCTTCTAGGCCACCAAATAATAACGATTGACGCATAACGCTTAAATCGTTACTTAGTGGATTTAATATATCTACTTGAAAACTAGTTTTTATATTGTCAGAAAGTTTATTGTACTCAGGTGTAGTTAATGAGTTAGACATAATTTCATAAAAACCTTGAGCGACTAATAAATTTGATATTACGTTTTGTACTTTATGGTCTTCAGTTCGTGAAGCATTAGCAATCGTCGCATTTAGCTTAGATGAGAACGTAATGTTGTTGAATCCATATACGCGTAATATCTCTTCAATTACATCAATTTCTCTAGTTACGTCTGCTCTGTATGGAGGAACTGTAATACCTAGTCCTATATCAGACATACTGTGTACTTTAATATCTAGAGAAACAAGTATTTTCTTGATTGTTTCTTTTGATATTTCTTCTCCTAGAATTCTATTGATATTATTGAAATTTAAGAATACTGAATGATCTTCAATTCTCTTAGGATATAAGTCTATAATATCTGACGTGATTTCGCCTCCAGCTACTTGTTGTATTAATAATGCTGCATGTTTTAATGCGTATTCAGTAATAGCAGGATCTATTCCTCTTTCAAAACGGAAAGAAGAATCTGTATTTAATCCATGTCTTTTAGCAGCTTTACGGATTACAACTGGGTGGAAATAAGCACTTTCTAAAAAGATTGTTGTTGTGTTGTCACTTACAGCAGCTCTTGTGCCACCGAAGATACCAGCCATACATAAAGGACCGTTTTCATCACAAATCATTAAATCATCTTGATGTAACGTTCTTTCTACTTCGTCTAATGTTGTGAATTTTGTTCCTGCTTCTACTGTTTTAACCAATAGTTTGCTTCCTTTGATCTTTCCAGCATCAAATGCGTGTAGTGGTTGTCCTAGGTCATGAAGAACATAGTTAGTTACATCGACTATATTGTTTTTAGGAGTAATTCCTATTGCTTTTAATCTATTTTGCAACCATTCAGGAGAAGCCTTAACTTCAATACCTGAAATTGTCACACCACAATAACGAGGTGCTTTTTTGTAATCTTCAACTGTTACGTCAATTTTAAGAGTTCTTCTTTCAACTTTGAACTTACTTACTGACGGTGTGATTAATTCTTTGTGTTGAGTATCTTCTTTTGAGTTTTGCAATAATCCAGCTCTCAAGTCACGCGCTACCCCCCAATGGCTCATAGCATCAGAACGATTAGGTGTTAATCCAATCTCGAAAACTTCATCAGTTGCAATATTGAAAACTTCAGCTACTGGTGTACCTGGCTGTAAAGCAGCATCTAGAACCATAATTCCGTCGCCGTTGGTACCAATACCTAACTCTACTTCAGAACACACCATTCCAAAGCTTTCTTCTCCTCTGATTTTTCCTTTTTTTATTTGGAATGCTTTTCCTTCTGCATCATATAATTCAGTACCTACAGTTGCTACAGGTACCTTCTGACCTTCAGCAATATTTGGCGCTCCACAAACAATTTGCACGGGTTCACCTGTACCTAGATCTATCTTTGTTAAATTTAATTTATCAGCATTAGGGTGCTTAACACATGAAACTACATGTCCTACAACTACTCCTTTTAAACCACCTTTCAGGCTTTCATAACGCGTGATTCCTTCTACTTCAAGACCTAAATCTGTTAATATCTCTGAAGTTTCATCAGGTGTAATGTCTAATTTGATGAATTGTTTTAACCAATTGTATGAAATATGCATTCGAATAATTTTTATAAGTATGCAAATATAAGCATTGAATAAGTTTAAGGGAAATTATTTATGATTAAATATTTCTAAACGTTTATGCGGTTTTTGCTCAAATATTGTGATAGCTTGGAATAGTCTTATCGTTGTAACTTGTCTTAGTTCTGACTTTGTAAATTAAAACCGCCTTACCCTAGAATAAGGGAAGGCGGTTTATATATCTTGTTTAGTTATTGATGAATTAGTAACTAATTATTTATTATTTTATTAGCTATAAGAATTTATCTTTAACCTCTGCAGTTGGTATTAAGCATGTTTCTTTTTTGCCATACCATTTATAGCGATTTTTGGCAATGTAGTCATAGATATAATCAGCAAGACCAGTAGGAAGTATTGCAAATATTCCCAGTACAGAATAGATTCCTCCTAGCTTTGATGCTATTTGTAAAGCTGCTCTTGACTTGATGTAGTATGCTATTCCAGGTTCGTATAAAACGATACTGTCTATTTTAGCACGATCTACTCCAATGTGATTCAGTATTTGAATACCTTTTTCAGAGTCAAGGGATACAAATCTAAACTGGTCTAATTTATCTGCTTTAATTATTTTATTGACTGTGTGATCGCATAAATTGCAGACACCGTCAAATAATACAATTTTCTTGTTGCGTGGTATATCTAACATTATTTTTTACGTTCTACCATTTCTAATTGATCAAGGCTCACTTTTGAGGTAAATATGCCGTAATTAACTGTTGCTTTGTTTTTTTCAATCACATCAATTGTACCTACTGCTCGTCCATCGATCATTCTTACTCGATCTCCTACTTTCAAAGGGAAGTTCGTTTTCTTCTGTGTGTCTTGCAGTTGCTTTTTCGCTTTTTCTTCTTTCTTTTCTTTGCGAATGACTTCTACTTTTTGTTCTACTTCTTTAATGATTTTCTTTTGTTCTTCTTCCTTTTGTTTCTTTTCTTTAATGGTGATCTTTTTGCGTTTAGAGTTTTCGATTTCTACTATTTTTAATACCTCACCAAATAAGCTTTTTTTACTTTTGTTATTAAAGTATTTTTCTGATAGATCATCGAATCGTTGCCCTAGAGAAACTAATCGTTGGTTTGAATCAAACAACTCTTGGTATCGCTCTAGCTTGTCTTGTATTTTAGCATTGATGGATTCCATTTTTTTACTCTCATCTCTTGCTCTTGTTTCTTCTTCTTTAAGGTTTTGAGAGGTGCGCTCTAGTTTGTGTCTTTCTTTCTGTAAGTTAGCGATTGTTTTGTCAAAACGTACTTTATCACCTTCAATTTTTTTCTTTGCTCGATTGATTAGACTGTATGGAATACCATTTTTCTGCGCTACTTCAAAGGTAAAAGAACTTCCTGCTTGACCGACATTTAATTTATACATCGGTTCAAGTGATTTCTCATCAAATAGCATATTGGCATTCGTGGCATTTGGTAATTCATTTGCCAGAATCTTCAAATTCGTATAGTGTGTCGTAATGATACCATAAGCCTCTCTATCGTAAAACTCTTCTAAGAATACCTCTGCCAATGCTCCCCCTAATTCAGGATCAGATCCTGTACCAAATTCATCTATTAAGAAAAGCGTGTTTTTGTTGCATTTCTTTAAAAAATAGTTCATATTCTTAAGCCTGTAGCTATAAGTACTGAGGTGGTTTTCTATAGACTGGTTGTCTCCAATATCAGTAAGTATTCTGTCAAACAAAAATGTTTTACTTCGCTCATGAACTGGGATTAATAAACCAGACTGAAGCATAAGTTGTAGCAGCCCAATGGTTTTTAACGTAATACTTTTACCACCAGCATTAGGTCCAGAGATGACAATGATGCGACTATCTTGAGTTAACTTAATCGTTTGTGGATAGGTAGGTTTTCTCTTTTCCCTATTGTTTAATAGTAGGATAGGGTGATAGGCCTCCTTGAAATACATCTCTTTATCTTGACTAATTTCTGGAAGTAATCCATTTATTTTGTTGGCATATTTTGCTTTTCCTGCTGTTACGTCAATATAGGTTAAGAAACTTTGATATTCAATCAAAAGGTCTCTGAACGGGCGTATTGTATCCGTTAGGTGTTTAAGAATGCGTACAATCTCCTCGCGTTCTTCATACTCTAGATTATTGAGCTCTCTAGAATATCGAAGTGTTGCTTCGGGCTCTATATATACTATACTACCTGTTTTGGAAGTTCCCAATACACTTCCCTTTACTTTTCGTCTGTGCATAGCTATTACGGCTAATACACGTCTGTTTTCAACCACAGTTTCTCTAATGTCGTCAAGATATCCAGCACTATTGTATTGCGTTAGTGCAGCTCCAAAACTTTGGTTAATTTTACCTCTTACAATATTAATGTTCTTGCGAATGTTTAATAAATCTAGAGAGGCATTATCTTTTATCTCTCCATATTTATCTAATACTTGCTCTATCTCTTTTAAGATTGACTTTTCTAGTAGAGTTTGTTCTGCCTCGTAGTATAGGTTAGGGTAGTATTCTTGAAATTTTTTAAGGAAAGTTATCAAGTTTATAGTTGTATCAGTTAGCGTTGCAATTTTCTTGAAACTGCTAACTTCTAAGAAGCTATTTTCGATTGCCAAAAACTTTAACTCGTAATCTATACTGTCAAAGTAATGCGTTGGGATGATATTGTTATTGGTATATGAAGAAACGTATTCATAGGTTTGCTTTAAGGCACGCATGGTTCCAGCCTCTGTTTTTAAAGGGCCTATTTTCATAGCGGCTTCTTTACCAGCTTCAGTTGTGCACAAAGCTGATACTGTTTCTAATACCGTGTCAAATTCTAAATCTTGTAATGTTTTTTTATTTATTGATGTCATTTTATCAAAATGAGAATAGGTACAAAAATAAAACTATTTAAGAGAAATATAGTTGTTTTCGTTTTCTTACTACCTTATTTTTATTTCTGTGGTTTTTGAATTGTGTCGGAAATACAGGGGATTGCTAGTTAATAGGGCTTATGACTAAACGTTAAAGGGCTTCATTAACTACTGAAAGAAGCTGAATTTTAAATTTTGACGCCGGTTTTACCATGCTACTGTGCTTCAAGGGAGGTGATAGGGGAGTGATCGAGATATTTATCATTAAAATGTCCCGACCACCTCCTGATCATATCCCGACCATTCAAAAGAAGAAGTCATGACAAATACAAGAAAATGAATAGGCGAAAAAGTTATAAAAGGAATTTAAAGAGGAGGTGTTTGAAAAACTTTGTTTCAACTAAAAACAGCGTGGGAGGTAATTTTGTATTTGTACTAATTTAATGATTATTTTTAGCTAAATGTAAAACTGGAGGTGAAAAAAATAATAGAGGGATGGAAAGTAATATTTATGTAGAGCAATTATTACGTGATTTGAGTGATAAGGTGGTTCAGCGGTTAGTAGCAAAAGGAGAAGAAATCCTTAGCTTAGGTGAAATCTGTGATTTTGTTGGTATAGTTCGTAGGGGAAGTCTGCGTATGTATTATATTGATGGTGAGGGAAATGATGTTTCATTTGCATTTTATTTAGAGGGCAATATTTTTACTCATTACGAGGGAGTGTTGACGAATATGCCTTCTCAGATGATCATCGTAGCTATGGAGGATACTGAGGTAGAGTTATTACCTAGACCTGATTTGTTTTCGTTTTATGAAGAATCTATCGAGAATCAAGCACTAGGTCGTAGTATGGCAGACTTGATATTTTTAGAAGCGAAGCGCCGAATTGATTTTCTTTTGTTTCTAAGTCCAGAACAGCGGTACCTTCAATTACTCTCAGATACACCTCAGATCTTTGACCTAGTTGCTCATAAGTATATCGCCAGTTATATTGGTGTCAAACCTCAGTCGCTTTCTCGTATTCGCGCAAGACTTAAATAAAAGTGGCATTAACTTAAGTGAATGTTTGTCTTGTATAGAGTTAGTATTTTTGATTTGTAAATAATTGGTGATTACACCAATGTAGAGTGTAACTGTTTTATAAATCAAATGTATGGTTGTAGAAGTAATAATACGAATTGTGAATGTGTTAATTTTCTTGTTTTTATCAGGGATACATATTTATTGGGCTTTTGGTGGTAGATGGGGAGTAGAAGCTGTACTGCCGAGCAAAGATGGTGTGAAAAAACTGACCCCATCACCTGTAGGAACATTAGTTGTAGCTAGTGGATTGGCATTCTTTTCTGGTGTTAGTGCGATTGAGTTAGAGTCGTATCAATGGATGTATTTAGTGGTCGGAATTGTTTTCGGACTGCGCGTGATAGGGGATTTTCGCTATGTAGGTCTATTCAGAAGGGTAAAAGATAGTGTATTTGCTGAGAAAGACACAGTGATTTTCATTCCTCTTTGTGTTTATTTGTCACTTAGTAATTTGTTTTTGTATTTCTATTAAAAATCATTGTTTATTAGTGTTAGCTGATATAAGTCAGTTGATTTATGCCGATAATTTGAGTATTTTGAAAACGCTTTTAGGAGCGTAAATACGCTAAAAGCGTTTAATCAAATTCAAATACAAATTATATGAGATATGTTTCCGCAACTGAGGCAGCTAAAGTTGTCAAATCAGGTGATAGAATTTATGTACATGCAGCTGCTGCAACCCCTAATATCTTGACAAAGGCAATAAGTGACCGTGCAGAGGAACTGCGCAATGTAGAATTTTGTCATATTCACACAGAAGGACCTGCTCCGTATGCTGACCCAGCTTTGGCAGAGAGTTTTCATGTTAATTCTTTTTTTATTGGCAAAAATGTACGACATACCATCGCTGCAGGTAATGGTTCTTATACACCAGTCTTCTTGAGTGAGGTACCTAACTTGTTTAGAAAAGGAGCATTGAAGGTAAATGTAGTATTAATACAAGTCTCACCACCTGATGAACATGGATTCTGTTCATTGGGAGTGTCGGTAGAAGCTACGGTTGCTGCAATGGAACATGCAGAGGTAATCATTGCTCAGGTCAATAAATATATGCCTCGCACTTTTGGAGATAGTGTATTGCATATTTCTAATATTGATATGGCTGTAGAGTATCATACGCCAATTTATGCGCAGAAGTTAGCTGAAATAACAGCGACAGAGGCGAAGATAGGTGATTATGTGGCGTCACTAATAGAAGATGAAAGTACGTTACAGATGGGGATAGGTTCTATTCCAAATGCAGTGCTTTCACGACTAGGCAGCCATAAAAATTTGGGCTTACATACAGAGATGTTCTCTGATGGTGTGATCGATCTGATCGAGAGTGGTGTGATTAATTGTTCTAGAAAGACTATTGCTAAGGGGCGAGCATTAGCTACTTTTTTGATTGGATCAGAACGCCTGTATAAGTTTGTGGATAATAACCCTTTTATTGTGATGAAAGAATCAAGTTATGTCAATGATACTTCAGTGATTAGACAGAATCCAAAGGTTGTCGCTATCAATTCAGCGTTAGAGGTTGACTTGACAGGGCAGATTTGTGCTGATTCTTTGGGGGTACATATGTACTCTGGAGTAGGAGGGCAAATGGACTTTGTGAGAGGGGCATCATTGAGTAAAGGAGGGAAGGCTATTATTGCTTTATCTTCTACTAGTACGAAAGGGCATAATCGAATAGTTCCTTTCTTGAAGCAAGGAGCGGGAGTGGTGACTACACGTGCACATGCTCAGTATATCGTGACAGAATATGGTATTGCTGATTTGTATGGTAAAAACCTAAAACAAAGAGCAGAAGCCTTGGTCAATATTGCTCATCCTGATTTTAGAGAGGAAATATTGAAATCGTATTATGATAGCATTAAAAAGTAAAAAAAAAGCCTTTTCAACTCAGAAAAGGCTTTTGTGTTTTTATTTATTTTGATATCCAAATAGTTCGTTTTCTTTGATCATTTGAGATATACCCGCTGGTAGTTGTTGTTCCCATCCTTCTTCGTTTTCTTGCAACTGTCTTAAAACATCGTGAGAGAAGATACCTAGGTGTTTTTCTTCATAGTCAGTGATGTCAATGATTTGATTGTGCTTTTTGAAGAATTTGTACAACTCTTTCATTGGTAAATCTACTTTTAAATTTGTAGAGTCAATGATTTGATTGTCGTCATTAAGCATAGGGTATAGATAAATCATCATGTTTTTTCTAAACAATTTACCAAGTGCTTCTAAAATACCACCTGTTAGATTTGTATAATATTTCTCTTGGAAGATGTTTAATAAGCTACTCACACCCATACTCATCGCTATTTTCTGGTCTGTGTATTTGCACAAGTACTCTGTCAACTTGTAGTATTCCTGGAAGTCAGAAATCATAACAGTTTGTCCTAACGAACACAATAGCTCGGCGCGGTGTAAGAAGTCAATCTCGTCTAGTGTACCTTCAGCTAATAAGTTAGATAAAGTGATTTCAAAAATAACGGTTGTATTCTGTCTACTAAGGTTGTTTTCTCTGATAAACAAGTCAATGGATTTCTGAATCATATCCATATTAACGATTGTTACAGGTCTAAAACTACCTCTAAGTACTAAGATGTTTTGTTTGTATAATACATTAGCAGGTAATTTGCTTAAGCCATCACTTCCAAACATAACAGCGTCAGTCATGTCGTTTTTAACCAATAGTAAGCTCATTAGTCGGTTATCTACATCTTGGAACATTGGTCCTGAGAAGTTGATGCTGTCGATTTCTATTTGATCTTTATCTAAGTGATCGTATAGGCTGTGTATTAGTTTCTTTGGGTTGTGATTTTGGTAGTAAGCACCATATATAAGGTTAACTCCTAAGATTCCTAAAGTTTCTTGTTGTAGTTTAGAGTCCGTTTCTTTGAATTGGATGTGTAGGACAATTTTACTAAATGCTTGATCAGGTTCTGTTTGGAATTTAATACCAATCCATCCATGTCCTTTATTCTTTTTAGCGTAATCAATTGTAGCTACTGTATTAGCATAACTAAAGAATGTTTTACTAGGGTTGTCTTCGCGAATTAAACGATCTTCTAGTTTACGTGTTTCATAGTCGAGCATTTTGTTTAATCTGCTTTCAGTAACATATCGACCATCTTCTTCTACAGAGTAGATAGCATCACTAAATACTTTGTCATAAGCAGACATTGCTTTTGCAATGGTACGCGATGATCCTCCAGCACGGAAGAAGTGTCTTACTGTCTCTTGTCCTGCTCCAATTTCTGCAAAGGTTCCGTATATATTGTTGTTCAGGTTTATACGCAATGCTTTGTCGGAGATAGCTGGTTGATGTTCAATTAATCTATCTCCTTCTAGTACTAGGTCTTCTGCAAATTTATTCATTGATTAGCTTTTTAAACAAACGTAACAAATATCGTACAAGAAAAAAAGATAAACCTTATTTTTGTAATAAATTTTTATATTTTGGAAGTATACTTTTTAGGGACAGGCACCTCACAAGGAGTGCCAATCATAGGAATCGATCATCCAGTAGCACATAGTATAGATAAAAGGGATAAAAGACTTCGTACTTCTGTCTTGATTAAGTGGGATGATGTAACGCTAATGATTGACTGTGGACCAGATTTTAGACAGCAAATGTTGACTGCTGAATGCAATTATCTGGACGCTATACTGTTTACACACGAGCACGCTGATCACATAGCAGGATTAGACGAAATACGTCCATTGACAATTTTACACGGTGATTTACCTCTATATGCTTCTGAGCAAGTAATGGAAGCATTGAAGAAACGATATGATTATATATTCACAGAAATAGATAGGTATCCAGGAGCTCCTTCTGTTGAGCAACATATCATATCGGGTGGAGAGCCTTTTACGATCAAAGGAAAAGAGATACAAGCTATAGATATTCTACATGGTTCACTTCCAATCTTGGGTTTTCGTTTAGGAGAGTTGGTTTATATTACAGATGCAAAATACATTAGTCAAATTGAGCGTGAAAAGATAAGAGGATGTAAGGTTTTAATCGTTAATGCCTTGCGTATTAAAGAACACCCTACACACTTTAACTTAGATGAGGCACTAGCTTTTATAGAAGATATAGCTCCCGAACAGACGTATTTGACTCATATCGCTCAAGATTTAGGATTTCATGCGGAAGTAGAGAATATCTTGCCAAAAAATGTATATTTGGCGTTCGATAATTTACGAATAGAAATTTAAATACCCCAAATAATGAGACATAAAGCGTTCTTTTACCTGTTTTTATTTTCGTTGCTAATCGTAGTACTCTTGTATGCGAACAATAAAAATATGTATAAAGCGGAAGCTAGAAAGATTGAAATTGCCCATAAGCGTATTGATATAGTACGTGATTCATTAAAAGCTGCGAAGGCAGATCTTATTGAGGCAAAGTATTTTTCGTTAGAAAACAATGCAGATGCGCAAGAATATTTTAACTATAAAACTTTAGATAAGGATATTGTCCGTATAAAGGAAGAAGTATTAGCCTTAAATCATCAAGAAGATGGTAATCCTTTAGTTCCTTATGGAAAAATAAATGGAGAAAAATGTATCGTTAATAAGATAGAGGTTCTAAACCACCGTTGGTTAATTGCTGAGTTCTATGCTGGTGATTTAAGAGGTGAGGTGTTGGTTAAGTATTTCTTTAATCCAGAAAAGCCGACTACCTTTGACAGTATAGAGACTGTGTTGTATAATAAAAAATAAGGATTTATTGTATGAGAATAGTATTAGGTTTTTTATTTTTAGTGAGTTTTTCTCTTGTTTCATGTGACTTTATCAATAAGAAACAAAACGATGAGCAGGAGTCTTCAGTGGTTTTTACTAACGGGAGTCGTACAATAGTAGGGGAAGAAGATGAAGATGGTTGTGCGTACTCGGCGGCTTATCGTTGGAGTAAGATAAAAAAAGATTGTATTAGACCTTATGAGCACGGTTTTAGACTAAATCCTATTGAAGTGAACCAAAGCAGTGATAGCGTCATAGCAGAAGCTAATGATATTGATGAAAATCAAGTGAGCTGTTTTATTGTGCTTAGTGATGATAAGCAATTAGCCGAAGTTTTTTTGCCAGATACAGAGAAACAAAGTATTTTGCTTGAGGTGAAAAATCTTGCAGGAGTTTATAGTAATGAAGGTTGGGAATTAGATACTCGTCGTGATATGATGTTGAGATACAAAGATGAGCCAATGTTTGTGTCTGCAAAAACGATTGAACTAAATATCATAAGTTCAGATCAAGGTTTAGAAGAATAATAATTAAGCTTTTAAAAGGCTTTCTTAATAAGGGAAAAAAAGGGAATAATGTCTTTTCATTATTCCCTTTTTTGTATCTGTTACTCTTGTTCTAAGAAGTCTTTGAAATCTTTGAAGTTTAGTGGGTGAACGCCATGGCCTACTGGGTATTCTTTGTATTGATGGTCTATGTTTAGACTTTTGAGAATAGTAGGTGTTCTTCTTGCCCAATCAATAGGAATTACTTGATCAACAGTTCCGTGAGAAGCAAATAATTGAAGGTTGTTCAAGTTGCTGTCTTTATAGTTTGGTACTATGATGTTTTCATTAAAGTATCCACTTAGCGCAACTACTTTGTTTACCTTATTGGGGTATGATAAAGCAATAGCGTAGCTCAAGATAGCTCCCTGGCTAAATCCAACTAGATTAACCTTTTGATTATCTATAGGGTACTTTTGAATTAATTCATCAATAAAACGGACGATTAAATCTCTAGATTCGATTGCTTGGCTGTCATCTGAAAACTTGTTCGCCTCTGCGTCAAAGTGTATTGCGTACCAAGCATATCCGTATGGTGGTACGGGGTAAGGTGCTCTAGCAGAAACAATATAATATTCGTCAGATAGTTCGGAAGCAAAGGAGAATAAGTCTTCTTCGTTACTGCCATAGCCGTGTAATAAAAGAATTAAAGGATTGTTTTCCTCTTTGATTTTAGGTTCTTGTATTAGGTATGGAATGGAAAGTGAAGTGTCTAACATAGATTAGGCTGATAATTTATTAAACCATTTTTGAAAGTAAACTCCTACAGTAGGAAGTACTTTAATTTCATTACTTAGGGCTCCAACAAAGCTAAATACCCATAAGATAAAGAAGCATAAGAAGAATGCAGAGGTAATCATCCATGAATCAAACATTCCTACAAAATATGCTAAGGCATAGAATAGGAGGTGAACTCCAAATGCTTGTTTAATATAAAAGCCTGCGTATTTGTTTTTTTGATCCATATTCATGAATATGGCAATAAGACAGCCGATAACTGTAATGTGAGCTATTACCGCCATCGTTTTACCATCTTTTACTTCTTGAGCAGGGATGAATAGTTTAGTATCGTTTTTCCTTGAATCTTGCATAATTTATTTATTCTTTGTTCAACGTGATTAAGTTGTTGTTAATACACCCTAATACTTTTCCTTTCATATTGAAATTTAGGAAAGCTGAATTATGTGATTTAGATAGAATATTTGTTTTTGTAAATGTATTCTCTCCTGTTGTAACAAAAAGAGATAAGTTTGCTTTTTCTCCTTCTTTTATTTGTACTGTTGGTAATTGAAATAATACTCTTGCTTTCGTTAGTTTGTCTACGATTACTTCAACTGGTAATACCGTGTTTAATGCTGTAAAGGCACTCTCTAGTCCGATAGTACCAAAAGAAGCTTTGTCAAACTCTAGTTTTTTGTGTTCTATGTCAAGAGGATTGTGTTCAGAAGTGATGCAGTCAATCGTACCATCAATAACAGCATTGATTAGCGCTTGTCTTGTTGCTTCATCTCTCAATGGAGGCAGTACTTTAAACCTTGTGTCGAACTCGTTTAGTCGTTCATCTGTTAATGTTAAGTGATGTACAGCTACACTACATGTCACAGCAAGTCCTTTCTTCTTAGCATCTTTTATTAGTTCAATGGATTTGATTGTAGAGATTGTAGGAATGTGTAGTTTACCTCCTGTGTATTCTAATAAGAATAAGTTGCGTGCAACTTGTATCTCTTCTGCTAGGCAAGGAATACCTTTTAGTCCTAGTTTAGTGCTTTCGATTCCTTCATTAGCTACTCCTTTTCCTTGAATCTGATTATCTGAAGAATAAGCAATTACTAAACCATCAAAGTCTTGAACGTATTGTAGAGCAATCTTTAGAACATTTGAACTTGTAATGTCCTTTTTGTAGTCTCCAAAAGCAATAGCACCTGCGTTCTGCATATCGTAAAGCTCTGCAAGGTCAGTTCCTTGAGCGTTGACAGTAAGTGTACCAATTGGGAATACTTCTGTAGTAGCTCCAAAGCTTTTGTGTTTGATGAAATTAACAATGGTTTGATTGTCTGTAATAGGGTTGTTATTCGGTTCTATTGCCACCTGTGTAAAACCACTTTTAGCAGCTACATCTAAACCGTGTTGTATGTTTTCTCTCTCTTCAAAACCAGGCTCTCCAAAACATACTGAAGAGTCAAACCATCCTTGAGATACGTGTAGATCTTCTTTCTCAACTACGATAGTAGTATTGTCTGTATGCTCAATAGAATCTGCAATCTTTGTTATGATCCCATTGTTGATTTGTATGTCAACCACTGTATTGTGATGAGTGCTTGTGGGATCGATTACTCTAGCTTTCTTTAAAAGAATATTCATTGTGTTTGGTTATTTTTAATTGATGATGTGTCGTTATTCTTGCAAAAGTACTTTAATTTTTAATATGTGTATAGTTCTGCAAAATATTTAGTTTAGGTATAAAAAAATACATCTATTAAATAGATGTATTCTTTGATTTGCTAGACAATACTTTTGAGCTATTAAAGCAATCATTTAAAGCTTGATAGATCTGAAAGTCTGTCGCAGTATAAATAAATTTATCACTATAGCTACAATTTTGAAGAGTTGTTACAATATCTTCTCTAGTAATATCAAGGAGACCACATACGATTTCTCTATCGTATCTCGTCTGCATTAATGCAATCATATTCTGATCCTCTTTGATAGCTTCAAGCTTTTTTAGTTTTTTGTCTTTGCCCTTGAATAGGTTATAGACTGCATCTACTGGACTATAAAAGCTTCCGATAGCTGTACCGTAGTAAGGGGTTCCGTTGTTTCTGTAGAAGTTGAAGTTCATCTTGTCGTTTAGCTCCAATAGTTTGGTGTCAACTTCTAGAACTCCTGTAAGGTCAAATCGTTTGATTACAATTTCATCAAGTACAATTGATTGCTCTTCAAAGTATATTTTTAGATTTTCATTATTAACCCAATCGTTAGTTACTTTTAGCTTGATTGGTACGTAACCAGGGTATGATATATGAATAGAGTCATTCACTTTTGCAGGAACGGAAAACGAACCGTCTCGTTTACTTACAGTACCTTTTACTTGAGTGATGTTAATTACATTTACGTCATCGACTGGCAAGAATGATTTGTCGTGAAGAATTGTTCCTTTTACTTCCGTTTTTGTTTGTGCAAGAGATGTAAAAGTGCCTAGTATTAGGCATAAAAAAACTGTAAAATTTCTCATATTTTTAAGATTGCCTAAAAATAAAAGATATTTTACAGTTTTACATGCTATTTCAAAAAAATTAACAATTAGCTTCTTCTGCTTCTTCTTGGAGCTGAGCTATCGTTACTTCTTCTAGATCCTCTTTCGTTACGAGGAGCTCTATCAGAAGAGCTTCTATCGCTTCTTCTTTCACCACCTCGTCTTTCAGAACCACTTCTGTCATTTCTTCTCTCACCACTTCTTCTGTCATTTCTTCTCTCACCACCACCATTACTATTGCGGCTTCCTCTTCGGTTGTGGTCACGTCTGTTGTTGTTTCTTCCACCATCGTTGTTAGAAATCTCAACATTAATACGACGTCCTTCGTAAGATTCTCCATTTAGAACATCCATGATTTTCTCAGCGTGCTCTGCTTCAACGTTAAAGAAAGAGAATCCTTCTTTTACATCTACTTTGAATAGGTCGTCTCTACCAAGGTCTAAAGTTTCTTTTAAGTAGTCTTTTAAAGACATCCAGTCAAGACCATCTTTCGCTCCGATATTAATAAAGAAACGTACAGCTCCGTCTGAAGGTACTTCTTTTGAATTACCACGTGATGATACAGCTGTTAAGTTGTTAGATGGTTTTTGGTAGTATTCTAAGAATTGGTTGAACTCTACTGAAACTACTTTCTTGATGATTTCTTCTTTGTCAAACTCTTCTAAAAGTTCAGTAATTGAAGGGATAAATGCTTCAATTTCTGGGTTTACTTCTACGTGTTTGATTTTATTTGCTAAGTGGTACAACTGAATTTCGCAAATTTCAATACCTGAAGGGATTGGTTTCTCTTCAAATTTAGTTTTGATGATTCGTTCAATTTGACCAATTTTTCTAAGCTCACTTTTAGTGATGATGACCATTGAAGTACCTGACTTACCAGCACGACCTGTACGACCACTACGGTGCGTATATGTCTCAATTTCATCTGGTAGTTGGTAGTTAATTACGTGCGTAATATCATCAACGTCAATACCACGTGCAGCAACGTCAGTTGCTACTAACATTTGAATCTGTTTGCCGCGGAAAGACTTCATTACCGCGTCACGTTGTGCTTGTGATAAGTCTCCGTGTAATGCAGCAGCGTTGTATCCGTCTTCAATTAATTTTTCAGCAATTGCTTGTGTATCCCTTTTAGTTCTACAGAAAACAACAGAGAAGATATCAGGATTAGCATCAGCTAAACGCTTAAGTGCAAGATAGCGATCTCTACCTCCTACAAGGTAAAACTCGTGAGTTACATTAGTAGAAGCTTGGTTCTTGTGTCCTACTGTGATTTCTTCTGGAGTTTTCATAAACTCTTTAGCAATACTTGCTACTTCTCTAGGCATTGTAGCTGAGAATAACCAAGTGCTTTTTTCTTCCGGCGTATCCGCTAAAATAGCAGTAATATCGTCATAGAAGCCCATGTTAAGCATTTCATCCGCCTCATCTAATACGCAGTACTCGATATGTTTAATATTTACCATATCTCTGTTGATCATATCTTGCATTCTACCTGGTGTAGCTACGATGATATGAGCTCCGCGTCTTATTTCTCTTGCTTGTTCTGTGATGCTAGCACCACCGTAAATAGCAACAGTGTGAAGGCCTTTTACGTACTTAGAGTACTGTTTGATTTCGTTTGCAATCTGCAAACATAACTCTCTAGTCGGCGATAAGATAAGCGCTTGTGTATTTTTCTTAGACAAGTCTATCTTCTGGATCAAAGGAAAACCAAAAGCTGCGGTTTTCCCAGTTCCCGTTTGGGCTAACGCAACAATATCGGTATTTTTCTCTAATAGTAAAGGAATCGCCTTTTCTTGGATCTCTGATGGATTTTCAAATCCTAAATCACTGATCGCTGATAGAAGGGATTCATTTAATCCTAATTGTTCGAAATTGTTCATATATATATTAAAAAATAGCTGCAAATCTACCATTATTTATTTTAAGATGATAATTTTGAAGGAAGTATTATAAAAAAAAAACCATAACCGCCTTAGGGGTATGGTTTTTATATCTGTTATTGTTATAATGATGAACTATTGACAATAGTTAGGCAAATATTGACTTTTGGTAGTTGATTTACTTATTTGTTTTATTTATCAAAAAATCAACTAGTTGACTAATTGCTTTCCCTCTATGGCTAATTGCATTCTTTTGGTTGATGTCGATTTCTGCAAAAGATTTATCCATTCCATTTGCCATAAAGATTGGGTCATAACCAAAACCGTTTGTTCCTTTTCGCTCTGTTAGAATAGTCCCATCAACTAATCCAGTAAATAGATGTTGCTCTCCATTGATGTGTAGTGCAATCACTGTTTTAAAATTTGCCTTTCGGTTAGTTTGGTTCTTTAATTCGTATAATAGCTTATCTATATTAGCATCATCGCTTTTTTGCTCCCCAGCGTATCTAGCAGAATATACTCCCGGAGCACCATCAAGTGCATCAACTTCTAATCCTGAGTCATCTGCAAAACAATCAAAGCCATAATGTCTTTTGATATAGTCTGCTTTTAGTAATGCATTTCCTTCAATGGTATCTGCAGTTTCTGGTATGTCGACATTACATCCGATGTCTTCTAAACTTAGTATTTCAAAATCTTCTCCTAATTGATTTTTGATCTCTTTAATCTTGTTTTTGTTGTTTGATGCAAAGATTAGTTTCATAATGTATTGTGTGTTAACTAATATAATTCCATATTGTACTCTTGCTGTTTAAGGCTTCGAGTTTTTGTTTTATCTTTTGATTATCGGGATTTTCTAGACTAGGGTCTTGTTTTAAGAGTTCTACAGCTTGATGTCTGGCATAGTGTAGAATGTCTTGATCTTTGACTAAGTCTGCTATTTTTAGTGGAAGTGTACCACTTTGTTGTTTTCCCATGATATCTCCTGGACCTCTTAATTTAAGATCAACTTCTGATATTTCAAACCCATCATTGGTGCGGCACATTGTCTCCATGCGAATCTTTGAGTCATTGCTGAGTTTATCACCGGTCATTAATATACAATAACTTTGTTCAGCACCACGTCCTACACGTCCTCTAAGCTGATGAAGTTGTGATAAACCAAATCGCTCTGCACTTTCTATAATCATGACAGAAGCATTTGGTACATTTACGCCTACCTCGATAACTGTTGTGGCTACCATGATATTGGTTTCTCCTTTTGCAAAACGATCCATTTCAACCTCTTTTTCAGAAGGGGTCATTTGACCGTGTACTATACTAACACTGTACTCTGGAAGAGGGAAGTCTCGTGATATACCTTCATACCCTTCCATTAAGTTTTTATAGTCTAGTGTTTCGCTTTCCTCTATGAGTGGGTACACAATATAAACTTGCCTTCCTTTGGCAATTTCTGTTTTGATAAAATGCCATACAGCTAGTCGTTTGCCTTCAAAGTAATGTAGTGTTTGAATAGGTTTACGACCTGGGGGTAATTCGTCAATCACAGATACTTCTAAATCGCCATATAAGCTCATGGCTAGCGTTCTAGGTATTGGCGTAGCTGTCATGACTAATACGTGTGGTGGTAAAGTGTTTTTTGTCCACAACTTAGAACGTTGCTCTACTCCAAAGCGATGTTGCTCATCAATGATAGCAAGACCTAAGTTTTTGAATATAACCTTATCCTCAAAGAGTGCATGTGTCCCAATAAGTATTTGTAATTCTCCGTTTTCTAACTCTTCGTGAATTACTCTTCGTTCCGCGGTCTTCGTTGATCCTGTGAGTAATTTGATGTTTAATCCTAATGGTTCAGCAAACTCAGAGATACCGATGAAGTGCTGGGTAGCTAATATTTCTGTTGGGGCTACTATACAGGCTTGAAATCCGTTGTCTAAAGCAATTAGGCAGCTTAAAAAAGCAACAATGGTTTTTCCAGAACCTACATCTCCTTGTAATAGGCGATTCATTTGGGCTGGTTGGCCCATGTCATTGCGAATTTCTTTAATCACCCTTTTTTGTGCTCCTGTTAAGGGAAAAGGAAGGTGATTGCTATAGAAGGTATTAAAAAATTCTCCTACAACATTAAACTGAAAGCCTTTAATTTTACTCTTTCTTGCAATATTTTTAATTAATAGTTGCATTTGTATATAGAAAAACTCTTCAAATTTTAGTCTAAACTGTGCTTTTTCGAGTAGTTCTGTACTCTTGGGGAAATGTATATTGACTAAAGCTTCTTGCATTGAAAGAAGGTTTAGTCGAGATTTCAGATGATCTGAAAGGGTATCGTTGTATAGGGCATAAGTCTCTGTGACTAATTGAGTCATGAGTTTATTCATCGCCTTGTTTGATATCTTAGTACCTAATTTTTCTGTAGATGGGTACACGGGTTGCATGGCAACGCTTAGGCTTTTTTTGTGCTCTTCTAATAGTTCTAGTTCAGGATGTGGAATAGAATAAGTAAAGTTGAAGCTATTCACTTTGCCGTAAGCTACATAGGGTTCGTTGATTTTTAAGTTATCCTTTATCCATTTGAATCCTTGAAACCACACCAGTTCTATTTCACCAGTTCCATCTGTGAATGTCGCTACTAAGCGTTTGCCTCTTTTTTGTTCAACGATTTTTAAGTGGATAATCTTACCAACTATTTGTACCTCACTAGAGGTTCCTGATAGCTCGTTTATCCTATAATATTTTGTTCGGTCAATGTATCTATTAGGGTACAGGTGTAATAAATCTCTGTAAGTAAATATGCCCAATTCTTTCTTTAGGAGATCTCCTCGTTGAGGACCAACTCCTTTAAGGTATTCGATTGGGGTATCAAGTAGATTTCTAGACATGTTAGTTTTTTAAATACGTGGCTAAGATACAAATTTAAGCTTTGTTCCTGCTTAGTGAAGGAGGATACGGTTGCTAAAAATAAGGGCAAAATTTAAGTGTAGTTAAAGCGTTGAGTAATTTTAATGCGCTTTATGTGTTCTCCTTTTTTGACTATTAGATTATTAATGATAAGGTTAGAGATATTGATTGTTTTTTTAAGGAGAATAATAGGATAGGAGCTTCCACTGTGATATTATGCTTTAGACATTCACACCAAAGATATAACCGACTAATGCAGAAATTCCCATTGCTAATGTACCCCATATCACAATGCGAATAATTGCTTTTTGGATACTTGATCCTCCTGCTTTAGCGGAGATCGCACCTAGAATAATTAGAAATAGTATTGTAAATCCATAGAGCCAGTATTCCATTCTGTGTACGGGAACCAATAAGGCAACAAGTAAAGGAAGAATTCCTCCAATGGTAAATGAAGCTCCTGAGGCTAGTGCTGCTTGAAGCGGATTAGCTTGGCTTATTTCGTTGATTCCTAGTTCATCTCTGACATGGGCGGCTAAGGCATCTTTTTCTGTAAGCTCTAGTGCTACTTGTTTGGCTGTTTCTTTGGTTAATCCTCTTTGCTCATAGATTTGAGCAAGTATTTTAAGCTCTTCTTCTGGCATTTCTTTTAGCTCTATAGCTTCTCGTTCGATATCAGCTTTTTCGATATCGGTTTGTGAACTTACTGATACGTATTCCCCAGCTGCCATCGATAGTGCTCCAGCAACCAATCCGGCAATAGTAGCTAATAAGATGGGTTCTCGGGTAACGCTGGCCGTTGCGACACCGATAGCTAGACTTGAAACAGATATGATTCCATCATTTGCGCCTAATACTGCTGCCCTAAGCCAATTGCTTCGATTAATGTAGTGATTGTCTAAATAATTATCAATAGTGATTTTTTTGTTTTCTTCTTTACTCATGTTGTTTTTAGTGTGTTTTTTGAAGGTTTAATAGTCGTATTTTCAGTAAGGCGAACACTTGACTCTAAGGTAGTGAATAAAACTATAAGAAGGTAGAGCAGGGATGAGATCTTTGTAAATAATAATTTAAACTTATAAATTTGATTGTTTGAAAATAATAGCTAGGGATAATTTGGATATCCAAACGAAAATTGGACAATTAGTTAAGCTACTTTATTAATATTTATTATTTGATTAAATTCATTGATTGTCTGGTAGTTCAAATATGAATGTCTACGCGTTTTATTATACCATATTTCAATATATTCAAAGACTTTAATTTCCATTTGTTTTGAACTCATGCGTAAATTCCCGTAAACCATCTCTACCTTTAAGGATTTAAAGAAGCTTTCCGCTACGGCATTATCCCAACAATTTGCTTTTCTACTCATACTTCTAACAACATTAAAGGACTCCAAATAGTTAGCAAATTTGTAATTTGCATATTGTACTCCTTGGTCAGAATGGAAAATTAACCCTTGTTCAAAAGCTCTGTTATTTTTAGCCATTTTAAAGGCCGCCAAGGTGGTGTTTTCGGTTGTCATATCTTTACTTAAACTCCACCCAATAACCTTTCTATCGTATAAATCTATTACTGTAGTTAGATAAACAAACCCCTCTTTAACAGCGATATAAGTAATGTCGGACACCCAAGCTTTCCCAGGCTTGGTTTGTGTGAATTCTCTATTTAAAACATTGTCAACTACTAAATAATTGTGTTCGGAGTCTGTGATAACTCTATATCGTCGAGCTACCTTACTACGCAATCCTAATTCTCTCATGTACTTAGCTACTGTTGGCTTAGATATTTTATAACCTCGTGCATTGAGTTCTATTGTTAGACGAGGACTACCATAACGCTGTTTAAACTCTAGATAAACTTCTGTAATAACGCGTTTTAGTTCTGCTTTGGTTTGTTGTCTTTTATTAACAAAAGACCGTTTCCAATGATAATAACTACTTCTACTAACCTCTAAAACTTTACACATAATCCCAATCGGAAATTCATGTTCATGATTTAATATGAACACGTAAATCATTTGCCGGTCTTTGAGAAAATGCCGATTGCTTTTTTTAATATTTCGTACTCTAATTCGACAGTGGCTAACTTCTTTTCTAAATATTGTATTCTTTCTTGCTCTGGAGTCAGCTTTTGTTTGCCATTGCCAGGAAAACTAGCTTCGCCTAACTCTTGTGCTTCTTTACACCATTTATATAACAATGTGGCTTTTATCCCTAGTTCACGAGCTAATTCTGATTTGTTTGTTCTCTCCTTAGCCAGTTCAACGGCTTGCTGCTTAAAAGCAGCATCGTAGGCCTTTCTAATTCTTTTCATAATTCAAAGATAAGTTTTTATGCTTAACTTAATGTCCTGGCTAAGTTACCAAGTCCAACCAAATACTGTTATTTTGAAATTGTTATGAACAAAAACAAGGTACTTATTTAAAAAAAATAATGATGTTTCCTTATTTAGTGCTTATACTGTTGATTTGATAGGGAAAAGTAGTGGTTTTTGAAAAGTATAAAGAATAGAATATCGTCTTTTTGAAAAGTAATGATATATTGTTTAATTAGCGAAATACCAACTTATCTTTTCTATTGCTTCTAGTGGAAATACACCAAAAGATATATGGATTTATTATCTAAAAAAAAGAGCCTAAAAACTAATAATAAATATAGCTTTAGGCTCAGGTATCATAGTCGCGATAAAGTAGTTATTTTACTTCTTTCGTGATGCTTTTTAATTTTACTTTGTCGCTGTAGTTTACCATTTCAACATAGATAGTTTCATTAGCTTCATTGCGACCTTTAATGACATATAGTTTACCGTCTTCTTCTTTGATATTACTTTTGTCAAAATCAACTTTTCCGTAGTTCAGTGTATTTCTAACATCATCATTGGTCACCCAACCTTCTTTGAAGATTGCTTCGGCTTCTTTTGAATAAACTACAGGTTTACTTCTTAAATCTTTAAGGACTCTACAGTTTGGAAGATAACAAAATTCTGTTTTCTTTTCTCCGAAGAAATAAACTAAAAACATACAACCAATTAATATTCCAAAAAGGTAGTAAGCTAAGCGCTGTGTAAACTTCATTGTAAATAAATTTTTGCAAAAATAGTAAATCAAAGGTGTTAAACTAAAGATTTACCAAAATTTTAAAAGGTATAAAGGTTAATGTCTTTGTAATCTAGATTAAACCATTTGGCAACACTTAGGTTGGTAATCAATCCTTTGTAACTATAAACACCAGAGCGAATCAGGTGATCACAATTAATTGTGTTTTCAAATCCACCATTATCAGCGAATTCAAGTAGTAATGGTGTGATGATGTTGCTTAGTGCTATTGAAGCTGTTCTACAGTATCTAGAGGTAATATTGGGTACTCCGTAATGTATAACACCATTTTTTGTAATAGTTGGCAATTCATGAGAAGTTAGTTCTGATGTTTCAAAACATCCACCATTATCAATGGCAACATCGATAATAATGGCTCCGTTTTTCATGTTTTCAACCATGGTATTACTAACAATAATAGGTGCTCGATTTTCTCCTCTAATAGCTCCAATGGCGACATCACATCGCATAAGTGCTTTGAGTAAGAGTTTTTCTTGAATAGTTGAGGTTGCAATTCGATGAGGTAAATTGTTTTGCAGTCGTTTAAGCTTCTGAATAGAGTTGTCGAATACTTTTACATTTGCGCCTAGGTTTAGAGCAGTTCGCGCAGCATTTTCTGCTACAATTCCCGCTCCTAGAATAACTACTTCTGTAGGAAGTACACCTGGTATATTACCAAAGAGTAATCCTTTTCCATTATTCACTGTTGTCATGAGTTCAGATGCGATGTGGATAGAAGCAATCCCAGCAATTTCGCTAAGAGCGCTTGTCGATGGGAAGGTTCCGTGTTTATCGTGGATAAAATCAATACCGATAGCGGATATTTTCTTTTTTGACAACAAGCGAAAATATTTCTCTGATAGAGTTTTTAGTTGAATAGTAGACCAAACAAGAGCATAAGGAGACAAAAGTTTAATTTCGTCCAATGTTGGAGGGACTACCTTTACAATAATCTGACAGCCAAATACCTTTCTCGTGTCAGCTGTGATTTCAGCCCCTGCTTTGCTGTATTCTTTGTCACTATAACTTGCGGCTTCACCAGCTCCTTTTTCAATCAGTACTCTATGGCCAAACGAAGTAAGTGTGTGTACTGCCTCTGGTGTGATGCAGACTCTTCGTTCAAGGTTGAAATTTTCTCTAGGAACCCCTATGTATAAGGTACTTCTAGAGGCTTCGACCATTAGGCATTCTTCTTGAGGTATAAGGTCTTGTTTTGAAAAAGGAGATGAGAATTCCATAGGTTAAAAGTTGAGTGTTAGTAATTGGTTAATTGAAGTCTTCGATCACCATTGTCTAAAGTATCAAGTTTTATTAAGGTATAATGATCTGGGAAGATAGAAGGAGTCTTGTCTGGCCATTCAATAAAACACCAGTTGCCCGAGTCAAGATATTCGTCCATTCCCATATCATACGCTTCGTCTTCTTCGTTTAGCCTATACAGGTCAAAGTGGTAGATGCTATTGTCTGTTGTCGTTGAGTGATATTCATTGACAATTGAAAAAGTTGGACTACTGGTTAAATCCATCACACCTAATTGCTTTGCTAAAGATTTGATTAGGGTTGTTTTGCCAGTACCCATTTCAGCTTCGAACAAAACAACTTTGTTTGTACTATTTTTTAAAACTGCAGCGGCAGTTTCGTCTATTTGAGCTAAAGAGAAAGTAGTGTCCATTTTTATTTAGGATTTAATATAATAAAAGGAACGATTAATTCTTCTAGCGATATACCTCCATGTTGATAAGTATTACGGAAATAAGATACGTAATAGTTAAAGTTATTTTGGTAAGCTAGGAATAAATCATTTTTTGCAAAAATAAACGAACTACTAAGATTAATGCTTGGCAATTGAATTTTTTTAGGGTCTTTTACAGCATATACGTCTTTGTTGTCGTAAGATAAGCTTTTCCCAGTTTTATATCTTAAATTTAGACTGGTGTTTTTGTCGCCAATTACCTTTGAAGGGTTTTTACAATTGATCGTACCATGATCAGTAGTAATAATGATCTTGTAACCCATTAGCTGTGCCTGTTGAATGATCTCTAACAAGGGCGAGTTTTTAAACCAACTTAATGTCAGTGATCGATATGCTTTATCATTAGAAGCTAATTCTTTAATTACTTCCATTTCTGTTTTTGCATGAGAAATCATATCGACAAAATTGTAAACAATTGTGATTAGTTGGTTGTTTTTTAAGCTTTTAAAGTTTTCAGCTAGTTTTTTACCATCTCTTTGGTTTGTAATTTTGTGATATTCATTTTTAACGTTTAGGCGCAATCTTTTGAGTTGTTCCTGTAAGAACTCATTTTCAAATAGATTTTTGCCTCCTTCATCTATGTCGTTTTTCCAGTATTGAGGAAATTGTTTAGACATTTCTAGAGGAGTAAGACCAGAGAATATAGCATTTCTCGAATATTGTGTAGCTGAAGGTAGAATAGAGAAGAAGCTGTGTTCAGACTCTGTTTTATAGTGATTGGCAATAATTGGCTCAAAGGTTCTCCATTGATCGTATCTCAGGTTATCAATAACGATAAATAGCACATTAGCGTTTTCTTTTTTAAGTTCAGGAGCCACCCATTTTCTAAATATTTGATGAGAAAAGGCAGGGCTATCTTCTGGGTTGTTAATCCAATACTCGTAATTCTTCTCTACGAATTTACCGAAGAGAGAGTTGGCTTCGTTTTTTTGGCTTTCAAGAATATTGATTAACCCTTGGTCTTCTATAGTCTCTAGTTTTTGTTCCCAGTAAAGAAGTTTTCTATAAATTGATATCCAGTCTTCATAGGTTCTGGCATCCATTAAGTCCATAGATATGTTACGAAACTCTTTTTGGTAGCTCAGCGTAGACTTTTCGGAGATTAGTCTAGAGTCATCTAGATTCTTCTTTAGGCTCAATAAGATTTGGTTAGGATTAACAGGTTTAATAAGGTAGTCAGAAATCTTTGAACCAATAGCCTCTTCCATGATGTATTCCTCCTCGCTTTTGGTAATCATAATAACAGGAATACTGGTTTTGATACTTTTGATTTCACTAAGCGTTTCTAAACCAGTGATACCCGGCATGTTTTCGTCTAAAAAGACTACATCAAAGTCTTGTTCTTTAACTAAGTCAATTGCATCTTGTCCATTAGTACAAGTTGTAACAACGTAATTTTTTTTCTCAAGGAATAAGATGTGAGGCTTAAGTAAATCTACTTCATCATCTACCCATAATATATTAATTTTGTTCATCTTTAATTTGTTGTAGTTGTTTTAAATGTTTGTATTCAATAGGAATTGAATCACTAACACTGATAAATATAACAATGAATTTTCGTATTACAATACTTAACGATACTTTTGTTATCCTATTATGTAAATATTAGCAAATGTATTATTCATTTATAATTCCACTGTATAATCGACCAGATGAGATTGCAGAGCTATTAACTAGTTTAACGAAGCAAACATATAAAGAAGATTTTGAGGTGGTGGTCGTAGAAGATGGTTCTACAATAGATTCTCGTGAGATTATAGCTCAGTATGAGGACCAATTGACAATTAGTTATTACTATAAGGCTAATTCAGGGCCAGGGGATAGTCGTAATTACGGAATGGAAAGAGCTAAGGGAGATTATTTTATTATACTAGATTCAGATTGTATTATTCCAGAACAATATTTAAGTAAAGTAGATGCATATTTACAGGCTGGCTATGTGGACTGTTTTGGAGGGCCTGATGCAGCATTAGCGAATTTTACCTCAATTCAGAAGGCGATTAACTTTGCTATGACATCTTTTTTGACTACTGGAGGAATACGAGGAGGGGGAGAGCGCGTAGGAAAGTTTCAACCAAGGAGTTTTAATATGGGGATCTCAAAAAAAGCCTTTGATGAATCAGAAGGTTTTGGGAAGATACACCCGGGAGAAGATCCTGATTTAACGATTCGTTTATGGGAGTTAGGCTTTGATACGCAACTGTTTCCTGAAGCGTATGTGTATCACAAGAGAAGAATTGATTGGAATAAGTTCTATGTGCAAGTAAATAAGTTTGGAAAAGCACGTCCAATATTAAATAAACGCTATCCGAAATACAGTAAAATCACGTATTGGTTACCTAGTATGTTTGTTTTTGGCTTATTTTTGTCTTTAGTAATGACATTTTTTGGCTTTTTTATGTTAAACATTCTTTATTTTCTTTATTTTACAGCTGTTTTTGTGATGAGCTATGTTAAAGAAAAGAGTCTAAGAATAAGTTTTTTGTCAATTTTAGCAGTTTTTATACAATTTTTTGGTTATGGTGCGGGTTTTGTTAAATCAGTATATAATATATTTGTATTAAATAGAAAACCTGAAGAGGCAATGCCTGAGATGTTTTTTAAGTAATAAGAAAAAATATGAAGATAGTTGGTCTTACAGGAGGAATCGGAAGTGGAAAGACTACTGTAGCAAAGATGTTTGCCGAGCAGGGAGTGCCTATTTATATAGCTGATGAACGAGCAAGAGAGGTAATGGATAGATCAGATATCGTGAAGCGAGTAAGTGAGTTGTTTGAGGAGTCAGTTGTGGTAGAAGGTAAATTGGATAGGAAAAAGATTAGAACGTTAGTCTTTGCCGATAAGGAACGATTAGAAAGACTAAATCAAATAGTGCACCCCGAAGTAAAAGCAGATTTTGAAAGGTTCAAGCAGGAACATGCAGAAGCAGGATTTGTAATTAAGGAATCAGCAATTTTATTTGAACAAGGTTTGGATAAGGAGTGTGATTATACAATATTAGTAACCGCTCCTGAGCAAATAAGAATAGATCGTGTCAAACATAGGGATAACGTATCAGAATATAATATTCGACAGATTATAAATAATCAATGGAATGACATGAGAAAAAAACCATTAAGTGATTATATTATTGAGAATATTGATAGGGATTTGACTAAAAAACAAGTAATTGATATTGTAAATGATATTAATTTTAAAAATAGTTTAATTTAATTAGTTAATTTTATGTTAATCGATATTATTGATAAATGTTTTAATGTTAATTTTGAAAATTGATGAGTAAGTTTAGCTTTCGATTATTGGTAGCTATTATGAGTTTTTCTCTAATAGGAATAATAATTGTTCAATTATATTGGATTGTAAGTTCATATAGAAACAATGATGAGCAGTTTAAATATCATGTTCAACAGGTGATAGGAAATGTTGCGAATACAATGCAGCAGAATGAAGCGACAGAGTTCTATAAATTTTACAATCAATTAAAAGACAGTATAGGTACAGCTCCAAAACAAAGTGAGTTAAAGCAATACTTGATTGTAGAAAGAGATCCTTCGACAAATGAGGAGATATTTTATTCGAATTATTTAATTGCAGAGGATTATAATATAAAAAGTTCGCTCTTTGATAAAAAAGCTTCTGATACGGTAAAGGTTAAAAACTTTATCTCAAAGCGCAAGACGGAGATATATAGAGGTAATACCTTAGAGAAGGGGAGTTTGAACCAAAACTACCCAGATGAGGTTATAGAGCAAACAGGAGGTCTTGATCTGTTGGATAAGGCTCAGTTTGAGATTTACTTCAAAGATATTGTAGCGTTGCGCAGTATTGATGAACGAATTTCAAAAGAAGCATTGCAAGAGTTATTGCGTAAGGAGTTAAAACAATATGGTGTAAACGCTAAGTTTGAATTTGGGGTTTACAACAGAGGGTTGGCGACAAAGATAAAGTCTAATGAATTTGTTTACGAAGAAGGGTCTACTTATGGTGGTCCAATTTTGACTGACAACAATGGAAAGAGCAAGTATCAATTGTACCTAACTTTTCCGGAGAAAAGTAAGTATTTGTTTTCGTCTCTAATTGGAATTACGTTCTTGTCAATCTTGTTTACGATAGTGATAATAGCTGCTTATCTGAGTGCAATAGATCAGTTGATTCGCCAAAAACAGATTTCAGAGATTAAAACTGACTTTATCAATAATATGACTCATGAGTTTAAAACGCCAATAGCGACTATTAATTTAGCGTTAGATGCAATTAAAAACCCTAAAGTTATATCTGACGCAGAGAAGGTTGAAAGATACCTAAAAATGATCAGAGACGAGAATAAGCGTATGCATGCTCAAGTAGAGAATGTATTGCGTATCTCTAAATTAGAGAAGCGCGATTATGATATCGACAAACAGAGAATGGATGTTCATGAGATAATCGAGAATGCGGTTGATCACGTAGCTTTGATTATTCAGGACAGAGGGGGTGAAGTTAACTTACATCTTGATGCTACTCGTACAGATGTATTAGGTAATGATTTTCACTTTACAAGTGTAATGGTGAATATATTAGACAATGCGATTAAGTATTCTAAGGATAGACCTATTATTGATGTATACACAGAGAACTATAGAGACTTTATATTGATTAAAGTTCAAGATCAAGGTGTCGGTATGAGTAAGAATGCACAGAAGCGTATATTTGATCGTTTTTATCGTGAACATACGGGTGATTTGCACAATGTGAAGGGGCATGGATTAGGATTAGCCTATGTTCAACAAATTGTAGAGGTTCACAATGCACAAGTATACGTGGAGAGTGAAAAAGGTAAAGGAAGTACCTTTATCATTAAAATGCCATTAATAAATTAATTATATATAATATGGAAACAACAAACAACAAAAAGATTTTATTAGTAGAAGATGATCCTAACTTTGGAGCAATCTTGAAAGATTATTTAGCCATTAATGATTTCGAGGTGACATTAGCAAAGAATGGGATGGAAGGTTTTGAAAAGTTCAAGAGAGATACTTTTAACCTTTGTATTTTAGATGTTATGATGCCTTATAAAGATGGGTTTACTCTAGCCAAGGAGATCCGCGATAAAAATAAGGAAATTCCAATTATCTTTTTAACCGCTAAATCTATGAAGGAAGATGTGTTAAAAGGATATAAAGTTGGAGCTGACGATTATCTAAACAAGCCTTTTGACTCAGAGGTTTTATTAATGAAGATTAAAGCTATTATCCATAGAAAATCATCTGAAGTTAAAACAGATAATACTAAGTTTGAATTCCAAATAGGTAAATTCCATTTAAACTCTAAGTTGAGATTCTTAACTTTTGAAAACGATGAGCCTATCAAGTTATCTCCGAAAGAGAATGAGTTATTAAAAATGCTAGCGATTTACGAGAATGATTTAATGCCTCGTGAGGTAGCTTTAACTAAGATTTGGAGAGATGATAACTACTTTACTTCGCGTAGTATGGATGTTTATATCGCTAAGTTGAGAAAGTATCTTAAATTAGATGAAAATGTTGAGATTCTAAATATCCATGGTGAAGGGTTTAGATTGGTGATTAAAGATAAAGAAGATCAAAAATAAGATTATTGAATAAGTATCTTATCAACAATAAAAAAGGGAGTACAATATATTGTATTCCCTTTTTTATTGTTGATAGTGTGTAGTTATTTTGTTTTTTTCGGACTGATAATTTTAACGTCTTGAAAGGTTATAGCTCCTCTGATGACACTTAAAATAACTTCATATAAAGCATTGACGATTTGTACTTTTAATTCATTTTTTGTGTAGATTAAACTAACTTCTCTTGCTGGTTTAGGGTCTTTAAATTGAACTAGATTTTTTTGATCATCTGCTCCTAAGTTTAATGTATGTAGGTAGGGAAGTAGGGTGTATCCTAGACCTTCTTTAGATAAATTTATTAAGGTTTCAAAACTTCCACTCTCTAGTTTAAAACTTCTTTCCTCATTATTATTAATATTCTTACAGATATTGATTATACCATCTCTAAAACAGTGTCCTTCTTGTAGTAGGAGAAGGTTCTTTAGATCTAGTTCGTCACTAGTAATTTCTTTACTGTTTCCTTGTTTGAATTGAGGAGGGATGTATCCTACAAATGGTTCGTAGTACAATATTTTTTCTACGATGTCTGGTTCTTCTAAAGGTGTGGCTAGAATGGCAGCATCTAAATAACCATGCCTTAGTTTTTGTAGAATTTCTTCTGTAGTATACTCTTCAATAATTAACTGTACCTTAGTGTATTTACTGAGGAAAGTTTTTAGAAACATGGGGAGAAGGGTAGGTGATATTGTTGATATTATTCCTAGCTTAAATACACCACCGATATATCCTTTTTCTTGGTCTACTATATCCTTGATACGGTCCGATTCATCTACAATTTTTTGTGCTTGTTTGATGATTGTTTGTCCAATGGTGGTAAGTTGAATAGGCTTACTGCTACGATCAAATATTTGTACACCTAATTCCTCTTCAAGCTTTTGTATTTGCATGCTTAAAGTAGGTTGTGTGACAAATGTTTTTTCTGCGGCAAGAGTGAAGTTTCTATGCTCAGCTACAGCTAGAGTGTATATCAATTGAGTAATAGTCATAAATATAAATGATCCTTATTTTGATCTAAGTTAGTCAAAATATATCATAGTTATATGTCTGTGTCTATTTTTTCTAATTCTTTATAATTCTTCATTAATTTTTTAATTAATAATCCGTAAACTACTTTGTAATATAGCCATATAATTGCTACAAAAATTAATAATAATATGATGATAGCACCAATAATTACAAGGGTATGGCTGATATTTAACTCGTTGCTATCCCATGGTATTATACTTAGAGCAACGGCAATTAACACAATAGCCAAAGCTACCAGATTTGTATAGATGTAGTAATTTACTGTTTTCTTTGTTTTTAATATTTGGACGATGAGTTTTTTAGTAGAGTCTGCAACGCTTATTTTCTTATAGTTTAAATAGAACAGAATAATAAAAAATACTGAAATAGCTGCTGATAGATAGTCTATGTTTTCAACGATAAAAGATATAGGCTTCCCTTTTAGTATTAATTCCTCTTCTTTAAATGAGTAAAAGTAGCTCACAAGATTGAGTATTAAGAATTCTATAACGCTTATAATGAAAATCCATTTAACAATAGATGATGACTTCTTGTGAATCATCTTGTTTATTTCGTTCTTTGAAACTTTAGGGAAGTCTTTTTGTTCGTTCCAGTGTTTCTTAAGTAAATCTAACTCCTTCATATGCCTTTCTTAATTACTATGGATTTAAAATTTGTTTTAACTTCGTTTTGATACGATTCATTTTAACTCTTGCATTTACTTCTGAGATACCTAGAGTTTCTGCTATTTCTTGATAATTTTTATCTTCTAAATACAAAAAAACGAGTGCTTTTTCAATGTCGTTGAGCTGTTGTAGAGCTTGGTACATCAGCTTGAGTTGTTGTTCCTCTTCATTGTTGTATTCTGTGTATTCAAATCGATGAATACTAAAGTCAATTGATGTTGTAGGAATGTCTTTTGTTTTCTTTCTATATAGTGATATTGCTGTGTTTAGCCCAATTCTGTATGCCCATGTTGTAAACTTAGCGTCACCTCTGAACTTGGGGTAAGCATTCCATAGTTGAATTGATATTTCTTGGAACAAATCTTTATGCGCGGCCTCATCATTTGTATATAGCCGACATACTTTATGGATAAGGTTTTGATGCTTGTCCAATAAATTAATAAATTCTGTTTCCAAGTGTTTGTTCATATCTGATATGTCGCATTAGTTGAAGTAACGTTACATAAAGATATACTTTTTTCAAAAAAAAGATAAGCAAAGATAGACTATATCTAACAGTAGGGCTTAGGATTTAACGTACTGCTAATGCTGTATTGTTATAAGCGTAGTTTTTTAAGAAGTTATTTGATATATCCTGTAGTATATAGATGAGAAAACCTATTAAAAGACAGGTTTAGTTTTGTAGAATATCCTGTATGACGGATGTAGTGTCTGGTTCTAGATGTTTTATGTCTTGTATTATTCCTGTTTGATCTAGTATAAAGATGGTTGGAATAGTCTTGACATCATATAGCTGTTGTAGTGAGTTAATACTAGCAATATGTGTCCAGTTTAAATCTTCAGTGACTATCGTCTTCCTTAGTTCTTCATTGTCTTCATCGAGTGCTATACTGATTATTTGTACATCTTTCAGTGAATATTGTTTTCTTGTGGCTTTGATTGTTGGAAGTCTTTCTTCACAAGAAGGACACCAAGGCGCCCAGAAGTGCAGGATAGTTACTTTGCTTTTATTGAGGTTGTCATATAGTTTAAAGGTGTTGCCTGAAAGGTCTTTTATTTCGAAATTTGGTGCTTTGTCTCCGATACTGAGTTTAGTATTGCTTAATTTATCTATTAACATACCGATGGCTTGTCCAATATTCGTGTTTTTTAACTCAGGACTTAGTGAGTGGTAATTAGCATACGCTTCTTCTCTTGAGATATTGTTATTTGTGAGTCTTTGGTAAATCACAATCATGCTCACAAAACTATTAGGGGTATTTAGCGTTTGCTTTAAAATGGTCTCTGTTAGTTGCTTTAGCTTATTGTTAAAAGCAGTAGATATAGAGTCTATTAGTTGGCCATTTTTAGCTTCTATAGCTTGTTCTAGTAGTGGTTGGTTGTCAGTTTTAAACTTCTTTAGTTCTTCTTGTACTTCAGTGACTTGTTTTGTGAATGTGTTTAAAGCGTCGTTATTAATAGTTCCAGTTATGCTAGAAGTGTTGTTGTCTATTGAGGTGTTTTTTGCGTTTATAACACCGTTTTCGAGTATAAAGTAATCTTCTATTGTCTTATTGCTTAAAAGGGCGTAGGAGTTGTTTAAAATGCTTCCTTTGAAGGTATAAGTGTTATTGTGGATTGTAGTAGAGTCTTTCTTTACGAATGTGTTGTCTATTGGATCTAATAGGTATAAGTAAATTAATGTACCGTCTTCTTGTTGCTGTGTATTTCCGTGAATAGTGTACTTTTTTTGCTTTGACCCAAAGCTAAAAAGAAATGGTAGTCCTAGAAGTAGTATGAGAAGTCTGTAGTGTGACATATCTTTTGTTTTAGTGTACTAAATCACAAATAGTACTTTTGTTATTAGTAAGCAAGTTAAGTAAAATAAAAAAGACTTTACAGATGTAAAGTCTTTTTGTATATGATATGTTTATTTTAAGATCTCGGCTACTTTAGCTCTTAATTTTTTTCCTCGTAGATTCTTTGCGATAACAACTCCATTCTCGTCTAGTAAGAATGTTGCTGGTATTCCGCGTACTTCATATTCTTTTGCAATTGGGTCTTTCCACGACTCTAAGTTTGAGATGTGATTCCATGTAAGCTCGTCTTTTTCTATCGCTTCTAACCAATTTTCTCTTTCAGAATCTAACGATACACCAATGATGTTTAATCCTTTGTCGTGATATTCATTGTACAGCTTTACCACATTAGGATTTTCGATGCGACAAGGTCTACACCACGAAGCCCAGAAATCAATTAAAGTTACTTTTCCTAATACTTCTTCTAGTGAAAGCTCTTTTCCTTCAGGGGTAAGTGCTTTAAAGTTAGGTGCCTTTTGGCCAATTTTTACAGCTGGCTCTGGCATCTTTGAAATAAATTCTTGTAGCGATTGGCCTATTGTAGTTTTTTTAATATCATCAGAGAACGAATCAAAAATTGGCTGTAACTCATCTTTTCCTAAATAGCCTGCGCGCGCGTATTCATTATAAGTGATTAAAGTTGCAATTGAGGATAGCTCTGTGTCTAGATAGTTATCCATCCATTCTCCATAAGCTTCGGATAACTTTTTATCCTCTGCTTTGATACTTTCCATTGTTGCAGTATCTTTTTTTTCTTGTGCTTCTTTGTATTTCTCTTGGTTTTGAGTTCTAAAGTCAACAATAGGCTTGGTCAATTCTTCTTTCTTTGCAATAAAGCTGTAATACTGCTTATTGTATTTACCTCCGCTGACAAGGCTTTTATCTTTTGTGTATTCTACAGTGATTTTACTGTCTTCTAGGATAAAAGGGACTCTTCCTGTTTCTCCTTTAAAGTGAATAAAAGATTGTTCAGTTCTATTAGTTGGTTGCCCTTTGAATTTGAAGGTATTATCCTTAATGGTTGTAGAGTCTATAGCGATAAACTGATTGTTGTCGATATTTAACTTTTCAAGATATACCGTAGTACCGTTTTCTATGTCGGAAACTTGACCATTAATTTCATAGCCTTTTTCTTCACATGCGGTCAATAGTGTCGCTAATGCAACTACACTTAATACTTTTCTCATTGGATGTGTTTTTTAGTCGAATAATCACAAATATAGATAAAATTGTAATATTCTTGTCAATAGTGTCTAAATTCAATTAGTAATACCGTAACATTTGTTTATTAATTTAATTATTTAGAGTGTTAAACTATAGTAAAATAGGATAAACCATCCAATGACCAAACAAAGTCCTCCTATAGGTGTGATGGGGCCTAGTATTCTTATTTTCTTGCCAAAGGTTCCACTTAGGGTTAATCCATAGATGCTGAATGAAAACAAGATGGTTCCTAGGATAAGTATATTTATTGCGTTAGTTAAGATATCTTCTTTTGGCAAAAAGCTAAGTGCTATAAGAAGTATCGCGTGATACATTTGGTATTTTACGCCTGTTTCGAAGCTAGCTAATGAATCGGGATTCATTCTTTTTTTTAAGGCATGAGCTCCAAATGCTCCTAATATGACTGCTAGTCCTCCTAATAGGCTTCCAGCTAATAACGGAGTGATGTTTTGTATCATTTGTATATTAATTTAAAGTTAGTTGTCCTAATATCTCTTCTGACATGAATGGCCCACCAGGGTATCGAGCGGTATAGTCTAAATTGAGCCAAATGGCTCCTCTCTCATCGATGTGATAGTGTATTTCTTTTCCGCGACTTTCCTCTTTAAACAAGACTTCTTTAATCAAATAAATTGCTTGTTCGAGTTGGGCTTTGTTTTCGATGAGCATTTCGGGATACATATGTTCTTTGGTGTGTATCAGTCTTGGCGTACCACCAATAGCTCTTATGCTTGCTGCCATTAATACTGAGTAGTCATCACAATCTCCTGAAAAGTGAATAAGTGATTCTGAAGCGGTAGCTATATATTCTCTTCCTTTTGGGTCATTGACATAATTCCAGCGGGTTCGTATTTCTTTAAAGATTGCCAAGGACTGGATGAGCTTACGGTTTTCATAATAGCCTTTGGTTGTTGTAAAGTGTTTTGTTGTAGCGAGAAGTGCAAAGTTGCGTACCTTTGGCTTGTCATATTCTATTGCCTTGGTTATTTTTCCTTTATTGGGAAAGGGGAGTAGTTTCGAGATGATAATATCTTGTGGCGTTGGCGTGTCAGCCATGCTGTATATCATGACACGATAGTCATCGTATACTTCATAGTAACCATATCCTCCCATGAATGTTGCCCAAGATAATGTGATGACATAAAAAATAAGGACAATAGTTAGTAAAGTCTTTAGTTTGTATAAAATAAAGAAAACAAGAGTCATTATCGCAATGAATAACAGTACTCTGTCTAATTGATAAGACCAATGAGGGTCTATCAGGTTTTGATGCGCAACAATAAAGATTGGTATCGTAATTAAGGTGCTTAATACGAGTATAATGATGGTATCCCAAGGTTTTGGGATACTTACATAATTGTACCATTTTTTCTTTTTCTGTTGCTCTGTCGTCATCTGTTTTAGCTCAGGCTATTTATTCTTTAGCGTACAGTCTCTTTATAGGTTGGCATTGAATCAATCTGCTTCAGAGCTGTTAATTCGTTTACAACAGCATCAAAATGTTTTTGCTTCAATTGTCTTTGTGACCACTGTGTTTGACTCAACCATGTCTGAATATCTTCTAGCTTTTGATGATACTTAGTTGCTAGTGTGCGATCTATGCTCGGTATTATTTTGAACTCAGAGGTTGTCGTATTTATGACTTCTAATAGATTGTCAATTAAAGCCTCATTAGCTGAGCAAAACTCATTAGTACCTGCGATTACGAATGATGGCCATGGGGTAGGGAACTCTCCTATTCGTCTGAATATTTGTTGATCTACAATGGGTTGAGTCATGAATTTTTCCCACATAAAGTAGTCAGCTTCGTTATTTTGCAAGGCTTCGATAGCTCCTTCTAATGTATTAACAACTACGAAGTTTAATTCTTCTGTATTCCAATTCATTTTTTTGGCATGTACAATTGCCATAAGATGTGACCCTGAGCCGTATCGGCTAATAGCAATTCGCTTGTTAGCTAATTCTTCTAAGGATTGAATTGGACTATCTTGTGCCACGTGTATTCCCCAAACCAAAGGTGAGCTTACATATTCTTGTATTAGGGTTGAAGGATTGCCTTTTGCTATGTCTTTGATAATGCCTTCGGTAAGTATAACGGCGAGGTCTGTTTCTTTGTTGCGAAGAAGCTCACACATTTTTCCAGTTCCTTCAGGGATATCTGTCCAGCTAACGTCTATTCCTCTTTCTTGAAATTCTCCATTCTCGATACATAGTTGCCAGGGTAGGTTGAAGTGTTCTGGTACACCTATTATTTTGACTTTTTTCATCTTTTTGGTTTGTCGATTTTAGGGCTAAGATACTAAAAATGGACATTTAAAAATGGGTGTAATCAAGATAGTTTGTAAAACAAAAAAACTCTGCATGCAATGCAGAGTTTTAGTATGGTTTTAAGCTTTTTTCATTGAGCCTGTATTTTTAAATCTGATGTGAAACTTAAAAGCTTCCTCTAAGATATGAGGAGTGTGTCCTCCAGCTTCGTTTAATGCACGAGTATAGTAGTCTCTTAGCTCATCTCTATAGTCTGGGTGTGCACAGTTTTCGATGATCACCTCAGCTCTTTCTCTTGGGGATAGTCCACGCAAGTCTGCTAATCCTATATCAGTGACTAAGATATCTACATCGTGTTCTGTGTGATCGACATGGGATACCATCGGTAGTACGTGTGAAATCACATTGTTTTCTTTTGATGCTGCTTGTGTTACAAATATACTCAAATAGGCATTTCTTGCAAAATCACCAGATCCTCCGATACCATTCATCATTTTATTTCCTCCGATATGTGTTGAATTTACGTTTCCGTAGATATCAAATTCAATAGCAGTATTGATGGCTATGATACCTAATCGACGGATTACTTCAGGAGCATTACTAATGTTTTGAGGTCTTAGGACTAATTTGTCTTTGTATTGATCAAAGTTTTTAATCAGGCGTTCATAGCATTCTTCAGTTACAGTAATTGACGAACCTGATGCAAAAGTCATTTTTCCTGAATCTATTAAGTCAAAGGTGCTGTCTTGAAGGACTTCTGAGTACATGGTTAGGTTTTCAAATGGTCCATGCTTAAACCCTGTCAATACAGCATTGGCTACTTTACCAATACCTGCTTGTAGTGGAAGCAATGAGTTTGTCAACTTTCCTTTTTTCACTTCTTCTTCAAAGAAAGCAAGTAAGTGCTGTGATATCGCTGAAGTTTTGTGGTCAGGTTCTGGAAGCAGGGCAGGAGTGTCTTCAATACTTGAAAATACTACACCTACTACATTGTCTGGGTTAAGGCGAATAAAAGGCTCTCCTATTTTATCGTGAACCGTGTGGATAGGAATGATCTCGCGTCTTGGTTGTTTCTCAGGGGTGCTATTGTCGTGAATACCTTCTATGCTCAATGGGATAGCGGTATTGATTTCAATGATTATTTTTTCTGCCACACTAGCGAAGTAGGCTGAGTTACCTATAGAAGTGGTAGGGATGATGTATCCTTCTTCATTGATATAAGTAGCTTCTATAATGGCAACTTCTACTTGTGGAATATGTTTTTCTTGTAGTTGTTCGATTGTTTCACTAAGGTGTTGATCGATATATTTTACTTGGCCGCTGTTGATTGTTTTTCTTAAAACAGCATCAGCCTGAAAAGGCATACGGCGGATAAGTGCATTATTCGTAGCTAAGTCAGCATCTGTTGTTTGTCCTAGTGAGGCTCCAGTGATTAAGGTTATGGCTACATTTTCTTCAGCTGCACGTTGGGCAAATGCTGGTAAAACTGATTTGCTGTCTCCTGCTTTGGTAAAACCGCTTGCTCCTACAACTGCTTGGTCATGTATTAAACTTGCAGCTTGTTCTGCAGTGATAATTCTTTCTCTATAAGGAGCATATTTTATGCGTTCTAAGTTCGAGTCTTCTTTCGTCATTTCAAATAAAAATTTTAAGCTCTTAAATTTACTAATATTATTTCTTTATTATCAAATGAAATGCGAATATTGATAATTTATGTTTTAATCTTATTTAATTAAGTGTATTTATTTTTTTAATGTATAAAAATTAAGAAATAAAAATTGTTTTAGAATTATGGCGGTTTTTTGTTGTGTTTTGTTTAAAATATTTAGGGTAAAAAAAACAGATATCGTATAAAATCTTTTGAAAAATAATGTATCCGTTTATTTTAGTTAATATTTCTTAGTGAATAGGTAGTTGTAATTAACAAAAATTATCTAAGTATCAACAAGGTGAAAATCATAAAAAAAGGAGCCCAATTCAAGGACTCCTCTTTTAGATGCTTTAGTGCATTTTTTATGTGCGTTTATTGTGCGCTTAACTTATCTAGGGTGTAAGTAATCAATCGATCTACTGCTGCATAAGGATCTTCTGAGAAAGTTCCGTTTGCTCTATTGGCAATAATAGTATTTAAAGAAACAGCATGGTGACCTAATAATTTACAAAGCCCATAGATTGCAGAGGTTTCCATTTCAAAGTTAGTGATTCGGAAATCTTCATATTTGAAATTGTCTATTTTGTGGTTTAATTCAGGGTCTTGTATTGCAAGTCTTAGTACGCGACCTTGAGGTCCGTAAAAACCACCTGCTGTACCTGTAATTCCTTTGAATATTTGATCACTCTCAAGTTTGGCTTCAAGCTCAGGACTGTTTTGTACAAAATAAGGACGGCATTTTCTTAGATCCCAATTAGTATGTTTGATAAAAGCATCTTCCATTCCTTTGTGAGATACACCGTCTATAAGGTATGAACGCATTACGTTGTCTAGACCTAATCCGTATTGTGAAAGCACAAAGCTGTTTACAGGAATATCTGCTTGTAGTGATCCAGAAGTACCTATACGCACAATATTTACTGAGGTTAGGTCTTTCTTGATTTCTCTAGTTTTGAAGTCGATGTTGAACAAGGCATCAATTTCATTGATCGCAATATCGATATTGTCAGGTCCAATGCCTGTTGATAGTACCGTTATTCTCTTTCCTTTATAAGTACCTGTACACGATTTGAATTCTCTTTTTTGTGTTTCAAATTCGATCGTGTCGAAGTGTTTAGTGATTCGATCTACTCGATATTGATCTCCAACGAAGATAATGTCTTTCGCTATGTTTTCAGGTTTTAAATTAATGTGGTAGATACTACCATCAGGGTTTAAAATTAGCTCAGAATCTTTTATTTGCATAACACTTTATTTTAAGTTATCCGCCTACACGTTTTACTTTGTAGCCTTCTTTAGTTAAGTATTCCATAATCTTGTCTCTGAAGTTTCCTTGGATAATAATGTCTCCGTCTTTGGCACTTCCACCTACTCCGCAAAGTGTTTTAAGTTTCTTTGCTAAAGTTTTCAAATCCTCTTCATTCCCTTCAAATCCTTTTATAATTGTCGCGATTTTTCCACCGCGATTTTTTTTGTCCAAGTGAGCTTCTAGTCTTTGGTCTTTGGGGGCAAGTGTTTCTACTGCTTCTTGCGTGTCAAATTCAAAATCTTCATTTGTAGAAAATACAAATCCTCCTAAATCTTCAAAACTATTTGTTTTCTTAGCCATTGTCTATTCGTCTATTATTACTCTTTTATTGCTTATTGTATTTTTCGTTGCGATCTCTTTGTGAAATTTAAATAATACACCCTATTGCGTGCTAAAATACTTTTAACGACTTTAGTTGAGTGAGTTAAAGAGTGCTTTTTTAAACGCTTTGTAATATTTAAAAATCATATTGTGGTGGGGAGAAAAATGCTATTCCCAAATTTACGAAAAATAAAATAATTAACATTTGTTTTTTAGGGTTTTCCCAAAAAGAAAAACGAGTGGTTTTGATACTATGCGCTAAGAAAGGTCATTGTATTGTGTAAATTGACGATAGACTTGGTTCTAGGAATATAATAGGGTAGTGTGCTGCAACTGTTCTTGAGGTATACGTGCAGTTTTCTTGCCAAGAAGGTAGCTGTGGGCTAGTAAACTGCACGAATACTGCACCTATTCCTATAGAATTGGTAACCAAAAGTAGGAGGTCGGGTATTTTATAGGGGTTTAGCTGTTGTTTTCTGTAAGGGAAGTAAGTTGGTTGTCAGCGAAGTATAGTGTTGTGCTCTAACTTTGAAGTATTTTGTCTTTTAGTGCAGTGTATATATTGCGTAGAAGGGATATGGTGTGTGAAGAGTTGTAATAAAAAATCGAGGACAGCTAAAATGGCTGTCCTCGATTAAGATAAACGATTTGTATTTTTATTTGATTAATCCTAATTCGACAAGACGTTCGTGTAAGAATTCACCAGCAGTGATATCTTCGTATTGTTTTGGATTATCTTTATCTATGCAATTGTTCAGGCAGTTTAGAGGCATTGTCCCTACAGGGTGCATAAAGAATGGAATAGAGTATCTAGAGGTATTCCATAACTCTCTAGGAGGGTTTACCACTTGATGGATTGTTGATTTTAATCGGTTATTTGAATGTCTAGATAGCATATCACCAACATTTATCACTAATTCATCATCTTCAGCGATAGCGTCTATCCATTCACCCTTGTGATTTTGTACTTGAAGACCTTTTCCTTGTGCACCCATTAATAGCGTGATTAGGTTAATGTCTCCATGAGCAGCAGCGCGAACGGCTTCTTTTGGCTCAGTGGTGATTGGAGGGTAGTGAATTGGACGCAAGATGCTGTTTCCGTTTTTGACAAAATTGTCGAAGTAGTACTCGTCTAATCCTAAATAAAGGGCTAATGCTCGAAGAACATATACTCCTGTTTTTTCTAACATTTGATAGGTTTGTTTTCCTACTTGGTTAAAGTTAGCCAATTCATTTACTGTTACATTGGCAGGGTAGGTAGCTTCGAGTACAGGGTCATTTTCAACATACTGACCAAAGTGAAAAAATTCTTTCAAGTCTCCTTCAGACTTTCCTTTGGCACTTTCTTTGCCAAAAGAGACATACCCTCGCTGACCACCAATACCAGGTATCTCGTATTGTTCTTTTGTCGCTAAAGGTAGGTTGAAAAAATTGCGGACTTCTTCATACAAATTGCCGACCAATTGATCGTCTAAAAAGTGTCCTTTAAGTGCTACGAATCCAATGTCTTCGTAGGCTTTGCCGATTTCATTTACAAACTTTTGTTTACGTACCGGGTCATCCGATAGGAAATCACGTAAGTCAACACTAGGAATGTTTTGCATCTTCTAAGTTGTTTTTTGCTTACTGAGTTATTTTGGGCAAAAGTAATTTATTTTTAGACAAATTAGTGTTAATAGGTATAAAGAAACAGAAAACGATTGATTTATATTTTTAGCTAATTATTGATTTTGGGGCAGATAGCTATTGGTGTTTATGATTCTTTCTGTTAATAACGGTCATGTTTTTCTTTCGTAGTGGTAGTTAAATATGAGAATATTTTTGACTAGATAGGTGAAAGATTAGAATTTTTTTATAAATTCATACAATTAATGTGTTAAATACAAAATCTATGAAGCTACCTATTGAATTAAAAGAAAGCGAGTTTGTAGTCCTAGTGACTGTTGATATTGATCCTAAATATAAAATGAGTAATGCGGATCAGTTTTATAATACTTTGCCGAAGAGTTTTAAGCCTATTTTTAAAAAGGCTGTAGGCTCTACACTTCGGGTGTATTGTGTGTGCAATAATGAAGATGACTTTATGTTTTGTTTGAGACAGACGGGTTACAAGACTACTTTGTTGTAGCTTTGTAGTCAAACAATATAGCATGGCAAAAAAAACAACAAAAATACAAAAGACCAATGCCCTGAGAATACTAGACGGTGAAAAAGTGGCTTATAGTGTGCATCAGTACGATATAGCTGATGGGGTAATTGATGGGAGGTCGGTCTGTGACAAATTAGGGTTGTCTCCTGTGGAATCGTATAAGACTTTAGTAGGTTCAGGTAAAGATGCAGAAGTTTATGTATATGTAGTTCCGATAGAATCAGAGTTGGATCTTAAAAAGGCTGCTATGGCTTGTGGTGAGAAAAAGGTGGAGTTGATTGCGGTCAAGGATATATTAGCGATTACTGGATATATACGAGGTGGGTGTTCGCCTATAGGGATGAAGAAAAAATATAAGACCTATATAGATAGCGCTGTATTGAGATTGGAGAAGGTATATGTGAGTGGGGGTAAAAAAGGAATGACCATTGGGCTAAACCCTCAAGATTTAGTTAAAGCTTCGAGAGCTGAGCTTGTTAATTTAGTTAAATAAGATTTACTGTATTTGTGAAAATGAAAAGGATAGACCTGTGTATAAGCACGGGTTTATCCTTTTTTTGATTTGTTTAATTGTGTTATTTATGTTAAAATAAAGTACACTAATTGTGTTTTGGGGGTTGTTTTTCTATTCTTTTTATGAAAATTTAAAGAATAAAACGAAATGTAGAGAGGTGTTTTTTGTTTGTAAATGATATAAAAACTGCAATATTTATTAAGAAGAGTAAAACTCTTTAATTATCATTAAGTAATAGGTTAATTAATCTGATAATAAAATAATATTAACATAATTTATTTATAATGCTTGTTTTTTTACATTTGTATAGTTAATGAAAACAATAGACGATTTAACGACGAAAAATTATTGTTATGATTTTTTATTGTTTCTTAAAGTATAATGTAAAATCAATATAAACATGAAAAAAAGAATTTCTACTCTATTCTTACTGGCATTAACAATGTCAGCTTACGCTCAGGACAAACCTGGGGTAGGTATTGGTAATCCATTGCCATCACAGTCTGCAATGCTTGACATTACAGCACCTGACAAAGGGGTTTTGATCCCGCGTGTAGCACTTACAGATCTTACTAAGTATTCTCCAATTGTAGGAGGGGAAGAAGCAGGGTTGTTGGTGTATAACAATAATGAAGTGAAAGATGCAAATGATAAGGTAATAGTTGCGGTAGGTTTTTACTATTGGACCAAAGCTGTAGCACCTGCTACTGCTGGTAAATGGGAATTAGTTACTTCTCAATCAATTGTTGATAGATTAATTAATCGAATCGAGGTGATTGAAAAAGCAACAGGAACAGGAGCAGATGGTAAAGATGGAGGTACTGTGGTGTATGTGCCTGGAGAAAAAGGGGAAAATGGAAAAGATGGAACACTTGGTAGTATTGTAATCATTGATAAAGATGGTAATAAAAAAGACGTTCCTACAGATGAGCTATTGTTAGGATTCGAGTCAGAAACATTCTTTCATGTAGATGAAAAGGATTCTACAGTTCCTGTTGATCCAAACAATCCTTCGGCTGGATTCAAGAAGATTAAAACGCTTTACTACTACAGTGAGTTAGCAATATCAAACTGGAAGTTGGAGCAAATTAAAAAGGGAACTTATGTTAAAGGAGCAAAACCTTCTGCAACTGATATAGGTGGTATTACTACAGCGGTTGAGGGAGTAACAAAAATTGATATTAGTTCAATTGTTAGTTCAGACTTCAAAAAAATTGTAGAGGACAACTCTAAAACAATTTCTGAGAAAATTAATAAATTAGATGGAAGTATTTCTATTGTAAATGATGGAGATGCTACAAATCCTAATTATAAGTTCGTAATTCAGAAGTTGAAAGACGATGGAACTCCTGATGCTGCACAAGAAATTTTCTTCAATGCAATGGAGACTAAAACATCATTTGGTAAAACAGTAGGTAATGATACAGCTGCAGAAGTTGCAGATGCGAAAGTTGCTCCGACAGCTGATGATTTGAAGAAAAAAGGATATATCGCTTATAAGTATTTTGGAGAAGAGAAAGATGTTAATGGAGATCCAATTCCACACTATATCAATGTAACAGCTGATATGAAAACGATTCTTGAGACAAATACAGAGATTCGCAATCAAATTACACAAGTAATTAAAGAGGTTAAGCCTGTTGAACCAGATCCAAATAATCCAGATCCAGTTGACCCAACGAAACCGGTAGATCCAAAGGCTTACGGTAATGTTTATTACGGTAAGGTAAACTCTAACATGGAACCGGTATTATACTCAGTAGATGAAACAGGAAAAATTCACTACATCAATATCTCTCAAAATATCATTAACGAGATCACAAATAATCAAGACGTAATTGAGAAGATAAAAGAAGTTACTACTAAGGTTATAACAGAAGGAGAAGGAGTGAATACTGGAGAGGTAATCGATGGTTTCTACGTGAAAAAAGGTTACGCAACAGTTACTGTTAATGATGCTTATGGTTATGATAGTGCATTTCAAGGAACTATTCCAGTGTCTAAGTTTGCTCGTTTAGTGAAAGTTAGTGTGTTGAAAGGTGGAGTAAACGGACAGTTAGTTGTTGATTCTGCAACAGAAGTAGTATGTAATTCAGGAGCAGGAGACGCAGGTACATTGAAATTTAGCTTCGGTATGGGTGAATTATACACACCAGTATTAAATGGTGATTATAATGTAATATTTGAGTATATCAGTACTGATGCAAAACAATAAGTATTAATTATAAAAAATGCTTAGAATGAAAAAGTATATAATTATATGTACTGCCTTGTTTGGGATGTCCTTTTTAGGACATGCCCAAGTGGGGATTGGTACTAAAAATCCATCACCTTCTGCTTTGTTAGAAGTGACTTCGAAAGATGGTAATCAAGGGGTTATTTTGCTTAAGATTGCCTTGACGAGTCTAACTTCGTTTGCTCCATCAATGGACAAAGATAAAGAGGGGCGTGATATGAAAGTAGATCCTAGAAATTTGGGTCTTATTGTCTACAATACGACAGTAAATAAAACGGCGGGATTAAGTGCAGGTTTCTATTATTGGACGGGTGCAACGTGGACCAAAGTTACAGATACTGAACTTTTAAAGACTACTATCACTGAAGAGATTAAAAAAGTTGTTCCTACAGAAGATAAAGGTAAGAGTAGTTTTGTAATCTTTAATAAAGATGCTGCTGAAGGTAATGGGAAAGGAGTTTTCTTTACTGTTGAAAAAACAGCTAATGAAGTGCCTGTTATTAGTGCCGTTGATTTTAAGTCTTTAGTAGAGAGAGATGAAACTGCAACAAAAATCCAAAAGAGAGATGGTGCAGAAGTATTTACTGATGCAACTACATAGCCTCTTCCAAAAGAAGGTAGAATTGTCTATAAATATACATCTGAGGATAAAGATTTTTATATCGATATGACTAATGATGTATATAATTCGATTAAGAATGATACATTGATTCAGAATTATTTTGACAATAAGATTACAACGCATCTGACCCAAGGAGGTAATGTGTATTTTGGGGATCACGATGAGAATGCTTCAACTGATGAGGTATTATATTTTACTGATCCAGCTACTAAGCAAGCAACTCCAATTGATTTGAATACCTATATTCAAAAGTTCTTTACAGATAATACAGATAATTCTGTAATTAATCAAATTCGTAAGGCAATGGGATATGATATTACAATGGCTGTTTCTAGTACAGGAAATAAGTTTCATGGTAAAGATATCATGGTATTTAGTGGAGATGTTGAAGTATATGAAGGAAATGCGGAGACATCTGGTGTAGAAATGCCAGTTGATTATCGATCAAACCTGCATAAAATTTACAGTGTTACACTTTATGATGCCGAGGATAACTTAGTAGATGTTGGTATTACGGATATACGTGTAGATTCACGTAAGATTTTGTTTGCTTTAGGTAATGGTAATATTTTTGATACTTTACCAAAAGGATATTATACCGCTGTAATTGAGTTTACTGCTAAAGAGAGTAAAAAGTAATTGAGTAGTTATTTTATACGATTATAAAAGAGCTTGTGCATAGTACAGGCTCTTTTATTTTTACATACAAAGTAAAAAAAGGAACTGCATTTGCAGTTCCTTTTTCATTTTCGACCATCTTACTTTAATGTTGCATAGTTAAAGAATATAGTTTGTCGTTTATTGTAGATATTGCTCTATTACTATTGTATTTGTTTAGTTCCTTTTCAGTTATTTGACACGTTGTCTTTAAAAGTTCTAAGTCTTTGATATGGTTGCTTTTTAGGTGATTTTCTTCTTTTATGATTACTTTTTTTAGCTCGCCATAAAAATCTAGAAGTTCTAGCTTAAGACTTTTAATATTTGAAAGATTGTATGATTCTAATATATTATTGATGCCTAGTATTGTGTAATTGTTTTTACTGATATTAGGTGAGTAAATCTTGAAGGATTATACTGTATTCTTTTTTCTTGAGAACGTGATCAAAGTATCGTTCTAAGTCTGTGTTAAAGTGGTTCATTATAGTAATCTATTTGCTTTATACAAAAATAGTTAACTATTTTAATTTTGTGTGTTTAGGTTTGTTATTTTGTTAAAAAATAAGGAATAAATAATTATTTTAATATATGTTGTTTGTTTTGTTTATAGGGGAGTCTTGAGTTGCGAATAATTCGATTTATATCGTTATTTCTTGCTAGTTCCGTATTGTAATTGGGTGTCGTTTCTATACCTAGCCCTTAGTTTTAGTTGAGATTTCTATAATTACCAGTTGATATGCGTGTGTGAACTGGGTTTTGAGATTAAATTTTAATACAAAAAATAGGGGGCTAATATCAGAATTAGCCCCCTATATTGTTATGATTTTAAAACAATTAAACTCTTCCTTTAAGTGCATTAAATACCCAAGCGATGGCTAGAAAGCCAACACCTACAGTTGTGAATCCCCATCCTGCAATTTCAGAATATTTGAAAGCTCCTAAACAAACCAATAGGGCACCCATAGCAATCATGATCAGCGTCGCGTATCCTAGTATTTTGTTCTTGTCTAACTTGTAAGCCATAATATATATGTTTAATTAAATATTTTTATTAACATTTCTTTTAGTAAGTCGGCTTGAGGCATTGAATTAGCTCCAACTCCCTTACTTTTTAAATCAATATCTTTTAGGTGACCAATGATTGCACTAACGCGTTTCATAGGATATATTCGACTACCTGCCTCATAGTCTTTTAAAGCATATTGATTAATCTTCATTTGTTTGACTGCATTAGTTGCAGATTTATCTTTTAGCCCATGATAGATTAAAAGTTTAGAAAAGTAGGCGTATACTAATCCGATAGTCAAAACTATAGGATTACTTTTAGCATTCAGTGCAAAGTAGTTTGTAATAGTGTATGCTTTTAGTTTGTTTTGTTCTACAATTGCTTTTATTAATTCAAAGTTATTGAAATCTTTACTAATCCCTATATTTTTTTCTACAATTTCATCTGTGATTATACTTCCTTTAGGTAGTACTAAAATTAGCTTGCTAACTTCATTTGCAATTTTGGATAAGTCTGTACCTAGGAATTCTCCAAGCATGGTAGAAGCTTTAGGTTCTATTGAAAAACCTTTGGCAGTGACGTATTTCTTAATCCAACTTTCAATCTGATACTCTTTTAGTTTTTTACTTTCAAAGATTACGCCATTTTTTTCAAGCGCTTTATATATTTTCTTGCGCTTATCTAAAGTTTTGTATTTATAACAAAATACAAGCACTGTACTTGGCTGTACTTGGGTAGTGTAACTTTCTAATTGGTCAATCGTTCTAGCTAAGTCCTGTGCTTCTTTGACTATGACTACTTGTTTTTCAGCCATTAAAGGGAATCGTTTGGCATTGGATATAATTTCTTGCATGGTTACATCTCTTCCATACAGTACCATCTGGTTAAAGCCTTTTTCTTCTTCTGATAAGACGTTAGATTCGATATAATTGGCGATGACATCAATATAGAATGGCTCTTCTCCCATTAGAAAGTAGATTGGAGCTATCTCTTTGCTTTTTATTTTTTTTATTATCTCTTTGACTTCATCCAAAATACAGACTTGTTTTTAATTGTAGAATTACTAAAGAAAAAATATCTTTGCTTAATGCAAAAGTTAAATTTCTCTGCTTATGAATTTCGCGTCAAAAATAGTGAAAATAAGCTAGCTATTTTTGATGTTATCCGTAAAAAATTTGTCTTACTTACTCCTGAGGAATGGGTTCGTCAACATGTAGTACACTTTTTACACAAAGAAAGAAATTATCCTCTTTCTTTGATTAGCGTTGAGAAAGTGGTGAAAGTGAACGGAATGAATAAGCGATATGATGTGGTTGTTTTTAAGCCAAACGGAAGTATTGATATTTTGGTTGAATGTAAAGCGCCAGAAGTGAAGATTACTCAGGAGACTTTTGATCAAATAGCTAGGTATAATTTTCAGTTAAGAGCGAATTACTTGTTTGTAACAAATGGTTTAAGCCATTATTTTTGCGCAATGGACTATGAAAAAAGTGCATACGTGTTTTTGCGTGAATTGCCTTTGTATAATGTAAATAGAGATTAAAATGGAAAAGAAGTTTGCAGTTGTTATTTTAAACTGGAATGGCGTAGCTTTATTAAGGCAGTTTTTACCTTCTGTCATAAAATATTCTTCAGAAGCGAATATTTACATTATAGATAATGCTTCAACGGATGAGTCAATAGCAGTTATTCAAAAAGAGTTTCCTTCTGTTAAGCTCATTAAAAATATGGATAACGGAGGGTATGCGAAGGGATACAATCAGGGGTTGAAGAATATAAATGAACCTTATCTAGTGCTTTTGAATTCGGATATAGAAGTGACGGAGCATTGGTTAGCTCCTATAGGAAGAATTTTCGAAGTTGAGCCACAGACGGCAGTAGTTCAGCCTAAGATTTTGGACTATAAGAAAAAAGATTTTTTTGAGTATGCGGGTGCTGCTGGTGGTTTCTTAGATAAATATGGATTTCCATATTGTAGGGGTAGAGTTTTTGACACTATTGAAAGAGATAGTGGTCAATACAATGATGAGATTGAGATCTTTTGGGCTTCAGGTGCGTGTCTGTTTATACGTAATGAGGTCTTTAAAAAGTTTGGTGGATTTGATGAGGCGTTTTTTGCTCATCAAGAAGAAATTGATTTGTGCTGGCGTGTTCAAAATGGGGGATATGTCATCAAATATTGTGGATTTTCCACAGTTTATCATGTTGGAGGAGCGACTTTAAGCTATTCGAATCCTAAAAAAACGTATTTAAACTTTAGAAACTCGCTCTTGATGATGTATAAAAACTTGCCAAGAAAGAAATCTTTTAGCATAATCTTTCAGCGGTTATGTTTAGATGGAGTAGCAGGGATATGGTATATCTTATGTATGCAACCAAAACATTGCTGGGCTATAATACGCTCTCACTTTGGTTTTTATAGACGAATTCCTCAGTTTAGGAGTAAGCGATTATTCAACTCAAATGAACAGTACTATCGCACGAATTCGATTGTATGGAAGTATTTTGTACGCAAAGAGCGGTTCTTTCACTAAGTAAGAGTGTCAATTTTTAACGATTTATGAATATAATAATTGCATAGTATTTGATATATTTGGAACGAAATTCAATCAGTTAATTATGAAAAGAGTAATTTTAGGTTTATCTGTGGTTGCATTAGGATTAACATCTTGTGGAACACAAAAAAAGATTGCCGAATTAGAAACTAAAAACAAAGAAGTACAGGATTTACTAAATACTTGTACAATTAAATTAAACTCTACTTTAGCGGAGAAACAAGCGTTAGCTAATCAAGTGGACTATTTAAAACAGAATACTTCTGACTTGATTAGTAATGTAGGTAACTTAACTATGTTGTCTTCTAAAGGAGCAGAGAATTTAGAGAAATCATTAGAGAGCTTAAAGGAGAAAGATCTTAAGATTTCACGTTTACAAGATGCTATTACTAAAAAAGATTCTGTAACATTAGCGTTAGTAAGAAGTGTTAAAAAAGAAGTAGGTTTTGACGATCCAGATATTCAGGTAAATGTTGAAAAAGGAGTAGTGTATATTTCAATTGCTGATAAGTTATTATTTAAAACAGCTAGTTGGGATGTAAATACGAATGCAAAGAATGTATTGGCGAAAGTAGCTAAGATTGCTCAAAGCAAACCTGACTTTGAAGTAATGGTAGAAGGTCATACAGACAATGTGCCTATTAAGAATGCTACTATGCGTGATAACTGGGATTTAAGTGTTAAGCGTGCTGCTTCTATTGTGCAAGTTTTACAGCATGACTTCAATATCGCTCCTGAAAGATTAGTAGCTGCTGGACGTGGACAATATCAGCCACTTGTAGCTAATGACTCTAAAGAGGATAAAGCTAGAAATAGAAGAACAAGAATTGTATTGTTACCGAAGATTGATCAGTTCTACGATATGATCGAAAAAGAAATGAAAGAGCTAGCTAAGCAATAAAAATAGAAGCCACCTAATTGGGTGGCTTTTTTTGTATAGGTAATCTTTAAATTATTAACGATTGATGTGGATATTAGGTTGATTATGCTTAAATTTAGTTTTTAACCCTAATAGATAAAATAGTATGAATAATTCTATACCAAGAGACTTTAATAACTTTGATATTATAGGTGATATACACGGCCATAGCAATGATTTGAAAAAATTGCTTTCAGCTTTAGGGTATACGCAAAAGAATAATGTTTATCAACATCCAGAAAGGAAAGTGCTTTTTCTGGGAGATTATATTGATAGAGGGGTTAACGTTGTGGAGGTTTTGGCAATTGTAAAAGCAATGGTAGAACAGGGGCATGCAATAGCATTAATGGGAAATCATGAATACAATGCAATATGTTATAATACGATGGCAGCGGATGGCAGATATTTACGAGAGCACTCTAAAAAGAACTTTAATCAGCATGCGATAACAATGGCAGCTTTTATGCAATACCCTCAATTGTATAAGATGTATATTGAGTGGTTTAAAACCTTGCCATTATTTTATGAGAATGATCAATTTAGAGCAGTACACGCTTGCTGGGATCCTAAGAGTATTGCTTGTTTGCAAGAGCGTTTGGTTAATAATTGTTTAACTACGGATATGTTAGAAGAAGCAAGTAATGAAGAGACTGATTTGTTTGATGCAGTTGAGACTGTTTTGAAGGGGAAAGAGGTTAGATTGCCTAATGAAGGGACTTTTATAGATAAAGATGGTGTGCTTCGTACCAAGTTTCGAGTAAAATGGTGGGATCGTCCAGTTAAGGCAACATTTAGAGATTTAAGTGCTTCTTATGTTAGAGATATGGCAGATGAAAGCATGGATATCGATGATATTTCGTTTTATACGGCAGATGAAAAACCTGTTTTCTTTGGGCATTATTGGATGAAAATAAAAGAAGGTGAGGTAGCTAGTATTTTGACTAAGAATAGTTGTTGTCTGGATTATAGTGTGGCAAAAGATGGTAAGCTTGTTTGTTATCGATATACAGGTGAGCAAGACTTACACTCACAAAACATCAAGTATATCCGATAGGTATACTTGGTTTTATTGTGTAAGTGATATTTGTTTAAAATATAGTATGTTGATGTTAATTAATAAGTTAATTTGTTAGGAAATGCTAACGCATAGAGGGGTAGAACGTACGTTTTTACACAATTTACAGTTGGCTGTATTGCTGTCATTTTGTGGAGGTTTAGTCAATGTTTTAGGGGTTATTGAATTACAGATGATGACTACGAATGTGACAGGGTATTTGTCAGTTTTTGTAGAGGATTTACTAGCGTTAGATTGGCTAAAGACAAGGTATGTCTTTTTGCTTATATTTTCATTTTTCAGTGGAGCTTTCTTTTCTCATTTTGTTTTATTACTTCAGCGCAAGCTACTGCAAAAAGTGTTCTATACTTTGCCTTTGCTTGTAGAGGTGGTTTGCCTTATCCTGATAGGGACGCAAGGAGATAAGTGGATAGGGATGGGGTATAGCTATGAGGTTGCATGTTTTTTATTGTTTTTAATGGGGCTTCAAAACTCTTTAGTGACTTTTATTTCCAATGCGGTAGTACGTACGACACACGTTACAGGGATTTTTACAGATTTAGGTATTGAAACTGCTCGCTTATTGTTTTATTTTACCCATGCCGAAGAGCGTATGCGCTTGTTTTCTTTAATTGGGTTAAAACTAGCTATAGTAATTAGTTTTTGTTGTGGTGGTATAGTATCAGGCTATTTTTATGATACTTTAGGTCTTCAGACACTTTGTATAGCTTCGGTTGTTTTGCTTTTTACTAGTGGTTATGATTATTTTAAAACAATGATGGCAGATGTAATTGAAGAGAGTAAGAAGCATCTAGGGCCTTTACGTCATATACGCTCTAAAGGATTATTTAAAAAATAGGCACTTTTGTATTACTTGAGGGAGTTGTGGTATAATACCTATTGAGTGTGGTTTTGTTGAGGGATAGAACTATATTTTAGTATAAGTTTTTCAATATCCGTTTTAAAGTGTAATTTTGGCTTTCATGACTCATATTGTATTGAGTTGGGAAGAATATTTATAAACGCATTATATTTTACTTTATGTCAGACGATAAAAAAGTGATTTTTTCAATGTCTAAAGTTAGTAAGACTTATTCATCTACTAATAAGACAGTATTAAAAGATATTTACTTAAGCTTTTTTTATGGAGCTAAGATTGGTATTTTAGGACTTAATGGATCTGGTAAATCTTCATTGTTGAAGATTATTGCAGGGGTGGATAAAAACTATCATGGAGATGTTGTGTTTGCACCAGGATATACGGTTGGGTATTTAGAACAGGAGCCACAATTAGATGAGAGTAAAACAGTAATCGAGATTGTTAAAGAAGGAGCAGCTGATATTGTAGCTACTCTTGATGAGTTTAATAAGATAAACGATATGTTTGGTTTGCCAGAAGTTTATGAGGATGCTGATAAGATGCAAAAACTGATGGATAAGCAAGCTGAGTTGCAAGATAAGATTGATGCAGCTGGAGGATGGGAGCTAGAGACTAAGTTAGCAATTGCGATGGATGCTTTACGTACACCAGACGCTGATACGCCAATAAGTGTATTATCTGGAGGAGAGCGTCGTCGTGTTGCTTTGTGTCGTTTATTGTTACAGAATCCAGATGTATTATTGCTAGATGAGCCAACTAACCACTTGGATGCTGAGTCTGTCCACTGGTTAGAACAACATTTACAGCAATATGCGGGGACAGTAATTGCTGTAACCCATGACCGTTATTTCTTAGATAATGTAGCTGGTTGGATTCTTGAGTTAGATAGAGGAGAGGGGATTCCATGGAAAGGAAACTATTCTTCTTGGTTAGATCAAAAAGCTAAGCGTTTAGAGCAAGAAGAGAAAGTTGCTTCTAAACGCCGCAAAAACTTAGAGCGAGAGTTGGATTGGGTACGCCAAGGTGCTAAAGGCCGTCAAACTAAGCAAAAAGCGAGGCTGCAGAACTATGATAAGTTATTGAATGAAGATCAAAAAGAGCTTGAAGAAAAATTAGAGATTTATATTCCTAATGGTCCACGCTTAGGTACAAATGTTATTGAGGCTAAAGGAGTGGCTAAAGCTTTTGGAGATAAATTATTATATGATGATTTAAACTTTACATTGCCTCAAGCGGGAATAGTTGGTATTATTGGGCCTAATGGTGCAGGTAAATCGACAATTTTCCGTATGATTATGGGGGAACAGCAAGCTGATGCTGGGACATTTACAATTGGGGATACTGTGAAGATCGCCTATGTAGATCAATCACACGCTAATATTGACCCAGAGAAATCAATTTGGGAGAATTTCTGTGATGGTCAAGAGTTGATTATGATGGGAGGGCGCCAAGTAAACTCTCGTGCGTACTTAAGTAGATTCAATTTTGGAGGTTCAGATCAAAATAAGAAAGTATCTACGCTATCAGGAGGAGAACGAAATCGTCTCCATTTAGCTATGACGCTAAGAGAGGAAGGAAACGTATTACTATTGGATGAGCCAACCAATGACTTAGACGTTAATACTTTAAGAGCGTTAGAGGAAGGGCTGGAGAGTTTTGCTGGTTGTGCAGTTGTAATATCCCATGACCGCTGGTTCTTAGACCGTATATGTACACATATATTAGCATTTGAAGGAGATTCTCAAGTTTACTTCTTTGAAGGGTCATTTACGGAGTATGAAGAAAATCGTAAAAAACGTTTAGGAGATGTCGCTCCAACACGTTTGAAGTACAAAAAACTTGTACGCTAATCATAATAAAAAGCCTAGTTACAATGTAATTAGGCTTTTTTTATAGCTTTTGTATATTCTATATTAAGTTTTATAGCTTAGGCTAGTTATAGGAGGTACTCTTAATTATTAATTAGAATTAAAATAATGAATCTTAATGAATATTGATATTTTAAATATTAATGCACAATCCGCTGATGGAGAACAAACTATTTTTAATCCTGTAGTTGTGGGCTTTGCTGATGGCACTTCTTACTTGATAGATTGTGGATTTACTTATAATTTTCCAGAATTTAAAAAAGAACTTTCTAGTTTAGGGTTGATGGTGGCTGATTTGACAGGGATTATTATTTCTCATGATGATATAGATCACCTAGAAGGCTTGCATTGTTTTAAGGAGGAGTATGTTTCTTTAGAAGTGATTAGTAGTGATGTTGAAGCTGGCTCAGTTTCTGGTGTTGTTGCTTCTGAGCGATTGTTGCAGGTTAAAGAAAGCTTAGAACGTGTCCCAGAACAGATGAAGCAATGGGTTCGGGACTTTATTTGTCAACTATCCGATATAAAGCGTTTTGATGTTGATCGTGTTCTTGTAGATGGGCAAATGTTTAAAGAAACTTTGCAAGTGATTGCTACTCCAGGGCATACCAAAGGACATATTTCATTTTTTGATTTGGATAGTAAAACATTTATTGCAGCTGATTCAATAGTAGTTGAAGGGGGAGAGTTTAACATAGCTAATCCTCAGTTTACCTTAGATATGGAGGCAGCATTGGTGTCTGTTGAGAAAATAAAAGCGTTAAAGCCTAGTCGTGTTATTTGTTATCACGGAGGGGTGGTGGAAGATGAAATTGACGAAAAGCTTGATCGCCTCTTAGCGAAGAAAGAGGAACTTTTAGATATTTAATCGAAAAAAGCCGATGTTAGAATTTCTAGCATCGGCTTTTTGTATGTTTTTTCTCTTCCTTACATAAAGGTAAGGAAGATATTTAATATTAATGCGTTAAGGATATCTATAAAGAAAGCCCCAACCATTGGAATGATTAAAAAAGCTTTGTAAGAAGGTCCAAATCTATTTGTCACGGCTTGTATGTTTGCTACTGCTGTAGCAGTTGCTCCCATTCCAAATCCGCAGTGTCCAGCACTCAATACTACCGCATCATAATCTTTTCCCATTGCTCTGTAAGTAATATAATAAGCAAATAGTATCATCATAATTACCTGTGCTATAAGAATAATAAGTACAGGTAGTGCTAGATCTATGATAAGCCACAGTTTTAGAGACATTAGAGCACATGCTAAGAAGATTGATAAACCGACGTTACCTAGGATGTCTACGGGTTCGTTGTTTATTTCCATTTTGAATAAATGGCTTAGTGTGTTTCTGATGATTACACCTATGAATAAACACCATACAAACGTTGGTAGTTTAAAATCAAATTGTTCATTCCAATCGGATAGTGCACGACCGAGTACTAGACAAATTGCTAGTAATGTGACCGTTAGCATAACTGATCGATAAGTTACTTTTTCTTTAGGAAATGCTTTGGTAGAGATTTCATGTGTGTCATCTCTGTGTTTGATTTCTTCAGGGCTAAGTGTTTCTTGATTGTTTTTCTTTAATAAACGGTAGGCTAGAGGTCCACCAATTGTTCCTCCAAAGATAAGACCAAAAGTAGCACATGCCATACCTATTTCTTCAGCTCCTACTAGAGGTTTGCCACTTGCTAGGAAATCTTTAGCCCACCCGATAGCGGTACCATGTCCTCCTGTTAAGGTTATTGAACCAGCCATTAATCCAAATCTAGAGTCTAAACCTAGTAGGTTAGCTAAGGCCACACCTAAGCCGTTTTGCATTATAATATATAATGCTGCTACTAGCAAGAATATAATTAACGGTTTTCCACCTTTAATTAATTGAGCGAAATCTGCATTAAGTCCAATTGAGGCAAAAAAGATATACATCATAGAATTTTGTAGTTGTTTATGGTATTCGAATTCTAAACCATATACTCCGAAAATTATCCAACTAATTATTGCAACGACAAATCCTCCTACTACGGGTTCAGGAATATTATATTTTGTAAAAAAGTTGATTTTGTGTACTAAATAACGACCAAGTAGAAGTACTAGGCAGGCCAACATTAGTGTTTCATAAATGCCAAATTCCATAAAAAAGTGATTTATTTTAAAGATTGTTCCTTCTTATTAGGAAGGAACGCCGGGCAAATATAGGTAAACATGTTTCAAATCAAAGAAATATTCTTGTTTTTTTGGTTAGTTGTGAGGTTATTGTTTGTATTTTTTTGTAAAAAACAATAATTTAACATTTGTATTAATGTAATCGTATAGTGGAAAGCTCGAAAGAAAAAAGTAATTTAAAGTTTTTGAGATAAGCGCGAAATAATTATTTTTGCGCATGCAACACAATGTACTTATTTTAGATTTTGGATCGCAATACACACAGTTAATTGCGCGAAGAGTTCGAGAATTAAATATTTTCTGCGAAATCTTACCTTATAATGATATGCCTAAAGACTTAACAGATTATAAAGCTGTTATTTTATCAGGTAGTCCTTACTCAGTTCGCTCAGAAGAAGCGTTACACCCAGATTTGTCTAACATTAAAGGAAAAATGCCTCTATTAGCAGTATGCTATGGTGCACAGTATTTGGCTCATTTCTTTGGAGGAGAAGTAGCACCATCTGATACTCGTGAATATGGTAGAGCTAATTTAGACTTTATTGCTGATGATGATTTCTTTAAAGGAATTCCTCACAATAGTCAAGTGTGGATGAGTCACAGTGATACAATTAAACAATTACCGACAAACGGAGTGCTTTTAGCAAGTACTAAGGATGTGAAGAATGCTGCTTATAAAGTAGAAGGGGAGCAGACTTATGCTATTCAGTTTCATCCAGAGGTTTATCACTCAACTGATGGTTCTCAATTATTGAAAAACTTTTTAGTAGATATTGCAGGAGTAAGTCAAGATTTTACGCCAAATGCATTCGTTGAAGAGACTATCGCTGATTTGAGAAATAAAATTGGTTCAGAAAAAGTAGTATTAGCTTTATCTGGAGGTGTTGATTCTACTGTTGCTGCTGTTTTATTGAATAAAGCAATTGGTGAAAACTTACATTGTATTTTTGTAAACAACGGTCTTTTACGTAAAAATGAATTCCAAAATGTATTGGAACAATACAATGGTATGGGATTAAATGTAAAAGGAGTTGATGCTACAGATAGATTTATGGAAGCTTTAGCTGGATTGTCTGATCCAGAGCAAAAACGTAAAGCTATCGGACGTGTATTTATTGAGGTGTTTGACGATGAGTCAAAACTAATTGACGATGCTACCTTCTTAGGGCAAGGAACTATTTATCCAGATGTTATTGAATCAATTTCTGTAAAAGGACCTTCAGCTACAATTAAATCTCATCACAATGTAGGAGGTTTGCCAGATTTTATGAAATTAAAGATCGTAGAGCCTTTACGTATGTTATTTAAAGATGAGGTTCGTAGGGTAGGAGCTTCTTTGGGTATTGATCCTGAACTATTAGGAAGGCATCCATTCCCAGGGCCTGGTCTAGCAATTAGAATTCTGGGAGATATAACACAAGAGAAAGTGCGTCTATTACAAGAGGTAGATGCTATCTTCATTGAAGGATTAAAAGAAAAAGGTCTATATAACAAAGTATGGCAAGCTGGTGCGATTTTATTACCAGTGAATAGTGTCGGTGTTATGGGAGATGAGCGTACTTACGAAAAAGTAGTAGCGCTTCGTGCAGTAGCTTCTACTGACGGTATGACTGCTGATTGGGTACACTTACCATATGAGTTTTTGATGGAGATCTCAAATAAAATTATTAATAGAGTTAAAGGGGTAAATAGAGTAGTATACGATATTAGTTCTAAACCACCTGCTACTATTGAATGGGAATAATTTAGATTATTTAATAAAGTCGCTGTACATTTGTATCAGCGACTTTTCGTTTTTGAAAAATTACAGGAATATGAAAAAAAACTTTATTGCTGCATTTGTAGCGTCTATAATATCTTTGGGTGTTTATGCTCAAGAAAATTCTTTTGTACAATATCAGGTAAAAAAAGGAGATACCGTTAGCAAGATTGCTAGAGAGTACGGTGTGTCTGTGTCAAAAATTTTTGAATTTAATCCAGAGGCAAAAGAGGGTATTAAAGAAGGGAGTTTTATACATGTACCAGTTAAAAATGAAGGTGTAGACCAACAAGTTCTAGGTAAGAAGGGTAAGCTTCATCAAGTAAAACCTAAAGAGACCTTGTATGGTATAAGTAAGCAATATAATGTATCATTAGAACAATTACTTCAGTGGAATCCTTTATTAAAAACAGAAGGGTTAAAAGCAGGTAGTAAGATCATAGTTAGTAAGGTGTCATCAGGCAGAGCTAAAGATGTTACAGGAAAATATAAGTCAGAGCTTAACTATTCTGGTACATTAAGTTCTTCTAAAGCGGATACTATTAAGGATATTACAAATATCTATTACAAATATATTGATGTAGAACCTCAGTCTACATTGTATGGTTTGGCAGTGTTATATAATACTTCTATTCAGCGTTTGATAGAGTTGAATCCTGAATTAAAGCAAGGTTTGAAAAGTGGCCAGAAAATTAAAGTACCAGCTTTTGGCTATGTTGATAAAGTGGTAGAGATAACTCCAGTTATTCCAAGTGACAATATTTCAGAATACACCACTATTAAAGTTGCTCCTAAACAGACCTTATATAGTATTTCTCGTGAATATGATTTAACGATTACTGAATTGGTTGATTTGAATCCTGATTTATTAACTGATGGATTAATGATTGGTATGAAACTTAAAGTACCTAATATTTATCAGGTTGTAAATGTTGTGGAAGAATCAACAGCCGAAGGAGTTGAGATCGTTAGTGGTTATGCTGATTTATCTACTAGTTTGTATAAGGAGCAAAGAAGAGAGATAGCGTTGCTTTTGCCGTTCAATGTAAGTCGTCTAGGCAGTAATGTAGAGTCCAAATTAGCTTCGGATAGTTTCTTGAATATGACATTGGACTTTTATTTAGGGGCTAAACTCGCTATAGCAGAAGCTGAAAGTTTAGGATTGCCTCTAACTGTTAATGTGTATGATTCGAACGAAACCAAAAATAGTTCGGCTGTAACTACTTTAGTGTCGAAGGGTAGTTTTGATAATGCAGATATTATCGTAGGCCCATTCTTTCAGGCGAACGTAGCTAAATTGGTGAATAACTTGCCTAATAGAGAGGTGATGGTTCTGTCTCCTTTATCTAATGAAAAAGAGGTATCTTCAAGTCAATTAGTACAAAGTATGCCTGATGCTGATATGCAGAAAAAAGCAATGATTGATTATTTCTTACAGCAAAGTAATGTGAAGTTGACGGTAATTATTGATCAGACTCGTACGTCTTCAAGACAATTTATGAGTAAGTACTTTAGTCAAGTTAAAGTGATTAATTCGGATGCTTTAGATAATATTGATAAAACATTGGTGGCTGGTAGAAAGAATGTATTTATTTTAGACTCTAGTAGTATTGAAGCGGCTAATCTTTTGGTTAGTAAATTAAAGAGAAGAGTAAAAGATTTCGATATTCAGATAGGAGCACTTGATAAAGGGGATGTGTTTGATACAATGGAAGTTGAGTTTCAGAGTATGATAGATCTTAAATATGTTTATCCATCCGTTACTCGTGATAGTAGTATGGATGAAAATAGTGTTTTTCAAGAGGCGTATAAAACAGCTTATGGTGTATTGCCTAATAGGTTTGCCGCTAGGGGTTATGACTTGATGTTTGATGTGATTATGCGAACTTTCCAAAAAGAAGGGTTTAAATCGACTTTTAAGTATGCAACTCAGTTAAATGAGAATAAGTTTGTCTATCGAAAAGGATCTGATAATACAGAAGTAAATACGGGTGTTTATATTCTTCAATACACAGAAGATTTGACGGAGAAAGTAGTTAATTAATAGAAATGCTTGATAATCAAGAATACTTAGTAGAACTTGCTCATGCTAAAATGCCTTATGGGAAATATAAGGGATATTATTTAATTGATTTACCAGAGCATTATATTGTTTGGTATCACAGTAAAGGATTCCCTTCAGGAAAGCTGGGACAGCAATTGGGGCTAATATATGAATTGAAACTAAATGGTCTAGAGCAGTTGATTAAGAATATAAGAAACAATTATACAAAAAAACTACTTTGAAAAAAGTAGTTTTTTTGTATTCAATAGATTGTTAATTGTTTATAGTGAGGCGTTTTTTGATTATTTGCGTTAAAAAGTGTGAAGTTAAAATTTTTTAATAAATCGTATTTTAATCATTTTATAGTTGAATGTGTACTTCTTGTGCAGGCATTTGTCAATTTGATAAAAAAGAGCTTAAAATAATATATAGTCGTTATTAGTATAATTTAATGAAGGTTGGGCTGGGTGGGGTGTAAACTGAAAAAAAGAATAATAAGTTGTATTTTTGTGGCGTAAAAATAGACTGATTATGATGAATATTCCTACTTCAAGCCAACCACGTGTTGTAATTATCGGTGGTGGATTTGGAGGGCTTTCACTGGCAAAAAAACTTAAAAACAAGAATTTTCAAGTAGTTTTATTAGATAAACACAATTATCATACTTTCCAACCCTTGTTATATCAAGTGGCAACGGGGGGACTAGAATCTGGGTCTATTGCTTATCCTATTCGTAAGGTAGTGCAGCGACTTGATGAGGTTTACTTTAGATTAGCTGAAGTACAACGTATCGATACGGTTAATAAAAAGGTTATTGCTGATATTGGTACAATTTTTTATGACTATGTAGTTATTGCAACTGGTTCTAAAACTAATTTCTTTGGAAATGAAGAAATTAAGGAGAATAGTATGGCGATGAAAACAATTCCACAGTCTTTGAATATTCGAAGCTTAGTACTTGAAAATTTTGAATCTGCTTTATTAACTAACGATATTAATGAGCAAAAGGCTTTAATGAACTTTGTTATTGTTGGTGCTGGGCCTACAGGGGTTGAGCTAGCAGGTGCTTTGGCGGAAATGAAGAAACACGTATTGCCGAAAGATTATCCTGATTTAGACTTTAGAAAGATGACAATTAATGTTATCCAGGGAGCAAATCAGGTGCTAGACGCTATGTCAGACAAGTCATCTAAAGCAGCAGAAAAGTTTTTAGATAAATTGGGAGTGAATGTTTGGTTGAATGAGATTGTTGTTGGTTATGATGGAAAGACTGTTAGAACAAAGTCAGGTAGGGAATTTCAAGCGGAAACGGTTATTTGGACAGCTGGAGTTATGGGAGCTCCGGTTGAAGGATTTGATGCAACGGTTATTCAACGTGGTAATCGAATTAAGGTAAACGAATACAATCAAGTAGAAGGTTTTACGGATGTTTTTGCTATTGGGGATGTGGCGACAATGATGACTGAAAAGACGCCTATGGGACACCCAATGATGGCGCAACCAGCTATTCAGCAAGGTGATTTGTTAGCGTTAAACTTAGAGCGTTTGGTAGCGAACAAGCCGTTAAAAGCATTTGTGTATAAAGATAAAGGTTCAATGGCTACAATAGGAAGAAATAAAGCAGTGGTTGACTTACCTAAGTTTCATTTCAATGGTTTCTTTGCTTGGTTTGTCTGGATGTTTGTACACTTAATGTCACTAATTGGATTTAGAAATAAATTAGTGGTTTTTTGGAACTGGATTTATAATTATCTAATGTTTGACAGACAAGCGAGGTTAATCGTTAGGCCGTATAAAAAGAAAAACTCAGAGAGCTTTGATGCTAGTGCTGATAATCAATAATTAAAAAAGGGTGATTTTAATCACCCTTTTTTTATGAATATATACTCACTTTCTTGTTGTAGTTAATTAATAGCGCTAAAAACTTATTGTAAGACCGAATGCCTTCTTTTTGATTATTAGTCTTTAGAAATGCGCCATAAATATGTTTAAATGCTCTATCAATTATAGTTTTGTGTTTGTTCCAAAAGACAGTGTTTTCATAGATATTTATTCGTACACCAGGGTAGAGGCTAGCGACTATTTGGTCCGCTTTTGCACTATCTGTTCTATATAATTCACTAAGGCAAAATCGAAGAGCGTATATATTTGCAGCATATTGATCGATTAACTCTTTTTGATTATATGTAGCTAAGTATCCAATAAAGTTGGCGTCAGATTCACGAGCATATCCCATTTGGTGAGAGATCTCATGGGAAGCTGTGATGATCATGGTTAGATTTGGTATTTGATTATTGACCTGTGCTTCTATTGTAAAGGGGTTAATGTAGCCCCCAAACCCTGCGTAGGTCAATGGTGTACTATACAAAGAGGAATTGATGCTAGTCGGAAAATATCGGTATAAATTTAACTGTATGGCTGTAGTTTCGATTCCTTTTTGAGCCTTTTTGAATATCTGGTCTAAGGATTGTCTATTGACTACAGCTTGCGCAGTGTTATTGGTTAGTTGGTATTGTTGTATGTTGACTAATTTACTGAGTTTTGTTGTAAGCGCTATCAAGTCTGTTGTATCATACGATAGACCAATTGCTAGTTTATCCTGCAGTGAAGTTCTATAGTTGTTTAGTCCCCAAGTGAGATTGAATAAAATAAAAAAGAGTGTGTATGCTTTTATAGTAAAGCCTGTGCATGCTATTATTTTGTCTTTTAGCAATGGTGATTGACGTATGGTTTTAGTTAGCTTTAATAATAGATATATTCCTACTATTATGTAAAAAATGTCTCCTATTGAAAAGGGTATATAGGCGGTGCAAAAGTTTAGTGTCTTACTATAATAATAGTAAAACCCTTGTGAATAGTGCTTTTCTACAATTTCTGTATTGCTTTTTAGCAGTGATAACCCTCCACTGAAGAGTAGAAAAATAAGTGTCCAAAAGCCTATTTTTTTCATAATATTTCCTCTTTATTAATTTAGAATAGATAAGAATAGTTATATTTGCCCTATAATTTATGCATCATATGGGTAAAGTTAAGAAAGGTGAGAAAACAATCTTTATATGTGACGGAAAAAAATGCTGTCGCTATAATCAAGAAGTAAAATCTTGTTTGAAAGAGTTATTTGATGCGCAAGGAGATAATTGTGCTTTTTCTATGTGCGCGATGAAGTGTCAAGGAATGTGTAAGCAGGCTCCAGTGGTGTATGTTTCTTCCCATGATAAATACAAGAAAGAGGTGGGGAGGAAAAAAGCGAAGAAGATATTCGAAAAATATGTAGTTTGATTTGAAGGTGGTACCAGCTATGGTTTCACCTTTTTTGTTTACTGTCTATAGAATAAAATAAGAAGAGAATAATCTGTTATACGTGATTAATGGGGTTATTTTGACGGTTTTACTTATTTTTATAAGGTTTGTTTTGTGTGAAAGTTTGTTTGTGTTGGATGGTAGCAATTTTGCTAATATTATTTACGACAGAACATTTATAGTCTTTAGTTTATTTTTTTTCTGCTTAAGCGATGTGATTACTAAGGCGCTTATTATTTGTTTTTAATTAGGTTGGAATATATTCTATCTTTGCAGCTATGTTTTCCGTAGAAAATGTAAAATATATTGAATGAATATGCGTTATAAATTGGTGTTTTATAAGACACTATTCTAAAGTAAATTGTTTTCATGATAAAGAAGAGTATGTTATTGCTTGTTTGTTTGTTTGTACAGACATTGGTTTTAGGGCAAAAGAAATATGATGAATTAACGAAAGATGATTATTTGAAGGATTTTGATGTATTAGTTGATATAATTAAGAATCAACACCCGAATCCTTATCGTTTTATTACAGAAAAGAAGTTTGATTCTTCAGTGAAAAAATTAAGAGCAGAATTAGCTTCGGAGCCTACTTATGCTAAGTTTTTACTGTCTAATCCCTTGCCTTTTATCAAAGATGCTCACTCTGGTTTGACAACAGACCTGCTTATTTTTGAAGATTTTTCAAAGACAGCAACATTCTTTCCTCTAAGTACAATTGTGTTCGATAATATGGTTTTTGTTAATCAATACAATAATTCTATTTCAGCAGGAGCGGTTATAGAGCGAGTGAATGGAAAGACTACAGCTGAGTTGTTGGATAATATTCGAATCAGTGCAGATGGGTGTATAGACGCTATAAACGCGAAAGATTTTACGTTATATGTATCATTGATGTATTCGGGGGTAAGTGAATATACTATTGAGTATAGAGAAAGTCTGATGAGTGAGGAGCTTAAGACGATAACTTTACCTTCAGTTGATTATGCGAGGAGTTATTATAACTCACAGAAGTCTATTTTGCCTATTGATTTGATTAGTTATTCATATGGGATTTTTGGGCAACAGTTGAATAAACAGACCTATAAATTGACTATTAAATCTTTTGGTTTTTCAGAAGAGTACGCTTATCACAAGTTGAGTAACTTCTTTGAAGAACTGAATGAAAAAGGAGTCAAAAATTTAATTCTCGATATTAGGGGGAATGGAGGGGGGCTTTTGAGTAATATCCCATTGTATTATTCTTTTATTTCTAGGGAGAAGATGTTTAAGAATAATTATCGATACGCGACAAAAGTGTTAGATATTAAAGTAAGAGAAAATCTTGTTGATAATAATGGACGTCCGATATCGGAGATGGATATTAAGAATATGGATAACTTTATGTATCAGCGTTATGATGAAGTAGAAGGGCAGGATTACTATTATGGGAATAATCGTCTAGATGAATCTTATGTAGAAAATTATCCTCGTGATAGAAGAGCTTTTGAGGGTGATGTGTATTTGTTGATAGATAATAATACAGTGTCTGCTGCTACTTATTTTGCAGCTTTATTTAAAGAGAATAATAGAGGGGTAATTGTAGGGCAAGAAACACGTACTTGTAGCAACTTTACCACTGCTTCTTGGTTTATTAATTATAAGTTGCCGAATACACAGACGATTGTAGATTTGCCTAGATCTGAGGTGTTTTTTAATGATAGTATTGGTCAAAATAAAGGTTGTAGAGGAGTGATACCTGATGTAGAAACTTCCCTTGATCAGTTTTATAAGGGACTCAATGAAGTTGAAGATCCTGAGGTTTCTATCGTTTTGGATTTGATTGAACAAAAGAGTGCTATATAAGATTAGTAAGTGAATAACGAGAGTGTATTCCCTTGTCTTAGAATACAGGCTTTAGGCTAACGTATCTATGGAGGTTGCAGGTTTAGGGCTCTGTATTTGTAGATTGTTAAAATAGATAAAGAGGTTGTTTTTTTGGCTTACCCTAGCTAGAGAGAACAACCCTTTTTTTTGTAGAATAGTCAAAATAATATGTCAAGCGATTTAGGCGTGTCGTACAAAAGATGATATCAAGGCAGAAGATAAGTTTAATTGATAAATTTTAAATAGAAGAGGGTGATTTTTTGGACTGTTTGGTTTGATGTTTTGAGATGGGTGCAGTATCCTTGAGGTATTCTTCCCAAGGAATAGCTTCTGGGCAGGAATACCTGAGGTATACTGCACGTATGGCTCAAGCTTGGCAGTAGTAGGGGAGAAAATCGGGTTCAAATATGGTTAAATTTAGAGGTAATATGAATTAGGTGGTGACTTTATGTCTTTTCTGTTTTTTGTCAGGTAGAGCTTTATTTGTAATTAAGTTTGTAAGAGAGGGTATTGATGTGCCGTTATGTCTTTGTGGGTGGTTTAGGAATAAGAATATGGGGTACTACTTTTTTAATTCAGAATATGAAGTTACTTGTTTTGCTAGAAAAAGGGATACGGAGGTTTTTAGGGTAGTGTAAGGTAAGTTGACTTTATGGAGGGTGCTTTTAGTTTTTTTATCCTTAGGGAGTTAGTGTTTAAGTAATCTTAAAGTATTCTTTAGATGTGCTGTATTAATTTTAAATCATTAAATTTGAGACAACTTAATTAGAAAAGAACAACTAAATAATATGAGTCAAGAAGTAAGAAATTTAGAGCCAAAACAACTTTGGAATAAGTTTGCTGATTTAAATGCAGTTCCTCGTCCTTCTAAAAAAGAAGAAAGAGTAATTGAGTTTATGATGGATTTTGGAAAGAATTTAGGTTTACCTACCATAAAAGATGAAGTAGGAAACGTAATCATAAAAAAACCAGCTACTGCAGGTATGGAGAACAGAAAGACAATTGTGATGCAATCACACTTGGATATGGTTCACCAAAAGAATAACGATACAGTATTTGATTTTGATACACAAGGCATCGAGATGTATATCGATGAAGATTGGGTACGTGCTAGAGGGACAACATTGGGAGCGGATAATGGTCTTGGTGTTGCGACTATCATGGCAATTCTTGAAAGTACTGACATTCCACACCCAGCTATTGAAGCTTTGTTTACAATTGATGAAGAAACAGGTATGACTGGTGCTAAGGGGCTAAAAGGAGGTCTATTAGAAGGTGAGATATTGTTGAATTTGGATACAGAGGAAGATGATGAGATAGATATCGGATGTGCTGGTGGAGTAGATGTAACAGCATCTGCAGAATACGATGAAGAAGAAGCGCCAGAAGGATCAGTAGGTTACCGTATTACTGTAAAAGGATTAAAAGGTGGTCACTCAGGAATGGATATTCATAAAGGTTTAGGGAATGCTAACAAGATTATGAATAGATTGTTGTTTGATGCATTTGATAATTTTGGATTGCAGATATCTAAGATTAAAGGAGGAAGCTTGAGAAATGCAATACCTCGTGAGAGTGTAGCAGAGGTTATCATTGCTAACGCTTTTGATGAAGCATTTGTATTTGATATGACAGCTATAGTTGATGAAATCAAAGCTGAATTACATACAGTAGATCCTGATTTTGAAGTGGTATTCGAAAAATTAGAAGCTACAGATACACCTAAGAAAGTAATGCCTTCTATGGCGCAATACTTTTTTGTGCGTTCAATGTACACAGCACATAATGGTGTTTATCGCATGAGTCCTGATTTTGAAGGGCTAGTGGAAGCTTCAAATAATATTGCTAAAGTAGATGTAGCAGATGGTCAGTTGACAGTAAAATGTTTGACAAGATCCTCTGTTGAGTCTTCAAAAATGGATGTAGCGAATGGATTGCGTTCAGCATTTGAATTAATGGGATGTGAAGTTGAGTTTTCTGGTTCGTACCCAGGGTGGAGTCCTAATCCAGATTCAGAAATCTTAGATATCATGGTTGATATTTATGAAAAGCAGAATAATAGTAAGCCTGATGTAGTGGCTTGTCATGCGGGGCTAGAGTGTGGAATTTTGGGTACACATTACCCTGATATGGATATGATTTCATTTGGACCAACGATTAGAGGTGCTCACTCTCCAGTAGAGCGTGCAAGTATAAAGTCAGTTCAGAAATATTGGAACTTCGTGTTGGAGATTTTAAAACAGATTCCTGAAAAAAAATAAAGACAGTAGGTAAAAATTATTTTTTCCTATCATATTGTTTTATATAAGACTTAGTCCCAGGTAGCTGTAAGCTATTTGGGGCTATTTTTTTTAGAGAGAAGAGGGTGATGATCGTTTATTTGCGGTTTAAGGAAATTTTAAATAGGATAAGTGAATTGTTCTGTGACATTTTTTATAAATTAGTCGAAACAAAAAATAAAAACTCAATAATATGAAAAAAGCACTTTTAGCTTTAGCGTTAGTAGGAACATTTGCAGTTTCTTGTGGTGAGAAAAAGCAAAAAACAGAGCAAGCAGAGAAGACAGAGCAAGCAGTAGTTGCGGAATATACACATTCATTAGAATGGACAGCATTCAAGACTCCAGAAAAAGTAGGGGTAAAAGGACAATTTAAAGATATTAAATTAATCGATGCGAATACCGCAGCAGCGACTGTAGTTGAAGGACTTAAGGATGCTAAATTTGTAGTGGTGACTTCGTCTGTATTTACAAATGACGAGGGAAGAGATGAAAAACTTAAAGGTCAGTTTTTTGCTAAAATGTTAGGGAATATTAATGGATATTTTGGCGAGTTTAAAGATGGTAAAGTGGCAGTTAATATTACGATGAACGGTATTAATAAGGAGAAAGAATTTACTTATACTGAACAAGATGGGGTGTTGAAACTGAATGGTTCTATCGATATTTTAGAAGATTTTACTGCCAATACAGCATTTGATAGTTTGCATGAAGCTTGTAAGGACTTGCACGCAGGAAAGACCTGGTCTGATGTTGATTTAGCAATTGAAATTAAAAAATAAACCTATTAAAAGAGGTAAAATGTGAGAGGGATAGTAATATATCCCTCTTTTTTTTTAAATTTGCATTCCAAATTAATTATCTGTATTTTAAAGATATGATAGATAGATTACAAATTATAAAGCAACGTTTTGATGAGGTTTCAGATTTGATTATTCAGCCTGATGTAATCGCTGATCAGAAACGTTATGTACAATTGAATAAAGAATATAAAGATTTAAAACAGCTAGTAGAGAAACGTGCTGAGTATTTGAATCTTACTGGTAATATTGAAGAGGCAAATGAGATAATTGCTGATGGTAGTGATGCTGAAATGGTGGACATGGCTAAAATGCAATTAGATGAAGCAAAAGAAAGATTACCAGAATTAGAAGAAGAGATTAAGTTCTTGTTGATTCCAAAAGATCCAGAAGATGCTAAAAACGTTATGGTTGAAGTACGTGCTGGAACAGGAGGAGATGAGGCAAGTATCTTTGCTGGTGATTTATTCAGAATGTACACGAAGTATTGTGAGTCAAAAGGATGGAGAACATCTGTAGTAGATGTAAATGATGGAACTTCTGGAGGGTATAAGGAAGTTATTTTTGAAGTTACTGGAGAAGATGTATATGGTACATTGAAGTTCGAAGCAGGAGTGCACCGTGTGCAACGAGTTCCTCAAACAGAAACGCAAGGACGTGTGCATACATCTGCGGCTACTGTAATGGTGTTGCCAGAGGCAGAAGAATTTGATGTGCAAATTGATATGAATGACGTTCGTATTGATCTTTTCTGTTCTTCAGGTCCAGGAGGGCAGTCTGTAAACACGACTAAGTCTGCTGTACGTATGACGCATATTCCTACAGGTCTTGTGGCGCAATGTCAAGATGAAAAATCTCAACACAAAAATAAAGATAAAGCATTGTCTGTATTGAGATCTCGTTTATACGAAATGGAGCTTGCTAAAAAGCAAGAGGAAGATGCTAAGAAACGTAATTCTCAAGTAAGTAGTGGGGATAGATCTGCAAAGATCCGTACATATAATTATCCTCAAGGCCGTGTAACAGATCACCGTATCGGTCTTACGCTATATGACCTTGATGGAGTAATGAATGGTAACTTGCAAAAGATTATTGATGAATTACAATTAGTAAGTAATACTGAGAAGCTGAAAGAAAGCGAAGTATTCTAATTAAATTTAATGATATTTATAAACCACACTTACAGCTGTAATGTGTGGTTTTTTTTAAAACTAATTTTTATAATGACAACACAACAATTATTTGAGCAAATTAAAAAGAAGCAATCGTTTTTATGCATAGGACTTGATGTGGATATGAGTAAGATACCTGCTCACTTGCTAGGAGAACAGGATCCTATTTTTAGCTTTAATAAGGCAATTATCGATGCTACACATGATTTGGCTGTATCCTATAAACCGAATATTGCATTTTATGAAGCTTATGGTATAAAGGGGTGGGAGTCTTTGAAAAAAACAATTGATTATATCAATACAAACTATCCTGAATTATATACGATCGCTGATGCGAAACGTGGAGATATTGGAAATACGGCAAGTATGTATGCAAAAGCTTTCTTTGAAGATATGAGTTTTGACAGTGTGACTGTTGCTCCATATATGGGGAAAGATTCAGTAGAACCTTTTTTAGCTTTTGAGGATAAACATACAATTTTATTAGCTTTGACTTCTAATCAAGGGGCTTTTGATTTTCAGACTCAGTTAGTTGGGACTAAACCAATGTATCAAGTGGTGTTGGAAAAATCACAGACTTATGCGAATGCGGAAAACTTAATGTATGTAGTCGGTGCGACTAAAGCAGAGTATTTTAAAGAGATTAGAGCAATAGTGCCGAATAATTTCTTGTTGGTGCCTGGTGTAGGAGCTCAAGGAGGTAATTTGCAAGACGTGTGTAAGTATGGTTTAAACGATCAGGTTGGTCTATTGATCAATTCTTCGAGAGGTATAATTTACGCGTCTTCTGGTAGTGATTTTAAGGAGAAAGCAAGAGAGCAGGCGTTGCTCCTACAAAGAGAGATGAGTGAGATATTAAAAGGTAGGCTATGATAACATTAAAAGATCAAATAGGTCAAGAGCACAGTTTTGAAAAAACACCAAAGCGCATAGTGTCCTTAGTGCCTTCACAGACGGAGACTTTATTTGACATGGGGTTGGAAGAGGAGTTGGTAGGTATTACTAAGTTTTGTATTCATCCTTATCACTTAAAAGCAACTAAAATAAAGGTAGGTGGTACTAAGAAAGTGCATGTTGAAAAAATTAAAGCACTTGAACCAGATATTATTATCGCTAATAAAGAAGAAAATACACTGGAAATCGTAGAGAGTCTGAAAGGTATTTGTCCTGTCTGGGTAACTGATGTTGTAACGCTTGATGATAATATTCAAATGATAGAAGATTTTGGAGCGTTGTTTAACAAGCGTACAGAAGCAAAAAAATGGATAGATAAGTTGAATTATGCTACGAAGGATTTTATCAATTACGTGAAAGATAAAGAGTCCTACAAAGTAGCTTACTTTATTTGGAGAGAGCCTTATATGGTAGCTGGTAGAGATACGTTTATCAATGAATTGTTAAGGCTTAATAGGTTTGAAAATGTATATGAAGCGAGAGAAGAGCGTTATCCAGAGATAGAGCTGAGGAAAATAAGAATTCAGGGAGATCCTGAGGTAGTATTTTTATCTTCAGAGCCTTTTCCATTTTCAGAGGAACATGCCTTTGAGGTAGGTCGATTTACGCATCATGGTAAAACGGTCTTTGTTGATGGAGAGATGTTCTCGTGGTATGGAACACATTTGTTCAGAGCATTTGACTACTTTAAACAAATACACGAGCGATTGTCATAAAAATAAAAGCCGAGTAGAAATTCCTACTCGGCTTTTTATTTAACTAACCCTAACTTTATGAAATAAATCATATAGTGGTACAAATATCAAAAAAAAATTGGATAATGCAGGTTAATTGAATGTTATAATATTGTTATTAAGGTCTTTTGTTTAAAAAATTCCGATTTTATCAAAAATACTTTCTTTTTTAGGAGTATTGTTGGCTTTATCTTCTTTTGAATTGTCCGAAGTGTTTTTATTTGTAGTTTTTGTTGAGTTATCCTGAATTGAGAATACTTCTTTTAGTAGTTTATTAGATCGAGATCCACCAATATTTTCTCTAATGTTGTCTTCTTCAACAGCAATCATTTTGAATACACCATTCATGGTTTCCTTAGTAACATAGTCTGTAAGGTCTGTGTTGACAGGAGAGACTAGAGGTAATTCGTTGTATGTTGAAAAAATCTTTTCCCATACTTGGTCAGCTCCCACAGTAGCTAGTGAAGATTGTATGACAGGAGAGAACTTAGCATACAATGCTTTGTTGGTACTTTGTTTTAAATAATTTGTGGCTGCACCATTACCATCAAGTAAGATGTTTTTAGCATCTTTGAAAGTAATGTTTTTTACTGCATCTACGAAGATGGGAGTTGCTTCCTTCACTGCGTTTTCAGCAGCTCTGTTTAACAAAAGAAGACCTTGGTCAGCAATATTACCCATTCCTAAATTTCTCAAAGCACGGTCGACTTTTTGTATTTCTTCGGGTAATAAAATCTTTACCAATTCATTTTTGTAGAAACCATCTTGTTTAGTTAGGTTGCTGACTTGTTTTTCAATTCCCTTATCTAAAGCTTCTTTTAATCCACTGGCAACTTTGTCTTGGCTAATGCTACCGATTAGGTCGGTTACTTTTTGAGCATGGATCTGATTTGTGTTGGCTGTGCTTAGTACTAATGATAGTACAGCCATCATGATTAACTTTTTTTTCATAGTGATTAGATTTAAATATTGTTGTTTTATAAGTATTGTTTTGCTTCTGACTTGATGGCAGATAAGCAAAATGCTGTGCTTTGCGTTAGTATAGAACTCTCTTCTATCAACTGCTTTTGAAGTTGGGTAGCATTGATAACTCCCGGTCTATTAGTTGTATTTTGAACTGCAGTAAGAATGCTGTTTTTATGTTTATTAATAAGCTCCCATAGTTCTTCAGAAATATAAACTTGTTGGGATAGGTTGTACTCGTACTCTTGAGTGATATTTTGTATTAAGCCTAAGCTATAAAGTTGACTATCTTCAGTGTTAAGAGGAATTCTAAGCAGAAGTTTTTGCAGGTCAATACGTTCAATAAAGAGAGTTAAACGTTCGAGGGCTTGTAAGCGAAGTGCAGTCGTGTCAATTTTTTGTTGGCCTTTTAGGTTATCAATAATAAACTTATCGCGTTGACTTTGTCGTTTTAGTATTGCGTTAAAGTAGATATAAGAAAGTGCAGATACTACAAGAGCTGGTATAGTATAGGCTATAAGTTGTAGGATAAATTCTGTGTTCATAGTTTAGCTTTTACAGCAAAAATAAGTATTAATCTGCTTTGTCTAAGTAATTGCTTTAAAAAGTTAAGGAGGAGTTTAGTAAAGGGGTTTTGGTTGTAGGGGTGAGGGGAGTTAATATGGATTGATAATAGTTGTAAAAGGAAGTACTAGAAAAGAAATACAAGGGATTTTGCTATGATTTATACCATCAAAAAACTTGTTATAAATGGATACTAATTGTATTTTTGGCTTTTTAGGATTATATGGATATGCAGAATTATATTGATCAGTTAAATGATGCGCAAAGAGCTCCTGTATTACACAAAGAGGGGCCAATGATAGTGATTGCTGGAGCAGGCTCTGGAAAGACTAGAGTATTAACTTTGCGCATAGCCTATTTGATGCACGAAGGAGTTGATGCATTTAATATTTTAGCATTGACATTTACCAATAAGGCGGCTAGAGAAATGAAGGCCAGGATTGCTCAAATTGTCGGAAATACAGAAGCAAAGAACTTATGGATGGGGACTTTTCACTCTGTATTTGCTAGAATATTGAGAAGTGAAGCTGACAGATTAGGATATCCTAGTAATTTCTCCATCTATGACTCTCAAGATAGTCAACGATTGATAGGTCAGATTATTAAAGAGATGCAATTGGATAAGGATATTTATAAGCCTAAAGAAATTTTGAGTAGGATTTCTTCTTATAAGAATAGTTTAGTTACTGTAAAAGCTTACTTTAATAATCCAGAATTACAAGAAGCAGATGCGATGAGTAAACGTCCGCGTATTGGAGATATTTACCAGAATTACGTAGAGCGTTGTTTCAAAGCTGGAGCAATGGATTTTGACGATTTGTTATTGAAAACTAATGAGTTATTAAATACATTTCCAGATGTACTAGCAAAATATCAAAATCGCTTTAGATACATATTAGTAGATGAGTATCAAGATACCAATCACTCGCAGTACTTAATTGTAAGAGCGTTGTCAGATCGCTTTCAGAATATATGTGTAGTAGGTGACGATGCGCAGAGTATTTATGCCTTTAGGGGAGCGAATATTAATAATATATTGAACTTTCAAAAAGACTATGAGGGAGTGCAAACTTACCGTTTAGAACAGAATTATCGATCTTCTCGTAATATAGTAGAAGCCGCTAATACTGTAATTGATAAGAATAAGGTAAAGCTCGAAAAGGTTGTTTGGACAGCTAATGAGTTTGGGCCGAAGATTAAGGTGCACCGTTCGCTGACAGATGGAGAAGAGGGACGTTTTGTAGCTTCTACAATTTTTGAAGAAAAAATGCGCAATCATTCCAGTAATAGTGAATTCGCTATTTTGTATAGAACTAATGCGCAGTCTCGTGCAATGGAAGATGCTCTTCGAAAGAAAGATATTCCTTATCGTATATATGGAGGCTTGTCTTTTTATCAACGTAAGGAAATCAAAGATGTTTTGTGTTATTTGCGATTGATTATTAATCCAAAAGACGAAGAGGCTTTGGTAAGAGTAATTAATTATCCAGCGCGTGGTATTGGAGCTACAACGATGGATAAGCTAACGATTGCTGCTAATCACTATAAAAGGTCAATTTTTGAAGTGATGGAGCATATTGATAAAATTGACTTGAAGATTACCGCAGGGACTAGAGGTAAATTGACTGATTTTGTCAATATGGTTAAAGCATTTCAAGCGCTTGAGCAAACAATGGATGCTTATCAATTGACTGAGCATGTAGTGAAAAAGACTGGCTTGGTTCAAGAACTAAGGAAAGATACTACTCCTGAAGGAATCACGCGTATGGAAAATATCGAGGAGTTACTTAATGGTATTAAAGATTTTATTGAAGGTCAGAAGGAAATTGATGGGGCTAGAGGTGCTTTAAGTGAATTCTTAGAAGACGTTGCTTTAGCTACAGATTTAGATAAAGATAATGGAGATGATGATCGCGTAGCTTTAATGACTATTCACTTAGCTAAAGGTTTGGAGTTTCCAACTGTGTTCTGCGTAGGAATGGAAGAAGATTTATTTCCAAGTGCGATGAGTAAGAGTACGCGTTCAGAACTAGAAGAAGAAAGAAGGTTGTTTTATGTAGCTTTAACTCGTGCAGAGCATCAGGCATATTTGACTTATGCGCAATCAAGATATCGTTGGGGTAAATTAGTAGATAGTGATCCTTCTTGTTTTATCGATGAGATTGATGACCAATATTTGGAATACTTAACGCCTGTGGAGACTAACTATAGGTATAAGCCAATGATTAATTCAGATGTATTTGGTGATGTAGATAAGAGTAAGCTACGTCTTAAAAAACCAACTAATGGTACGCCACCATCTTATGTAACTGAAAACGAAGAGACAGCTAATAAGGAACGAAATATTCGCCGATTAAAACCAATAGACCGAAGTACTAAGGCGGTAACAGATAAAACAGGGGTAAATGGAGAGTTATCTATAGGACAAATAGTAATGCATGAACGCTTCGGTAAAGGGGAGATATTAAATCTAGAAGGATTAGGAGCTGATCGCAAAGCAGAAATTAGGTTTGATGTTGGGGGAATAAAAAAATTATTATTGAGATTTGCTAAGCTACGTGTATTGTCGTAAATTGTAATTAAAAAAAGGAATGGCACAGTTTATAAAAATATATCCAGATAACCCGAGTGAGAAGGAGATTGATAAGGTGGTGAAGGTTTTAAGAGAAGGAGGGCTTGTTATTTATCCTACAGACACTGTATATGGATTGGGTTGTGATATTACAAATTCTAAGGCTTTAGAGCGTATCGCTAAGATTAAAGGGATTAAGCTTGATAAGGCAAACTTTTCATTTATCTGTTATGATTTGAGTAATATATCGGATTATGTAAAGCAGATTGATACAGCTACATTTAAGATTTTGAAGAAAGCGTTGCCGGGTCCTTATACTTTTATTCTTCCTGGAAATAATGACTTGCCTAAAGAGTTTAAGAAGAAAAAGACTGTGGGTATTCGCGTTCCAGATAATAATATTGCTAGAGAAATTGTTCGAAAGCTAGGTAATCCTATTGTATCCACCTCTATATATGACGAAGATGAGTTGTTAGAATATACGACAGATCCAGAATTAATATTAGAAAAGTGGGGTAATACTGTAGATCTTGTTATTGATGGTGGATATGGAGACAATACAGCCTCTACGGTTGTCGACTTGTCTGGTTATGAGCCTGAAATAATTCGCGAAGGAAAGGGAGATATTGATATATTTTAACCACATTAGAGAAAAATTAATTATTAAAATAAATAAAACAAGGTTAAATAGTATACAAAATGTAATAGAACTTAATTTTAAATTAGGGGAATTCAAACTGAATTGTTATTTTTGTATCTGTTTATTTAAAAAGCTAAACGTATCACACTATGAATTTACATGAATTTCAAGGTAAAGAAATATTAGCTAGCTACGGTGTAAGAGTACAACGTGGATTAGTAGCTAACAACGCAGAAGAAGCAGTTGAGAAAGCTAAACAACTTACAGAAGAAACTGGTACAAGTTGGTATGTAGTAAAAGCTCAAATCCACGCAGGAGGTAGAGGTAAAGGAGGAGGAGTTAAGTTAGCTAAAAACTTAGACGAAGTTAAAGAGCTAGCTGGTAACATCATCGGAATGGACTTAATCACTCCACAAACTCCACCAACAGGAAAGAGAGTTAATAGAGTATTAGTTGCAGAGGACGTATACTACCCAGGAGAAAGTGAAACAAGCGAATTCTATATGTCTGTTCTTTTAGACAGATCTAAAGGTCGTAACATGATTATGTATTCTACAGAAGGTGGAATGGATATCGAGGAAGTAGCTGAGAAAACTCCACACTTAATTTTTAAAGAAGAGATTGATCCAGCTGTAGGATTACAAGGTTTTCAAGCAAGAAGAATTGCCTTCAATTTAGGATTGTCAGGTAATGCATTCAAAGAAATGGTTAAATTCGTAGATGCTTTATATAGAGCATATATCGGAAGTGACTCTTCTATGTTTGAGATTAACCCAGTGTTGAAGACTTCAGATGATAAAATCTTAGCTGTAGATGCTAAAGTTACTTTAGATGACAATGCACTTTACAGACAAAAAGCATATGCTGAATATAGAGACTTAACTGAAGAAAGACCAATCGAGGTTGAGGCTAATGAAGCAGGATTAAACTATGTTGATCTTGATGGAACAGTAGGATGTATGGTAAATGGGGCTGGATTAGCAATGGCTACTATGGATTTAATTAAGTACGCTGGTTTTGAGCCTGCTAACTTCTTAGATGTAGGAGGAACAGCTGATGCTAAACGTGTTGAGACTGCTTTCCGTATTATTTTAAAAGATCCTAATGTGAAAGCTATCTTAATTAATATCTTTGGAGGTATCGTTCGTTGTGATCGTGTAGCTCAAGGAGTTGTAGATGCATACAAAAATATGGGAGATGATATTAATGTGCCAATCATTGTTCGTTTACAAGGAACAAATGCTGAGGTTGCAAAAGAATTAATCGACCAATCTCAAATGCCAATCTTATCAGCTGTAGCTTTTCAAGAAGCTGCTGATCAAGTAAAAGCTGCTTTATCTTAATTCATTAGAATTAACTGATATATAATAAAAAAAGAGTGATCAAGTGGTCACTCTTTTTTATTTTGTTATATTATGAATATATTAAGCAAAAAAGGACAGTATGTTTTTAATATACTGTCCTTTTTAATTATTGTAAGAAAAACTTGTTAAGCTTTTTTATTCTTACCATTATTGAATTTAATACCACTAAAAGGGTTGTGTTTGTCTTCTTTCTTAACTGGAGTAATCTTCTTTTTAGGTTTGTTAAAGTCTTTTTCTCTTGTCGGTTTAGTTTTTTTAGTAACAGTAGAAGTGTGATCTTTTTTGAAGTTTTTTTCTTGAGCTTTGTTGTTAGCTAAAACTTCTTTTGGTTTTTTGGGATTCTCTTTTGTGCCTCTTAAGTGAATTACAAGCCCGTTTAAGAAGTTTCTAAGCACTTGGTCTCCACACTCAACATATTTTGGGTGGTCAGCATTTCTAAAAAAATTACCTATTTCTCCTTTTGAAATTCTAAAGTCAACTAACTCTAGGATTTCTACTATTTGGTCGTCTCTTAATTGTAAAGCGACTCTTAATTTTTTAAATATATCGTTATTTGTCATCTTCCTACTATTTTTGCAAAGGTAATTATAAAAGCTTAAAGTTTATCTTTTAGTACTTTTATTTCATCTCTTAATCGGGCAGCATTAATGAAATCAAGATCTTTAGCAGCCTTTTCCATTTCTTTGCGTTTATCTCTAATTAATTTTTCTATATCTGTTTTGGACTTGAATTTTATTTCCTCTTCTGCGGCTTTTTGTAATGCTTCTTGTTGATAATTCTCATAAGAGTTTTTGACTAATTCACTACCTATTTTTTTGTGTATTGCTTGTGGGGTTATGTTGTGTTTAGTGTTGTACTCTATTTGTTTGCTTCGTCTGTAGTTAGTTTCGTCAATCGTCTTTTGCATACTGTCTGTTATTTTATCAGCATACATGATAGCTTTACCATTTACATTTCTTGCTGCTCTACCGACAGTTTGTGTTAATGAACGATGGCTTCTAAGGAAACCTTCCTTGTCTGCATCTAAAATAGCTACTAAAGAAACCTCAGGTAAATCTAAGCCTTCTCTTAGTAGGTTAACACCAATTAAGACATCAAAAAGTCCTTTTCGTAAGTCTTGCATGATCTCAACACGTTCTAGCGTATCAACGTCAGAGTGGATGTATCTGCAGCGTATACCTACACGGGTGAAGTATTTAGCAAGTTCTTCAGCCATTCGTTTTGTTAGAGTTGTTACTAAAATACGCTCGTCAATTTCTACTCTTTCCTGTATTTCATTGATTAAATCATCTATTTGATTCTCTGTTGGGCGAATCTCTATAATGGGATCAAGTAACCCGGTAGGGCGAATCAATTGTTCTACGTATATGCCTTCAGACTTTTGTAGTTCATAATCGGCTGGTGTTGCAGATACATAGACAACTTGGTTTTGCATAGATTCGAATTCTTCAAATTTAAGAGGTCTATTGTCTAATGCGGCTGGTAATCTGAACCCATATTCTACAAGATTTTCTTTTCGTGAACGGTCTCCCCCATACATAGCGTGAACTTGTGAAACTGTTACGTGACTCTCGTCGATTACCATAAGGTAGTCTTTTGGGAAATAGTCTAAAAGGCAGAATGGACGTGTGCCTGGCTCTCTGCCATCTAAGTATCGTGAATAATTCTCAATTCCAGAACAATAACCTAGTTCTCTGATCATTTCTAAATCAAAGTTTGTGCGTTCTTCTAGTCTTTTAGCTTCAAGGTGTTTGCCGATTTCTTTGAAATACTCCACTTGTTTAACCATGTCTTGTTGGATTTCCCAGATAGCTTTTTGTAATACATCTGGTGAGGTAACAAACATATTTGCTGGATATATGTTTAGGTTAGTGTATTTTTCAATGACTTGAGCAGTGCTTTTGTCAAATACTTCAATATCCTCAATTTCGTCTCCGAAGAAGTGTATTCTAAATGGGTCGTCAGCATAACTAGGGAAAATCTCTACGGTATCTCCTTTGATTCTAAAGGTTCCTGGTAAAAAGTCAGCTTCAGTTCTAGCATATAAGCTCTGTACTAATCTATGTAGGAGCTTAGTTCTGCTTATCTGTTGGTCTAATTCTAAAGTAATTACATTCTTTTGAAACTCTGTAGGATTACCAATACCATATAGGCAGGATACAGATGCGACTACTAAGATGTCTCTTCTTCCTGATAGAAGGGCAGAAGTAGTGCTTAGACGCATTTTCTCTAGTTCTTCGTTTATTGATAAGTCTTTCTCGATATATTGTCCTGTAACAGGGATAAATGCTTCGGGTTGGTAGTAATCGTAATATGATACAAAGTATTCTACGGCATTATTCGGGAAAAAGCTTTTAAACTCAGAATATAACTGGGCTGCTAATGTTTTATTATGAGCTAGGACTAGGGTGGGTCTTTGTACCTCTTTAATTAAGTTGGCTACAGTAAATGTCTTTCCAGAACCAGTTACTCCAACTAAAGTTTGGTACTTTTCTCCATCTAAAACTCCTTTGCTTAGTTTTAGTATTGCTTCAGGTTGGTCACCTGTAGGTTTGTAATCTGATGTTACCTCAAACTTCATAGTTAACTTGTAATATAGAATATACAAAGTTAATTATAATAAAGCAAAAAAGCGCAAGATTACTCTTGCGCTTTTTTTATAATATAAAATTACTTGTTCTCTAATTATTTGATTTTGAAAACAACTTTTCTAGCTAAAGATTTAGCAGAAGCTGAATCTACACCTGCTCCTTTAGTAGAAACTCTTGAAGCGTTAACTCCAGACTTAACAATGATATCTTTGATTGCGTTAGCACGTCTCTCAGATAATTTGTTGTTGTATTGTTGGTTTCCAGTTGCATCAGCATATCCAATTACTTCAACTGAAGCAGATGGATTGTTTTTCAAGTAGTTTACGATGAAGTTAACTCCTGATACAGTCGATGGTTGAGCTTTATCAAAATCAAAGTAAGCAGCAACATATCCTTTGTTGATTAAATCTTTGATTAATGCAGCGTCATCAGAGCTTACAGGTTTGTTTAAATCACCATATTTCTCATCGATATATTTTTCGATGTTGTCAGCGATACCACTATTGTTTGTGTCGATAGTTCTACCTTTAGAATCAACTAAAGTGTTAGCTGGTGTGTTAGGCTCTAGGTCTAAGTAATCAGCAACTCCGTCATTGTCAGAATCTTTAAGGTCGTTCTCGATTTTAGTTAATTTGTTGCTTAACTCTTCGATAATTGTATTATCTTTTGCTTCAGCGTACCAATCTGCGTGTTGAGCGTGTTTACCTAAATAGATAGATACTCCAACAGTAGCATTGAACATTGTTCCTTGGAATACACTTCTGTTTGTAGCAGAAACACCATCCCAGTTTTGGTTTTGTTGAGCATTTTGAATTACAGTGAAGTCAGCATTTAAAGCTACTCTACGGTGTAATTTCACTTGTCCTGTTAATCCAGCCATTAAATGTGCCATGTTATCAGTTCCAGTGAATCCGTCACCTTTTAACCAAGAGTATCCCCCCCCAGCGTGTGCTTGTACGTTGAATACGCTAGTCCAAGATTCGAAGTTTAAAACTCTACCTAAGTTTACAACTCCTTCTAAGCTTGTTCTGTAGTGGTTAGCTTCGTTGTTAATTTTGTTTGTCCACTCATCTAGTTTGTCATAACCGAAAGACGCTTTAAGACCAAACTTGTTATTGAAACTATAACGTACACCTCCATCTAAATGTAGGTTTTTGAAAGTTTCTGCTGAATAACCTGATGAAAGTGTTCTTGCTGGTTTTGCAAAACCACCATTTAGGTCAACTGACCATTTGTTGTAATCCTGCGCTGTAGCAGTTCCGAATACAAACAGTGAAGCTAATAACGGTAATGTTAATTTTTTCATAGTTGTCATTTTAATTTCTTTAAAATACGATTATTATTTAATTCGCATTTTTTTACTAATTGCTTTACTAGGCAAATATAATAGAAAGATTTTGATTTCATCTACTTTTTCTTGAATTTTACAAAAATTATGTAGAAAACATTGCATCTATTTTAATAAATATACTATGACTTATATATCAAAGACTTTTGTTACCGTGGATATTGTTCTATTTAAAGAGGAAATAAACCAAAAAAGAATTCTTTTAATTAAGCGCAAAAATGAACCTTTTCGTGATAAATGGGCATTACCTGGGGGGTTTGTTGATGAGAATGAAGACTTACTTGTTGCGGCTAAGCGTGAACTGGTAGAGGAAACATCTATTGTTTGTGATTCATTAGAGCAATTAGGCGCGTACGGACGACCTTTTAGGGATCCTAGATCTCATGTAGTCAGCATTGCTTATTTGGCTACTGTTGATGCAAATATTGTAGGTGTAGCTGCTGATGATGCTAAAGAATTAGCGTGGTTTGATATAGCTAATTTACCAGAATTGGCTTTCGATCATGCTCATATTATTGTAGATGCAATAAAAAAGACCAAATCTTAAGATTTGGTCTTTTTTATTTATGCTTTTTCTAATAATTTCTTTTCCATTACAAACGTTCCAAATGGTATTACTGATGCTATACATATAAGTCCGTAAGTTTTCATACTCCATTTTTCATCTGATTTAATGACTGTAGCGATTACGATGTAAGCAATGAAAAGTATTCCGTGAATCATACCTACACTTCTAACTAGTTCTGGTTTATCCCATATATACTTTAGGGGCATAGCAATAAATAATAAAACTAGTAGTGATAAACCCTCTAATAGAGCGATGAATTTGAATGTTTTAAGCATTGTAATAATATTAATTGTTTGATTGGCTAAAATAGCTTTTTAAACTAAATAAAAATAAAAAGGTCTAATTATTTGTAAATTAGACCTTTTTTATATTTCGAAATACAGACTTTGTTAGAAAGCTTGAAATCTGCTATTATATTCTCTTAAATCTGCAAGATTATGTTTATTTTCCACATCTTTAAAAAGCGATAGTAAATACTGAAGACTTTCTAAATCTGTTTGTTCTGTAGTATTCTTAGCCTCAGAACCGTTTTCATTTTCTTCCTCTTCTACAGGTTCGTCTGAAGGAATTGCAATTAAAAAAGCATGGTTGTTTTCAATGTGCTCGTATGCTAATCTAATTCCTTTTACTAAAACAGGCTTTTCTTCTAATAGAGCAAACTCTCTTAGTTTTTTTAGACTTTCAACGATTGAACTTACCACTAGACCATCAGCAATTAAGTCTGATTGGATTTGCTTGATTAATTTTAAGGCATTTGCGTTTTCCACAGTATAAATCTTTTAAGTAAAAAATTATTTGGTGCAAAAGTAATCTTTTTCCCAATTAAAAAACTAATAAATACACGAAATTTTTATTACCCATTTTGTCATTTTCATTCGTTTTTCACGATATCTATGTTTTTCTATTGTGATTCAACGTTATGCTTAATTATTTAGTTGGGTATTTATGGGTTACTTTCTTTGCTTTTATTGTTTGGCAGTACTGAGCCTTGTTTGTTAATACTTACTGTTGGCTTTTATTCTTCATATATTGTGTGCGAAATTGTTCGTCTCTCCGTAACTCTAAAGTAACCTTTAGCATCTTTTCCTGGAGTAGTGAGATTTTTGACATTCCCTTTTATTTGTGCTATTGGTGCTTGGAATGGCCCACCACCATTGCTTATGCTAGCACTTAGCATATGCAAAAAATCATAGTAATTACGTGATATTTGGTGGAAGTCTAAGGTGACTGTATCACCTACTTGGTATTTTTCGTCTATATCTAGGAAGGTTACATCAATTACATTGCCTTTTGAGAATTCATTTGATTGAACTCTTATTTCAGGGTTGAGTGCTTTGTGCTGAAAGTAATTGAAGTAATAATTTAATCTTTTCCCTTCTATAGGTGTATCTTGAAAATAAGACTTAATTTGATACAAATCTTTCCCCATGATATTGATTTTTGATTGCTCGATTTTAATGATCTCGGGTGTCGTGATTAATTCTTCGACTGCTTCATATACTTGATTATTGTGTTCTATGTGTAGTATATATTTATTATTTACGAAGTCTTTTTTTACTTCAGTGGAAATGTATTCACCTGTTTGACCAACTTCTATCAGTGTATAGCGATTTCCTTTACCATCTTCAATCCATACTGTTGCGTTATTTACTTTAGGTATTTCTTTTTCATAGTATCCAGTAGTCATTGTAAGCTTTACCGATACAGTGTCTATTGTTTTTTCTGGATTGAAATCGATATTTCCTTCTACCACTAAGGTAGGTTCTCCTGTATTTAACTCTAAATCAATTACTTTTTCACAGGAAATTAGTCCTAGAATGAATGTGAAGAGTACTAGTTTACTTATAATTGTTTTCATTGATTTAGAATTTAAAGTTATACGTTACGCTTGGTACTATGCCAAATACAGACATTCGAACAGCTTCATTTTGCCCTTTGATATCAGCATTCTCTCTAAATGATATCGAGGCGGCATTCGAGCGACCATAAAGATTGTATATTCCAAATACCCATTCCGACCTCCAGTTTTTTCTACTAGTTGGATTAGGGGTATAGGTAGCTGAAATATCTAAGTGGTGAAATGCTGGTAAACTATTGCTGTTTCTTGCTCCAAAGGTTGGAATACGATTGCCTAGGTAGTCAAACTGACCATCTGGAAAGGTAGCTGGTCGACCAGTTTGATAAGTGAAACTTGCTCCAAAATTCCATTTAGTGCTTAGGTCATACATAGCTGTGATTGATAAATCGTGTGTTTTGTCATAGGCTGTTCTATACCACTTTCCTTGGTTTATTCCTGGTTCATCTGCTGTTCTTCCGGGTGTTCTTTGTTCTGATTTAGACAGGGTGTATGCTACCCAACCTGTTAGTTTTCCTAGGTTTTTTCGCACCATTAACTCTAGTCCATAGGCACGTGATTCTCCTACTAAGATTACGCGTTCTAGTGCTTCATTACCTATTAATTCTGCTCCATCAATGTAGTCTACTTTGTTCTTTCCAGTTTTATAGAATACCTCTGTTTCTAGACTGTATTTTGCTTCTTTGAAATTGTGGAAGTATCCCAATGCTACTTGATCGACAATTTCTGGTTTCAAGTATTTGCTACTTGGTGTCCAGATATCTAAGGGGGTTGGAGCGGCTGTATTTGAAATTAAATGTAGGTATTGAGCCATTCTGTTGTAGCTCGCTTTTATCGATTGTTCGTCATTAATGATGTAAGCTAATCCTATTCTCGGTTCAAAATTATTGTAGTTTTGAATTGTTTTACCACTGGCATAGGTTTGTTTACCGATATAATCTGCCATTTTATACAAACCTAGTTCTTTGTCATACCATACGGGTTGATTGTTTTCGTATAGATTGATCGTTTCTTTTCCGATGTTTGAAAAGGAAGAGAAGCGCAATCCATAATTTAAGCTGAAGTGTTGTCCAATATTCTGTTCAGCTTCTATATATACAGCATTTTCTAGAGCGTATTTGTTATCTAATTTACGGTAGTTGATTTGTGAATCTGGCTTTGTTGGCTTCATGATGCCAGGTGAAAAATTGTAATACTGGGTGCTTAGTCCGTATTTCAATTGGAGGTTTGGTATCACATCATGTGTGAAGTCATATTTAAATTGAAAGTTTTTTATATTGGAATCCCATTTAAACCCCACTAGATCGAGTTCTAATCCATAGATATAGTCACTATAGTTTAGTGTCATTCTACTACTTAAGCTGTCGCTAAACAAGTGATGCCATTGTAGAGATCCAACTGTATTTCCAAAGTTGTTCTTTAGTAAGTCTGTAAAGCTAAAGATGTCTCTTCCAAAGTATCCTGAGAAAGTCAACTTATTTTTTGCATTTAAGTCAAAGTTTAATCGAGTATTTAAATCATAGAAATAAGCAGAGTTTTTGTTGTCTGATAATTTTAAGAATAAATGGGCGTATGACGCACGACCAGCTAGAAAAAATGAGGATTTGCCTTTTTGGATAGGTCCTTCAAACTTGGCTCTACTAGATATTATTCCGATACCTCCTGTCGCATGATAATCGTCTAGTTTACCGTCTGTCTGAAACACTTCAAGGACAGAAGATGCTCTACCTCCAAATCGCGATGGTATTCCTCCTTTGTATAGCTTTAAATCTTTTATAGCATCTGAATTAAATACTGAAAAGAAACCAAATAGATGAGAAGAGCTATATACTGGCGCATCGTCTAGCAGTACTAGGTTTTGTCCTGCGGATCCTCCACGAACATTAAATCCTGCAGCACCTTCTCCTGCATTGGTGACTCCTGGCATTTGAAGTATTGATTTTAATACGTCTGTTTCTCCTAGTACTACAGGCATTTTCTTCACATCTGAGATTGAGAGCTTGTTGATACTCATTTCTGGCTTTCGAATGTCTGTCTTTTTACTATTCTGTACGATTACAACTTCATTTAGTTTGGAAGCTGAGCTGACTAACTTGGTCTGTATAGAAGTAGCTTCTTTGACTACAATAGTCTGGGTTGATGTATCGTATCCTACATAAGAAGTTTTTAGGGTATAGGTTCCTGCTCTTAGTGTAAATGTAAAATAACCTGCAGAATCAGTCATTGCAGCTAGATTAGCTTCTATCACTTGTACGGTTGCTCCTGGTAATGCATCAGTCTGATCTTTTACATAACCATCTAATTTGTAGTTTTGTTGTGCGTAGTTTAACGTGCTACACAACAAAAATATCAGGCAAATAATTGAATGTGTCTTAATTTTAAAATGTAATATCATTGTTTTCGTGAATTCAAGTTATAAATGCAACATTAGTCATT
>NZ_WMJY01000060.1 GCF_009711055.1 Myroides pelagicus
TTTAAATGCTGTTGCATTTATTTGTTGAATCTAAGTTATTTTAATTTACACTTTTACTTTCTACATAGAATAACTTTTCATAATGGTCTTACCTTTCTAATTCAAATACTCCAAAACACTATCAGCGTAAATCGATTAACAATAACCTCAAACACTTTTAGCTAAGGTATATTTGACATAAGACATTGTTATTTACACTATATTATAAAGAATCATTCTATTTAATTAATACATTTGTGCAAAGCTATATTTTAGACTGATCTAAAATATCCGCAATCGGGAATAAAAACTCCGATAAAAAAATTAAAAAACAAGACATGAATCTACGCCTATACGATAAACAAAACAATCTACTGATTGAGCGAGAGTATCCCTTAAAGCTCACGCAAAAAGAACCCTTGATAGAAAACAGTATTCAGTTTAGTGAACACTATGCAACGGGGACATATAAAGAAATTTGTTTTAATGGGGTACACATTAGTATAGGTACTACGCACTTTGAAAAGCCTCTATCTATAAGCTTTGATAGTGACTTTAAAACTATTGAAATGCACTTTGCCTTAAAAGGTAGGAGCCTTTCTACAACCAACAAGAGAAAACAAACTGTCGAGTTTTCTCCTTATCAGCACAATATTATCTATTCGGACAACAACGCTGGGCAAATTCAATGGACAGAAAAGGATCTATACCTCTGTGAAATCAACCTAACACCTGAGTTTTTCCTAAAATATCTACCTCAAGACAATCAATTGTTTGATCGGTTCCACAACCTTATCACCAAAGAAAAGTCAGGACTACTTAGCCCTGTAAATCAAGCAATAACCCCCTTAATGTATCAACTCATAGTAGATATTATACAATGCAATCGATCAGGAGCATTCAAGCGTATGTATATCGAGGCGAAGGTTATCGAGTTATTACTCATACAATTAGAACAACTCTCACTGAGACATCAAAAACCACTTAGTATCAATAAAACAGATATAGAAAAAATACAAGCTGTCAAAGATTATATCATCAATAATCTCGATGCAGAAGATTCTCTTATCGACCTAGCTCATCGGGTTGGCACTAACGAGTTTACCCTAAAAAAAGGCTTTAAAGAATTATTTGGCACTACAGTCTTTGGGCTTTGGAATCAACAAAAACTAGAACAAGCCAAACGCTTACTCACTAATCAACAAATCAGTATAAGTGAAGTCGCCTATCTCCTCGGGTATAAAAACCCAAGACACTTCTCTACTGCTTTTAAAAACAAGTTTGGCTGCTCACCTAGTGCCTTCAAACAAAAATAGTCTTCCATAGACTCTATGCTATCGAAGACTAATAAGACCTACTGATCTAATATCAAGCTAATTTCCATATCTACTATTCTACTGATATGATTGTCAAATCCGCGACCAACACACATTTGCTCACTGCAAGAAGCCAAAGGGTTATGACAGTCATCTTGATCAAAGTCAATTATATCCACCTCTGCTGTATCAGGGTTTAAAGTATTATAGTCAAAACAGTGAAACCATTGTAATTGCAAGCCTTCATCGCCATAAGAAAAAGTAATAATATTATCCAATTTCTCCTTTGTTGTTTGATCAAACTCTATGGCGCTGTCAATATTCCAATACCCTAATGCGTCGCTTAATCGACTATACTCATCAAAGAGCCTTCGATTAAACTCATTATACTGACCAAATTGTATAAAACCCTTTTCTAAGACAAAAGATTTATATGAAGGTGGAAACTCAATACCTAAGTCTTGTTCGTATTGAGCTAAACGCTCGGCAGAAACTTCTTCTAACTCTACAGGTCTAAATCCTGAATCTATCTCATCTACATAGTCCTCATCGAGATTCTCATTCTCCATCAACAGATCAATAAAACAATCCAGACGCTCAACAGCTTGTTTAGCGGTTTCACCTTCTTTTGCTTTGAGTAAAGAAGTCATCTCTTGTTGATTATCCCCAAAGACAGATAGTTGGCTATCTGACTCGTCATAGAATAGATAAGCACTCGGACTACTATTGTTTTGCTTAACTGCTTTATGGGCATTGACAAAAGGACTATGTGGAAAATACTCATCAGTATCAACCGCCGCCTTATAGTAAGTCACCTGATGCTCCCCTTGTTCATCAAGACTCATCTGCTGAGCCAGTGCTCCATTGGGGTGAAACCGATCGCAACGAATTAACTCGCCTTCTTCACTAAAAAAAGTATTACTGCTCAAATATCCTTCACCAGCCCAGCATTTCCACTCTCCAATAGGTTGCCCTAAGGCATTGTTTTGGCCTAATACCCACTGCTGTTCTTCTCTATCATATACTGCCTCTATAGGTACTGTTTTGGGTCTTTTCATGATTAGTTCATTACTTTTATTTCCGTGAATTTACAATATATTCTCTTTTTGCACCAAAATACACTTTAATATTCAAAAACACAGTATTTGCTGCCAAGTTACTGCTCACATAGGTCAAGAAAGCAAGGAAAAGAAATGTCTGTAAATCAATTATTAGTTGCAGTATATCCTGATAGGTTTTAAAAACAAGACTGACTAAAGTATGAGACAAACAAAGCTATAAGGCGTTTATGAATATCTGTTTTTGATAGAACAAGAGGGTAGCTAATATTTTTATAAGTAAAAATCGTATCTTCACCCTAGAAAAGCAAACGACATGAATAAACAAACCAAACAAGAGATACTAAGGCTATATAAAACCTTTCAAGAAGAAGATAGCACAAAAGAAAATAGACTTGATCGATGGAGAAACTTAGAGCCTGAATCGGCAGAACTCATCTCAACGATTGTCAAAACTCAACAATTTAGAAATCTCTTAGAAATTGGGACATCTAATGGCTTTTCTACCTTATGGCTTGCCGATGCGGCACTTAGTACAGCTGGTAAACTAACCACCCTAGAGATCGATGCTACCCGCACAGCTAAAGCTCGAGAACACTTAGCTCAATTTGATCTACTTAGTCCAGTTACTCTACTGACTCTAGATGCTAAAGCTTTTTTGGAAACGGCAGATCCAGTCTTTGACTTCATCTTTTTAGATGCCCAGCGCAGCTACTACACGAGTTATTGGCCAGATTTGAAGCGATTACTACAAACCCCTAATAGCCTATTAATCGTCGATAACGCAGTGTCTCATCACGATCAAGTCAGCGACTTTATTGCCCTAATTCAACGCGAAGGAGTCTATACTACACATGTAGATCCTGTAGGAGCAGGACTACTATTTGTATCAAAAAAATAAATATCTTTATCCTAAATTAATTAAACCTCATCAATGACCATACTTCAATTACTTAAGCAATCAGACAAGTTTAATACTACAAAATTAGTTGTACGTGAATTAGATCAAGAAGATAAAGACTATTGGGTAGGCTTTGTTGACGATGACTCTAAGAGTTTTGATGTTCACATCTGGTTAAAAGGCAAGCAGATTGTTAATATGACTTGTGATTGTACTGAATCAGATAATGATTTATGTGCCCATCGAGTTTGTATGTTACAAGCAGTCAATCAACAAATCAGTGGAGTAAAAAAAACAAGCAAAAATAATACACTAACTAAAAAGAAAACCTCAACAAAAAAGCTTACACCAAGTGCTCTACTATTACAAGAGACAGGACAAGATCAGGTATATACGTGGCTTTTAGAATTGTTTAAAAAAAACAAAGAAGTAGAACAGGAGTTTATGCTTACTTTTCGAAAAAAAGAGCAATTGTCTTATACTGTTCAGGACATTGAAAAAATATTTGACGATATTCACAAAGCTGTATTTGGAAGAAGAAAGTCCGCAGATGCAAAAGACATGAAAAAGTATGTCGACTTATTGACCTTAGCCTTAAAGCCCGTACAAGACTTTATGACTATGTCAATGACCAAACCAATTTGTTTAGAAATCTATCAGTATAGTGCTAAACGACTGTACCTATTAGAAAGACAGATTAATTACAATTCCACGCGAATTGAAACATTTGCTGGTAAATTTGCCGACTTTTATAGCTTATCCATACTAAATATCAAAGATCAAACCGAGCAAGGAATAATAATAAAAAACCTATTCTCAACACTTTACGATTCAACTGATTATCACTTAGAAACAATGTCGTTAGAGCTATTGGTTAAGTTATTTTCTCAGCTAAACGATAAAAGTATCAAACAAGCATTTTCCTCTGAAATAATTAAACTACTCAAGTACTTCAACAAAAAAAACAGGTTCGGCGAAGATGTAGAACAACTATACTTCTTCTTAATTGTATTAATTAATACTGATGACTTCAAAGACAACTATCATTTGTTTAAACCTATAAGGTTTGAAAATCAATACAATCTATTGTTTCTTGAACACTTGTTAGTTCACGATATAGAATTAACGCAAAAGTATTGCTTAGAAATTATGGACTCAAACTATCATCCTTTCTACAATACACCTTATATTGAAATACTCACTGAAATTTACATTACTACTGAGAACTATAAAGGACTTGCAAAACTAAAAGCAACTAACTTCTTAACAGATCCCAACTTAGAAGATTATTTGTTTATCAAACAACACTTAGATGACCAAAACATATTTACCAAGTTTAGAACAAAGGTCTTATCTACCTTACGCAATAGCTTTTCCTACTATAATGATGACAATTCTAATGTAGAACTATACTTTGATATACTCCATAGCGAACAGAACTATAAAAAAATGCTTGAAGTATTAAATAACGATATACCTCAAACAATTATCTACTGTTATGCTGAACAACTACAAAAAGAGAACCCATTATGCTTTTTAAATAAAGTTTTAGAAATAGGACAATATCTAACCTTTAATCAAATAGTAGAACCTAAATTGGCTGATTTTATTACCAAACATTACTCCAAAGAACAAATCACTCAAGCCTTTAAAAAATACACCGCTAATAGAAGAAGCTTAAACGAGCTAATCTTAAACATGATAAAAGAGGACAATAAGTAAGTAAGAGAGAACTTCGGTTCTCTTTTTTTTGTCTTTATACATTTGACATATGCTAATGTTTTGTAAAATTATATTGCACACAATATAATTTACATACCTTTGATCCAGTTAACATTACAATACATGAGTGATCAATTAGCCTTAGAAAACCAAGTTTGCTTTCCGATCTATGCTTTAGCTAGAGAAATAGTAAATCACTATCGCCCTTTTTTGGACGAGTTAGACATCACTTATCCACAATATTTAGTACTACTAGTGCTTTGGAAAGAAACAGAACTAGCCGTTGGACAGTTGGGCGAACGCGTATTTCTAGATACAGGAACACTCACTCCCCTACTCAAGCGCATGCAGCAAAAAGAACTGGTCTCTCGTCAACGTTCCACACAAGACGAACGTATCGTAATGGTCTCACTAACACCTAAGGGGATAAAGTTAAAAGAGCAAGCGTGTAGCATTCCACAAAAGCTCATGGAATCCATGCAAGTGACCCCTGAAGAACTAAATTTACTCAAAGAGGTCGTTTGCCGAATTCTCAATAAGCAAAAATAGCCCCTTGAATTACAATACAGTAAAACAAAGAAAATGTCCTATAAACTTGGACAACAAAATAACGAAAAACAGAAAGTAAAATACTATGTCATTAATTGAAAACCTAAATTGGAGACATGCGGTAAAAGCCTATGATCCAACAAAAAAAGTAAGCCAAGAAAACATTGATAAAATCGTAGAAGCCATTCGCTTAGCACCAACTTCATCAGGACTCCAACCTTTTAAAGTGATTGTGGTATCTGATCAGTCTGTAAAAGAAAAGTTAGTCGAAGGAGCACTGAACCCAGAGTGTATGCGTGATGCTTCTCACATCATCGTACTGGCAGCATGGGATAAATATACAGCCGAGCGCATCGACAAAGTATATGACTATACTACTGATGAAAGAGGACTTCCTAGAGGGCGATTTGACGCTTATACAAGCAAGTTGAAAGACATCTATCTAAACCAACCCAATGAGGTAAACTTCGCACATACAGCTCGTCAAACCTATATTGCCCTTGGATTAGCACTAGCTCAAGCAGCTGAATTAAAAGTAGATACAACACCTGCAGAAGGTTTTGACAATAGCGTAGTGGATCGCGTATTGGAATTAGAAAAATACGGACTAAAAAGTGTATCGCTTATCTATGTAGGACATGCTGATAAAGCCAATGACTGGATGGGAAATATGAAGAAAGTTCGCGTACCTAAAGATGAGTTTGTCATCGAAATATAATTTAAGAAACAACTAAAGGATCTGCTTTATTTAGAAATAAAAAGGCGTTATTCTTAGCAGAAGTAAGCTTCTACTAAATATAACGCCTTTTTTGTTTATACTATTGCCTACAACACTCCTGTGTAATTATTGATGATACCTTCTAAAAGGACAGAGTATCTCAATTCACAACAGTTGTAAACGCGAAAACAGAGCAAACACCTATACGCTAGTGCCACTCTGTTTTCTAGATAAATATAAAATAGGGAATTTTCTTATTTAAAGAGCATTGTCTATTAGCCCTTATGATAATTAGTTAATTATATAACCATGATAATCAACTAATTATTTTGCTTTAATCACTTTCTCGTAAACAACTGCATTTAAAAAAACACATAATCAGCAACCTAAATATTATTTATGCGTACTAACTGACGTTAGTACAAATTTAGTATTGTTTGGATATGCTTATTGATAGTAGCACCACATGAAATACCTTTTATCGTAGCTAATGCAGGTTCCGATTTGACAAATCTATTTCCGTCTTTTGATACACCTTCAATTGTATAATAAACCTCTAGCTGATCTCCACCTATAAAATCCAAATCATAAAGTCTGAATATCAATTCGCTACGAGAAGCATCAAATTGCCACATCCCTTTACCGGACTCCTCGAAACTAGAATCACCAATAATATTGCCCTCATGATCTGTAAAGTGAAAGGTAGTGTAATCTAATATAAATTCTTCCGGCTCCATAATTGTCATCTTAGCAAATACACCTTTACTATCTCTCAGTTCACTCACACAAATTTCTTCTTCAATAGCATCTAAAGCAAAGCTATTTTGAATAGGAGACACTCTTAAATTTCGAACTATTGTACGATTTTCACGATTTTTTTCAGTCGCTCCAACAAAACCTATTTTTTACTTTATCAGGTATTGGTACATCATACTGATACAGCTCCTCATCTGGCGTATTAATTCCCAATTGACGAAACGTCTTAAAAGTAGTATCATATTTAAAATGATCTATTAGAATCAAGTCTTGACCATTTACTCTACTTTTAACTGATATGATAGTTGACTTTTTATCCTCACTTGCCTTTATCTCAACTATAATCTTTTGAAAATTAGGATTGGGATCAGCACCTCCGTTAGTAATATCAAATTTAGGAGCATTGTCGTTTTTACCAAAAATATACTGACCAGTTTTGTAATCTAATTGTGCGTAATTAGGTGCACTTTCATCAACTTCATTACCGTAATAATGAGTATATAAAACAGGAAAACCTCTATAATCATTCATAAAACCTCCACGAAAAGTAATATGCTTGTCATATAAATGATTCCACAGTTTATAACTTGTCGTCCCTTGTTCTAAATAACGTTGTTGTGAAATTGCCTCTCGCAACTGATAAGCTTTCGTTACATATTCACTCTTAGAATGACCGTTTACATCAAAGCCTATACCTAAATAAGCACCCACTATTCCTGGTTTGTTTTCTGTACTATTGCTTATATTATACACGTAGCCTAATCCTGACCCTCCATACCCCATTTTCTTTACGTTAGCTTTAGAATCCACTAAGAAAAAGGTCAACCCTCCAGACAGAGAAGATTCATCATTCATCTCACTCAACGCATATTCAAACTCAAAAACAGCACCTTCAACCAAGCCTACTTCTAAATCTTTATGAAGTTTCGCACCGTGAATTAAGTATGTAGAATGCA
>NZ_WMJY01000061.1 GCF_009711055.1 Myroides pelagicus
TCTTTGAGAATCATTACACGATATAACAGGAGCCATGGTACTTTTATATAAGAGCTTGTTGGATAAAGTTTTAAAGACATCGAAACACAAGCTTGGATTGCTCTTTAAAATCTCAAACAAATCCAGCTTATCAATCATTAATATTGTAGTGGGGTCAATGGCAATAGCATTCGCAGGATAATTATGATCAATAAAAAGTGGTGGTTCTCCAAAGCTTTCCCCACAGGAGAATACACCTTGAATAAACTCACGTCCTTCTTGATTGTAATTATTCATTTTTACCCTTCCTGTTATAATTTGATAAAAGTATTTAGGAGAATCTCCTTGCGAGAAAATAATTTGGTTTTTTTCAAACTCTTTAGAAAAACCACCATTTTTAATTAGAATATCTGTATCAAGCATAACACAACAAACAATTAATTTAATTACACTAAAAATACTAAATATTACCATAAAAGACAAATACTCCGAAATCACTGGCACAAATCAAACCGGAATATCCAAATATAGATATTCTCTAAAATTAGATTAAAATACGCCAAACAATAAGTGTTATATGCAATACGTACTAAAAAAACAAGTTATTTTCATTAAAATTGATATTCCATCCAATATTGCACAGTCTACTTTCCGGCAAGCATCTAATACGGTATCACTTTCATCGGAATATACACAAGGGTAACTCAGCCTGGTTAAGATCCTTAAAAAAAACATAACTTAGCAAGCGCAAAAAGCAAAGACTTTAATCAAACTTTTGTGCACTTCATTCGAAAAGCAGACATTATCTCTGGTTAAAAGTACGTTAGATGTATTTTTTTTAGCAGCCTATGATGTTACTGACTTTTGTAAAACCAAAATAGTCAAACATAAATACAGGAAAACCACTTAAAACTGAAACATTAGAGTCCTTGTCAATATATTTTTCTTTCTGATTAAGAAATATTACTCTTTGTGAAAAAGATTTTTTAGGTAGAGTAAAATTATCCGTTACTATATAATTCATTTTACTCAGATGGGTAATCAATAATAACTTCCAGATTTCAAACGTATATTTTGAATACTGTTGATATATACTATCAGATTCTTCTGAAACCATCTTCTTATACTTTATATTTTCTTTTGCCTCGACTTTTAAATTTTTAAAATCTAATGTCTTTGAAAAATGTTTTATACTTTCAACCATAGGATAACTAATATAAAGCTTTCCTAAGTTTGTTTCTTCATCAAAAATCTCAAGCATTTCCAACAACACATCATCAGAAGCTAGTGTTTAATGTCCATCATAATCAAAAAAGAGATATATTTCGGCAAAATCATCACGGTTAAAATCTTGCAATATCTCTTTATTCTGAGGAATTTTTTTTAATAATGAAAATGTATCTAAATCTTCATCATCAGTTAATACTTTATGAAGTTGATAGATTTCTGCACAAAATGCACAAGTAATTACGGTCTTATCTTTGAAAACATGTCTCGTAAAACTTGTTACAATTTGGTCTTCTGTTTTCTCACCTTCAAAAACAAATAATATATTAGACATCGAATGAACCAGCTTTATACATTTTTTCTAGATTATGAGCTTCTCTCAACTCTTTTTCAGTGCTTTTTGATAAAGATTTAACACTATCTTTATTCATAACAAAGTAACAGTCAGGTCTTAATAAATCATTAGTCATAATAGAAGTATTATGTGTAGTTAAAACAAATTGAATATTAAGCTTTTTCAATTCCTCAACTATTAACCTTGATAGTTCATGGTGATAGAATGCATCAAATTCATCTATAAAGAGAAAAGAAACTTTTGACTCTTCCTTCAATCTTTGCATCCAAAAATAGAAAAGTGTCAAAGCTCTTGTGCCTTGAGATGCGATTTTAAAAAAAGAAATTGATTTTCCTTCAAAATCAAATGCTATAATGTTTTTCTCAGATTCTTTTACAACTCTCAATTTACATTCAATCCCTGCTTTATTTAGAAATGTTTCGAAATCCTTTACATTTCCTCTTTCAATAATATCTTCTTGTATGTTTTTAGAGCCCGTTTCAATCCCTAAATATGAATTACCATCTAATGAACGGAAAAACAACATGCCATCAATAAATTTCAAGAAGCAAAGGAAAACATTATTAATACTATCAGTATCATCTAAGACAGAGTTGTTTTTAATATACTTTAATAAAGATAAATTTAAATTTTTAATATCTTTATTTAAACTTTCTGCCCCTTTTAAATTTATAGTTGCTTCATTACTTTTCTTTCTATCGATTTCAGCAATTAAGTTGCCATCGATTGTTAGTTTTTCATAAATTAATGTTCGTTTTTCATTTTTCTTATATACATAGCTAACTCTACAAGTAGAAATAACAAAATCATATTTAAATGTTGCAAACGCTTCATTATTTAAAGCATTTAAATAATGTAAATATTCCGAATCACCATGCTCAAAATCCGTTAAATGCTCAATTATATCAAATACCGCTAACCCTAAATTTGATTTCCCTACTCCATTACGACCATATACTATTGCATTTTCAACAACTCCATTAATCACACTATCTTTATTAAAACTATAACCATTTGTGTCGCTTAAATCAAACACAAATTTCTCATTAAAACTTTTAAAATTTCTTACAGTAAAGCTTGTTAACATCTTAAATGTATATATTAGTTTATACAAATATACAAAACCAAACCATACTGCCGTAAAAAAAATACGGCAAATTAAAATTTCTTTTAAAATCAATTATTATAGCTATTTTTTTGCAAAACAACAATTAAGGGTTCACTTAAAAATGTTGTTTCTTTTGAAATATTTACTAAGTATCGATAGACTCCTAGATTATACTTATAGTCATCCATAAAATAGCACGCTGAATTCCCACATAGAGAAACGACAACAATTTTTTTTAAACAAAACACAACAATCACACAACTTAGAAAGAAAATACAAACCTATAGTCCACCCCTAGTCCTAATTACATTATATTTTAAAACATTTATACATATATAATTCACTAAACAAATATATTAAAATCTATATATTTAAGACAATTAGCCTATTTTTAGTATATTTACATCAAATAAAACTATTGAAAGCACAATTTTTAACAATTGTATCTGTATCGCTACAATTTCAACAGTAGCTTCATTTGCGTAATAGTGTTATCAAAAACCTTTACGCCAATTTCAGAAAAAAATCAAACAACCAAATCGTGAGTAGAATTGCGGTTGCCTAAATTTTTATTATGATTAGTCATACTTACCGTTTAACAAAACAAGTATTATCTCTATTATTTCAAAACTCCCTAAAAGCTACTATGCTAATTCACAGTGCAATTGACAATGCAAAAGCGAACATGCAGTATCACTTTGTTTAGCTACTTTTAGCCCAAGACAAACAAGGTAAACCTAAGACTTCTATCTAGACAACTGCCATTTGTACACTTTAGACAGACTATCTGTGGTTAAACCATTTATGACAAAGGCTTGTCTGTTTGATTTTCCTAATTAAAAAATAGTCACTCCTTTCTATTATATAGAGAGCGAGTAACGTATTGCTTTTACTTTTTGAAAATAAAAACATTCAACTTACACACAAGCTGTAAATTACCTCTAATGCTTTAGATTCTACAAAAGAAAAAACAAAAAAACTAGTATCTACAACAATTTATAACACATACAAACAAAACATTATGCCACACTGGATTGACATACTTATATTTATTATTTACTTTTTAGCCATGTTAGCCGTTGGATTTTACTTTGCCAACAAACACACAGACGAGCGAGACTATTATACCGGCAGTGGGAAGCTATCAGCCTCTCACGTGGGCCTATCGGTTGTAGCCACTGATGTAGGTGGTGGCTTTTCCATCGGGCTTGGAGGAGTTGGTTTTACCATGGGGCTTTCAGGCTCTTGGTTATTATTCACAGGGCTTATCGGTGCATGGCTCAGTGCTGTGTTTTTAATTCCACGTGTCTTTGACTGGCAACAAAAAAGAGGTCGTCACTTTCTAACACTTCCTCAAGTCTTTGGTTATTTATACGATAAAAAAGTAGCCTTAGTAGCCGCGGTGATTTGTATTATTGGCTACACAGGCTTTACAAGCTCACAGTTTCTAGCTGGTGCTAAACTATCTACAGCTGCTTTTCCTGCTATCGACTCACAAACCATGTTGTGGATTATGGGGGCAATTGCCGTATTTTATACCATGCTAGGAGGCATGAAAGCGGTAATCTACACAGACACCGTACAGTGGATTATCCTATTAGGAGGGTTAATGCTTGTGGCTATTCCGATGAGTTACTACAAATTAGGAGGTATGCAAGGCATTCTTCCTTATCTAAGTGAAGATATGCTATCGCTTAAAAATATCTCTTGGCAGCAAATTGTCAATTGGAGCGTTACGATCATTCCGATCTGGTTTGTCGGCATGACTTTATACCAGCGAATTTTCGCCTGTAAGGACGTGAAGACAGCTAAGAAGGCTTGGTACTTTGCAGGAGTGCTAGAATGGCCACTAATGGCCTTTACAGGCGTTATTTTAGGTATGATGGCTAAAGTCGCTATAGAGCAAAACTTAGTTGCAGTACCTGGGGGTACTTTAAATGATGTTGAATTAGGTTTACCATTACTTATTAAAAACATCCTTCCTATTGGATTAACCGGAGTGGTTATGGCGGCTTATTTATCGGCTGTTTTATCAACTGCCGATAGCTGTTTGATGGCAGCCTCAGGAAATATAGTGGGTGACTTGATCCCTAAAAGTAAAAAGAAAACGCAAAAAAGCATTATTCGCCTTTCTAAACTCTCCACTCTACTGCTGGGAATACTAGCTATTTTATTGGCCTCAACCATGCAAAATGTACTTTCATTAATGCTTTATGCTTATGCTTTTATGGTCTCTGGGTTATTGGTTCCTGTTGTTGCAGCCTTAGTTTTAAAAAAGCCTTATCCTTTAGCTGCGTTAGTATCAATGCTTATAGGAGGAGGTGTTTCCATAGGACTTATTATTGCTAAAACTAAGCTACCTTATGGACTAGATGCTAATGTATTTGGATTAACAGCAGCTCTTTTATCCTTTACTCTAACTGCGTTATGCTGTGAGAAATTACTAAATAAAACAAACTAAATCAATAAAAATAATTGCATTTACAATTCTACCTACGAAATTGTAAAAACAGGTGGCTCTTAGGATTAACCTTTGAGCCATCATTTTTATCTGGGAGTTAAACCTTTATTTACGGATTATTTTAATTAAAAAAAGCCCTTCAAATTGAAGGACTTTTTCTTGGCTAATTTCTGTTATTTTTTATATCCTACAGTAGGATGGTCGAAAAAAAAAATTGTTTTATTGTTTGCACTCCAAAAGCACACTTTTTATTATTATAATTCTATATAATAAATTCATTTTCCTAAAATAGATATAAGGCATCACCTTATTATCTTAAGTCTTGATTAATACACTATTAAAACAAGCATTAATCCTTTGTGGTTTCTACTTGTAATTTAATAAATTTTAAAAAATAAAAGGCATACACAAGTCATACTTTAACAAAATTAATCAAACACTACTATATCTAACATATTATTAGGTTTTTAATATATATATCTCACTAATTGATAGAAAAACAATATCTAAAATCTTAAATTTAACAAAATTTTAAATTGTCGTTTTTTTTCTTTATTTATTTTTATTATAACCTTTGCGTATATCTACGCTCTTGAGAGGTTAACAGTCAGTTGTTAAACTAAAAAAAACACTATTATTACAGGGTAAAATTCTCAAGCTTTATTACTTTTGAGATCCCATTTTAATAGTAATTATAATCTGAATAAGTACTTTTTACCTCAAAAAAATGGAACTTATACACAAAAAACAAGACGCCCTATTGACGTCTTTCTAATTTAGGATTTGCTATCCTCTAATAAATACTTCCAAACAACTCCTGTTATTACAGCGCCCAAAATAGGTGCAGAAATAAACAACCATAGTTGAAAGATATAATCTCCTCCAACGAAAATTGCTTGGGAGATAGAACGAGCTGGATTAACAGAGGTGTTTGTAATAGGAATTGAGATTAGGTGTATAAGAGTTAAACAAAGACCAATAGCTATTCCTGCGAATTTACTGTTTGCTTTTTTATCAGTTGCCCCTAGTATAACGATAATAAAAAAAGCAGTTAAAACCAGTTCTATCACAAAGGCTGATATAACATCAAACCCAGTAGGTGATAAATCTCCATAACCATTATCAGCAAAAGCTCCTGGAAGATTATTATCAATAACTGTAGTCTCTCCTCCTAAAAACACCACATACAACACTCCTGCAGCTGTAATAGCTCCCAATAGCTGAGAACATATATAAGGCAGAAGTTCTTTATAACTCAGTCTACCAGAGACAAACATTCCAATAGATACAGCAGGATTAAAATGTCCTCCTGATATGGGGCCCAAGGCATAAGCCCCGGTTAAAACAGTAAGACCAAAGGCAAGTGCTACACCTAAAAACCCGATACCAACTCCGGGTATGCCAGCGGCAAACAGTGCACTACCACACCCTCCTAAAACTAACCAAAAGGTTCCAAAGTACTCGGCAAAATAATTTTTCATAATTTAGTGATTTTTCTTTTAAAACAACAAATAATCAAAAAAATTACATTATGATAAAATATAATCGTATTGTATTAACAAAATATCAATAAAAACCTATTTTTATCACACAAGTTCACATTTAAAAAGTTTTACTATCTATCACGAAATAACCTATTGATGATGAGTACCTGGGTTTGTTTTGTAAAGATTCAGTTCAAACCATACCAGTTTGTAGCGTTTTTATAGCACCAGAGAATTTCTTTTGGTCTATATGTTTAATAGGGTGGAATATTCAGATATTAAAAAACGCCCTATTTAGAAGAATCTAAAAAGGACGCTTTTCTCAATAAAG
>NZ_WMJY01000062.1 GCF_009711055.1 Myroides pelagicus
TTACATATGTAGTCAGGCTTTTTTTGTTTTTATTATTCTAAAGTCTCTATATGAGAATTTTCGTAATACTATATTTTTTTATTAATATTTTATTGCGAGTTTTTAGTTTTGGTTTTGGATTGTATTGCGAAAAAATATGTTTCTTTGTATTTGTTAATTTTATTACGATTATGAGTTTAAAACTAGGTGCTATAGTTAAACGTTTGGCGGTTATTTGTAGTAGTTTAATAGTTGCGCTATTGCTTGTAATGTGGGGGACACCTATGTTATTCAAGGATACAATTAATGAAAAAGTACATTTTGTTATTAAAGAGACTATAAAGGGTGATGTAGCTTTTGACGATATTAATCTGTCCTTTTATAAAAAGTTTCCATATTTGACAGCTACTATTTCAAATCCTTCCATTGAAGGAGCTTTTAGCGAGTCAGTTGTTGTTGGAGAATTATTTGAGGCGGAGAGTGTAAGTTTAGGAATAAACGTATTTGCTTTAATTACAGGTAAAGTTAGTTTTGATCGTATTTATATAGATAAACCTTTTATTAATGTTAGTGTCACTGAAAATGGATTATCTAATTATGATATTTTCTATAGTAGTTCTGATACAATTGAAGAAGAAGATAAAGCGTTAGAGCTTAAAATCGCACGTTTGTATATAAAGGAGGCAGAAGTAATCTATAATGATTATGCTAGTAAATTAAGCTTTGTAATGCAGAAGTTTGATTATGTTGGCCGTGGAAATATGTCAGATGCTATTTTTGATTTAAAGAGTGTTATACGTATCCAGTCTTTTGATTTGAATTTTGATGGAGTTCATTATATTAAAGAGAAACCAATATTAGCCAAGCTTTCTACTCAGGTGGATACGAAATCTTTAACTCTAATTTTTGAGAGAAATGATATTAGAATTAAAGATTTACCTGTAGATTTTAAAGGTAAATTTGCTTTCATAGATAATGGATATGATATGCTATTTGATATTCGTACAGTAAACTCCTCACTGGAGCAACTACTTTCAGTTGTCCCACCAGAGTACCAGGAATGGATAGCTAACACTGAGATAAAAGGATCTGTGAGTGGCGACTTTTTATTAGACGGGAAATATGTTGTTGTAGATAGTCTAGCCCCTGATATATCCCTTAACTTAAAAGTGAAGAATGGGTTTTTTAGGCATGGTAAGTTGAGTAAACCATTAGAGAATCTTGGTTTAGGTTTTAGTTTTGAACTACCAAACTTAGATATGCAAGCTAATACGATTAGTATAGATAGCTTGAACTTCTTTGTAGATGGAAAACAGAGTCGAATAGATTTTAGTAGTAGAGGATTAGATTCACTGGTTACAAAGGGGAGTGTCAATGCAGAGTTGAACCTTGAACTTTTTAGTAAGGCTGTAGGACTAAGTGGTTTCGATATGCGTGGTGATTTAGTATTAAATGGACAGTGGGATGGTGTTTATTCTAAAGACGTTATTGTTACTCGCACTATAAGAAAAACGACTAATGATACTATTATTTCCAGTATTCCAGTTTTTAATGTTAAAGGAGTTTTGAAACAAGGCTTTTTTAAATTTGCTCAATTACCAGAAGGTTTGTCTCATGTAGAAGTTGACTTTGATGTTAATAACGCAACTTCAGAATATAAAGATACTCGAATGAATATTTCTCATTTGAATCTTATGGCTATGGATAATCAAATTGAAGGTAAAGTTTTACTGAAAAATATGCGTAATTATGACCTTGATGGAAATATTAAAGCAAATATTGATTTATCTACTCTGAAAGAATTTTTACCAGTAACTGATTTAGAAATTAGAGGAATTGCGCAGCTAGATGGTCAAGTGAGTGGAAGTTTTGAACCAAGTCGTAAACGTTTCCCAATAATAGATGCTGATTTTAAAATGAAGGATGGTTATCTTAGATTTGATCAGATGCCTGAATTACCAGTTGAAGATATAAATGTACATACAATTGTAACAAGTAAGCGTGGTTCACTTTATGATTTATCTATAAAGGTTATGCCTATTGATTTTAGAATAGCCAATGAGCCTTTTCAATTAGCAGCTAGTTTGTATAATCTAGATAATTTACGTTATAATGTTCGTTCTAAAGGTGTATTGAACATTGATAACATATATAAATTATTCAAATTAGATGGCTTAGATGTAAAAGGAAAAGTGAGAACCAATTTATTTTTATCAGGATTGCAAAGTGATGCTGTGAATGGACATTTTGATAAGCTAAGGAATGGAGGAAGATTTGAAGTTGATAATATCTTTGTTTCTTCTGAGTTATTTCCTAAACCATTACATATCAAAAAAGGTGTATTTAAGTTTTCTGAAGAGAAAATGGAGTTTAACAAGTTTTTAGCGCGATATGGTAGTTCAGAGTTTAATATGAATGGTTATTTAACTAATGTAATTGACTATCTTTTGAAAGATGATGTTCTGCAAGGTCAGTTTGATTTAAACACACCTTACATGAATATTGATGAATTTATGGTTTATGCTGATAATAATACAGGTAGTAATGTTAGTAAAAATAGTGGAGTAATTCAAGTACCTAAAAATGTAAATATTGTTTTTAGAGCTAATGGTGATAAAGTTAAGTACACTGATTATGCTATTAATGATTTTGAAGGAGAGTTATCTATTCATAATGGACAAATTGATTTAGCGAAAGCTAAATTTGATATGATAGGTACTAATGTTGAAATGCAAGGAAGTTATCGTCCTCATAATCTGCGAAAGGCATCATTTGATTATTCTATTCAGGCGTTTAATTTTGACATTCAACGTGCATATAAGGAAGTACCAATGTTTAGAGAAATGGTAAGTATGGCGAAAGATACCTATGGAGTTGTTTCTTTAGATTATAAATTAAAAGGTAACCTGAATAGTGGTATGTTTCCTATTATGCCTTCTTTAGTAGGAGATGGTGTTTTGACATTAGAAGATGTCTCTTTTAAATCGTTTAAACTTTTAGGAGCAATAGCTGATAAAACTGATGCGAAGTCCATAGAAAAGAGTAATGTGAATCAAGTGGATATTCTCTCAAGTGTAAAAGATAATGTATTGACGATTGAACGGACTAAGATGAAAATGGCAGGTTTTAGACCTCGTTTTGAGGGACAAGTTAGTCTTGATGGTGAGATGAATATTGGTCTTAGATTAGGTTTACCTCCTTTAGGAATAATAGGTATCCCTATGAAAATCACTGGTAATTCTGATAACTTCGATATTAAGCTTGGTAGATATAAACCTAGTGAGGTTTTGGGAAGGTCTAGTGAAAATGATGATGAGGAAGAGGGACCTAATATTAATTCTATTAATGATCCAATACCGGAAATACCAAGTGAAAATGTGGAAACAAATCAGGAAATAGAGTCTTCTATTATTGAAGCTGCTTAGATATAAAGTTCAAGTTACTATAACTTGAACTTTTTTTATGTACTATATGTCTTGTCCTAGATAGCAAAAACACTTTTTTTATTTAAATAAGTATCTTGTTTTAGCTCATAGAGGTTTCTGAATAATGGTATTTGGTGCCAAGTTACTGCTATAAGTACAGTATCCCTGCAGTTTACTTGCCCAGAAGTAGGTTCTTGGCAAGCAAAGAGCCAGGAAGCACGGAAAAGCAATGTCAGTAAGTAGATTAACAGTTGCAGTAACTTAATCAATTATAAAACAGCGCAGAAAGTATTCGCTAGTATAATTTATAAAACGCTTATGAAAATCTGTTTGATTTAAGACGGGGGCAAGTTATTTATTATAATGTCTTTTTTAATCCTTACTTTTACTGTCAAAATGTATTCTAATGGATAGTTATAATATTCTTACAGAAAAGGAATTAGCCCTATTAAGCGAAGGGACAAGCCAGTTACCTCTACGTGTCTTACAAACTACAGATGAAATTGATAATCAGATTCTTCATCAAGTTTGTACTCCTGTTGAGCCTCGAGATCCAAATTTGAAATTGTTGATTTCTCGTTTGTATGCTACTGTACGTGATGAGGAAAAGCCTGGAGTAGGGATAGCAGCTCCTCAAATTGGAGTGAATAGACGAGTTTTTTTAGCTCAACGCTTAGACAAGAAGGATCAACCTTTTGAGTTTTTTATTAATCCTGAAATTGTTTGGTATTCTAAGGTTAAACGCATTGGAGAGGAAGGGTGTTTATCTATTCCTGAACGCTATGAAGAAGTTGTTAGAAGTTTAGCAATACAAATTACTTATTACGATTTAGAGGGGCAGCATTTCCAGGAAATAGTAGAGGGATATACAGCCGTAATTTTACAGCATGAATATGATCACTTGAATGGGGTGTTATTTCCTGAACGTATTGATGAGCAGATGCAACAAGAGTTTTTCGATGCTTCACCCAATGGTGAGTTAGTTTACAAAAAGTAAATTATGTTTAAGTTTCAATTCTATATAATTTTTGTGTTTTCTGTGTTTAGTTGTTTTAGTGCGATAGGGCAGGATATAGATGATGTATATCGAATAGAACATTACAAGTTTATTTGTCCTAGTGAAGATGTGTCGATTCACGAGCTATATGATATAGGTATTCGTGCATTAAACTCAGACGAACATACGAGCTTAGCAGGAAAAGCTTTTTATCAAATTATACAAAAGGATAAGCATTTATGTGATGCTTATTTTTTTACCGGTGTAGCTTTGACGAGACAAGATAAGCATAAAGCGGCTGTTAGTTATTACTATTATGCTGATAGTTTAGCAAATGGGATTAGTGACAAGTTCAAGGAAGAATTAGCGGAGTCTGCTTTGCGTGTGAGTAATATTGGGTTAGCTAGAAAAAAATACGAAGAGTTAGTGATTACATTTCCGGAAAAACCTAGTGGGTATTACGGTATAGGGCTTACTTCTACTAGTATTGGTGATTATGAATTAGGCATTAGTAATTTAATACTAGCGGAAGAAAAGTATATTCAAAATAATACTTGGACATTGCAGCGAAAGAGTGAAGTAAATCTAATTCGGGGGATATTATATACACAACTGCAACAGTATAAAAATGCAGTAGAGTCTTTTGAGCTTAGTGAAGAAATGTTTGGAGAGCTTACAGACTATTTAGCTAATTATGCCTGGTCTACGTATAATTTGTTTTTGTTAACACGTAAGAATCAATACAAAGAGCAGTGTATTAACACACTTATTAAATTAAAGAATCGCAAAGAAATAAAACAAGACTTTTTAGACAAGTTCCAATTTTCAGAGTAATAATCTACGCTATTCTTTTTCCTTTAATGCTAAGTCAATTTCAAAACCTAGACCTCTAATACTGGTTATCTGTATATTTTCGTCTTCAGCTAAATATTTTCGTAATCGAGTAATAAATACATCTAAACTTCTCCCATTAAAATAATCATTAGCAGGCCATAATTGTTGAAGGATATAGTTTCGTTCGACGATTTGTTTATCATAAGAGATAAGGAGAGCCAATAGATCTCTTTCTCGCTCTGTTAAACGATGGGTATTTGTGCTAATAGTTAGTTTTAATTGATCTGGGTAAAATCGATAAGCACCCAATTGATAATAATCTAATTTGGTTGTACGATTAATTTGATTTTTTAGAATATTATCAATTCTAATTTTAAGCTCCTCCGGGTCACAAGTTTTAGAGAGGTAGTCAGAAGCTCCTAGTTTTAATCCTATCAGTCTGTCAAAGTTTTGATTTTTTGCGGTAAGGAATAAAAAAGGTAGATGGGGATAGTTAGTATTTATTTCTTTAGCTAAAGTAAAGCCATCTTTAATCGGTAGCATAATATCAAGGATAGCAATATCAAAGGAATACTGATCTAAATATTCGAATACAGGGGTTGGCGTTGAAGCCCAAACAACTTCAAATCCACTAATCTCTAAGTATTGTTTCACCACAATACCATAGTCTATATCATCTTCTACTAAAAGAATCCTATTCATAAGGTAATTTGATAGTAAATGTTGTTCCGTGATTAATCTTACTCTTGACATTGATTGATCCATTTTGTTGATCAATAATGTTTTTGATTTGGTACAGACCTATTCCAAGACCTTTAGTATTGTGAACATTATTCTGGATAACGCGATAAAACTTTCTAAATATAAGACTAATCTCATTTTGGTCAATTCCTATTCCATTGTCTTTTATTTCGAGAACCAGTTGTTTTTTATACTGTCATAATGTACAATGAATAATTGTACTACCATATTTAATGCTATTTTCCACGAGATTGTTTATTATTGTCTCTATAGAGGCTAGATTAGTAGTAATCTCTTTAGTTATGTTCCAATTGAATGCTTAGATTCAACAAATAAATGCAACAGCATTTAAA
>NZ_WMJY01000063.1 GCF_009711055.1 Myroides pelagicus
CCCTGATACTATTTTAGGACTTTTTCAGTGCCCTCAATTCAATTCCTGCTTTTTTATTATTTCATTGGAGGGAAGTTACTTAAAACTTTATTCGCAAACGTTTTAATTCTTTCCTCTTTTTTTTCTGGCTTTTGGTTAGGTGATATAACTCCTTGTCCAGAACCTTGCCATACTAGGTTTTTTGTCTTTGTGTCTAAAACATCTATATATAGTGTTCCTTCAATGTTGGTTGTGACACTTGTATGGTCAGGCCCCCAGTAAGGTCCGTAGCCATAATACCCCCATGATCGATAGTAATTATTATGTGAGATATTTACATTCTTTGTTGCGGTGGTAAAAATGTTTATAATAAAGTCTGGTTTTTCATTTGCTTTTACAAATCCCTTGGCAATCAATTCATTTTCAATAGCGTTTAGAATTCTTCTTTTATCTAAATCGCTAACTTTAACTTCGTCAATTCCTTCTTTTAGGAAGGCAAAGGTCTTGTATGTAGAGAAGTTAGCTGATTGATCATAATCAGTATTTACTCTTACACTACTACATGCTATGCCGAATAGCATTATAGCAATAACTGGAATGAATTTAATGAATCTCATATATCTATTTGTTTAGTTGTTCTTTTAATTCAAAAGGTCATCAGATACTATATTTGGCAAAGTAACTTTTAACAATGGCTCTACTTCCATAGCTCTTTGAATAGCAAATATAGCTTCATCATTACGAGCCCAGCTTCTTCTTGCGATTCCATTGTTTACGTCCCAGAATAGCATTGATTCTAATCTTTTTTGTGCTTCTACTGTACCATCAAGTAGCATGCCAAAACCACCATTGATTACTTCTCCCCATCCTACACCACCTCCATTGTGGATAGATACCCATGTAGCTCCTCTAAAGCTGTCTCCGATTACATTGTGAATCGCCGCCATGTCTGCTGTAAATTTAGAGCCATCATAGATGTTAGACGTCTCTCTGTATGGTGAATCAGTTCCTGATACATCGTGGTGATCTCGTCCCAATACTACAGGGCCTATTTTACCTGCTTTAATAGCGTCATTAAAGGCTTTCGCAATTTTAATGCGGCCTTCAGCATCTGCATATAGTATACGTGCTTGAGACCCTACAACCAGTTTGTTTTCTTGAGCTCCTTTTATCCACTGGATATTATCTGCCATTTGCTGTTGAATTTCTATTGGAGAGGCTTTAATCATAGCTTCAAGTACTTCGCATGCTATCGCATCTGTCTTAGCTAAGTCTTCTGGTTTTCCTGATGTACATACCCATCTAAATGGCCCAAAGCCATAGTCAAAACACATTGGCCCCATGATGTCTTGTACATAACTTGGGTATTTGAAGTCTATTCCATTTGCGGCCATTACATCTGCACCAGCTCTTGAAGCTTCTAGTAAAAATGCATTTCCATAGTCGAAGAAATACGTTCCTTTGGCTGTATGCTTGTTTATTGCTGCAGCTTGGCGCCTTAAGGACTCTTGTACGTGTTCTTTGAATTTATCAGGGTCATTAGCCATTAAATTCTTAGCTTCTTCAAAGCTTAATCCCACTGGGTAATAGCCTCCTGCCCATGGGTTGTGTAATGAGGTTTGATCAGAACCTAAGTCGATGTATAAGTTGTGTTTGTCAAACTCTTCCCATATATCTACGACATTACCTTGGTAGGCAATAGAAACAATTTCTTTGTTATTCTGTGCTTTTTGAACGCGAGTGATTAATTCATTTATATCTGTGATTACTTCATCTACCCAGCCTTGAGAATGTCTTGTGTGTACAGCTTTAGGGTTTACTTCTGCACATACTGTTATGCAGCCAGCTATGTTTCCTGCTTTAGGTTGTGCTCCACTCATTCCTCCTAGTCCAGAGGTTACAAATAGTTTGCCTGTCAGGCCTTCTCCTTCTTTAGCGATCTTTCTACCTCCATTAAGCACTGTGATAGTGGTCCCGTGTACAATTCCTTGCGGGCCAATATACATATAGCTTCCTGCAGTCATTTGACCATATTGTGTGACTCCTAGGGCATTAAATTTCTCCCAATCATCTGGTTTAGAGTAATTAGGTATCATCATTCCGTTGGTTACGACTACACGAGGAGCATTTTTGTGTGATGGGAACAGACCCATCGGGTGACCAGAATACATGACTAACGTTTGTTCATCTGTCATTTCTGATAGATATTTCATCGTTAGTAGATATTGTGCCCAATTTGAAAAGACAGCACCATTCCCACCATAGGTAATTAATTCGTGTGGGTGCTGTGCTACTGCATAGTCCAAGTTGTTTTGTATCATTAGCATGATTGCTTTTGCTTGTGTTGACTTTCCTGGATACTCGTCTATTGGACGTGCATACATTTTGTACGTTGGGCGAAAGCGATACATGTATATTCTTCCGTATTTTTCAAGCTCTTCTTTGAATTCTGGCAATAGAGTTGCATGATGTTTACTCTCAAAATAGCGCAATGCGTTTTTTAAGGCGAGCTTTTTCTCCTCATCACTCAATATCTCTTTGCGTTTTGGTGCGTGATTGACATTATTGTCGTATGCACTTGGTTGTGGTAAGATATTTGGAATTCCTTGTTTTATTTGTTCTTGAAATGTCATTATACTAGTTTTGATAATTAATAGTTTAAGGCCTTTAGAAATACGTAGTATTTTTTACTTTTGCCTTAGGTAATCATATTGTTTTAATATATGCTTGTTTTGTGGCTGTAAGATAATAAATATTTGATTATTTAGTATCGCTAAGACTGAAAGTTGTGTGGTATGCGAGCTGTAAATCCTTATTTAACAAAAATTTAATTTGTAAAATAGGTGGTTTGTCTGACTAGATGAGTTTGTTTATATTTAATCAAATAAAGGAGTATTTTGTTTAAGGAAGAAAATGTTTTTAATCAACGTTTAACGCTTAATTTGCCCTTAGGAATTGAATTATATGTAAAGCGTGAAGACCTTTTGCATAGGGAGATTTCTGGGAATAAATTTCGCAAGTTGAAGTATAATATTTCTGAGGCTCAGCAGTTAGGATATAAGCAACTATTGACATTTGGTGGTGCTTATTCTAATCACATAGCTGCTGTAGCAGCGGCAGGAAGAATATTGGGTATAGAAACCATTGGTGTTATTAGAGGTGATGAGTTGGTTAATTGTTATCGGGAGAATCCTACTTTACTAAAGGCAGAGCAAGATGGTATGCGGTTTAAGTTCGTTTCGCGTTCTGTTTATAGAGAGAGAACCAATGCTGAATTTATTGCTAGTTTAGCTACTGAGTTTGGTTCTTTCTATTTGGTGCCTGAAGGAGGTACTAATGCGTTAGCTATTAAAGGAACAGAAGAGATTCTAAAGAATGATGATCAAGTTTTTGACTATGTTTGTTGTGCTATAGGTACGGGTGGTACTATTGCGGGACTTATTAATTCTTCTTTTGATAATCAAGTGGTTTTAGGGTTTCCTGCATTGAAAGGAGATTTTTTATCAACGGAGATTAAAAAGTACACGGTTAAAGAGAATTGGCAATTGGTTCATGACTATCATTTTGGAGGTTATGGGAAGGTGCCTGCTGAATTGGTTGATTTTTTGCAGGATTTGCATATGACTACAGGCGTGTTATTTGACCCTATCTATAATGGGAAGATGGTTTATGGGGTGTTAGATATGATACAGCAGGGAGTCTTTAAAGAAGGGTCAAGAATATTGTTAATCCACACAGGTGGATTGCAAGGGTGGAATGATATAATAAAAGGGAAATAAATTATATGCTAAAAAAGTGTTTTTTATTTGTATGCATAATTATGCTTGCAAGTTGTGGTTCAAAAAAGAGTTCATTATCAGGTACTAAAGTTCGTTCTAAGCAGCTCGTTTCGAAGGAACAATATCGAGATGAGATGCGTAAAAAAGAACAACAAAAAAAGGTGAAGGTTGACTATCATCGTGTTACAAGTGATGTTAATACTAAGCAAGAATTAACAGCTACATCTACAGTTACTGTAACGGCTGATTTGATTCAAAACTATATTTTACAGTACAAAGGTATTGCACAGGATAATATGGTAAATCACGGCATTCCTGCTAGTATTACTCTTGCACAGGGAGTATTAGAGTCTGGTTCAGGACAAGGAACATTGAGTAGAAATGCAAATAATCACTTTGGTATTAAATGTCATAAAGGGTGGGAAGGACCTTCTGTACGACATACAGATGATGCACCAGATGAGTGTTTTAGAAAGTACGATTCTCCTGCGGAATCTTATAGAGACCATTCTTTGTTTTTAGTTGGACGTAGTAGATATAGCTCGTTGTTCGAATTGCCAAAAGATGATTACAAAGCTTGGGCTCGTGGATTGAAAAAAGCAGGTTATGCGACGGATCCAAAGTATGCAGATAAATTAATCAGTTTGATTGAGCGTTACTCATTAGCGGATTATGATAAGGAAATGTTAGCAATTATGGGTATTCCTTCAAGTGTTTATGATGATGCTTACGTCGATTCTTCTGTTGTAGTGACAGAGTCTCGCGTTGATAGTATAGCTACAAAGAAGCATATTGTGAAGAAGGGTGATACGCTATATGCTATAGCAAGAAAGTATAATACGACGGTTTCGGATATACAAAGATTGAATAAGTTGTCTGGAACGTCATTGTCAATAGGTCAAATTTTAAAAATAAAATAATTATGTTGTATCAAAGAAGTAGTCAGTTATTCGCTGAAGCTGAAAAAGTAATTCCGGGTGGAGTAAATTCGCCAGTACGCGCTTTTAAATCAGTGGGTGGAACACCCATATTTGTGAAAGAGGCAAAGGGAGCTTACTTATACGATGAGGATGGAAATCGTCTGATTGACTATATCAATTCATGGGGGCCTATGATCCTTGGGCATGCATACGCGCCTGTTGTTGATGCTGTAATTGAAAAAGCGAAGTTGGGTACTTCTTTCGGGATGCCAACGGAGATTGAAACTAAGATTGCTGAATTAGCAGTGTCGATGGTGCCAAATATTGATAAGATTCGATTTGTGAATTCTGGTACAGAAGCTTGTATGAGTGCTATTCGCTTAGCACGTGGATATACAGATAGAGAAAAAATAATTAAGTTCAAAGGGTGTTATCACGGTCATTCAGATTCATTTTTGATTTCTGCTGGTAGTGGAGCTGTTACTTTTGGATCTCCTAATAGTCCTGGTGTGACTCAAGGTACAGCAAAGGATACATTATTAGCTGTTTATAACGATTTGACAAACGTACGCTCTGTTTTTGAAGCGAATAAGGCAGAGGTGGCTGCTATTATAGTAGAGCCTGTAGCTGGAAATATGGGGTGTGTACCTCCACAAAAAGGTTTCTTAGAAGGTTTAAGAGCTTTATGTGATGAGTTTGGTGCATTGCTTATCTTTGATGAGGTAATGACTGGATTTCGCTTAGCGCGAGGTGGAGCACAAGAGTTGTTTGGTGTGAATGCTGACTTGGTTACTTTTGGTAAAGTTATTGGAGGAGGATTACCTGTAGGAGCTTTTGCTGGTCGCCGTGAAATTATGGATTATTTAGCGCCTGTAGGACCAGTTTATCAAGCAGGAACGTTGTCTGGAAACCCATTAGCGATGGCAGCTGGTTTGACGATGTTACAGGAGATAGAAAAGGATAATGAATTGTTTACACGATTAGACGAAAAGACAGCTTATCTAGAGAAAGGTTTACGCCAAGTACTGGAAGAATGTGAAATTGCTTACACGATTAACCGTGTAGGTTCTATGATTTCTGTATTCTTTGATGAGAGAGCTGTTGTAGATTTTGATACAGCTGGATATGGTAACAATGATACGTTTAAAAAGTTTTTCCACGGTCTTTTAGCGGAAGGAGTATATATTGCTCCTTCGTCTTATGAGACTTGGTTTATTACTGATGCTTTGACATACGAGGATCTGGATTACACGATTAATGCTGTAAGAAAGATTTTTTCTTAGGAAATAGAAATAGAGTAGTCTTGTAAAAGAGCATTTTCTTTAATGTTTTTTATAACGAGAGCTACTTAATGGATACGGAGCTACCTTTAGTTTTAAGGGTAGCTTTTTTTGTTTTAATATACTCCTCATGATCGGGTAGTGAAAAAGATATCCCAATCACCTCCTGACCATGTCCCGACCATTTGGAAAAAGAGGAATAAAAAAAGACACTCGTTATGGAGGGCACTGAAAAAGTGAGCTAATTATGAGTTCTTC
>NZ_WMJY01000064.1 GCF_009711055.1 Myroides pelagicus
GGAAACAGGAGATGACACAGTTTAAGTTACACTCCCATTATTATATATAATTATCAGTTCATTAGAGAAGTTTAAAAGCTCCTCAAATTCTTTATATTTAAAAAGCCAATCTTCTATCTTAAAGGTTGAAAGGTTAGAGGTAAATTCATCTATTGCTTCTTTATATAAAGTTTCTTTTTTATTAATTTCTAGAATAGATTTTAGTTCAAAATAAGCTTCTATAATAATACAGGATTTAATGCGTATAGGACAAACACAAGGATATAAATGGGATGTTGGATTATGGTATTTATTAAACCATTTACCACAAGGACTCTTATTAATTAAATGAAGTATTTTACTTTCATTTTTGTTTACCCAATGTATAACAGTTGAAATATCATTGTTCCTAGGTAGCTCTTTTAAAATTTCAGATGCTTCCATTATAAATCAATTTCATCTAACTTTAATTTTTTAATGGTTTTATCATTCAGTCTATAAGATATATATGGGTACTCATTAAACTGAATCCCATTAGAGATTAACTCTTCATTTCTTTGACTCTTATCAAACATAATCATAGAATTACCTTCTTCAGAAAAGTATGAATTGGTTTCTAATCCTTTAAAAAAGCTTATTACTAAGTAGTCAGTATTCCATACTAATAATTCTGTTTTATAAGAGTATTCAGTATTATGTGGTGATAATAAGTTATTTTTGATAGAGTAAAAAGGAATATTTTCCACTAAAACTTCATCAGGTTTGCCATATTTCTTAATTAGTAGGGATTCAATTTTATCTATTAAATCTTTTCTATTAGCTTGTATAAAACTGTTTATTCCAGTCTCTTTAGTTACATCAATCATTCTACCTTCTTCAAAAAGTGTAGCATTACCTTCAAAGCCTAACATTACATCTAGTTCTACTATATAGTCACTCCCCTCATTACTTCTTTGAAAATAAATACCATATTGTTTAATATTTCTTTGAGGTAGTAAATTAAACTTGTCACTATAAGCCCTTATTATTTTGCTAGTTCCAAGTTCATCAATACTTGTAAATACATGACCTGCAAAAAAAGTTTTATGAGGAATTTTAAGTGAATCATATTGCTCTATAAAGTCTAAGTTCTTTTTACCTAGAACTAAATTATCAATGATAGTTATATCCTTTTCACTTACCCTGTTACAAGCAAAAGACAATAAATTTATAGTAAGTATCGATGCTATTAATTTTAATTTCATAATTTTAATTTTTAGTTTTTCTTCTTTCTTGATCTTAAATACCTATTTACAACAATAAATCCTATGAATAATACAACTAGAATTACTTCTGTAGAAATCTCAGGGTTAACTAAGTACCTGATTAATGCAAAAATACCTGAAGCTCCTAATATCCATATGAAAACTGCTCCAAATAAAAAATCATCTAGATTCTTGTCACTTTTGCAATTAGAACATAATTCTTCTGATAGTTCTTTATCTGAATTACATTTCACACATTTAGAACTTGATGTTTTAGGATGTGGGTTATTAGTTATATTATCAGATAATAAAGACTCTTTTATTATAGATTTACTTTCTGTATTATATATTTCAGAATTAGTATATTGAGAAGCTATAGCAGATTCAATTATCTTATTATTTTCAGCTACTCCATCAATCATTGAATAAACATTAGATATATCTAAAACTTGACCTTTTCTCTTAAAAAACTTATCATATACAGCTTCAGCATTAGAAGTATCTCTACCTATTAAATTCCAAGCATATTTTCTACCATTAAAATATTCTTCTGCTTGTTTAAAAGAAGTTTGTTTAATATGGTCTGCAATATAATCTTCAAATGTAGCAGGTCTTCCTAATTCTTCTTCTAATCTTTTAGCTGTAATGATAGTTAAATCTGATAATTCCTTCTGCACTTCTAAAGGTAATTCAGGTGTATTTAAATCTCTAGGAGATTCAAACAAATTTTTAGAGGTTCTATTATTCATTTAGATTAAATAATTTGTATTTAAATGATTAGGTTAAATTAACTAATATTATTCAATTAAATATATGATATGATTAAAATTGCTATACCATCATCTTGTAATTGCATTTCAATATTAAGTAGTCCTCTATTCCAATTTTTACTAACTTGTTGTACACTATAGGTCTTATTAAAGTAATTAATTAAATGACTATATGTATTAAAGGTAATGTTGCCATTAGTAAGTTCAGGTATAATTACAAATATCACCTGCTCAACTCTATCATTAATAAAACCTTTACTAACTAATAATTTATCATCATCAGCCAATTTATATGTGTTTGTAACATATCTAGCATCATTAGATAAAGTTGTATTGATTAAACCATTAGTTATTGGCTCTTTAAAATAATCTAAACTTTGTTTATCAATAACATAATTTACAAACAACTGATATTGTACACTTCTAGTATTGCTGTTTATTTTATTTTGTGAGTATCCTGCTACAGTAACAAGAAATAGCACTAAAAGAAATAATCTTTGATTATATAGTTTCATTTTGAAAAAAGTAAGGTTATTAAATTAAAACTTGTCATATATGACATTAAGTTAAGCAAATATAAATCTTTCCTTGAGCTTGTCAAATATGTCAAGTATGAATAAAGAAGATTTACTTAAAAGTATTGGTAAAAATGTAAAACAAGCTAGAGAACTTAAGGGATTATCTCAAGTGGAATTAGTTGGTTTAATGGAGGTAAATATTGATACTACTAATATCTCTAGAATAGAGTCAGGTAGAACCAATCCTACTATTTTTACACTTTATAGAATAGCTTCTGCACTAGAAATGCCTTTAGAAAACTTAACTAAAATATAGCTACTGACATAAATAGCTATTATATTATATCTTCATATTTAATGCTTCTGCAGAAAAAAAGTATTTAGAGAACTATTTAGGTAACTACTCATTCTCACTAAAAATAAAATACACCTAAACTTTTACTGTTCAGGTGTATTTATAAATAAAGTATTTAAATAGATACTCCATTTTTAATTAAATCATCTATGAACTGATCTTGTGCTTTTACTTCTTCAGGTACATATTGGTATCTATGAGTTAACATTAGTACCTCTCCTGTGTCCTTATTTATGTATTCATAAGGTTCACATTCTTGTCTAATTACATTACCTGACATCTCTGTACCTATTAAAGCTTTACATGTATCTTCATCAAATGTAGATGAAATAAAAGCTTTCTTTACTATAGCATAGAATTGATTAGAGTTTTTACTCTTTACCATTTCAATTCCACCACTAATTTCTAAAACACAGAACTCTTTACCCTCTTCTGTTTGTCTCTTTTTGTAGTTGATAATTCTTACCATAATATTAAATTTTTGAGTTAAAAATACCCTATAAAAGACCTAAGATTAAAACATATCTCATTTAGCTATTAGCTTAAATACATGCATCTTTTGATTTTTATAATAAGGACAAGATATTTTCTCTTGCAAGGATAAGTGGAGGTCTTTGTGTGGGGAGCTTATAAAAAAAGAGTGTATATTGTTATTATAACAAGAGTTACAAGAGTTACTAGCTACAGTTACAAATAAGTATATTTTAACCTAAGTAGACTTATTTTTAGTTAAAGAAGAATAGAACAATATATATAACTTTCAAGTAAGTAAGATTAACTGTATCTTAAGAAGATAGAATACATGTATAAACCCTAAAAGATATAAACTACAAGAAGATTGGACAGGTAAGAATAAATATATCTAGCATATAAATTCATATAGATAATTATATAGGCTCAAAAAAAAAATCTGTTTATATATTCAGGGAGGGGTATTTTCTTTCTCAAGAATAAGGGGGGCTAGGTTATAGGGTGGTGTACTCTCTTTTGTTTAAAAGAATGCAAAAAAAAAATGTAATTTTATAAAAAATAAAAAGATTATGGGTGAAATATCAAAAATTAGTGGTGACCATGGAGAAGATGTTGTTAGTAAATTCTTTAAAGAAGTAATAGGACATGATAACATGGAATCTAATATAAAAGTTGATTGTATTTATGAAACAAAGCATATTGTAGGAGATGCAGAAAAGAGAGTATCACATGGTATTGATGCTTTAGTAAGTGGTGTAAATAGTTTAAAAGATAATAATTTAGAAGTAGGAATAGTATCAGTAAAACATACAATTGATAAATATCCTACTTTAAAAACATTTGAAGCTAAGTTTTCAAGTTATTTTAGAGAGTTAGTCTACACAATTAATTGTTTTAAAAAAAGCCCTAAAGCCATAGCTATTAATAAATCACCACTAGCAGAAGGAAGTAAGAGTACAGATTATGTAGGAATTATTTTTTGGATATCTAATAAAGATAAAAATGATACTGAATGGAATATTAAGGATAAGATAAAAAAAAGTTTATTAAATGTTGATAATGAAGTTTATGATAAAATATTAATAGTTGATAATGATACTCTTGAGTTTCTTTATGAAAACATACTACAAGTAAAAAAGGATTATGATATAGTAGACTTCTTCTATCCTCAAACTGGGTTTAATCAATCTAGTAAAACATCTTCTTTTGGAAAAAAAATGCCTTTGATATATTTGAATTCAAATATTATACCCTTAAGAATTGAGCATCAGAACGAAATTTTTCTATACTTTTTAATAAAAGATGAATTTAGTAGAGATAGCTATATATCATTAATCAATCTAGCTAAAAATATTAATCAAATACAAGCTACTCAGAAGACAGTTATTTCATTCCCAAACTATAATAAATTAGAACATGGTAGTATTATAGAAGAAATAAATAACTTAAATATTATAGATCGTCAGTTCTTAGGTCAAGTTAAAGTAATTAAACATAAAATAGATTTTAGAAATAATGAATAATATACTTCCATTTGGTAATGAGTTAAAAGATCTGTTATCAGAGTCTTATATAACAGAAGCTTTCTTAAGTAAAATTCTAAGAGAGAAAGGTATAATTGTCCAAAATAATGATAAGAATAGCTCTTTTCCTATTTTGATGTCATTACTTCTCTCTCCTAATGAATTTAGATTACTTCAAGAAAGGAATGAGGAAAAAGAACAGAAAGATAAAGTAAAAACTACTCTTTATCCTATAATAGAAGGTGTTCCCTTAGTAGATGTTTGTTTTGATCTAGATATTCATAAGATACTTGATGATAAGTTAACTTATACTCCAAATTATGAAATAATAGGAGTTCCTGCTTATGCATATGACAAAAAGGAAAAAGAAATCAATGTTGAAGTTATAATTAAAACAACATCAAATACTAAAGGATGGTCTAGTAGAGAGTCCAATCATACAGCTTCACTTAATATTAAAAACAACAACAATAATCTTACTGTTACCAAAAAATTCACATCTAGAGAATCTGAAGATGTTATTGATTTAATTCTAGATGATTTTAAAGAAAAACTTGAAAATAATAAGTTTTTAAATAAAGATAAAAATATAGAAAGAATATTATTTAACTGTTTTGATAATATTAATAGAGTTGCTTATTTTTACTCTTTTACAAAAATTTCTTCAAGAACATTAGAATTTATAGAAGTTACTGATATACATATTTTACCTGATACTGATTTACCTGATGATACAGAAGAAGAAAAAATACAAACTTCTATTCAAGAGTTTTTGAATAATGTAAATAATTTAAGTTTAAGAGGAAAAAAACTTCAAGATCATATTGTTATAGAAAAAGAGGAAAATCATGCATTTATTCAACTTAAGTCTTTGAAACTTAAATATAAAATCATAAAAGCAGGATATGAAGGTACATGTGTTATTGAGTTTGAATTTCCAGGAACTAGAAACCTTAAGAATTCAGAGTTTCAATTTAATATTTCAAAAATTGTTTTAACAGGAAAAGATAAACATAATGTAAATAAATATGAGTTAATAAAGACAATTAATTCAGTTTTAAACAATCATAAATTAGAACAATTTGAAAAATTAAAATTAACAAGCCCCTCATAAGAGGAGCTTGTTGGTTAACTCAAAAACCGGGAGTGTAACTTAAACTGTGTCATCTCCTGTTTCC
>NZ_WMJY01000065.1 GCF_009711055.1 Myroides pelagicus
TCCAGTCTTATCTTAGACAGAACTTCATTAGGAGTAAGCAAATCTGCCGAAAACAACAAAAGCTATACTCAACAAAGTACAGCTTTTGATTATAATCATACAAAGCTACAATGAATGCTCCATAAGATATAGTATGTTTCAACTTCCTACAGATCCTTTTAGAATACTACAGGAAATATCTAACTCTTATTCTTCTTCTAATAAATCCATTTTCTCTGCAAAATAATCACAGAAATCTCTCATAGTAGCTGACATCTTTTCATCTTGTGTCGCTCTTTCAAAAGTATCCGCCATTGCAACTAATGTTTGATGAAAGAATTTTTTCATTTCATCAACAGGCATATCTTTAGTCCACAAGTCAATCCTTAATGTCTCTTGCACCTTGTGATCCCATATAGACAACAGCATTGCTTTTGCACTTGCAGCTTCCACTCCACCATCTTTAGCATTCCACAATAATTTTTCTGGAACTCTATTGTCGTCTAGTTCTACTCTAATATTAATATCAGAAACTTGTTTCTTACTCATTATTTCTTAGGTTTGTATTTTGATTGTTGAAAAACTTCGTCATTACTTTTTGTCAAAAGTTCCTGCAAAGTTACATTATTATTTTTCATATACGAGCGAACAATTTGCCAACCTATCCAAGCTCCTATTCTTCCAGGTGCTTCATTATCTATCTCTAAATAAAACTTTGAAAAAGGAGCTGTATCAATAAATCTTTTATTCAATTTAAGATCGGTACTATATAGTAATTCCTCTTCCATAAAATATCGCCATACCTCCGTTTCATTTGCCTTTGCCCACTTCAATTGCTCTTTCGAATATCCTATAATATCCTCTTCAGCTACCTTTGGCAATAGCACTTCTTTTGCATACAATATCTTTCCCTCATGAATAAGACTTCCTAAAAAACGACGATCTCTAGGAGGCAACATTTTTTGCATAATAAAGTTTTCTGCCAAGTCAGGTAAAAGCTGACTCCTCTCAAAGGCTGGTCTAAGATACTGTGCAAAACCCTGATAAAACTTGTGGTCCTTACCTAAATAAGTATCTAAAGATACCAATATCAAAGTATCTGCATATACAGCCTTAGCTGTTACATCAACTTCAGTTACTAAAGTTATCAATTTCTTCCGATCGCTTTCTCCCTTAAAATAATACTTGGCGTGTTTAGCAAACATTTCAATATCTACTGGTAAACTACCTAAGTCTTTATATCTTTTCTCTACTTCCTCATTTACCTCAACAAACAGAGTATCTCTTTTTTTTTCTAACCAAAATTGATCAGACATTTCAATCGGAAACAAATAAGGAAAATTAGCCTTTACCTTTGGTAACTCTTCAGCCGTAGCCTTAAAAAAGATTTCATCAAAACGCTCTACTTCAATCTCCATAGGTACCTGAGCTATTTCTAACTCCAATTCACTCTCTTTATCTGCACAACTACTTAAAAAAAGAAATGTGCTAAATAGAAGAACACTTGATAATTTCTTAAATTTGAACAATGTCATCGTTATTATTTTTTGAACAACAAAGATATAAAGATAGCGTAGACCTCCACAAATAAATAACCACTATGAATAACAAAAACTTTCAGACCGAAGAGATTACTAACCATATTGTTAACTGGCTTAAAGATTATGCCATCACTGCTAAAGTACAAGGCTATGTCATCGGAATTTCAGGAGGGATTGACTCTGCTGTCACTTCTACCTTATGCGCTATGACTGGACTACCTCTAGTCTGTGTCGAAATGCCAATACACCAAGAAGCTTCACAAGTTAACAGAGGAAAGGAACACATTGCTTTTCTTAAACGAAAGTTTACAAACGTACAATCCATAGAAGCTGATTTAACACAAACCTTTGATACATTACAAACCACTTTACCAACAACAACAGACCAGGCATTGCTAAATCTAACGTTAGCGAATACCCGTGCTAGACTTCGAATGTTGACTCTATATTACTTCGCAGGTATACATCGTAGTTTGGTTGCTGGAACAGGTAATAAAGTAGAAGACTTTGGAGTAGGATTCTTTACTAAGTATGGAGATGGTGGTGTAGACGTTAGTCCAATTGCCGATTTAATGAAATCAGAAGTAAGATTAATTGGAGAATATTTAGAAATACCCGTCAGTATAATTAAAGCCAAACCAACCGATGGTCTATTTGGCGACGATCGCTCAGATGAAGATCAATTAGGCGCGTCTTATGATGAATTAGAGATTGCAATGATCGCTCATGAAAACGGAGCTACTGTTGAAGAATTTACTGGCAGAACCCGAGAAGTTTTCGAAATATATAATAAACTAAACCGCATTAATCAACACAAGATAAAACCAATACCTGTCTGTAAAATTCCTAAAAATCTAAAACATAGGTAGTAAGATTTTATTTATTCAAAAAATAAATATCTTTACAAAAAATAACATTATGAAAAAGTATGTTTTAATTCTATTAGCTTTCCTTTCTATCACATTGTCAGGATGTGCGATAGATGACGATTATTGTGGTAATGGATCATATGTTGCCGAACAGTTAAGACCTAAAGTAGATTTCCATCCAAATCAATTTTATGTAAATAATTTAGAGCCCTCTGGTTTTACAGTTATTCACAATGAATCAGAATTCCAAAGAAGAGTCTATGGTGCTAAATATTACAGAAACGAGATTGACTTCAGATATTATAGTTTAATTATAGGTGAAGTAGAGATATTTGATTTCCAAAATATTATTGACATTATACCTATATATAGCGAAGCTTGCAATAGCCGATCAGACAACATACTCGAAGTAGAATTTAAAGTAAACAGAGGTAGAAGAAAACATTTTGTAACATACCATGCCGTGGTTCCAAAATCAAATAGTGATTTCTATAGAGTGAGAACAGAAGTAAGATACTACAACCGTTACTAACAAAAAAGAGAGCAGAAGCTCTCTTTTTTGTTTATCATCCTTGTATATTTATAAACCTTGAAGTAACTTGTCCTAATCGCTTTGAAAATAAGTTAATCAGATTAGTATAATCCATAATCACTGTCAGCATCTCATTCGATCGCTTTGAATCTTGCTCTTCTGGCAACTTCTGTTTATACTTATCAATTAATGTACTAACCAAATACATACGCAATGTCAATATCGTTTCCGTAACATACTGAGCAATACTTTGCTCCTTGTGCTTGACAAATATATTCTGTGACTCCCATTTATGAAGTGTCCACTTTTCATCATCCATTATAATATTAGTCACTTCTCCAGACAATTCCGGATCTAATTCCTTAAGATAACTTTCAAGACTCCACTCTTTGTGATTAAAATAATCAATAAGACTACTATAAATCTTTTTAAACAATGGGTTAGTCAAGTGTATTTCATCTTCTTGAAGACTCAAAAAAACACGTTCGTATACCTTATTCTCTACTTTGTGTTCATTGACGATTATATCATTGTCTTCATTTACCTCATAAACCAATTCAGTAAACACTTCCTTTATATTTCCATATAACAGTAAAATTTCTATTACTTTTCGCTCGAGGACATAAATCGGATTATTCTCTGGTCGCTTCTCTTGATCATTTTTATTATGTACAACTTCAAGTTTCTTGCGTTCTTCTATATATTTTTTATTTGCCTCTTGCAACTCCTTTCTTCCTTGTTGTGCTAACGAATTAAAGAGCACTTCTTCTGAAATATCCATTATACGCGCGCACTCTTGTACATAGATTTCACGTTGTATGTGATCAGGAATTTTTGATATGCTCAAGACCATATCACGAATCAAATCAGCTTTCTTAATTGGATCATTCTTTGCCTCATCCATCAACATATTCGCTTTATAACGAATAAAGTCAGTCGCATTCTCTGCAAAGTATTTTTCCAATTGTTCTAATGTATATCTTCTCGCAAAACTATCAGGATCTTCCCCTTCTGGCAAAGGACATACACGCACATTCATACCGGCCTCAAGAATTAAATCTACCCCTCGAAAAGAAGCGCGAATACCTGCCGCATCGCCATCATACAACATTGTAATATTCTTCGTTAGTCGATTGACTAAGCGTATTTGATCTGGAGTTAATGCCGTACCCGATGAAGCTACAACATTCTTAATACCTGCTTGATACATCTGAATTACATCAGTATATCCTTCTACTAAAAAACAATTATCTTTCTTAGCAATCTCTTGTTTTGCATGAGATATACCATATAGTATTTTACTCTTGTGATAGATATCACTCTCTGGAGAGTTTAAATATTTAGCTGCCTTCTTATCGTTCGTCAATATACGCCCCCCAAATCCGAGAACACGTCCAGACATACTCATAATTGGGAACATCACACGCCCTTTGAAACGATCAAATTTACGGTCTTCTTTTACAATCGTTAACCCTGTTTTTTCAAGGTACTCCAACGAGTATCCCTTCCCTAGAGCATCACTTGTAAAGGCTTCCCATTTATCAGGTGAATATCCTAGTCCAAATTCTTGTATTGTTTGCTCTGTGAAGCCGCGCTCTTTAAAATAAGACAACCCTATAGCCTTACCTTCTTCTGAATAAAGCAATGTATCTTGAAAGTACTTTTTTGCATACTCCGATACCACAAACATACTTTCCTTTTCATTCAACAGCTCTTTTTCTTCCTGACTTTGTTCTGTCTCTTCTATTTCAATTCCGTACTTCTTTGCTAAATAACGTATGGCTTCTGGATAAGAAAAATGCTCATGTTCCATAATAAAACTAATAGCATTCCCTCCCTTGCCTGAACTGAAGTCTTTCCATATCTGCTTTACTGGAGATACCATAAATGACGGAGTCTTTTCATTTACAAAAGGACTCAACCCTTTGTAATTACTCCCTGACTTTTTCAAATGCACAAAGTCTCCTATTACCTCCTCTACACGAGCGGCATCAAAAACTGCGTCAATGGTACTTTTGGAAATCATATATTAAGTTTAGTTCTTATTTTAACTCTAATTTGAATAGCTTAGATTCAACAAATAAATGCAACAGCATTTAA
>NZ_WMJY01000066.1 GCF_009711055.1 Myroides pelagicus
GGTGGCTAAGGTTTCTAAAGTTTTTAAAGATATAAAAACGACTTCAAGACTCAAAAGATTCATATTTAGCTTTATAAGTGTATCCTCTAAATGGATTAAAAATAGTAGGCAGCATAAACTCATCTTATATACTAACAAAGATTATGATAGGCTAAACATAATATAAGTAGTTGATTTTCAACTAACAACAAAACAACCTTATCTTTGATTGATCATACAAGAACAAGGTTGCTATGCATACAACTTTACTGTTAGCTTAACCTTTGTTGATAAAACGCATTTTTACGAATATAGAACAGTGCTTTTTACACTAAATTGGCATCATAGTAATCTGAAGAATCATAGGTAATAGCAAAATTATTTAACTGCAGATTTAAGGTATAAATACAATGCTTAGTTATTTAATCAAAGGTAGATGGGGGATTAAATTTAGATTCAGAGTATTTGTTATGAGCGATTGGGTTGATTTTTGAAATATGGTATTGCTAATAAATGAATGCTTTAGCTTTATTATTGTAGAGCTTTTATTAATTTTTGTATCTAATAATTTAAGGTTATATTTACAGCTTTAAATATTATTATAATTTACAAGATGAAAACTGAAGCAGAATTAAAAGCAAGAAGTGGTAATAAGTGCGAATTATGCGATTCTACAAGTAATTTAAGTGTTTATGAGGTTCCACCAGCTGCGGCTAATGATACAGATAAGGAGATCTACGCTTGTGACATATGTTTGGCACAGATAGAGAAAAGACAGGAATTAGATGCAAATCACTGGCAATGTTTAACGACTTCAATGTGGAGTGAGTTTCCTGCGGTTCAAGTTGTAGCATGGCGTATGCTTAACCGTTTTAGAAATGAAAGTTGGGCAGCAGATGCTTTAGATATGATGTATCTCGATGATGAATTACTAGAGTTTGCTAAAGCTACTGGTGATCATACTGGAGATGGACAGGTTGCATTACACAAAGATTGTAATGGAAATATCTTAGTAGGGGGTGATTCAGTGACGTTGATTAAAGACTTAGATGTTAAAGGATCTACTTTAAATGCTAAGATTGGTACAGCGGTGAGAAATATTCGTTTAGTACATGATAATCCTGAGCAGATTGAAGGTAAAATTGATGGACAGCAGATAGTTATTTTGACTAAATTTGTGAAGAAACAGGCTTAAAATGAAAAAAGAGGAATAGTAATCTATTCCTCTTTTTTCATTTTTAACCAACGAGGGAGACTAAATTCTTTTAGTAAATGAGCTAATTGGTAAGAGGTGTAGTTCATTTGATTTAACCAAATTACTTCTTCTAATTCTGCATGTGGTTTTACTGATTTAGTAGTTAATCGAATTAGAAATATATCTGCGGATACTAGTGTTTTAGCTTCATTAACTGCTGTTGTTTGATGGCTCCCTAGGTAGCTTATTTGCTCATTGTTTAAGTCTAGATCTAATTCTTCTTTTATTTCTCTAAAGAGTGCTTCTTTAGCTGATTCGTTTGTTTGTATTTTCCCTCCAGCCATCATATAATATGTGGATCCTTTTTTCCTAACTACTAGCATTTCATTATCTGAATTTATCACTAGAGCCGAGGCTAAATGAATTGTTTTGAGTGTCATATGTTTTTTTTGCAATTTACGAAGACTGAAATAAGTATTCAAGTGAATATAAGTCTTAATATTTTAGAAGAATTATTTGTTTCATTTAGTAAAAAAATGAAAAATAGGGCTCAAAAATAAAAAAATAGTAAAGTAGGAAGTGTTTTGTACTTTTTTCTTTATTATATGTAAAATATTTATATCTTTATTTGATGAAATAGTAGCACTAAAAGAGCTTCTGTTTTAATGTTTAATATTTAAAAAAGAAAAAGCCACATTTTGTGGGAAAATGAACAAAACAATGGTAAAAGAAGAATTTACTGCGTTATTTAAGGGATACAAGATCCCTAATATTTTGAAAAACTTGTTAGATTTTCAAACATCAGATAGTATTCCATCATATTATTCAAATGCGCTTTATCTCTTGACAGAGGGTGATAATCTTATCGAAGAAGTTTCCGATAATCCTGAATTTACTAACGCATTTATTCCTTTTGCTGAAGCTGATTCAGCTGGAAGTATTTATGCTTTTTGGATTAACGATACAACTAATGTAAAAGTAGAGGACTTACCTATTGTGGTTTTTGGTGGTGAAGAAGGGATACATTTAGTAGCACAGAATTTGAATCAATTACTGCAAATAGCAGCTTATGATGTCGAACCTAGTATATTTGAAGAAGAATTGGTCTTTTCTGATAAAGAGCTACTCATTGAAGACGATGAATTTGTAGCAACCGAGTTTAATAAGGAGTATTTAGATTGGTTGAGATCAGAAGCTAAGTTAAAGCCAATTGTAAATGTAGAGGATATTGATGCTGTTATTGAGGGAGTGAACAACGAATATGGTATTGAATTTTTATCTTTTTTGGATAAAATGTAATATTGTATTACTTTTTGTATAAAATAAAAAAAGAGTTACAGTGTTGTAACTCTTTTTTTTTGTTATTTTTAGCATTTGATTTTTTAATTTATTAAATATGTGGGCGGATTTTACTAGTTGTCTACATTGAGAATAGTTAAGTTGTTAAGTTGTTAAGTTGTTTGAATAGTTTGGTTGTAATGAGTGTAAAATCCATTACTTTATAAGGTAAATTAATAAGTTAGTTAAAGAGTGTTAAGTATGAAAAAAATTACATTATTATTAAGTTTGATTTGTTTGTTTAAAGTAGACTATGGTCTAGGACAAACAAAGGAGACGAGGAAGTTGGTAACAGATCAATATGTTTCTACCAGTGAGAAATTGATAAGTTCTTTACAACAGCTTTCTAAAGAGACAAAAACTGCATGGGCTATTGCAGAAGAAAAGAAGATAGCAATACGTGGTGTTGATGCAGGGGATAATTATTATGAGTTAGTTCGTTTTGATGAAGAAGGCTTTCCTGTCTATAAGACTACTTTTAATAAAGAGGCTCGTATTACGGGACGTGTAGATGATATTAAAAAGACAACGTTTAGACGTGAACTTAAAGGAGATGGTATGATTATCGGTGTTTTAGATGGTGCTGTGGTACTTGATAATCACCAAGAATTCGTTAATCGAATAACGAATAAGAGTTCTGTTTTATTAAGAGGAAGTTTGCCTGATTTTGATGCTATAGATTTTGATAGAAGATCTTATGAAAAAGGTAGATGGCATGCAACGCATGTTTGCGGTACTATCATTTCTCAAGGAGTTAATGAACTATCTAAAGGGGTGGCTACTCATGCTAAGGTGCTTAGCTATACATGGGTTGATGATTTTAATTCAATGTTAAGTATTGCTTCTGAAGGGGTTTTAGTTAGTAATCACTCTTATGGTTTAAGGTATTTTGATGATTATGGATTTCTTTATCGTCCTTCATCGATTGTTTATCTAGGGGCTTATTCTAGGGAAAGTTATAATATAGATTTAATTACTAATGAGAAAGACTATTATCAACCTGTTTTTGCTGCAGGAAATGATGGAGATTATGTAGGTAACACATATAAAGGTGCTAAGGAAAATGTGGACATGCTAGGAGGTTATGCTTTAGCTAAGAATGCAATTGTTGTTGCTGCTGTTAATGATGTGCCAAAGTATGTTGATGCAAGTAGTGTTAAAATTGCTAGCTTTAGTAGTCAAGGTCCTTCAAATGACTTTCGTATAAAACCAGATATCTCTGCGAATGGGGTGGATGTATTATCTCCTGTGTTTAGAGTTCCAACGGGGGGGGTGAAAGCGGATCCAAAGCTTGATCTATATGGAGAGAGTTCAGGTACATCTATGGCAACTCCTGTTGTTACTGGTATTGTATCTCTATGGCAGCAATGGGCAATTAAAAATAACGTGAATAATATGCCTTTTAAATCTGCTACTATCCGTGCAATAATGGCTCATACGGCTGATGAAGCAGGATCTAAGCCTGGACCAGATCATATCTTTGGATGGGGATTAATTAATGCGGCGAAAGGTGTGCAATTGATGGAATCGAGTAAAAAGGAATATAATTCTTTTATTGTCGAAGGAGCTTTGAAGAACGAACAAGTTTATACTAAAAATGTTGAAGTAGGTGAGGATATGGGAGATTTGGTTGTAACTCTTTCATGGACTGATTTACCTCCTTTAAATCCAGAGTATAACAAGTATAGAGATGAAGAGTATTCAGTAAATAATCCAGTTTTAGTTAATGATCTTGATCTTGTAGTAATTAAAGATGGTGTAGAATATTTTCCATGGAAATTGAATAAATCTTGGGAAGATCCTCAAGCAATTAAAGGAAATAATGATGTAGATAATATTGAGAAAATTGAAATTATGGATATTGCTCCTGGTGTATATACTATTATGGTAAGTCATAAAAATCAATTACAAGTTAAAAAATCTGGAGATCCAATTAAGCAAGATTTTTCTTTAACAATGAGCTTGTCTCCTGCTTTTGATGTAAAAAAGGTTGCCGGGGTTGATAATAAAGAGAAGGTAGCAACTGTGATTAAAAGTTTATGGCCAAATCCAGTAAGTAATTTAATGAATGTTAAGATTGCAGAGGAGCATTTGAATGAAGATGTTGAAATTGCTGTTTACGATATGAATGGTAAAATGGTTTATTCGATGAATAGACAAAAGAATAGTACTGGTTTGTACGCAATCTCTATGGACGGGTTTCCTCAAGGTGTTTATCTAGTAGAAATAAATGTTGGTGGTCATGTAGAAGTCGATAAAGTAGTAAAAAATTAGTTGTTGGTTTGATTAGTAGGGGTCCGCG
>NZ_WMJY01000067.1 GCF_009711055.1 Myroides pelagicus
CTATTAAAAACTGTAAAGTTTTTTCAGGACGAGACAAAACACGCTTACGCTAAATAAACAAAGCCACTCAATGAGTGGCTTTGTTGTTATTATTTCAATTTCCCAATACCTATTTTAATTCCGTAAAAAACTGTTCCAAGTATTACCGAGCCGATAAGGATTATCAACCACCAATAAGGTAACACCCATAGAACATAGTATTTGAAAGAACCAATAATATCTTTGTACCAAATCCCTGTTTTACGAAAGGCATCATCAAATAAACCACCTATATAAGTGAACAGAAACATTACTGTTAAGCCCAAAAAAAAATAAATCATCGCTTTTCTCATTAGTCCTTATTTTTATGTGGGTCTGCTTTTTCAAACATTTTATTCCAATCACTAATAGAGTACGAGTTATCACCCATTTTAACCCCTGTAAAATTTCCTTTCTTGTCCGTAGAAATGGAAAAGTTAAAACTTGATATATCTCTCTTATTTTCACCGTCCAAGCTACTGAAGGGCGAACCCTCATAATAACCTATTCCAAGGAATACATTTTGTCCACTCGGGTCTGATATAAATGCTTCGGTACTTGGGAAATTATCTCCTGTAAGTGTTCCGCTTATATCCAACGTTCCTGCTTTTTTGTTTTCTGTAATTGAAAAATCCGAAAACACATCAATATTCGGTGAGCCTGGAACCATTGGGTTTGCTCCTTTAGAATGAGTACCAAACATAAATGTTTTAGAATCTCCGCTTGTTCTTGTTTTAAAACCATCCGTAAATTCAACTGACGGTGTCTCTGTACGACTTCCTGGTAAAAACCTATGAGAAGTAGAGGAACTCCAAGCATTCGCAGATATTTTTGACTTATCTGTATCAAAGTTTATTACCTGATGAACACGAGCCGTTGGTCCTCTTCCATCTGAATAAGATCTAGTATTTGAGTAACCTCTTCCGTCTCCGTGGAAACCACCACCAAAGTATTTAAAAGGTGCAAACGATCTGATAGTTACCGGATATGGTATTCTACCATCTGGGTCTATGAAATTGATAGGGTTGTTGAATACAAAACTGTACGGACTCCACGAAGGCATCACTTCCGCTAATGGGTCAACATTCATCCATCTACCGATAGCAGCATCATAGTTACGAGCTCCATAATCATAGAAGTTTAGTCCTAATTCCTCTTGCTTCTCCTTACCATTGTATTGGTACTTATAATCCTTCATCAGAGCATCATTCTTCTGGTTATATCCCTTATGAGCTAATCCAAAAGGATAATAGTTAGTCTCTTCTATAATCTCACTAGCCTCAATCGTGTTATTATTGTTCTTATCGCTATAAGACAGTCTTACATTGCCTAAGTGGTCTTTATACTGATACACATAAGCATTCGTCTCTGTATTAAAGAATCCTTCGGCTGTAGGTAAGAAACTAAGCTTACCCTTTACATACTGAAACCCTCCTAGGTAATCTGTTAGCGTAACTACGCCTTTCTCTGTTACTTTCTTCTGTGTTTTCTCTCCTGAAGCTGTATAAAGATACTCTATTTTATCTGTCCCAAAATTAATCTCAACAGGTAAATTTAAATGATTGTACTTAATCTTGGTTATTTTCTTGTGTTTATCACTTGTTAAATTACCAAATTCGTCATAAGCGTAATCAGCTCCAGTAGTATTTACTTGTTTAAAACCTTCTTGATTTCCTGAAGCATCTCTTACTGTTGATAGTCTATTACTACCTGATTCATAACCATAGGTTAGTTTATCAATAACCGTTGTTACTCCTGCTAAAGAAGCTCCATTTCTGTCTAGTTTTAAAATGTTTCCATTTTTGTCATATTCTAATTTTTCATCATATAGATTAGCTTTAGAGACTGAGTTTAAATCAGGATCTTTAAAAGAACCCAAGACTAATCTATTTGCACCATCATACACATAACCATAACCGCGCTTTTTATTGTCTATACCACTAGTCCAGATTTGCTCTGAGATATTACCATTGTAAAGCGGTTTTACTCCTGTTAGACCTTGCTCTGGTTTATTATAATTAAGCTTTAAGGCAAACAAAGAGCTTTTGCTATTGTTTACTTGATTTATATTACTGGCGTTATTTACCTCTGTAAGCCATCCTCTTATGTTATATTTATACTGTAATTCTTGTAAGAATGTACTTGTCGTGGGAGTGGTACTAGAGCGTTTTCCTCCAATGCGTTTTTTTTCAAGTCTTCCTAACTCATCATACACATTTTCAAAAAGAACGACTTCAGCTAAACCATTAACCTTATGAGTTTGATGTAGCAGTCTTTCTGCGTGATCATAGACGTATTCTTCTAATACAGTCATTAAAGGAGTTGAAGCATCTTTTTGATGTTTAGTAGTAACCTTTAAAGGCAGACCTGTAAAAGAGTATTTAGTATCTATTTCTGTGTATCCTCCTAGATAATTCTTTGTATAACTTCTAAGAACACGACTGTTATAGTCATATAACATAAAAGTAATATTAGCTTTCTTTTCACTATTTATAGTTATGACTCTATTCCATGTTCCTGTAAGTAATCCTTTCACATTTTGTACAACTTCTTGTCCTTCTATGGCTGTAAAGTTCGTGGCTGCTCCTGGATAAGAGTAATCATCATAGTAATTAATAGCTAATAGAGTTAATCCATCTTTAGGAAATACTGTATTTGTGTAAGCTATTGAAACTCCATCAACAGAAATAGCACCAGCTCTTTTCTCAAAAGAAACAACACTAGCATTCACATTATCCTGAAAGATTTTACGATTAGCTTCACTTGGCACTGTAGCAGAGTAAAAACCACTATACACCACTCTAGAAAGGGCGTCATATTTAGTTATCATCCAGCCTTGTTTCTCTGTTCCAAATGGATCATACACTGGCCCAGAAGCCACAAGTCTATCTCCTTTATCATAAACCATATACTCCCATGACTTACCAGGTAGTTTTTTAGCCACTAGTCGGTTTTTAGTATCATATTTATACTGATAACCTAGTTTTTCTATATTAGTTAAGGTAATATTACCGTTTAATAAGGGAGAAGTAACCACTGATAAATTCCCGTACTGATCATAGATGTAGTAAGTATCTAGTGTTTCTCCAATGCCTGTGGTAGCCCCAGAAGCTCTTAAAGTATTATTAGGTAAATTTTCAACCGCATTAGTTGTCTTGTTAATTTCCTTGTCAGCATTCTTCTCTAGATTATCTACTATTTTATCAAAGTTATCTATTACATCTTGTACTGACTTTCCTTTTAATTCATCACCAAGTATATTACCTACGCTTGGCGTTGGACTTGAAGCTGGAGTATTAGAAGCTGCACTAAAGAGTTTTGGAAGTCCTTGAGTATTGTTATATACTCTTTTTAATACTACTTTCCCTTCTTGATCTTTAAACTCTTCTGTTACATTACCATTTTCATCAGATACAGAGGTCACATAAAGAGAGTTTGCTGGATAAAAACCATTACCAACATTACTAGCTGTGCTATAGTCATAAAATCCTTTACTTGCATTTAATACAGCATTTACACGTCTGTATTTTACTTCGTTTGCTGTATTGAATCGATAGGTAAAATCAACTGTATGATCTCCACTAATTTTCCAGTCTTCGCCAGGAGCACCTGTTTTTAATACTCTTTTAAGTGGTGACTTCTCATATAGAGTCTCACTATAAGGATTTACAGTGTTTTCATACTTAGGAGTTTTATAATAGTTAAGTGCCTCAGTCTTTGCATTAGTATTATACTCCGCACTTCCACTAGCAGTAGGAGAACTTAAGAAGTCTTTAGTCTGACCGATATTTAAATCATATTCCGTATGCTTTACTACACTTTTTTTACTTGGGCTAAGTCCTACTGCAACCTCTTGTATAGGACGACCTAAGCCATCATAGTAGATCACTTGAGTTTTTGAAGATGCAGAAGAACCGTTTAAGGTAGTAGGTTGTGTATATTGAGTACTTTTAGTATAATTCTGTGATGTTGTCTGAGCTAATAGAGTATTTAAATAACAAATACTTAATAGACTTATATATTTATATATTTTCATCTTATTATAGCTTTAGTTGTTTTTATAGTTATACTCATATTCTTGAAGAATATTACCTTTGTCATCCACGATTTGTTTAAGGCGATTTGCTTCATCATATTTATATGATGTATTTATTAGATTTGTATCTATACTACGAATTAAATTATTTCTATTATAAAAATAGGCATTAACAGATCCTTCTGAATTTGAAGACATAAGAGGAAAATAAATAAAATTTAAAAAAGCTCCAATATCATTATACTGCAGTAATTGAGGTATCATATCATTCATTTCTGTATTGAAGGATTGGTTATTCGATTTTAATACTAATTTATTTTGATAATAATAATTTGAAAAATCACTATTATCTTTATCCACATAATGTAAAATGTTGAGGGTGTACCGCCAACTGTGTCACAAAATTA
>NZ_WMJY01000068.1 GCF_009711055.1 Myroides pelagicus
AATGACTAATGTTGCATTTATAACTTGAATTCACGCTTTAATTATTTTTCCAAGTATTTTATTCCTAATATACCTAAGAAAAAAAATAAAGAAAATAGGCTGTACTATATTTCTATCATAATTTCTCTTTGTAGTATATCGTATTTCTGTTTTACTACAGTTTAAATGTTATTTTCAACATAAAACGGTATAATATGTTGATTACTGGTGTAAATACAAGTATTTTTGTAGGCTTATTTGTTAATTATATGCTTTCGAAACTAGTAATTAGAGTAATAACCTCTCCTGTAATTATCTATATTATACGCTGTACAATTGGTTTAGCGATAGGGTATGGACTGTTAATTAAATATCCAGATTATCAGTTAATATGGACAATTATCTCTATTATGCTGGTTATATCCCCTGAAGGTGCTAATTCAAAGAAGTTATCTGTAGAGCGATTCAAGTCTAATTTAGTAGGTTCTATTGCTGGATTAATATGCCTAGAAATAGAACCTAATTTAACTTTTTGGATTTGTTTTCTTGGAATTCTTATTACTATTCTTACCTGTTATTTATTTAAAATACTAAATATGGCTAGGGTAGCATTAGTTGCTCTTTTGATTATATTGATTCAACCGCATACAACTGATATGGGAATTGAAATCACCCCAATTATTCGTACCTTATCGGTAACAGTTGGCTGTCTTATAGGATTATTAATTACGGTATTGACTTCACCAATTATTCGAGGACTTAAACGGCACTATGGGATTCCTTTAAAACAACTTTAATAGTTAAAAGTTTGTAGCGAATTTATTGTCTATACATAAGAAATGATTATTCTATACCCTCTTCCTTTATTGATTTCTTTAAGTTTTTATTGTTTATATCGTTGGAGTAAAAATTGGCATTGGGTAATCTAATTCAATTCTTAGAGCAAAGAAATTAGTCATTACAATTTCTGTCTTATATTTGTACAAATCACAAAAAGAAAGACAGTATGGCGGCAAAAGCTAAAGCTCCAAAAGAAACACCTTTAATGAAACAATACAATGATATTAAGGCTAAATATCCTGATGCGTGTTTATTGTTCAGAGTTGGTGACTTCTATGAAACATTTGGAGAGGATGCTATTCGAACTGCAAATATATTAGGGATTACTCTAACTAAAAGATCTCCAGGAACTGCTAGTGAAATTGAATTAGCAGGATTTCCTCATCATTCTATCAATGTTTATTTACCTAAGTTAGTTAAAGCTGGATTAAGGGTTGCTATTTGTGATCAATTGGAAGATCCTAAAGCAACTAAGACAATTGTAAAAAGAGGAGTAACTGAGCTTGTTACACCTGGTGTTGCCTTAAACGATGAGGTGCTTAGTTCTAAAGCGAATAACTTTTTATGTGCTATTCACTTTGCTAAAAAGAGCTTAGGAATTTCCTTCTTAGATGTATCAACAGGAGAATTTTTAACATCAGAAGGAGATGTTGAATATATTGATAAACTATTACAAAACTTTGCTCCGAGTGAAGTATTAGTGCAAAAGAATAATAAATTAAAATTTCAAGAGGCTTTCGGTAATACGTATAATTTATTCTTTTTAGATGATTGGATTTTTAAAGAAGATTATGCTCTTGAATCACTGACCAATCACTTTAAAACAAAATCTTTAAAGGGGTATGGTGTAGAAGATTTAGAAGAGGGTATTATCGCTTGTGGAGCTATTCTTTATTATCTATCCGAAACACAACATACTAGAGTAGAACACATCAGTACTATTCAACGCATAGCGGAAGATGCTTATGTATGGATGGATCGATTTACGATACGCAATTTAGAGTTGTACAACAGTACAAATTCTAATGCAACTACATTACTGAATGTTATAGACAAAACAATTTCTCCGATGGGAGGACGTTTGCTTAAGCGTTGGCTCGCTCTTCCGCTTAAAAATAGTAAACGCATTGTAGAGAGACATGATATTGTTGATGAACTAAAAGAGAATGATATACTTTTAAACGGATTTCAAAAGCAAATCAAGCAAATATCAGATCTAGAGCGTTTGACATCTAAAATAGCAATGGGCAAAGTATCTCCTCGTGAACTTATCTACTTGCGGGACTCGTTAGATGCAATAATTCCTATAAAAGAACAAGCCTTAAAAAGTGATAATGTTGCTTTAAAAACTATAGGAGATGCCTTACACGATTGTAGTTTATTAAGAGAGCGTATTGCACATACGATACATGCTGATGCTCCCGTCTCCATAACAAAGGGTAATGCAATCGCAACAGGTATCAATCAGGAACTTGATGAGTTAAGGAATATATCACATTCAGGCAAAGCATTTTTAGATGCTTTGGAATTAAGAGAGAGTCAAAATACGGGAATTCCATCACTTAAAGTAGCTTTTAACAATGTATTTGGGTATTATATAGAAGTGAGAAATACTCATAAGGATAAAGTACCCGAAAATTGGATTAGAAAACAAACGTTGGTCAATGCAGAGCGTTATATAACAGAAGAGCTTAAGGAGTATGAAAGTAAGATTTTAGGTGCAGAAGAGAAGATATATAAGCTTGAGAATGCTTTGTATGAAGAGTTTGTCAATTGGTGTGCGCAATATATTAAACCAGTACAATTGAACGCTGGTCTTATTGCACAGTTAGACTGCTTGGCTTCTTTTGCTCAATTAGCAATAGATAATAACTATGTTAAACCACAGATTGATGAATCATTTGATCTAGATATTAAAGATGGGCGCCATCCAGTTATTGAAAAGCAGCTGCCTCACGATGTTCCTTATATTGCGAATGATGTTTATTTAAATAATGATAATCAGCAAATTATCATGATTACAGGACCTAATATGTCTGGTAAGTCAGCTATTTTAAGACAAACAGCTCTTATTGTGTTATTGGCGCAGATGGGGAGTTTCGTTCCAGCTAGAGAGGTACGTATGGGAGTAGTGGACAAGATATTTACACGTGTTGGTGCTTCGGATAACATTTCGATGGGTGAGTCAACGTTCATGGTAGAAATGAATGAAACTGCCTCTATTTTGAATAATATATCGAATCGAAGTTTAGTATTATTAGATGAGATTGGTAGAGGAACGAGTACATATGATGGTATATCTATCGCTTGGGCAATTGCAGAATATTTACATGAGCATCCAACAAAACCTAAAACTCTGTTTGCGACGCATTATCACGAATTAAATGATATGCAAGAACACTTTGATGGAGTTAAGAATTTTAATGTCTCCGTAAAAGAATTAAAAGAGACTGTGCTATTTATACGTAAATTGGTTCCTGGCGGTAGTGCGCATAGTTTTGGTATTCATGTGGCTAAGATGGCGGGAATGCCGAAGACAGTAATTAATAGAGCAGAAAAAATGCTTAAGCAATTGGAGAAAGGACATAAAAAAGAAGATTCTAAGTTGACACCTGTAGAACAAGATCTTCAGTTGAGCTTTTTTAATCTTGACGACCCTTTACTAGAGGAGTTAAAACAAGAAATACTCCAAACGGATATCAACTCTTTGACTCCTATTGAAGCAATGATGAAGCTTAATGAATTGAAAAGATTAGTGTCAAAATAAACTAGAGGAAGGCAGGCTATATAAGGCCTGCCTTTTATTTTGAAAAAATGTAATCTGTTTAGTTTTTGATAATCAAATGCTTAAAAAATAAATGTATTTTTTTTCTTTAGAATGTTTGGAGATAAAGAAATTCGTTCTATATTTGCACTCGCAATACGGAAGTAAAGCGACGATCTTTAAAGAATCATAATGCGAAAATAGCTCAGTTGGTAGAGCGCAACCTTGCCAAGGTTGAGGTCGCGGGTTCGAACCCCGTTTTTCGCTCTATATCACGCTCGAGTGGTGGAAGTGGTAGACACGCTGGACTT
>NZ_WMJY01000069.1 GCF_009711055.1 Myroides pelagicus
TTTTAGGATTAATTATGTGTTAGTAATAATGATTATTCAATGTCAATATTTGACTAGTTATGAATAATTTACATAATATAACTGTTTCAGATTTTAGTTTTTTTTTATGAAATAATTTATTTTATCTTTGCTTTGGGAAAAGAGGATTACACATGGTGTATTAATATTTGTAGTATGAATAGAGTTCTAAGGAAACAATTGAAGCGAGATACTCCTCGTGGGATTGTTCTTTGTATCGATTTGTTAATCGTTTTGTTTACTTATTTAGTTTCTAATTTATTTTTAACAAATTTCTTTGGAAACTTTGATATGGAATTGATTATGAATAAACTACCAATGGTGTTTATTTTTTATCCAATTAGTTTTTATTTATTTAAGCCCTATAGAGGCATTATTCGACAAACGAGCTTAAAGGATGTTGAGAATGTTTTTTTAACTTGTTTGTTCGCTTCTTTTCTTTTAACGATATGTAGTTCATTGCAACGCAACGGATTTATTAATGATCGTTATTCTGATTACTTTCGATATTCGTATTCTTTTATTTTCTTACATTTATTGTTTACCACGGTAATGATGGTATTGGCTCGATTATTTTATAGTCAGTTCTATCATTCTTACATTTTAGACATTCGTAATCACAGAAGAGTATTAATATATGGTGCAGGGGATTCAGGGATTATTACTGTACGTGCATTACAATCAGATACAAAGATAAAAACTGAAATTGTAGGTTTTTTAGATGACAGTAAGAAGAAAATAGGTACTCGTATTAGTGGGTATCAAGTGTATGCACCAGAAACAATTGATGAAGCTTTTATTTTAAAAAATAAAATAGACGACATAATTATCTCTATTCAAAACGTTCCTAGGTTGCGTCTTAATGAAATATCGGAAATTTTAGAACAATTACCTGTTAGTATAAAGATTATTCCACCGGCAACTGATTGGTTAGATGGTAATTATACTAATCGTCAAATTAAAGAATTAAAGATTGAAGATTTATTAGGTCGAAAAAGCATTGAGTTGGATAATCCAATTATAGCTGAAGAGATACATAAAAAAGTTATATTTATAACTGGCGCTGCCGGATCTATTGGTAGCGAGATAGCAAGACAGATTGCTCGTTTTAATTTCAAGACATTAGTATTAGTTGATCATGCTGAATCACCACTCTATGATGTGCAGCAAACTATGAAGTCTGATAACTGTGAAAATATTCATTATGTAGTTGCAAATATTAGAGACGAACATACGATGGATTTGTTGTTTGCTCGATTTAACCCTGATATGGTTTATCACGCTGCTGCCTATAAGCATGTGCCGTTGATGGAAGCACTTCCGTATGAGGCTATACACACTAATATTAAGGGAACTAAAGTTATCGCTGACCTTTCTGTGAAGTATCATGTGAATAAATTTGTTATGGTTTCTACCGATAAAGCGGTTAACCCTACGAATGTAATGGGTGCAACAAAACGTGCTGCTGAAATTTATGTTTCTACCTTAGCTAATAATGGACATACTAACTTCATAGTTACTCGTTTTGGTAATGTATTAGGATCTAATGGATCAGTAATTCCGTTGTTTAAACGTCAAATTGATCAAGGTGGTCCTTTAACAGTTACGCATGAAGATATTACCCGTTATTTTATGACTATTCCTGAGGCCTGTCAGTTAGTACTTGAAGCATCAGTAATGGGGCACGGTGGAGAAATATTTGTCTTTGATATGGGACAATCGATGAAGATTATTGACTTAGCAAAGCGTATGATACGGTTAAGCGGACTAAGTTATCCAAATGATATAGATATTAAAATTACAGGATTAAGGCCGGGAGAGAAGATTTACGAAGAGCTTTTAGCAAATGATGAGAATACAGTGAAAACACATCATGAAAAAATAATGATTGCAAAAGTTCGCAATCAAGATCTGGCATTAGCTAAAGATGCTATTGAAAATTTATGTAAGGTAGTTGTATCTTCTTCAGAAAGTGTTGATGCTTTCACTTTAGTCGGTAAACTTAAAGCAATAGTACCAGAGTTTCAATCGCAGAATTCACGCTATGAATCATTGGATAAAAAAGCTTCAGTTAGTTAACTGAAGCTTTTTTTTGTAGTATGGGCTAGATCAGTAATTAATTTTGGAAATTTCTGTAATTCTAGTATAGTTATGGCATTCGTCGTTTTTATTTTTCCGAGTTGTAGTTTATAGTCAAAATGTAATTGGTTATTAACAATGTTTTCTTGTAAAAATTGACATTGATAGTTTTCTTTTTCTAGTAAATCAATTAATTCTAGATCATATGTAAATACAAGTACAATACTATTTGTGTCATTTAAATATTTTAATATTGCGTAGGAGGAAGCAATGCGCTCTATAGTATTTGTTCCTTTTAGTATTTCGTCTAATACTAGTATATATGGACTATTAGTTTCAGCTTGTTGTATGAACTCTTTTAGCCGTTTGACTTCTTTTAAATAATAGCTTGTATTATCTTCTAAATTATCTGTTATTCTAATTGAAGTATTAATTTTAGAAAAAGGAGCTTCATATTTTTTCGCAAATACAAAGCCTAAAGTTTGAGCTAGTATTGCATTAATAGTAAACGTTCGAATAAATGTTGTTTTTCCAGCCATGTTTGAACCAGTTAATAATAAGCTTTTGTTCGTTAGATTTAAATCATTGTGAATACAGTTAGTAATCAATGGATGAATAATTTCGGAAATGTGAATTTCCTTATTCTTTATGAATGTAGGTTTACATAAGGTGTTTTCGACTTGTAAATCTGCTATAGCAATAGTTATGTCAACTTTAGCTATAATTTCAAAGTTTTTCTTTAATATATCTTTTATACTTACACTTAGTTTTGCAAATAATTCTAAAGTAATTACCTCTATGTTGAATAATATCTTTAATAATTCTAAAGGGAAGAAGACTAAGGTTGTTATGTCATCTTTAACTATATTTTCAGCTGAAAAGAAGTGAGTAAGGAAGTATAGTTTTTTTATTTTATTTTTTTCATCGACAGTGGTTTCTTTTTCTATGAGGTTGCGTAATTCATTTAATTTTTCTATTTCACTATATGCCTTATGAACTAATTTAAAGTTATTAGTAGCATCAAGTAAATTGTATTGTGCATATTTATTTCGAAAATGTAAGTAAAGATTAATGCTAAAAATAGGAATCATTAACAATACAAATGTGTAACTAATAAAGCTTAATACAAATGTAATTAGTGTTAATAGGTTAAGTAGAAGTGCAGTTTTAAGTTTTTTGCTATTAAAATAGTTATGTTTAGTAGTAATATAATGATATGAATAAGCACTTTTGTGTGATAGGGCAAGCAATATTTTTTGGACTTGAATTCTGAGTTCTTCATTCTCGATGAAAAAATCAATACAACTATCAAGTTTTCTTACAGTATTTGGTGATGTTAAAGTATGTAATGTATGATACAAATATTGTTGTCCAATTGAAGAGTGGATATTCCACCCAATACTGCACCACTTATTCCGGC
>NZ_WMJY01000007.1 GCF_009711055.1 Myroides pelagicus
TTAAATGCTGTTGCATTTATTTGTTGAATCTAAGATTGAAATAAGTTCCAATTTGGAAATCAAGAATAATTATATCGAGCAGAAGTGGATTGCTGCCCATTTTGACTTTACCCCAGACTGCGATAGAAATGCAAAAACAGCTTATCAAAAGTCAATCATAGAAATCGTTTTAAAAGATGGTCAGTATGCTGCCCATGATAAATATAGTATGACATCTTCACAAGGTACTTACACACTAGAAGGAAGTCGATTGACAATGACTTCAGAACAAGGGAAAGTACATCAATATAAAATAACAGAATTAGGTAAGAGAGAAGCAAGAGTTGAGGTTTTAAATGATCCAAACTTACTAGCTGTAGAGTTAGTGAGTTTATAATTATATCGTTGAGTTTTTAGGTTGTGTTGGAAAAAATGGGGCTATTATGCTCCATTTTTTAATTATCTATAGTCCTTAAACAATTGAGAGTATTGACTTTTATGCAGGTGATCGCATTATTTTAGTTTGTTTTTCGCGTACTTATATAAGTCGCTGCGATGGCTAAGATACTCAATAGTGTTAGTGTAATAAAGTATCCGGACCAATTGGCCTTGTTGACAAATACTCCTGTGCTACTACCGAGAATACTTGATCCCAAGTAATAAAATAACCAATAGAGTGCTGTAGCCGAACTCTTTGCCTTACCAGCCATGGTCGTGACTACCTTACTAGCAATGGTATGTCCGCTAAAGAATGCCATCGTAAAGATGACCAATCCTGTAATGACAATGACTAGACTAGTTGTGGACATGGCTATAATTCCAATTAGTAATAAGGTCAACGCAATAAAAAGGATTCGCTTAGCAGAGAATCTGTCGGATAGACTTCCGGCGACCATATTGCTAAATATACCAAAGGCATACATCAAAAAGATTAAGGCAATTAGGTAATGGGGTAGGTTAAATGGGGCTGCTGCTAGTTTGAAACCTAAGAAGTTGTACACGCTCACAAAGCTTCCCATCAGACAAATTGCTACTACGTACATAGCCAATATCTTCTTGTTTTGGAAGATGCTTTTCATCTGGTCGAGCTTGTCGGTAAAGTTGAGCTTTTGTGGTTCGAAGAACTTTGAGTTTGGAAAGTATATATAAAAGACAACTGCGATAATCGCTGAAATGATACCAATGGATAATACTGCCATTTGCCAACCCAACCAGCCGCTAATAAAAGCTGCTACTAATCGACCAAACATACCTCCAAAGGTGTTCCCCGCCAAATAAAAACTAATAGCTAAACCAATGTTCTTGCTGTCTATCTCTTCGGCTAGATAGGCCAGGGTAACTGCCGATACACCTGATATACACATTCCCTTGATCAGATTGATATTGATCAGTACAGGGAAGTGTTCTACCCAAATAGAACCAATGGTCAGTATAGTTGATGTTACTAGTGAAAAGACCATAATCTCTTTTCGTGTAAAGCGATCGGCTATAAAGGCAAACAACAATAATCCTATCGCCATACCAAGTGTAGAGGCTGATACGAGATAGCTACTCTGGGTAGGGGTGACGTGAAAGTAGTCTGTAATTTCGGATAGAAGAGGTTGATAGTTATATAGTTGAGCAAATACGGATACACCAACAGAAAAGATTCCCCATTTGATGCGCTTGTATCGCCAAGTGCCTGGTATTGCTTTTTCTTGTGAATGTATTTGACGATAAGTTGTGGTAGTCATTTTTCTTTTTTTGGTAAAGTTACTCTACTGTTGTATATTAGTAAAACGTTATTTTTCTATCATATCAATCGATAAAACCGATTAGTCTATGGAACTCAGACAGCTTAAATATTTCTTGAAGGCAAAGGAGTTGCTTAATTTTACACAGGCGGCTAAGCATTTGTATATTACCCAAAGTACATTATCCCAACAGATCAAACAGCTGGAACAAGAACTCAATATGCCTTTGTTTGATCGCATCGGCAAGCGCATTAGCCTTACCGAAGCTGGTGAACAGTTTGCTCAATATGCGCAAAAGAGTGTTGATGCTGCTCAAGAGGGGCTTTTACTACTCAATGATCTCAATACGATGAATACTGGAGAGCTCAAAATAGGACTAACATGGGGGCTAAAGTCGTTGGTATTGACCTCTATGAAGGCATTTGCGGCAGCATATCCTAAAGTTAAGTTGACCGTTACCTTTGGTACTACAACAGAGTTGATTGTCGCCTTAAACAAGCAAGAAATAGATTTTGCCCTTACCTTCTTTGAAGGGGATCACGAAGACAATCTAGTCTATGAGCCTTTAATGTTGTCAAAAATGGCCCTTATTGTCTCAAAGCATTCTTCCTTAGCTTCTCGAAAGCAAATCACCTGGGCTGAGGTAGCATCGCTACGTTTGGCTTTACCAGTTAAGGGGTTTAGTACGCGCAACTTTTTAGATCGACAATTCGAACTGCACAATATACATCCTGAGATTGCTGTTGAGGTAAATCACACATCTACGGTTATTGATTTGGTTCGAGTCAATGCTTTTAAGACAATCTTGACCTTGGCTACTGTACACGGTGAGTCTGGGGTTTGTGCAATTGATATAGCGGACTGCGATATGGATAGAGAGGCGGTTATCATTACCCTGAAGGATTGTTATCAAAAGCGGGCGGTTAAGATATTTATAGACCTACTTTTGAGTGAAGACAAAGATTTGTATAACGAACTTTGATTATTTAGGTAACTATAAGGTGATCACCTATTTGAAAAGAGGTGTGTGGAATCACTATATATAAAGAATAAATAGAAGAGAGAAGACCCCTTATTCTATTGGGATAGCCTAATGGATAAGGGGTGTTTTATTGTTTTTTTTTGTAGGTAGTTCGATTTATTAAAAAACGAAATAAAGTGTTGTTATTTTTAATTAAATTAAATAAGATGTTATTTGTATTGTCCGAGTGTTAATCAAATATGCGGTATACTTAACGTTCTGATAATTTGTAATTCTGCAAAATCGTTATTCCTAAGGGTTTAAGTTTTTGTCGGCTTATTTACTTTTATATATTTGCCATTATTTAAAAAAGTTCTAAATAAACACAACGGAATTATATGATAAGAATTCTTCTCGTTCTTATGCTGCTTATCCTATCTTTTTTATCCCTATTTGTAGGGGTCAAAGACATCTCAATATTTGATATACATCAGCTGGATAAGGACGAATTACTCGTTATTTTTGTGAGCCGAATACCTCGTATGGTGGCTGTTTTGATTGCTGGTGTAGGAATGAGTATATCAGGACTTATCGTTCAACAGATTTCCTTAAACAAGTTTGTGTCTCCCACAACTATGGGGACTTTAGACGCCTGTAAGATGGGAATTCTCTTTAGTATGATTCTTTTCCCCGGAAGTGGCATGATCACTAAGATGGTCTTGTCATTTGTGATAGCACTTGCCGCGAGTATGTTGTTTCTAAACATATCGAGCAAGATTAAGATGCGCAGTCTTATCTTTATTCCATTAGTAGGGATTGTATTTGGTAATATCCTTAGTGCGATATCGACATTTTTTGCTTATAAATACAATTTAGTTCAAAATATGGAAGGGTGGCTGATCGGTGATTTTTCGGCTATTATTAAAGGGAATTATGAGGTGCTGTATTTGGGTATTCCCATTGTGTTTATGAGCTACCTCTATGCCAATAAATTCACGATTGTAGGTTTAGGGCATGAGACAGCTACAAGCCTTGGTCTGAACGCAAAGCGAGTGACTTATCTAGGATTGGGATTTGTCGCTATTACTTCTACGGTTGTTGTTCTAACAGCTGGTGTGATTCCATTTTTGGGACTAATTGTTCCCAATATTGTTAGCTTGATCTTTGGTGATAATTTAAAGAAGACCATCGGGCTAACGGCCTTGATAGGGGCTATTTTTTTACTGATTTGTGATTTGATCAGCCGAACACTGATTGCGCCTTATGAGATACCAATTGGACTGACCGTTAGTATTATCGGTGGAATAATCTTCTTAGTATTAATTTTAAAAAGAGCCAAACATGTTTAAGCATAAAATTATTACTATCCTGCTAGTGGCCTTGTTAATTTGTATTGGGATCTATATGTTCACTTTTACAGGAGTCAATTTAGATTATGTCCTTCCACGTCGAGGTTTTAAGATTATAGCAATGATCTTGATTTCCTTTGCTATTGGATATTCTTCTGTAGTGTTTCAAACTATTTCAGCCAATCGTATTTTGACACCGTCGATAATGGGGTTTGACTCTTTCTATTTATTGATTCAGTCGACTTTAGTCTTTATCTATGGAGACAAGACATTTCAAGTGCTTAATGCAGAGTCTAATTTTGCAATATCTGTTGGGCTGATGATTTTGTTTTCACTTGCGATGTACTATTTAGTATTCAAACGCGAGAGTAAAAGTATGTATCTCTTGCTATTAGTGGGTATGTTGATTGGTACGCTGTTTCGCAGTATATCGTCTTTTATTGTGATGTTGATTGACCCCAATGAGTTTATGATTTTTCAGGCGGCTATGTTTGCGTCTTTTGACAAGATTAACGTAAACTTACTTACGATATCCTCTGTGGTTTTAATTGGTGCTATGATTTTTGGCGCGCGATATTTCCGTCAGTTGGACGTGATGAATCTAGGGAGAGAGAACGCGATTAGTTTGGGTGTGGATTATCACAAGGTTATTCGCGTGAATTTGATGATTATCTCTGTGATGGTTGCGATATCCACTGCTTTAGTTGGACCGATTACCTTCTTGGGGATTTTAGTAGCCAATTTAGCCTATGAATTAGTCAAATCGAGCAAGCATATCTATATTGTTATTACTTGTTGTCTATTGACGGCAGTGACGGTTATTGGAGGACAGTATCTGGTGGAGCACCTATTTAATATGTCCACCACCATTAGCATTATTATCAATTTTGTCGGTGGTATTTATTTCATTTATTTATTATTAAGAAGCAACAAAGGATGATACAGGTAAAGAACGTCTCTAAAAAATACGGAGAGAAAAATATATTAGACAATGTATCTGTTACCTTTCCCAAAGGTAAGATTACTTGTCTTGTCGGTGGTAATGGAACAGGTAAGAGTACACTGCTATCGATTATCAGTCGATTGGTTTCGCGAGACCAAGGAGAGATAAACTTAGTTAACCAAGAGATTGTCAATTTTAAGAACAGAGACTTTGCCAAGCGCTTGTCTATCTTAAAGCAGGCTAATCACCCGAATGTTCGCTTGACAGTAAAGGAACTGGTAGCTTTTGGACGATTTCCTCATTCTCAGGGGCGATTGACTCATCAAGACCAGGAGAAGATACAGGAGAGTTTGGTATTTATGGGGCTTGTGGATATACAAGATCAATACATTGACGAGCTCAGTGGTGGACAAAAGCAGCGTACTTTTTTAGCTATGGTATTAGCGCAGGACACCGACTATATTTTGTTAGACGAACCATTGAATAATTTGGATATGAAACACTCTGTTGAGATTATGAAGATTCTTCGTGTCTTGGCAGATGAATACGGGAAGACCATTATTATTGTTGTGCACGACATTAATTATGCCTCTTCTTACGCAGACTATATCGCAGCAGTGAAAGACCACAAGATCATTCATTTCGGACCAACTGATGAGATCATTCGCGAAGACATCATGAAGGAAGTTTTTGATATTGACATGACGATTGTGGATAACTGCAATAATAAGGTCTGTATTTATTTTAAATAAATTGTAGAATTGTTAAGTAAAGTTATGAGTAAATTATTTATCAGCTGTTTAGCAGCTTCAGCAGTACTTTTTGTTTCGTGCAAAGACACTAAAAAACAAGAAGATAATACCAATAGAACAAAAATCGAAGTAACCCATAGCTCTGGAAAGACAGAAGTATTAACCCAGCCAAAGAATGCTGTGGTTATCTCTTATGGAGCCTTGGATACCTTTGACGAATTGGGGATTCCTGTAAAAGGGGCACCAAAGACTAACCTGCCTTCTTACTTGGACAAATATGCGAAAGACGAGAATGTGGTAGATATCGGAGGCATCAAGAATCCTAATCTTGAAAAAGTAAATGCTACATCAACTGAGTTAATCGTTGTAGGAGCACGTAATGTGGCAATTATGGAAGAGTTAAATAAAATAGCGCCAAGCATTAATCTTGATGTGAATGCAGAGGACTATATGACTTCTTTTCGTGAAAATCAGCAGGCAATCGGACAATTGTACGGTAAAGAAGCTGAGGTAGAAAAAGAGCTAACAGATATTGATGCACGTATCGAAAGTATTAAGAAGAAAACAGCGGCTTCTAATAAGAAAGGATTAATCGTCTTGACTAATGAAGGACGCTTGAGTGCTTATGGGCCAGGTTCTCGTTTTGGAATTATACACGATGTATTTGGTGTGAAACCTACGGATTCAAAAATTGAAGTAGCTAGACACGGTCAGTCGATATCTAACGAGTTTATCAAAGAGGTGAACCCAGATTATATCTTCGTGATTGACAGAGGAGCTGCTATTAAGAAAGATGTGATGACACAAGAAGCATTTGCTAATGTGTTGATCCAACAAACAAACGCTTATAAGAATGGCAAAGTTATCTTTTTAGATCCAGAGGTATGGTATCTATCAGGAGGAGGACTGAAGTCAATCAAAATGATGATAAGCGAGATTGAAAAGGCAATCGCTGAGTAAGTTAATTTTAAATTTGGCAAAAGGGGCTGTGCGTATGTACAGCCTTTTTGTTTTTTAACAAAGACAACGAAGGGCTTTGTAAATATCCAGTCGAGCTGGCGGAGGTGCTGTGATGAGGTTATGTTTCCTTAGTTTATTTTGTATTTTTGTCCTTATAAGTAGTATAGTTAAGCTTATACAAAACAATTAAACCATATGAAAATAGACGCACAGACGGCCCTTGATCAAATATATAATTACCTGGACAAGTACAGCTTAAAAACCAGTACAGCTACCCAGGCAGATCTAATCTCTTTTGTGGAAGAGCAATGGGCAGTGGCAGATGAGACTAAATATCAAATAGCAAGTGCAAAGATCATCATGTCGCGTATGGTAAATGAATACATTCGCTTGAGCGACTATGATAATATGAAAGTCTGGCTGGACCAGATGGATAAACACAGTAGTGCCTCAGACAATCCGACGTATATTCGCCACTATTACAAAGGCGAATGTTGTCTTAGTTGTGGCAATGAAGAAATGGCGTTGCATTATCTGAACCTGTGTTATAAAGAGCAGCCAGATTACATATTTACGCGAGCGCCTTTTTGTTATACATTTTTTAATCAACACTTGGATGAACCAGTCGTTTTACCTGAACCAGAGGAGAGTGATGAATTAGAAATTGAAGGAACAGTCCATTTGGAAAAATGGTCATCTTTTTTCCAAACCAATAAGCCTATCCGCTATCAAGTACTGTTAGATGAGATGGAAGAACAAGCCACAGTAGAACAATTAACAGACTTAGCAGAGCAAGTGCTATTATCTATTCAAGCACAACAGCCACAGCTATTGACACGACTGTTAGACACTTTATTTCAAGAGTACAGACAGTGGCAGCCGATGTATGGCTATCAAGGGGAGGACAAGGAAGCCTTTATGCCTGATGTGCACACACACCAGGACTTCGCTAGACTCCTTACTCCGATGGTTATCTATATTCTACCCACTAGTATGCAAGAGACTCTAGCCGTAGGTTTTTTGTTTGATTGCTCTTGGGACAACGAACACGGACTGGGCTTTCTAACTAAAGAAGGTCAAGTGATTGACCTGGGTGGAGCTAATGTAGCTTTTGGTATGTAAGGACTTTTTTTGAACAGCTCAATACACTCAATAGTTAATTTATAACCAATGAGTGTATTGAGTAATTAGAGTTTCAAAAATTGCCTGTATAGTTTAGAGTACTCCTGTTTTTTCTACCTATTAAGATATTTGATTGGCTAATTCGTTATCATACAGGAGTGATAATTCTTGTAAAAAAAGAGCGGATTATTTCGCTTTTTTATGGGTAGCAATAGCGATTCTATTCCAAGCATTAATAGTTACAGCACACATTACCAGCTGAGCGACATACAATTCATCAAACAAGGCGTGAGCCTCTAGATAAGTGTGGTCGGTTATACCTTTTTCGCTGATAAAGGTAACTTCTTCCGTCAGCTGTAGTATTACGCGCTGCTCGGCTGAGAATAATTCAGTTTCTCGCCAAGCTGCGATAGCTAGAAGTTTTCTTGGGTCAGCACCAAGTTTTAAAGCGTCTTGGTTGTGTAAATCAAGACAATACCCACATCCGTTGAGTTGAGAAGCTCTTATTTTGATCAGCTCAATGTGAAGCGGTTCTAAAAGAGAGTTTTGCAAATACTTCTCTAAGGCGATCATACCGGTATAAGCGGATGGATCAATCTGGTAAATATCTTTTCTTGTCTTCATGTAGAGTTATTTTATATCTACAAAGTTTAGATTTATAAAGAGCAAAAAACTTAAACCAGTTTAAGAAAGTCTCTTCTTCTTTATTTCACTTAAATATTCAGGTGAAAAACCCAAATAAGAAGCGATGAGGTATTGAGGAATCCGTTGTATAAACCAGGGGAAATTAGACTCAAAGTGCAGGTAGAGTTCCTCTCTAGAAAAGTCGTAATGATAAGTGATTCGCCTTTGAGCAGCTGCACTTACCCGTTGATAAATACAGCGAAAATACTTCTCTAATTCAGGGTATTGATCAAGTAGTAAGTTGTAGTTGTCACGAGTAATTTTAGCAATGGTCGTATGCTCGACCGCTTGAAAAGAGTATGCTGAGTTTGTCCTTTGTTCAAATGCCGTATAATCAGTTAACCACCAATTCTCAATAGCAAAGTCAATAGTTTGCTCACTACCGTTGTTTTTGATGTAGTAGCTGCGCATACACCCTTTTATTACAAAATATAAATCGTTACATTTATCATCTTGATGGAGTATAATCTGTTTTTTCTTTATATTTATCAAATCAAAGAAAACAGCAATCTCTTCCCAAGTGTTTTTTAGGTCTAGGTGTGCAATCTTTTGGATATGTAAAAGTAAAGGAGTGAGCATTGTAGTTTAGTTTTGCTGGTTGATACCATAAAGATAAAGAGAAATAACAAGTAAAAAAGCAATAGTATGGCATTAGTCAAGGTAAATCCAACTCGTAGTACATCAGATATACAAGTTTTTGAAGTAAACGCTCGTAGTTTGGCAGATTTATTAGTGTATCGGGAGGAATCGCGAAGCCTAGCCAAAGGCGTCGATCACCTGTGGTACTTCGTAGACTCTGTATCTGTGGCTGACACCCGCATCTTTATGACTTCTTCTCGTGCCACAGCGGATTTGTTAGTATATTATGTTCCGACTCGTTCACTGGCTGGCTGGAGCAAGCAACACCCCCTTCGCGGAAAGATAGGGTAGATATGATCGCTTAGAAGATCTTTTTAGGACTACTGAAAGCCTCAATACCCATTAGACTGATATTCGGGTTCGGTTTTACGCTTGTTCGAGTCTTGGTTCATTAAAAGGCTTATTTTCGTAACAAACTAGGAGAACTATTGTAGTTCTTGTCAAGTTGTGAAGGACGGAGAGAATGATTTGAGTTTTGAAGAGTTAATATATAACTGGTTTATAGAATACGTAATTAATAAACTGAATTAAGAGTTTTATAATCGTAAGAAAGTAGTACCTCTCACGATTTTTTTTATACATAGAATAATGAGTACACAAGAGATTACTAATAAACTATGGAGCTTATGTAGTCGAACCTTAAAAAGTCATTTTGAAATTTAAATTCCAAAATAGTAAGTTGGTTAATCTATAAAAAGCTTCATTAAATCTATTATCATCAATATCTATAGGGATATAGACAAAAAAAGCCCATCAGAATGAATACTCAGATGGGCTTTTTAGGTATCGATAAAGAATAAATTATTCTTCTATTTCGTCTAATACAGGAACAGGTCGTTTGCTCTCGTTAATGGCTACTAAAGTAAACGAACCACTGATTGCTTTTTCGCGTCCATCTCTGTACATACTTTCTACGAATACATCTACGCGTACGTCAAGACTGGTACGTCCAACACGTGTAACAGTACCGATTAATTCAACTAAAGTACCTGCAGGGATAGGGTGATTAAAGTCAACTTTATCACTAGATACAGTTACGATAGGCTTGCGACAAAAGCGTGTAGCTGTCATAAATGCGATCTCATCCATGATGTAAAGGACTGCTCCTCCAAACATCGTGTTGTGGTGATTGGTTTGTCCAGGGAATACTGTTCTGAATACGTGAGTTTCCGAGTCTTTAATCTTCTTTTGAATGCGTAGTTCTCTGTTTGTTAATTGACCTTCCATATTGTTGTAATGAATATTTTATTACGTTGTTAAGTTTTTACCTTTTTCTATGATGGTATAGCTTATGGTTTGGGTTAATTCAGTAAAGCCTATTTCCTAGTGTCATAAGGGAAATAGCGGTTCTGCTGACTTAGCTTCAAATCGCGAAAGCACTTGCCATTTTTTTGTAGGGAGAGCAAGGGTGGTAATCTGACTTGTCATGCTATTTTTGATAGACTGACTTACAGTTGCGCGACAGTTCGTGAATTGCACACGATTCCCCACATTTCACACCGTAGTGTTCTCGTTCTTTGTATCCTTACAAAGAGGCAAATATACGAAGTATTAATGGGATAGTGTTTATTTCTCTGTAAATATTGATAGCAAGTAGTCGCGCTAAGAAATATGGACAGAAGTGTCCACCTGGATTAGATATAATATGTTAGTTTGTACATAGATATGATTTGTAGTTATCTGCATTTTTTGTTAATTTATAACTCAAAAAGATTGAATGTCTTTGTGTATGAACAAGTTGTCGAAGTTTATTGTAGTGGTTTTAGCTATTATAGGGAGTCTATTTATAAGTATATATTGGAGAATTGGCTTGATTGATGTAGAGGTATTACCAATGGAAATCTCTGATATTCACGTATTCCTTAGTGTGTTATTTCAACTAGAATTATCTATTTTGTTTGTAGGTATTCTCCTAAGGCTATTTGTTGTTCGATTTCAGTTTGCTATAGCTCAAGTCTTTCATTTGTTTCTCCTTATTTGGTTTAGAGATTACGGTTTTTGTGTGGTGCTCTACTTGACTCTGTCTTTTCTGATAGCGACGATTATTTTTAGATTGTTGGTGATGTATATTCAGTTTACTTTTTACCGATCGCAATGAGAAGAAGATAGAAGAGAAATAGTAGGGAAAGGGTGAGCTTTTTAATTGTTTAAATAAGTGATTATAAGTCCTGTGGTTAGTTTGGGAAAAGTAATCTTTATAGAAAGCGAATTTAATATTAAATAAAAAGAATAAAGTTTTACTTTTGCTGAAGGATTTCCAAAATTGGAACCAGGAAGTGACCTATCCAAGAGGATTGAGCAAAGTGTACACATTGCGTTTAGAAATGAATAATCACTAGACAATCCCATTTGTGAAAGCTTTAGTCAATACAGGCCTGTCTTAGGTAGGTTTGATATACCGCCAGAGAAACTGGTGAGAACAAAATAAAAGAACTACACAACTTAAATATATGAATAACACAATCACTAAAACAAACTTTTCGTTTCCAAATCAAAAGTCTGTTTATCACGGAAAAGTAAGAGAAGTGTATACAATTAATGACGACTTATTAGTCATGATTGCTACAGATAGACTTTCTGCTTTTGACGTTATTATGCCTAAAGGAATTCCTTATAAAGGGCAAATCTTAAATCAAATTGCAACAAAGTTTATGGAGATGACAGCTGATATCGTGCCGAATTGGCTCGTAGCGACTCCAGACCCTAATGTAGCTGTAGGACATGTATGTGAGCCGTTCAAAGTGGAGATGGTTATCCGTGGATACTTGGCGGGTCATGCTGCTAGAGAGTATCAAGCAGGTAAGCGTGTACTGTGTGGGGTGACTTTAGCAGAAGGTTTAAAAGAAAATGATAAGCTGCCAGAGCCGATTATTACACCTTCAACTAAGGAGGAAATAGGCTTACATGATGTAGATATTTCTAGAGAAGATATTTTGTCTAGAGGGATTGTATCAGAAGAGGATTACTTGGTGTTAGAAAAATACACACGAGCACTTTATGCTAGAGGAACAGAAATAGCAGCTAAGCGTGGACTTATATTGGTAGATACAAAATACGAGTTTGGAAAGACTAAAGATGGTCAGATTGTATTGATTGATGAGATACATACGCCAGATTCTTCGCGTTATTTTTACGCAGAAGGATATCAGGAGCGTCAAGCAAAAGGAGAAGCTCAAAAGCAATTGTCTAAAGAATTTGTTAGACAATGGTTGATTAGCAAAGGATTTCAAGGAAAAGAAGGGCAGCAAGTGCCAGAGATGACAGATGAATATATCAATTCTGTCTCGGAGCGTTATATCGAGTTGTATCAACAAATTATCGGAGAGCCATTTGTTAAAGCAGATGTGTCAAATATAAATGAGCGAATTGAAAAAAATGTTTTATCTTTCCTTTCAAAGTAAGATAAAAACAGATGCAAATGCAGTTATTAGATAATTTAAAGTGGCGCTATGCTACAAAGCGATATAATAGTCAGGTAAAATTAGCTGATGATAAGGTCATGCAGATTGTCGAAGCGGCTCGATTAGCACCTACCTCAAGTGGACTTCAGCCTGTAGAGATGATTCTGATTAAGAACCAAACATTAAAAGAAGAGTTGGTGCCTATTGCTATGAATCAACCTCAAGTAAAGGAGTGTTCGCATTTACTGGTATTTGCGGCTTGGGATACCTATACAGAAGAGCGCATTGATAGGGTTTTTAGTAATATGGAACAAATACGCGAATTGGCAACTGGAGAGATGAGCGATTATCGCGATAGTTTAAAAGCACATTTTGGCGCTATGACTGCCGAGAAACAATTTGAACATGCAGCAAGACAGGCATATATTGCATTAGGATTGGCTATTGCGGCAGCAGCAGAATTAAAAATAGATTCTTCACCTATGGAAGGTTTTCACAATAATCAATTGGACGAGGTATTGGGACTGTCAGCTAGAGGTCTTAAGAGCGTCACGCTTTTAGCCTTAGGACATCGAGACCATGAGAATGATTGGTTGGCTCCGATGAAAAAGGTGAGATTAGAGACTGAAGAAGTTTTGACGATTATAGAGTAAGGATAGGATTACTTTTTATATGAGCTAGAAGCAATTGTTTCTAGCTCTTTTTTTTGTTTGAAGGTGAACGAATAAAAGAAAGGAATAAGAGCCTTGTATCCGAATATTTTTTGTATCTTGCTTGAAGTTGTATGAAATTTGCGTTATGCACGTAATTAGTTGTGTTATTACGGAGAACTATACATAGCGTAAAAAACCAATGAGATTGTGAAAAGTAAAACTTTTGACAATCTTTTTTTTGTTTATATCCTTTGTATTAGGTTGTTTATCACTGTAAATATCGATTAGTGAATTCGAGCGTATTTCGCTTATATTTTGCGAAGAAGTCAATTGTTAAATATTTAATAAGAAGCTTAATATTAAGATGAAATTATTGCATTGGTAATTTTTTGTATTATTTTTTATTGATTTATCAATTGTGTTAGGTATTATTTTTGGATAAACGATGTGGTGAAATTAGCTTTTTTATCTATAATATTTTATCTTCGTAACCAGTAAATTAGTGTTTTTACAATGAGTCAGACTAAAAAAAATGAAGCTCTTTCTTTTGAAGATTTCAAGAAAGAAGTATTACAAGATTATACGATAGCAAAGATTAGTAGAGAATGTAGTCTATTAGGTAGGCGAGAAGTACTAACTGGTAAGGCTAAGTTTGGAATATTTGGAGATGGTAAAGAAGTACCTCAATTAGCACTTGCTAAGGCATTCCAAAATGGTGATTTTAGATCAGGATATTATAGAGATCAAACCTTTATGATGGCCATTGGTCAATTGACCGTAGAGCAATTCTTTGCTGGCTTATTTGGACATGCAGATATTGATCATGATCCAATGTCAGGAGGTCGCCAAATGGGAGGTCACTTTGCTACGCACAGTATCGATAAGGATGGTAATTGGAAAAAGTTGACAGCACAAAAGAACTCAAGTGCTGATATTTCTCCAACAGCAGGACAAATGCCTAGACTATTAGGATTAGCGCAAGCTTCAAAATACTATAGAGAATTTCCTGGAGCAGATAAACAACAAAACTTTTCAGTAGAAGGAAATGAAGTAGCGTGGGGAACTATTGGAAACGCATCGAGCTCAGAAGGATTATTCTTTGAGACAATCAATGCAGCAGGGGTATTGCAAGTTCCTATGGTAATGAGTGTATGGGATGATCAATACGGAATCTCTGTGCACGCGAAGTACCAGACAACAAAAGAGAATATTTCGGAAATACTTAAGGGATTCCAAAGAGATGAAAACGGTAATGGGTATGAGATTATCCGTGTTAATGGATGGGATTACCCAGGGTTAATAGAGGCCTATAACAAGGCATCTAAAATCGCTAGAGAAGAACACGTGCCAGTGCTTATTCACGTGCAGGAATTAACACAGCCTCAAGGGCATTCAACCTCAGGGTCTCACGAAAGATATAAGAGCAAAGAGCGTTTAGCATGGGAAGCAGAGAAAGACTGTGTGCTACAAATGAGAAATTGGATGATAGAGTCTAATATCGCTACAGAAGAGGAATTAACTCAACTAGACAAGGAGCTTAAGAAACAAGTATTAGATGGGAAAAAAGCTGCGTGGAAAGCGTATCTTGATCCAATTGTAGCTGAACGCAATGAGTTAGTCGATGTGTTAAATACAGTTGCTTCAGCTAGTGCAAATAAAGTTTTCTTAGAGAAATTAGCAGTTGATATAGCAGCAATTAAAGAACCTATTCGCAAGGACGTAATAACGGTTGCTAGAAAGGCATTGCGCATGGTAATTAGTGAACCTGTGAAATCAGCTTTAATTGCTTTTATCGAGAAGTATTATGCAAAAGTACAGCCGAAGTACAGCTCTCATTTGATGTCAGAGTCAGCTTATAAAGCAGAGGCAATCGCAGAGGTTAAGCCAGTATATGATGAGACGAGTGAGGAAGTAGATGCACGTATTATCGTGAGAGATAACTTTGATAATATATTGTCAAAGCACGAAAACGTAATGATTTTTGGGGAAGATTCAGGTAATATTGGAGACGTGAACCAAGGATTGGAAGGCTTACAAGAAAAACATGGAGTAAACCGTGTAACTGATACAGGGATTAGAGAGGCGACGATATTAGGACAGGGTATAGGTATGGCTATGCGCGGACTAAGACCAATTGCAGAGATTCAATATTTAGACTATTTGTTGTATGCAATTCAAATCATGAGTGATGATTTGGCTACTTTGCAATACCGTACGGTAGGAAGACAAAAAGCGCCATTGATCGTGCGTACGCGTGGTCATCGTCTAGAAGGGATTTGGCATTCGGGATCACCTATGGGAATGATCATCAACGCAATTAGAGGAATGCATGTGTTAGTTCCTAGAAATATGACTAAAGCGGCAGGATTCTACAATACACTGTTGGAAACAGATGAGCCAGCTTTGTTAATTGAGTGTTTGAACGGGTACCGTTTGAAAGAGAAAATGCCGAATAACTTAGTGGATATGCGTACACCAATTGGAGTTGTAGATACCATGAAAGAAGGAAGTGATGTAACTATCGTTTCTTATGGATCGACACTTCGCATCGTGGAGCAAGCAGCTAAGGAACTATTAGAAGTAGGTATTGATGTAGAAATTATTGATGCGCAATCATTATTGCCATTTGATATCAACCACGATATTGTGAAGAGTTTGGAGAAAACAAATCGCTTATTGGTGGTAGATGAAGATGTGCCAGGAGGGGCATCTGCTTATATTCTTCAAAAAGTATTAGAAGAGCAGGGTGGTTATCGCCATTTAGATAGCGAACCACAAACGTTGACTTCGAGAGCACACCGCCCAGCGTATGGTACTGACGGAGACTACTTTAGTAAACCGCAAATAGAAGATGTATTCGAGAGAGTTTATGCAATGATGCATGAACAGAATCCTACGAAGTATCCAAGTTTGTATTAATATATAAAATAAGGCCTTTCAATTTGAAAGGTTTTATTTTTTTGTTAGATTTGTTGTCCAAAAACAAATTAACAGGCATGCTTATTGTATATAATTGAAAATTGTGTTTTTATACCTTGTGATAATTTTTTTATCATTATTTAGATAGGTTATGGACTCAATTAATAGGTGAATTATTATGAAAGCATATAAAATATAATTAATTTTGCATTTGTTTTTTTAAACATTGTTATATTATGGTAAACGATTTATTTGACAGAATACAGAAAAATAAGGGACCTTTAGGAAAATGGGCTTCACAAGCGGAGGGATATTATGTTTTTCCTAAGTTAGAAGGACCTTTGTCAAATCGTATGATGTTTCATGGAAAAGAAGTGATTAACTGGAGTATTAATGACTATTTAGGGTTGTCTAATCATCCAGAGGTAAGAAAAGTTGATGCTGAATCAGCTGCAGAGTACGGAGCAGCATACCCAATGGGAGCTCGTATGATGTCAGGGCATACTTCAGTGCATGAACAATTACAAGAAGAGTTAGCGTCATTTGTACATAAAGAGTCAGCTTATTTATTGAATTTTGGTTACCAAGGAATGGTGTCTATTATTGATGCATTAGTAACTAAAAATGATGTAATTGTATATGATGTAGATTCGCACGCGTGTATTATTGACGGTGTACGTCTTCACATGGGAAAACGTTTTACGTACCAACACAATGATATTGACAGTTTAGTGAAGAATTTAGAACGCGCAACTAAAATGGCTGAAACAACAGGCGGAGGTATTTTAGTAATTACTGAAGGAGTATTCGGTATGCGTGGTCAACAAGGTAAGTTGAAAGAGATTGTTGCTTTAAAAGAGCAGTTTAACTTCAGATTATTGGTTGATGATGCACACGGATTTGGTACTTTAGGACAGACAGGAGCAGGAGCAGGAGAAGAGCAAGGATGCCAAGATGGTATTGATGTATATTTCTCTACCTTTGCTAAGTCAATGGCTTCTATCGGTGCATTCGTTGCTGCAGATAAGGATATTATAGATTATTTAAAATATAACTTGCGTTCACAAATGTTTGCTAAATCGCTACCAATGATCTTTACAAAAGGAGCATTGAAGCGTTTAGAGCTTTTAAGAACTCAACCAGAGCTTAAAGGTAAGTTATGGGAGAATGTGAACTTGCTTCAAAATGGATTAAAAGACAGAGGATTTAATATTGGTGATACTAATACATGTGTTACACCAGTATATCTTGAGGGAAGTATTCCAGAAGCAATGGCAATGGTAAATGACTTGAGAGAAAATTATAATATTTTCTTGTCAATTGTAGTTTATCCAGTAATTCCAAAAGGTATTATTCTACTTAGAATGATTCCTACCGCTACTCATACAAAACAAGATATTGATGAGACATTATCGGCTTATGAAGCGATCCGTGAGAAATTAGAAAATGGAACGTATAAGAAAATTGCTGAAGCTACAACAGTAGACGTATCTTAACGGGAGTATAGATAAATTGCGTAAAAAGGACAGCTTAAGGGTTGTCCTTTTTTGTTTTTACAGTAATGCTTTTTTAACTTGCTAGGATTTTTAGCACAATATAGTGTTGATTTATAGCGTTTAAGTATTAAATTAGATTATGTAAAACATAAAAAATATGTACTTATGGCAACAACAAACACGTATTTGACTTTTGAAGGAACTTGTGAGCAGGCTTTTACTTTTTATAGATCTGTCTTTGGCGGAGAGTTTACCTACATAGCACGCTTTAGTGATATACCGCCGAGTGAAGAGTTTTTTGTAGAAGAGGGAGATAAAGATAAAATTATGCATGTATCGTTACCGATTGGTCAATCGGTCTTAATGGGAAGTGATAATTCGTGTGCTAATCCGGTGAAATTTATTCAAGGTAATAATTTCTCTGTCTCTGTGATTGTTCAGAGTAAACAAGAGGCAAATGATATATTCCAGGGGTTGTCAGATGGAGCTACAATAGTAATGCCTTTAGCAGATATGTTTTGGGGAGACTACTACGGAATGTTAGTGGATAAGTTTGGGATTCAGTGGATGGTTAATTTTAGTAATGAACAATAATAAAATAAATACCTGAGTATTGAAAAAGGCTGCACTTAATATATTGCAGCCTTTTTATTTAGTGATTAGATTACTCGTTTATCTACATAGTCGGAGTTCATAATTCGAAGTATTCCCATATAATTCATGTGGAAAGGAATAGTGTCACCTACTTTGAGTCCTCTAGGGTTGTCTCCAAGATCAATAACGATCATGTCAGAACTAGCTCCTACGATGCTGGCATCTTCCCATAGAGGGGAGAAGTGTTCAGTATCGATATCTAATAAGCCTAAGTCAATAATCGCTCTGTAATTAGTGGTATTCTCCCAAGCTGGATCAAAGGTTACTTTTTCCCCTGTCATATTTAAACCTACTTCGCCATCTGGCATCATTGGTTTTTCGTGTAATTCGATGATTTCCGTATGAAGTTTAAAGACGTTTTGTTTTAAGTGTTCATATCGGCTTGCATCATACGCATTAGTTCCCATAAACAAAGTCTCTCCGATGCGGAAGTGATTAATGGCCTCGGGTAAGGTTTGGTTTTGAATAAGGGGGATTGTTACAGATGCTCCTCCAGAGATAAAAGGAATGTGCTTGTCGAATCTCAATTCAAGTACTTCCTTGTATAAGGCTAATTGAATGAGTTTATCTGCATTAGGCAATATGCCGTACATACAAGTTAGATTGGCTCCTAGGCCAACTATTTGAACATTGGGTAGCTCGAAGACCTGTTGGTAAAAGTCAACTAAATCATCTCTTAAGACCCCCTCTCTTAGTTCGCCAAGCTCTACCATAATAATCACTTTATGTATGGTATTCTGTCTTTTTGCTTCTGCTGAGAGTAGTTTGATGGTTTCTAGTTCGGTATTAAAGCTAATGTCAGCGTATTTGACAATTTCTTCGATACTAGTATTGGGAGCTGGTTTGATGTATATTGTTTCTACATCAGGGTCTATATTTTTGATAGCCGTGAGATTTGAGACTCTTGAATCACAAATCTGTTTGGGTTTTAAGTCAAGAACTTCATTTAAAAAGATTTCGTTTCCACAAAGTAATTTAGCTACAACAGCCCATTGAATATTATTTTGATCAAATAATTCAGTGAGTGCAGTGAAATTATGCTTTAACTTGTTTTTGTCTAAAGTTATAAAAGCCATAATTCAATTACTTAGTTAAACGCATTTCAATATATTTCTTTTCGAATCCTTCTCTTTCGTATAAGTTTTGAGCGGGGTTGTCTCTATCAACGTGTAGGGCAATAGAGCCTTTGGCTTCTTGTTTGACGCGCTTGATTAATTGTGCACCAATTCCTTTACCTCTTTCTTTGCTATCTGTGGCAATATAAACAAGGATGTGTTCGGGAATAAAACCTTGCATTAGTGTATCTAAAACAACAGTTATTCCTACGATGGTGTTGTCTTGTTTGGTTGCAACTAATAAAAAACCGCCAGGTTTATTGTTGTGGGCTAGTGCGTATTCAATAGCTTTGACGATGTCTTCTTTTTTGTCGCCGTACTGTTCGAGATGCTGATTTAGAAAATCTGCGTACTGGTTGATTTCATTAGGGTTAGTGTTACTTTGTTGGTCAATTTTTTTAATGCTTAGCATATAGTTGTTTTTTCGCTTACGCAATACATTTTAGACCTTAAAACCGATAAGGAAAGTGTGTGGTGATAAGGGTGTAAGCTGGTTATTAAAATAATGTATTTGTTTCAAATTTACGAAAATATATGCTTTAAGTCAAATGTTTACTGTTTTATCGCTTTTTAAAGCGAAATATAATTAAGAAAAACAGTATTGATTTAAAAGTTTACTTTTTGTATATTTAGAAAAAATATGCTCGTTTATTGGGTGCAAAATTATAGTAAATATGAAAGTGAAAATACTAACTCTTTTGTTTGCTTTTACCTTGTTTTCTACAGTGGGGTGTAGCAGTAAGCAAAAGACAATACAAATAGATCAGGAACAAACAATGGTAGAGAGTGATTTGTATCGATCATGGGAACTTGTAAAGTTGTATGATGATAAAGGACAAGAAGTCGATTTAAAGGAGGCTTATAAGGGTGGTTTGCCAACCGTAGCGTTTAACAAGGAAAAAAACAATGTTAAGGGGTTTGATGGTTGTAATAGTTTTAATGGTAATGTACTTGAGGTCTCAGGTAGTCAGGTAGATTTTGGAGACTACTATATGTCTACTGAGATGTATTGTGAGGGTGTTGGTTCGGGTGATTTTCTAAGAGCTTTAGCTACAGCAACTTCCTATGCTTTTGACAAAGGGGAATTACTGCTTAAATTTGATGGGGCAGTAATAGCGGTTTTTAAACCAACGAAGTAAATTGATTTATATTAGATAGAAACTTCCCTAGACTAGTGTTAACTAGCTTATGGGAGTTTCTATTTTTATGCAACAGATAAATACTTTATCATTGTTGGCTAATGTAGTAAAGAAAATATAGTCTTGACCACCGTCTTTTATTTTCCATTTCTTTCGTAGCTCCTCTACTTTTAAAGGGAAGTTACGCGTAGTGATATTTGCTTTTATATTGGTCAAAATGCTTTTAGCACTAGCCTTATTATATGGGTGAGTAGCTATAATCTCAAAAGAGCGACCTGCAAAGTTTTGCACTAAATCTGCACTAGTGTACAAATGGGAGTGAGCTTGTAATTTGTTTATATTGTAGTGTTGTGCTACACAGTCAAACTTCCCCGTTTTAAGTACTGCACTATTGGGCTCATATAAATACTTTAGAGGGTCGGATAGATTGCTCACACAATCCTTGTTTAAAGAAGCTGTAAAGGTACTTGTAGAGTCTCCTGTTAGGTTTACAGCGATAAGTTGAATAGGTGTCTGATTGCCTTTTTCGAGTATCCATAACAATTCTTTTACCTCGTTATTGAGCGCTACAATATGAATGGCTTTTACATCTTTTAATTCGCTAATGCCTACCTGTATGTCTAGTAGAGGAGATGTCTTGATTAATACGTTGTTTGTGTGATTAAATAGTGTGTCTATATTTTCTGGCAAATTAGGCACACAGTCTTTTAAGAAGAAAACTTTTTCCTTGGATTGATTTCTTCTTGCGGGGTCAACATAGATCCAATCCCAACGTTTATTGCTCTGTTGGAGATATGTTAAACTATCCCCACAGTTTGTCGTAATATTATCAACACCGAGAGCCTTGTAGTTGTGGTGCACAATCTCACTAAGGTACTCTTGCATCTCTCCGTGTACTACTTGCTTGGTTTTTTTGGCAAAATAATAGCAGTCTATTCCAAATCCTCCAGTTAAGTCTATTAATGAGTCTGCTTGAATCAAACTAGCTTTATAAGCAGCACAGGCTTCGGAAGAAGTTTGCTCGATGGACAGTTTTGCGGGATAGAGTATATTTGGGGTGTTGTACCAAGTAGGTAGTTTGCTTTTGGCTTTTTGTTTAGCTTGTATTTGTGTGATTAGATCAATCATTGAAACCGCTGTAAAAGGAGATTTCTTGAAAGCTAATTCTTTTGGATCGGTATTGATGTGCTGGTTGATATAAGACTGCACATCATCGGCTAATAATGGATTTTCCAATTAGAGTTTCTTGGTTAACATTTGAACAAAACGAACATTGGGTAAAAATTCTTTACCGATTACCTTAAGACAGGTATACATAGGTATTGCAGCAATCATACCGAAAATACCAGAGAACATACCAGAAGCAAGGATTACAATAAATATCTCAAGAGGGTGCGACTTCACACTGTTTGAGAAAATTAAAGGTTGATTGACTATATTGTCAAATAATTGTATGCCTAAGAAACCAATAAATACAATAATTGCATTGGGTAGGGTAACTTCTGTAAAGTTGTCTCCTAAAAAGCTCAACATCGTAAATAAAACAGCTAGTATATTTCCAATTAGTGGTCCGATATAGGGAATGATGTTTAGTATCGCACATAAAAAGGCAATCATCAATGCTCCGTTTACACCTACTGAGGCCAAAAGTATAAAGGCTAAAGTAAAAATGATGAAACTCTGTATCACTAGTCCTACAAAGTATCTCGACAATAAGTTGTTGATCTTATCAATAGAGGTTAATACTTTATTTTCGTGACGAGGTGGGAATATTTTCTTGAATTGATATTCTAAAATCGATTGATCTTTTAAAAAGAAAAAGGTGATAAATAGAATAGCAAATAATCCCATTCCAAATTCACTTAATATACCTAAGATGCGGTTGAGTAAGTTAGGTACAAATTCAAAGTTTAAGAGAGAGTTGATATTTGCACTTTCTATTATTGTCTCTAGGCTAAATCCTTTGCTAGAAAGGTATAGATCTAATTTTTGTAGTAATCCTTGTATATCTTCTTGTAAATGGGAAGTGTTTAATACGGATAAGTTTTTTGCCTGTGTGGTAAAAAGTGGAATGAACATAAAGACAAATCCAATAAAAAAGGCAATAAAAACAACCATTGTTATACTTACTGCTGCTGTGCGTCTAAAGTGAAGTTTCCTCTTTAAGAACTCGACAAGTGGCTTGCCAATTAAGGCTAAGACGAATGCTAAGGCAGTGTAAATAAATAGTGAGCTAATCTTTTGGGCTAACAATGCTCCTAGGAAAATAACTACAAGGATCAGTACAGCTCTTACGATACCTTTTGAAATAGTCTTTGAATCAGTCATAGTGTTTTTTATTCATTAGTGAATACGAAACTGTGAACAGCTACTAATGCGGCAGTTTCTGTTCGTAGTCTAGTGTGTCCTAGAGATACAGGTTTATACCCTTTTTCTAAAGCTAGTGATATTTCACTAGCAGAGAAGTCTCCTTCTGGACCAACTAAAAGTAAGTAATTTTTGTGAGCTGGTATAGCTTCTTTTAACAAAACTTTTTCTTGGTCGTTTTCACAATGTGCAATATAACGCTCGTCTTGGTGATTTTGATTTAAGAAGTTTTTTAGTGTGATTGGCTCATTTAGTTTTGGCAAATAGGTTTGTAAAGATTGTTTCATTGCGGATTGAATAATTTTTTCAAATCGCTCTGTCTTTACTACCTTTCGTTCAGAATGCTCACAGATGATAGGGGTGATCTCGTGGATACCTATTTCGGTAGCTTTCTCTAAAAACCACTCGTATCGATCATTCATCTTAGTTGGAGCTACCGCCAAGTGTAGGCGAAAGGGAGTAGCTTCTTTAGTCTCATAACTAAGGATATGAGTCTTACAAGCTTTGTCTGAGTCTAGTACGATTTCGGTAGTGTATAGGTTGCCCAATCCGTCCGTTACGTAGAGTGTATCTCCTATCTTACGACGAAGTACTTTGACGATGTGTTTGCTTTCTTCTTTGTCGAAAGTAAAGTCTGTGTGGTCAGGTTGTATATTTGGGGAATAAAATAATTGCATAAATAAGTGATTTAAAATTCAATACGCGCTTTAGAGACAACTGATGAATCGGCAAATATTTCTTCTTTGAATCGGTAGTATCCTACAATTCCAATCATTGCTGCATTATCAGTAGTATATTCAAACTTCGGTACAAAACACTTCCACTTGTACTTTGTCTCTGCATCTTTTAAGGTCTGTCGTATCCCTGAGTTAGCAGATACACCACCACCTATAGCGATCTGTTTAATTCCTGTTTGTTTTACGGCTAGTTTTAACTTATCCATCAGGATATTGATAATGGTGTGCTGTATAGAGGCGCAGATGTCTGCTTTGTTTTCTTCAATAAAGTTTGGGTTCTCTTTTACTTGTTTTTGTATGAAGTATAAGATTTGAGTTTTCAGTCCGCTGAAGCTGAAGTTTAACCCATCTACTTTTGGTTTGGTAAAAGCAAAGGCTTTTGGGTTTCCTTCTTTAGCATATTTGTCTATTAGTGGTCCCCCTGGGTAAGGAAATCCCAGTATTTTAGCTGATTTGTCAAAGGCTTCTCCTACGGCGTCATCTGTCGTTTCTCCTAAGACTTTTAAGTCAAAGAAGCTATTGACTTGTACTATCTGTGTATGTCCACCTGAAATAGTCAATGCCAGAAATGGAAATGTTGGTTTGTCAAATCCTGCTTCATCGATAAAGTGACACAAGATGTGTGCATGCATGTGATTGACTGCAACCAGTGGTATGTCTAAAGCTAAAGAGAGCGACTTGGCAAATGATCCACCAACTAGTAATGACCCCATTAGGCCTGGTCCTTGTGTGAAAGCGATTGCGCTAAGGTCTTGTTTTGTAATCCCTGCTTTTTTTATAGCAATATCTACTACAGGTACGATATTTTGTTGATGTGCGCGTGAAGCTAATTCAGGTACTACACCTCCGTATTGTTCGTGAACTTCTTGACGTGCTACCACGTTGGACAAGACTTTGTTGTTTTCAAGTACTGCTGCTGAAGTATCATCGCATGAACTTTCAATAGCTAAGATATAAGTGGAGTTAGAAGACATTCTTTCGATGTAAAATTTGTTTATTATATGGTCGTTTTATGTTTATAAAACTAGTAATCTCTATGGAAAATTACTTAAATTTGCTTTCCTTATCTTAAATAAGGGAAGGTGTGAATTAGGGGCAAATTTAAAACATTATACGTTATCAAAAAATTTAAAAAAATAGTTTTTCGCGTACTGCTGGCGCTTATTAGTCTATTGATTATTCTAGTGGCGACACTCTCTTTGCCGATTGTACAGAGTGGATTGGCAAGTATGGCTACTGATAAACTGAATGAGAAATTAGGTACTAAGTTTGACATAGAGCGCTTGTACATAGATTTTTTGGGAAGAATTACTATTAAGGGGTTATCGGTTCGCGATAATCACGACCATCCTTTTATTGTTATTGGTGATTTTAAAACGCGTATAGCTGATTTTAATGCCCTCAAACAAGGTCATATCTTTGTTGGCGATACTACTATTGATGAATTGTATTTGAATATTCACAAGTACAAAGATGAGGAACTGTCAAATCTTGATGCCTTTATCGCTGTATTTGACAACGGTGAGCCAGGTGATGGAAAGTTTAGACTGAAATCTAGAAAGATATATTTGTCCAATGCTCACTTTATCGTGTCCGATGACAATCATCCAGAACCAATTGCGGTTGATTTTAAAGACCTAAATGGTGAAGTAGATCAGTTTTTTATCAAGGGGCCTGAAATATATGGAAATATTAAGAAGGCTTCTTTTAAAGATCATTGGGGACTGAATGTAAAGCGACTTACTGGGGACTTCTCTCATACCAAGACTTCTATTGGAATGAAGGAGCTAGTATTGCAGACGGACCAATCCTTAATTGAAGGGGATTTATTATTTACTTTTCAGCAAGGTGATATGAAGTACTTTGTCGATAAAGTAGATTGGGACTTTAAGGTTAAGAATGCTTCTTTAAATACTTCGGATATCAATGTATTTGCACCTGTATTTGCGTCCAATAAGCACCTGTATTTTGCAGGTGATATGCGCGGGGTGATGAATAACTTTCAATTGTCCAATGCGAATCTAACCGATGACAATAATTCTAGAGTTAATGGTCGTTTTGCCTTTAAGAACGTCTTTGATAAAGACAAGCCTTTCTGGATGAAAGCCAAGGTCGGTCGTCTGTACATTTCTAGAGCTAACTTGGTTGGTTTAATGCCTTCGGTATTGACTGATTTACTACCTCCTACCTTAGAGCGATTCGGAATGTTTGATATCTCTGGTGATATCGAACAGATGAAGCGTATGCTTAAAGCAGATGTGACAGCTATTACGGGTTTGGGTAAGGCTAAAGCACAACTCGATATTATTGATTTAGACAATCCAAATATAGCGGCCTATAAAGGAAATATAGTATTGGATCAGTTTGACTTGGGGACTTTTCTTGAAAGCAAGCAATTTGGACTGACTTCTTTAGATGTCTATATCGATGGGAAAGGCTTTAATAAAGAGTCGATTAATACTTCTGTAAAAGGAGACGTGTTTTCGTTTTACTTTGCTGATTATAATTATACACGTATTGCTGTTGATGGCAAGTTAAAGCTACCTTTTTATAAAGGGCTTGTTAATGTGTCTGATCCTAATTTACAATTAGACTTTAATGGGAAAGTTGATATTAGTTCACAAGTGAAGAGTTATGATTTTGTGGCTGATATTGACTATGCGGATCTAAACGCTTTGAAGTTTGTCAATGATAGTATTGCTAAATATAAGGGAAATTTCTCTTTCGCTGCCAAAGGGAATACCCTTGAAAATTTAGAAGGAGAGTTTAAAGTTAATTCTGCAACTTATCAAAATAGTAAAGATGATTATGTGTTTACTGCTTTTGCTCTGACTTCTACTTTTAATCAAGATGGAGAGCGCTCGATTAAGTTATCTTCTAAAGAGGCTTTAGATGGATATGTAATAGGTGACTATCGTATAAGAGATTTAAAATCTTTATTCACTAATGCTTTGGGTAGTTTGTACACGAACTATAAACCATATAAAATTGAAGAGGGTCAATATCTTGACTTTGATATTACCATTAATAACCGATTGATCGAAGTTTTCTTTCCTCAATTAACCGTTAGTGAACGCACCCATATAGAAGGTGTGATTAACAACGACAATAAAGAGTTTAAACTGCGCTTTGACTCTCCGGGTATATCTGTAGAAGATTTTAACTTCCACAACATTATGCTTTATGTCAATAATAATAACCCGCTGTACAATACTTATGTATCTATAGATAGTGTGCGCAGTAATATGTATAAGATAGCTGATTTCAACTTGCTGAACTTAACGCATAACGATACCTTGTTTATACGCTCTGAGTTCAAAGGAGGAAGCGATAACTTAGATGAGTATAAACTCAATTTATATCACACGATTAATAAAGAGAATTTATCAGTAGTTGGTTTTAAAAAATCAGAGGTATTCTTCAAAAAGAACTTGTGGAATATTAATGAAGAGGAGGACAAGTCCAACAAAATTATTTTCAATAAGAAACTAACCGACTTTACGATTGATTCGCTTGCGATGACACATGAGGGGCAACGTGTAGCTCTTAGAGGTGTTATGCGCGATTCGACCTATAAGCAATTGGATTTAGAATTTTCTAAGGTTGACTTGTCGAAAATTACTCCGGATATTGCAAACTTATCCTTTGAAGGAAAAATAGACGGTGATGTTCACTTCTCACAGGAAGGGGAGTTATTTCACCCTGAAGCGAATATTGTCATTGATTCATTGGGAATTAATACATATCCGTTGGGTAATATGGTTTTTAACGTGGATGGAAACCATCGTCTAGACAATTTTAAAGTAAGCTCTTCTATCGTGAAAGAGGATAAAGAGTTGTTTTACCTCGATGGAGATATTGATCTGCTTAATAAGCAAACTCATTTTAATTTAGAATCGGGTTTCAAAGATTTCGATCTGAAGCCTATTGAGCCTTTATTGAGCAGTGTAGCTAGTTCTCTTCGAGGAACAGCATCGGGAAAAATAAGTATACTGGGTACAGCCAAAAAGCCTGAGGTCAATGGGCGATTATACCTGAGTGAGTCAGGATTCTTGTCTAAGTTTACTGGTGTGGATTACAATTTTGAAGAGCACACTCCATTAGATATCACGGAGAATCAGTTCATTTTGCGTCAAGCAAGAATTATAGACGTGATACACAAGACGGAAGGGGTAGTAAACGGTAGTGTATCTCACAATATGTTTAAAGATTGGGTATTAGACCTAAATCTATCTTCACCTAATTTGTTTGCCTTGAATACAAAGTATGCAGAGGGTAGTATTTATTATGGAACTGCTTTTATTAACGGATCTGCTAAGTTAACTGGGCCTGTGGAGATGTTAAACATTAAAATTAATGCTACCTCAAATAGAGGTACAACCATTAAAATTCCACTGAAAGAGGCTCAAGGAACTGGAGAGAATAACTATATTCATTTCTTGACTAAAAAAGAAAAGGAACTTCGTCTTAAAGGAAAAGAAGGAGACTTGTATAAATACAGAAATAGTGGTATCGAGTTAGACTTTGAATTTGTGCTGAATCCTGAAGCAGAGATTGAGATTATCCTTGATCGCGATTCTGGTCATGCCATGAAGGGAAGAGGAGCTGGATTTATCACAATGGAGATTAATACTCTAGGTAAATTCAATATGTGGGGAGATTTCCAAGCGTATGAAGGGGAGTATAATTTCCGCTACGGTGGATTAATTGACAAGAAGTTTGTAGTAAAGAAATACGGAACTATTCGCTGGGATGGAGATCCGATGAATGCAATCTTGGATTTACAAGCGATTTATCAGACAGAGGCTAACCCTCGTGTGATTGTAGATAACTCGATTATTAATAGGAAAGTTCCTACGGAAGTGGCGATTATTCTAAATGGTAGTTTGAGTAATCCGGAGGTTGACTTTGGTATCAACTTCCCTACGGTGAGTTCGGTGGTGCGTTCAGAGCTCGACTATAAGCTGAATGATAGAGATACGCGTGAGCGTCAAGCAATGGCTTTATTGGCTACAGGTGCTTTCTTCTCTTCGGACAATTCTTCTTCTTCTCTAGCGGGAAGTTTGTTTGAACGAGCAAGTAGTATTTTTGATGATATCTTTTCGGATGAAGATGATAAGTTTAAGGTGGGGTTAAACTATGCCCAAGGAGAACGTAACCCTTATACGCAAACAGAGGGACGTCTAGGAGTGACCTTCTCTACAAAAGTGAATGATCGCATCTCAGTAAACGGTAAACTTGGAGTGCCTGTAGGTGGAGAAGAACAGTCCGTTATCGTTGGGGATATTGAGATGTTACTTCGATTAAACGAAGATGGAACCTTGAACGCGCGTTTTTTCAATAGAGAAAATGATATAAACTATCTCGGAGAGGGGATTGGATACACCCAAGGTGTCGGATTGACGTATGAAGTAGATTTCGATACTTTTAAGGAATTAATTGCCAAAGTGCTTGGTCAAGCTGATAAACGTGCTAAACAAAAGGCTAAAAGTGATGAAAATGATACTAATCGTTCAGAAGAGCTTCCAGACTCTGACTTTAACAGAGATTTTATTCGCTTTTATGAACAGCGAAACCGATCGAAGTCTAAATCAATACAATAGATAATATTTTGCGAATATTTGTATAAAAAGTCCCTATTTGGGGACTTTTGTCCTTTGCTAGGTTTTAATTTATTGCTAAATTTACTCAAAATGTTAATCAAATGGGTAAAGCAATAAAGAGAATAGGTGTCCTAACTTCAGGAGGTGATGCACCGGGAATGAATGCAGCAATCAGAGCGATTGTTCGTACATGTTCATATCACGAGATTGAGTGTATGGGAATCTTCAGAGGATTTCAAGGGTTGTTAGATGGAGATTTTGAAGTACTAGGGCCTAGAGATGTAAACTATATCATCAATAAAGGTGGAACAATATTAAAGACTGCCAGATGTAAAGACTTTCGCAATCCTGAGGGAAGAAAGTTAGCTTATAATAACTTAAAGAGTGCTGAGATCGATGCGCTAATTGTAATCGGTGGAGATGGAAGCTTCACAGGAGCAATGGTGCTAAGCAAAGAGTTTGATATCCCTGTAATGGGAATCCCTGGTACAATAGATAACGATATTCACGGAACTAGTCATACCATTGGCTTTGATACTGCGTTAAACACAGTGGTAGATGCAGTGGATAAGATTAGAGATACTGCGAGCTCGCATAAGCGTTTATTCTTTGTAGAAGTAATGGGGCGTGATGCGGGACATATAGCTTTAAACGCAGGTATTGGAGCAGGTGCTGAAGAAATTCTTATACCAGAAGAAAACATGGGACTAGAACGTCTGTTAGACTCACTTAAAAAGAGTAAAAAGTCAGGGAAGTCTTCGAGTATTGTATTAGTAGCTGAAGGCGAACGTATAGGAAAGAATGTTTTTGAACTAGGTGAATACGTAGAAGAGAATCTTCCAGAATACGAGGTACGCGTCTCTGTACTTGGGCATATGCAACGTGGAGGAGCACCTTCTTGCTTTGACCGTGTTTTGGCGAGCCGATTAAGTGTGAAGGCTGTAGAATCACTATTAGAAGGTAAGAGCAACTTTATGGTTGGTTTGCTGAATGATCAAGTAGCTCTGACTCCATTAGAACAAGCTGTAAAAGGGCATTCGCCAATCGATAAAGAACTACTTAGAGTATCTGATATAATCACAATATAGAATTTAACAATAAAAAAAAGATAAAGATGAAAACAAGAATAGGGATTAACGGTTTCGGACGTATTGGTCGCTTGATGCTTAGAGAAGCAGTAAAAAGCAATGACGTTGAAGTAGTAGCTGTAAATGACTTAATGCAGGTAGAGCACTTAGCTTACTTGATAAAGTATGACTCAGTACACGGACGTTTTGACGGAACAGTAGAAGTGAAAGATGGACATTTGGTAGTCAATGGAAAAACTATCCGCGTAACCGCTGAGAAGGATCCATCACTGTTGAAATGGGATGAAGTAAAAGTTGACGTAGTAGCTGACTGCACAGGTATTTTCAAAGATTTGAAAGGGGCACAAAAACACATTGATGCAGGTGCTAAAAAAGTATTAATCTCGGCGCCATCGCCAGATGCACCTATGTTTGTTATGGGTGTGAATGAAAAAGAGTTAAAATCTACTGATACTATTATTTCAAATGCGTCTTGTACTACAAACTGTTTGGCGCCATTGGCTAAAGTATTAAATGACAATTTCGGTATCGCAGAAGGATTAATGACAACGATTCACGCCACTACAGCAACTCAGTTTACTGTTGATGGTCCTTCTAAAAAAGACTTTAGAGGAGGGCGTTCTGCTTTAGTGAATATGATTCCTGCTTCTACAGGGGCTGCTAAGGCAGTAGGGAAAGTTATCCCTGCTTTAAATGGTAAATTAACTGGTATGTCTATGCGCGTACCTACTGCAGATGTATCAGCAGTGGATTTAACGGTGAAATTAGCCAAAGAAACTACATACGAGCAGGTAATGGCTGTACTTAAAAAAGCAAGTGAAAATGAGCTTAAAGGGGTGATGGCTTACGTTGAAGATGACGTAGTATCTCAAGATTTCGTATCTGATACGCATACTTGTATCGTTGATTCTAAAGCAGGTATTGCATTAAACAGCACATTTTATAAATTTGTAGCGTGGTATGACAATGAGTATGGTTATTCTGCTAAGATGGTAGAGATGGCCGCACTTATGAATAGTTTAAAATAAATTTATTGAATGAAGATTATAGTCGATAGTGGTTCTACTAAGGCTGATTGGATCTTCTTTGATCAAAAAAATAACTTAATAACTTCGGTGACTAGCCTTGGACTAAATCCCGAAGTTATTACCCTAGAAGAGTTCTTTACCCGCGTTGATACGATTCCTGATATTAGGAAGAATAAAGACCAGGTTAGAGAACTCTATTTTTATGGATCAGGATGTGGATCAGATAGAACCCAAAGTATAGTTAGACGCTTTTTTGAAACGTATTTTTCCAAATGTACTGCCATTCACGTACACGAGGATACTTACGCTGCTATTTATGCAACAGTAGCTAGAGGAGATAGAGGAATCGTGTGTATCAATGGTACCGGATCGAATGTTACCTATTTTGACGGGGAGAAGATGCATCAACGCATTCAATCGTTGGGGTATATGGCAATGGACGATTGTAGTGGTAGTGCTTTTGGGCGTTTGCTGCTCAAGAGTTTTTTCTTGAAGATCTTACCTGTGGATTTGGCAATTGCCTTTTCGGCTAAGTACGATATTGATGCAGATGTGGTGAAGTACAACTTCTACAAAAAGGAAAACCCCAATGCCTATATGGCATCGTTTTTACCTTTTTTAATTGAGCATAAAGACCATCCATTTTTTCAAAAGCTGATCAGAGAGCAAGTACAGTTCTTCGTGGATCACTATATTAAAAACAATCCAGAATATATGGATTGTCCTGTGCACTTTGTCGGATCTGTAGCTTATTTTTTACAAGATGAGTTTAAGGAGATTCTCGATAAAGAAAACATTACAGTCGGGAGAATTATTCAAAAACCACTAGACGGATTAATCGAATATCACAAATAATAATCGTATGGAAATAGCAATAGTAGCACACGATGCTAAGAAAACGGATATGCTGGATTTTATCAAGCACAATCGAGAAGTACTAATGCGTGAAGATGTCAATCTAATCGCTACAGGTACGACAGGAAGTATGGCAGAAGACGCAGGATTTACTGTTCGACGCATGTTGTCAGGGCCTCTGGGAGGCGATGCGCAAATCGCTGCACGCGTAGGAGAAGGCAAAACGGGTATGGTGCTATTCTTCAAAGATCCATTAGGGAAACACCCTCACGAACCAGATATCAATATGCTGTTGCGTATCTGTGATGTACACAATGTGCCACTGGCTACTAATGAAGCGACCGCTCAGATGTTAATCGACGCATTTAAACACCGCAAAGAAATCTAATCTCTATTGATTTTATAAACAAAAAGACCACCTATTCTCGATAGGTGGTCTTTTTGTTTTTTACTTACCTGGGGAGATACGTGCAGAATACGTGCAGTTTCCTTGAGGTATTCTTCCCAAGGAATACCTTCTGGGTAGGAAAAGTGCACGTATACTGCACTCATTGGTAAGGATTGGTATCAAATAGGCAACAAATCTAAAGACGGAAATATGCTGGTGAAGTAAGAGCGTCTAAATGGTAGATGTCAGGAGGTGTGATCTCAGTAAGTTGAAAGTAAAATCTTTCACTCAAACAAATGTGCACTTGACGAATTATTGTGTAAAGAGAGTTAATAAACTTCCTAGTTTTGTTGGCTTTATTGGATAGGTGTGTCGAGTTTTTGTATTTGATTGGTTTATCCAACTGAAAGTAACTTTAACGAATGATTTTAAAAATGAGAAAAAAACTACTTCTACTATTGTCTATTTTGTCTTTTTACGCTTTTCAAGAGAGACAAGTTTCTAAAGATGATGTGGTCATACTTAATGGAATATGTGTAGAAAGAGAGAATAAAAAACCTTTTACGGGAGTATTGAAGCTTACTACATCTACTAAAAAAGAGGGTTTGTACCTCCGTTTTATAGAGGGTATTAATCACGGGGTAAATTACTGGTATTTTAATAGTGGAGAACTAAAGGTTGCGTGTGAAATTGATAGAGGAAAGCGCCATGGCTCTTATCGTGAGTACTATATAACAGGACAGGTGAAAAAGGAGCATAACTTTGTGGAAAATGTACGTGAAGGCATATATAAGGAGTATTATGCAAATGGTGAATTGAAGCTAGAGCGCAATTATGAGAAAGGAAAGTTGGAAGGAGTAAGCAAAGGCTATTATGAAAATGGAGATCTGAGATTTACTGTGTTATTTAAAAAAGATAAGCTCAATGGCGTATATGCTGCGTACTATCAAGGAGGGGGTTTAGAGTTAGAGCAGATGTATAATGACGGAGTACAACAGGGATTTTACAAAGAATATTATCCAAACGGAGCCCTAAAGTCAAGTGTAATGATCAAGGATAACTTAGCTCATGGAGAGGCAAATAAATATACAGAAAAAGGTCAGTTAGTATTAGTTCAGTACTATAAAGACGGTCAATTAGACGGTCAGTATACAGAATATTACGACAATGGTCAATTAGGGGTTCAGCAGTTGTATAGAAAAGGTTTGTTAGATGGCTTAGCTAAGTACTATGATACTGATGGGAATTTAATAGAAGAAAAAAACTATCGAAAAGGGGAGCTTGAGGGTATGTATAAAAAATATACTTCTACAGGAATTTTACTTTTGACCATTGACTATAAAAATGGAATGAAAGACGGTGTGTATAAAGTGTATAGTCATGGCGTTCAAGTTGCCTTTGAACAGAGGTATAAAAAGGATAAACTTCATGGTGATTATATAGAGTACTACGACAACGCAAAAGTAAGCCTTGTAGTACCTTATAACAAAGGTATAGTTGAAGGAGAAGTGAGGAGTTATTCTGAATCTGGAGAACTCGTTTATAAAGAGAATTATGACCATGGTTTTTTTGATGAAAAACTAAGAAAGAGAATTGAGGATATTCAGTTAAAAATAGATAAACATACCAAAGAAACTAAATAGTAAGCAGGTAAATTATTTTTAAATCTGTTATCTTTATGAGTTATTAATTAATGATAGTTGAAAAAGAAGCTATGAAATACCATATAGACTTATATGCTAGTGTAAAGATCAATATCAATAGCGATGCCAAGGCGTATGCTAATATCTTGTGTTTGGGTGATCGCTGTAAGAGTTTTGCAGAAGGGTTCTCAGAAAACTCCCAATCGCGTATATCGCTAATGGGAATCGTCAAAGGACTTGAACAAATCAAACAAGCGGCAGTAGTAACTATACATAGCAGTAGTAAGTACGTCTGGAATACGTATGAGAAAGGATGGCTTGTGCGGTGGCGTGCGAATAATTGGCTGAAGAAAGATGGTGAACCACCGCTGAATTTGGACTTGTGGAAGCGTTTTGCCCTGCAATTGGATAGACATCAGATACAGTTTAACTACGTCCCTTACAAGCAAGAAAACGCGTATCTAGCAAAAGCGAAAGCGCTAGGAGCAGAAGCATTGGTCAGTAGTGCGTTGAAAGTCGATGAGGTTTATCATATGTATCTGGAGGAGTTGAACCTTCATTTGAATGCAGTGCCTGAGATTGTAGCTTTAGATGAGCAGGAACAAGCTGTGGTATCAGTGGTGGACACAACTCAAGAGGCAAAAATAACGGAAGGTGTTGATCAATTTATTGAAGAGGATTCATTCACTGAAATTGAGATAGTAGCAGACAAAGAAGATACATCTATCGTTCCCCCTGCCTTTGAGTCATTAGCCTCATTGGAAGATGAAGAAGAGGATACAGAACAGGAGGAGGAAGATAGTCAGGTAAATAGCCGTCCGACAATACTTCAAAAGATGCCTAGTGAAATCAAAGTACTTGTTGGTATTCGAGATTTACTGAATAAATACTTTGCAAGTCATACTAGTCAAGAGATTTTGCGCTCAACGGATCTCTATGACTTAATCAAGAAAAACAAGGTGCTCAAGGAGCGTTTTCCGCATTCAGTATTGTTAAATAGTTTTTTGAGACGTCAGCACCAAGAGGGTATTTTAAAGCAAATTATTCCTAACTGCTGTGTAGATACTTTTAATGAAGATTTTTATCAGTGGCGTTTTCATCGATTGTAAAGGAAAGGATGTTACTTTTATGTATTTAAAGGAAATATTAAAATTGTGAAAAATGAGAGTGTTAACAGTACTTATCTGTCTAATGACATTGACCACATTTGCTCAGCCCAAAGCTGTGGTGGGTAAAACGACTTATCAGTTTTGGTTAAATGTACCTAAGGTTGTGGAAGCGAAGAATCCATTGATTATCTTTTTGCACGGCAAGAGCTTATCGGGTACGAATATTGATCAGGTAAAGCGATATGGAGCGTTGAAGGGTATCGAAAACGGGCTAGATATTCCCGCCTATTTAGTAGCGTCACAGTTGCCTTCAGGACCGTGGAATGCGGATAGAATAGACGAAATAGTTCGTTATGTAATAGCTAACTATCATATAGATGAATCTCGAATTTATGTCACGGGAATGAGTTTGGGTGGATATGGTGCGATGAAGTATGCAGGAGAATACTCTAATCGGGTAGCTGCTGCTGTGGCTTTGTGTGGAGGAGGAGATGAGCGCGATGCTTGTGCCTTGGCGACTATTCCTATTAAGTTGATTCACGGGGATAAGGATTTTATTGTCCCGCTGAAAGAATCTAAGAAGATAATGAAGGCTATTCAAAACTGTGACCAACAGGCACCTATTGAATTAGAGGTAGTGCAGGGGGGGACACACGGGAGTGTGGAGGACTTGTTCAGGCACATGGAGTTATACAACTGGCTACTGAAGCATCGGAAATAATTGGAATTTGGGTTTGTCAGTTATATTATTAGAATGAGCTACTCCAAATAAGGATTAATTATTGAAAAACCGAAGTAGCACTTCGGTTTTTTTATTCCCTAAAAGAAACATAGTCTTTACGGATTTCCACTTGTTGGAAAATCTGGAAGGGGACCCTTTATTCTTTTATAGAAGATTTAAGGCAAATGTATGTTTATCACCAGTTCTATAATGCTACGCGTAGCCTTAGTTTATCCAAGTTAGCAAGCGAAGGACCACAAGGAGTATTACCTAAAGGGGTGTGAAGGCTATATTTGTCATCTAATTCATTTAGGCGTGAAAGATATAAGTGAAAATTTTGAAGACCAGATTCAATCTATCATTGATAAATGGATAAAATAGAAGAGTCAAAATAAGTATAGCCCATCGAGAGATGGGCTTTTTTACATTGGTAAATATAGTTATGCAAATCGAAGATTTATTAATTTATTAAAAGTCTTTACTTAAAAAAGTGGGTGGTTTACGGATTTCCGTAAACTAAGTTAAAGTATTCATTTTACATTTGTTGGTGTGCACTTTGTGAAAGCAAGCAGTAATTAGAAGAGGAGCAGTGTTGAAAAATATAAAAGGAAAAATAATGAAAGTTATTGTAAGTAAGTAGTGGATAAACAAGGAAACTTCTATGGCTATTTTTGGGTAAATAAATATCAATCAAAAAGATTTGAATCGTCACTTGGCTTGATTATTTATGAATATTATGAAGAAATAAGAGAAGATGTAGGTGAGTGGTATGATAAAATATTTGATTAAGGCTTTGTTAACACTTGAAGATAGGTGTTTACTCAAAAAAAAGGAGGTTTGACGGAAAATAACAGTAAATAGAGTTAATAAGGGTTAAATTTATATAATTATGTTTACATGTCAACAGCTTTAGCAATTATAGATACTATTAAGTTTAGCTTTTGTAATCTGTTTATGGTTTATAGAAAGGACTGTTAACTGTCTTTTATAATTTTTATAATAAAGTGTGGTTTAGTTTGTTATTGTGTTATTTTAGAATAACTTTATTGTTAATAATAGTTAATTATATATATGAGATATAAGATTAAAGGTAGCTTGATACTTGGGATAATACTTTTAGTAAGTAGCTGCCAAAATAAAGAACCAGAAACAGAGTTGAAATCTGAATTTGGAAAGTCAATTTACTATGATGCATTTTTGTGGAAGCAAGGTAGAAACGACACATTAACAAAGTCATTTGTTTATGATTTTAATCAATGGGCAACTGAGACAGATTCGTACGTACAATTATCTTTAAGCGATCATACTAGTGAGCCAATCTCTTCCTCTAATAAAACTTATCACTTTCTAGTTAATGACAAACCAGTGGTTAATGGTTTGTTTTCAATCGAATCATCTAAAAAGAGCCTTGATACAATTCGCCTACAGATAGTTTTTAAAGAGAAAATTAATAGTGAGTTCTATGGTTTTATCTCTATTAAAGAGCACAACATAGATAGGGTGAATGATATTGATCAATTAAATAGCGCAAATATATATAAGTGGTCAGCTTCTCAGCAAGTTAAGATGAATCCTCTTCAGTTTAGATTAATTTGTATTGCAGGTGTACTTTTGACATTATTACTTATTTATTTATTGGTATTACGCCCTATTATGTTTAAAAGGTTTGGAAGAGGTGTAGTTACAATTCAAAGTCCATTTTATAAGAATACACCAGTTAAAAATAGGATTAAGATTGTCTACACAAATAAAAAAGAAAAACAAGGCTTTTTAAATAAAGTATTTAAAGGGAAGATTGTCTATGTGGTGCATGATTACTTTAACGCACCTTTAATTTTAACCCCTGGAATTAAAGGAAGGATAAGAGTAAAAACTAATGGAGCGTATTCTATTGAGCCTTTTACAAGTAATATGGAAAAGGGAAAAACATTTAAAATAACTAATACATCAACAAACGAAGAAATAACACTAACATATCTATAATTATGGCACATATTTTAAAGAGAAGTTTATTTATTGGACTCGGAGGAACTGGAGCTCAAGCTTTATTACATACTAAGAAAAGATTTTTAGATACCTATGGTGAATTGCCTCCGATGATTGGTTTTTTAGCAATAGACACCGATATCAGTACGGGAGAAAAATCAATTACAAGAGATTGTATTTTAGATAAACATAAAGTTAGAGATAGTAAGGTTTCATTTACTCCATCTGAAATTATTCATATTGGGGTACAAGAAGCAGCCTCATCATATGAGAAGAATAGAGACACTATTTTCGATTGGATGCCTCAAGAGAATGAATATGCTTTAAAAAATTTGTGGCAAGGTGCAGGACAGGTAAGAACAAATGGTAGGTTTGGAACATATTTTAATCAGAACAATATCATGAATGCCGTTCAGAATAAAATAAATGATATTCGAAATATAGATATAGCAAATCAAAATACATTTATTCCAAAAGACAGCGGTATTGAAATTAACTTTGTTTTTTCAATTGCTGGAGGTACAGGAAGTGGGACTTTTATAGATATAGTTTATTTGGTCAAACATGCATTGGCTGGAGTAAATAATGTTAAGTCCATTGGTTTTGCAGTTCTTCCTGATGTATTTAACGCAATGCAGCAAGGTATTTCCATGGCAAATACAAGGCCTAATAGTTATGGTGCATTAGTAGATTTAGATTTCTTGATGAGTAAAAATGTAGAACATTTAGGATTGTCGATTAATTTGAATCAACAGCTAATTGATATAAAGGAGAATCCATTTGATATTTTGTTTACCATAGGTAATAAAAATACAAGTGGTGCGGTAATTGATCATATATCAGATATCTCTGAACAAATTGGACTAGCAATGTTTACAGGGGCAAGCGAATTAAGTGCGAATGTAAATAGTGTATATGATAATGTGATAACTGTGCTGGTAGGGGGGCAACTAGATATTTTGAATAAACGTGCATGGGCCTGTGGAATGGGAGTAAGTGAATTGTATTATGATGGAAATGGTCTAGCAAATATTTACGCGCGTAGAGTAGCTCATAGCATGATTAATAATTTATTGACACAAGGAGTTGGTGCTCAGCCATTGGCCAATAATTTTATTGATAGCCCTGAGGTAAATATTAGAGAGAATAATGGAAGCGACAATCTAATTAATGCTTTGTTAAGTAAAACACCTCAGAATCAATTTCCATATATTAATGATGTTTCTGATATATTGAATCAAATAAACGCATATCTACTTAGCATCGATAAGACTTCTCAGGCAAATGTTGATGAGAATTCTGAAGTTAAATATAACAATGTCTCTAAAGAACTAAAAAGCTTTATTGTAAAAGTATTAGATGATAACAATGGTATTGGTAATACGGAACATTTTTTAGAAGACTTGAAGCAACAGTTAAATATTTTCTTTAATGAAATGGACGATGAAGAAGGTATTTTTCTAAACAATAAGAATAATAACGATCAAGCTATTAAAAGTGAAGTTGAAAGTTTGCAAGCGCTTTCAAAAGGTTTTTCGTTCTTAAAAAAATCTTCAATTAATGATAGTAAAGAAAGTCTGAATGATTTAGTTAACAATCAGTCTATTACGATTAATGAAATTAAAAGAAGAACTTCGGCTAAACAATTTATCACTAAACTTATAGGAGAGGTTAATGATTATCAGAAAACCATAAGTACAATTAAGAATAAATTAGAGCGTATTCAACAAACAATACAATCTTATGTAAATAACGCAATAAACTCGACAAACGAAAGACAAAAAACATTTGTTATTGATTTGCATAAGCTTGATTTGAATAAAACCTATCCAAAAGAAGGAGATTATCTAATGGTTGATTTTATTAATGTATTGAATAAATCCTTGGATAATGGAATACTGGATTTTGATACATTGAAAGATGAAAATATAGAGAGAAAATTCTGGAAATATACTAAGGAGCTACCTAAGTCTAAGGAATTTGTAAACAAATCTATTGACGATGTTTTAAGAGGTTTAAGTGAAGAAGAAACTAAAGCGATTGCTAATCAGTTAATCACAAAATCACATGCCTTATGGCAACATAGTTCAAAAGGTTATGCTATAGGTCAAGAACTCTTCGATTACTTTGTTATCGGTTTACCTACAAGTAATTCTACATTTAAAAAATCATTTGCTACACTTGTACAAAATCAAAACATTGAATATGTTTCCACAGGTATACATAATAAAGTAATTTGTTATCGTATGGAAGCAGCATCTCCTATTTTTGGGGTTCTAGATGTTGAAGGATATTGTAGGGACCATGATAGGGTTAAAGAAAATTCTAATTCTATGATCTATAATATAGATAAGAACTGGTTAACTAAAATGCAACGTTCAAATTTCTCAATATGGCCAGCTAAAAAAGAAGATAATAGTTTGCAAGCTTGGGTTTTAGCTTTTGGTTATGACCTTGTGCGTTTGGATTCAGATACAAAGAAATACAAAGTATATTCTAGAGAACAAGGAAATCCATTACGAAACTATTGGTATGAGCTTTCTGAATATAGAGATGAATCATTTGATTTGTTTAAACGCGGGAAGTTTATAGATGAGATAATTACAGGAATTAATGAAATCAGGCAAAAAGATGGAGAGGTGAAAAGCAATGAATTGATTTCAAAAATGAAGCAAGATTATTTAGCTAATTATGCTCAAATTAATGTAAGTATGGAAGATATTGAAAAACCCATCTATTCAAAAATAAAAGATTTGGTTATTAGAGAAATTGATTTTGTAACAAAAGAATTAAAGTAAAAAAAGATATATGATAAGTCCTTGTATTAATATAGGAATTGGTAAGGATGGAATAACATGTCTTAATGGACTCGCGCGAAATTTTCATTCGCGTGAGTCTGTATTACCTACATTAATGTCTTTTTTAACAGTGGACTTAGAGGGAGCTCAAAAGTTCAATGTTTATGAAAAGGATAAAGAGGAATATGTAGAATATGAGTTACCTAATAAAGTAGATTCTGAGTTAACAGACGAGCATGTTTTTTTAGCAAAAGCTTATAATGATTTGATTTCTATTTTAAATGTATTACATAAAAGTCTACAGTATACCTATATAAATTTAAACTTGGTGTATTCTGCACTTGAACAAGACTTGACGATAATAGAGTCTTTTTCTAATATTGTAAGAGAGTATACCCGTGATGGTACTTTTGGTACGGTGATTATTAAGAATTTTGTAATTATATCAGACGGAATAGGTATCTTATCTAATGAAGAAGAAAGTAGAGTTACTGAAAATTTATTGTTTATTGAAAGTGTTAAAAAGAATAGTCCAATAGTGGATACTATATTTCTTTTAGATGACAAAAACTTAAAAGCTATTTTCTTAGGATATAAAAATGAGTATTTATCATTTGCTCTTTATGAATTTATCATAGCTATTATGACAAATCAGTATAAAGTGCTTAGTAATCTTTCTGGAAAAAGTAACTTCTTGTCTTTTGGTATTGGCTCTATATTTTTTGATAAGTTATATTTTAACGCCTATTTTGATTATGCGATTTTTAGAAAATTTCTTAAAAATGAAAAAATTAGTCTTGATGGGAAAAATAAGTATGAATTATCAAGCCTAACAGAAGTAAAAAAAATATTCAATGAGTATTATTCTAATATAACCACTGATTTAGAACCTGTTTTTGATTTAGTAAATATAGAATCTAATGAAAAAGGAGATTTAGCAATTGGATCTTATCAATACACTTTGCAACTTATGTTAGGGGAGCAAAAGGATAGGGTTATTGATGTAGATAATTTTGTTTTAAAGTATAATATTAAGGAGTTAATATTCAATATTATTTATAAGTATGTATTAGAAGATAAAGAGAAGAAGGAAGTACTATCTGTAGAGGAAGGTAAAAGAGAAATTGTTAGAGCTCATTATCAAGAAATAGAATTATCTGAGTTAAGATCTTTAGAAGAAGATGATTACAAGAGTGATATTGAAGTTTTGAAAAGCCAATTAGCAGAAGCAAAACAGAACTTGTCTAAATACGAAAATCAACTTAAAAAAAGCTTCTTTAAGTATAAAAAACCTCTTGAACGAAAGTATATTAAACTAAGTCGTCAACAAGAATTATCGGATAAACTAGATAAGTTATATGAAAAGAAAAAATTAGTAGAGTTAGAACATAGTAAAAAGTTTTTTATTAATAGGCTCTTTTCTTGTAGAGCTTTCAGGAATACAATTGAAGAGATAGAGTTTGAAATAGGTGATTTAAAACATGAAATTAGCCTTAAAAGTAAAAGTGTTTCGGAAGTTCAAAAAGCATTAGGTGAACTTTATGAGCTCTATGAGCTCTGTGAAACAAAAAACAAGAGAATTACATCGGTTATTAATGTTTTACAAGACCAAGGGAAAATATTTGAAAGAAGATGGTTTGCTACGCCTTATATTGATTATTCTTTTGTTCAAAATGTTATAGATCTTCAATTATTAAAAGCATACTTTAAAACTAATCAGTGGGAGTTAACCAATAATATAAAACAGTCTTATTCTACATTAATGGACAAAGATTACGATAGGTATGAAATATTAGAAAACTATCTGGATATATCAATAAATAATAGAATAGGAATAATTGATTTCGATGCAACTGAATATATGTTGGGCTATTATGATCAAATGAACTTATTTACTGGGTTTAATTTTGATGAAGATATTAAAAAACTTCAAGAAAGAGGAAGGCCTTTTATTAATGTTATACCTACCTATATTGCACAAACACATGAGCTTTATTCTGTGTACAACGCAGAATGCAGGGATAAAGTGATGATTAAAATTAAAGATTACTTTGCTAGCACACCACCTTCTGTAATAGATTGTCTTAATAAAGACCGTTTTTTATCTATTAATATTGAGAGCTTCAATTCAATAGATAATCTAGCAAAATCATTTAAAAATGATAGACAATGAAATTAAAAGAAATATTTGTTTTGGCAATTTGTATATTAGTAACAATGCCAGTTTTTTCTCAACATAGCCTTAAGGATAAGAAGTATATATTTGAGTTAGATATTACAAAGTCTATGTGGGGAGTTGGAGAGCCCGGGTCAATTGATATTTTCGATAAAGTTAGAAATCAGTTAATAACCGCTATTGAAGGGATACAGGATCCTTCTGCTGAGATTGTCTTAATAACATGGCAAGATCAAATTATAAATACTTGGCAAGAGAAAGCAACACAACAAGGAAAAGAGAACTTGATAACTCAACTTAAAGAAATTACAAAGAAGAGTGTGCCAGGTCAGAATACAAACATTTATAATGCTTGGGTGGAAGCTAAAAAACATGTGGTGGGTGATAAGATAAACATTGTTTACTTATTAACCGACGGAAGACATAGTGTGAGTAACCCACCAATTACTAAGTTGTATAATGAAATTCCTAAATGGTCTAGTTTTGTGGCTGATAAAGATGCTTATATGTTCGTAGTAGAACTTACCTCTCAAGCTATTGATGAAAAAATGCGTTCTCAAATTGAGGCTACTGATCATGTAAATTTTATACATGGAATAGAATTTTACACTTTGTTTATCAATAATAGTATGTCGATAATAAATTTAGATGAGAATCTTCAGTTTGAGTTGAGTATTAATAAGCAGAATCTATCAAAGACTTACGATAATCTAAAACTTAGAATTAAATTAGAAAGTGATTTATTTGATGTTGTAAATGATGAAGTTGTCTTAAATGAAACACCGAAGATTATTAAATTAAGGTTAAAAAAAACCTTAGAACAGACGAAAGCTTCTTTAGCAGAAGTGTCTTATCTTCCAGTTACTATTTCCATTGACCAGGAAGATAAGTATTCAAATATTAAATTAGTTAATAGTGATATAACATGTAAAATAGTGAATAAAAAAGAGAAAGTACTCTATTTTAAAGAACTGTAATTACATTAATTATAGTGTTAGAGTTTATATTAAGCCCATCGTACGATGGGTTTTTTTAGTTTTATACTTCGTTGATTATTAAGGAGTAAGGATTCTTTTTGTAGAATTGTTTAAGTTGTTTTAAGGAAACTTTACAAATTAAGAGGACCTCTACTCACCTTTAATTTTGTAACTTCATAGAAAATAAAATTTACGTTTAAACTTAATTTTAATAAAATATGAGTACTACAATTAAATCAAATATCAAAACAATAAACCCGACAACAGGGAAAGAAGAAAAAGTATATCCTGTAATGACTGCTCAAGAGATCGATCAAATCTTGACTAAAGCAGATTCGACGTTTAATTCTTGGGGTAAGACAACAGTGCAAGAGCGTTCGGCTATTATTAAAAGTGTAGCACAGGCATTTCGTGCGCGTAAAGAAGAGTTAGGAGCCTTGATCACTAAAGAGATGGGAAAACTTTTAAAAGAGGGAATAGGAGAAGTACTATTATGTGCTGATATCTTTGACTTCTACGCTGATAATGCAGCGGAGCTATTAGCTGATGAGAAGATTGCTACACCTCACGGTGAAGCGTTCATCAGTAAAGAGCCTATTGGAACGATTCTTAGTGTACAGCCTTGGAACTTTCCTTTTTATCAAATTACACGTTCGGCAGCACCAAACCTAATGGCAGGAAACACAATGGTATTAAAACATGCCTCGAATATCCCACAATGTGCGGAGATCATGGAAGTGATTTTTAAAGAATGTGGTTTGCCAGATGGTGTTTATACTAACTTATTTGTACCTGGAGCTTCTATAGAGGCGATTATAGCTGATCCTCGTGTGAAAGGTGTTGCTTTTACAGGTAGTGAAGTCGCTGGATCGAGTGTAGCTGAAGCTGCTGGAAAATATATCAAGAAGACTACTTTAGAACTTGGAGGTAGTGATGCTTTCGTGGTATTGGATGATGCGGATATTAACAAAGCGATTAGAGGAGCAGTGGAAGGAAGACTGTGGAATGCTGGTCAAGTATGTGTTTCTCCTAAACGTCTAATCGTTGATAAAAAATTAGCCAAAGCCTTTATTGAAGGCGTTGTGGAGCAAGTGAAAAATGCTAAAGTTGGGGATCCTATGTTAGATGAGACACAATTAGCTCCATTGAGTAGTGAACGCGCAAGAGAAGATGTGCTAAAGCAAGTAAATAAAGCTGTAGAGCAAGGTGCTACACTAGTGTATGGTGGACACAAACTAGACAGAGATGGTTGGTTTATGGAACCTACTATTTTGACAGGTATTACCAAAGATATGGATGCGTATAGCCAAGAGATTTTTGGCCCTGTATTTATGATTTATGAAGTGGAAAATGAGGCAGAAGCTATTGCTTTAGCTAATGATACTCCATTTGGATTAGGTGGAAGCGTATTCACTGAAAATAAAGAAAGAGGAGTACAGGTAGCGCGTCAGATTGTGACGGGTATGGTGTATATTAACCATGTGACAGGTATCTCTCCTGAGTTGCCATTCGGAGGTACGAAGATGTCAGGATATGGTAGAGAGCAAGCTAAATACGGTATTCATGAGTTTGTTAACGAGAAACTAATTCGCGTAACGGATATTGATAAGGCATACTAATCAGCGCAATTAAGTTGATTGAAGAGTCGTCTTTACTTTATGTAAGGGCGACTTTTTGGCTTTACACAGTAGTTTATAATAGAGAATATTGACTTTTAGAGAGAATACCAAGCGATGAGAATTTGTTCAAGTATAGTTTTAGCTGTTAGAAGTAATAGGTTTACCTATATAATTTTGTAAATTTGATTATCGATGTACGATAGAAAAAATAGAGATATGATAAAGAGAATTTTGCTGGTAGTAACGGTAGCGTGTACTTCTATAGTTTATGGACAAGAGTATGACTTTAAGAATGTAGGCTTTCAAGAAGTATCTGATCAGCACATAAAACAGTTAGATAATCGCGATGGATTGTTGCTATTTGATCAACGAAATGAGCTTCAGTTGGACTTAGCTTCAGGTGAGATGATTCAGTATAATATGTTGCATTATCAGCAGTATATTGCTACGGACTCTACAGCGGCTAGCTTTAAAAAAATATTGTTGCGCAATACTAAGGATCTAGGTACGCTCAAGCAGATGTTTCGCGTAGTCGATCCTCAGGGAGTGGCTTATATTTATCCCAATGATAGTATCAAGGAAGTAACTAATCCACATACAGGAGAAACATTGATGTATTTTGATGTTTCTGGGGTTAAAAAGGGGAGTGTTGTAGAGCTCTTAACACAGTGGAAAGAACCAAGTGTTATTGACGGACAAGACATAATGTTACAAATGGAATTGCCAATTGTTGAGAGTCGCTATGAGTTGATTTACCCAGAAGATGTAGCTTTGAATATCAAATCGTATAATGGAGTTCCTCCTGGAGAAGAACAGGAGTTAGAAGGTAAAACCAAAATGGTGTTCAAGGCTGACAATGTAACGCCTATTCCTTTGAATGAAGAATATGCCGTACCCTATAAGTCTGTTCGTTTTTTGCGATACAAAGTTGACGGGATATTTGGTGGAGTAGAAAAGAACATGTTTACAGCTAAGTTATTTGCCGATGAATTAGTTATGCAGATCCGTAAACCGTTGTCGAATAAAGAGGTAGAAGCAGTACAAGCCTTTGCAGATAAAATTGAGAAGAATATGTCGCCTCTGTTGACAGTGCGCAATATAGAGTATAAAATAAAAGGAGCAGTTCAAGTAGGACATACAATAGCTAGTCAGCCATTGGGTCAGGCATTAGAAGAGCATTCGGCCAATATGTTAGACATTGTTCGTCTATACGAGGCTACTTTCGATTATTTTGGCATTCGCTATGACTTAGTTTTGACAACTAAAGGGGATGAGTTGAAATACGATGCTAAGTTTCCAACACGATTGAATTATAATGATGTATTGTTTTACTTTCCTAGTTTAGATGCTTATTTGGCTCCTTTTTCATTTGATAGCTTGATTCCTTTGTCTGATATGAGTTATCACAACAATGAAGGTTTATTTGTAGTGACTAAGCAGTATGCAGGGATGGAGACTACAGCATATGAGAATAAGAAGGTTGTGTTAAATACTTTCTATACAAAGGACAACTTTACTTGTTTCGTGGATCTACAAGACTTAAATAAGGTTAATGTACAGACTAAGCACAGTGTGATGGGCGAACGCGGTATAGATTTTCAAAAGTATTTCGTCTTTTTGTCTGCGAGTAAGCACAAGGAATTGGAGCAGTTTATCGCAGAGGCTTATTCAGCAGGTGCTACAGACTATAAAATTAAAGTGAACAATATAAGATATGAGGATTATGGTATTCAGCCATTTGTCTTCGATTTAGATTATAACGGTAATTTTCTAGTGGATTATCAAGGTGATGTCGCTTATGTGAGCATTGGTAAAGTAATTGGAAACCAAGTGAAATTGGAGGATAAAAAGCCTCGTGTATTACCAATCGAATTGACTACTGCTGTGGATTACAGTAGAGAGATTAAGGTCAAATTGCCTAAAGGGTATAAAGTAGAGAATTTGTCAGACTTGAAGATGAAAGAAAAGCTTGTAGTCGATGGCAAACAGGTGGGGTTATTTGAATCGAGCTATACTTTGAAAGCAGGTGAATTGACGATTGATTGTAAAGAGGTTTATGACTTTTATTCAATTGATAAAAAGTATTGGGAAGACTATAAAAGGGTGATCAATGCAGCTTCTGACTTTAGTCTTATTAAGTTGAAATTAGTAAAGAAATAAGAGCTTATTTGTAAGGCTATTGAATACAAAAAAGGGATTGCCAGATCGGCAATCCCTTTTTTTGTATGATCAGATGATCTTATTTTGAAGCGATCATTGAGATTTCTACGTTTACGTTTCTAGGTAGCTTAACTACTTGGATACATTCTCTAGCTGGAGCAGATGCTGGAGAGAAGTGACTTCCATACACTTGGTTTACTGTAGCAAAGTCGTTCATGTCTGTTAGGAAAATTGTCGCTTTCACTACGTTTTCAAAAGTCATTCCAGCAGCCTCTAAGATAGCCTCTAGGTTTGCCATTACCTGTTTAGCTTCATCCTCAATACCTGTTGTAACCAAAGTTTCTGTAGCTTGGTTGAAAGGTATTTGACCTGAGATAAACAGTAAGTCACCCGTCATTACAGAGTGATTGTATGGACCTATTGGTGCTGGTGCCTTGTCTGAGTTAATAATCTTTTTCATAAGGTTATTTATTTCTATTATCTATATCGTTTGTCTGGAGCTTTTCGTTTTTCCCATTTCACATCGCTTAAAACAGAAGAGCGAATACCGATGAAGAATCCCCAGCTTGTATAAGATCCAACAGGAACCCAGCTAAAGTCCATACGCCAGCTCTCTAAGTCTCTCTCAAAGCGCAATTGTGTAAATGTTACCCCGTTTTGTACGAAGTCATATCCACTTGAGAATCCTATTTTCCATTTAGGTGTTAAATCGACATTCCCTGATACCATGACTGAGTTATTGACAATTTGGTTTTGACGCTGTGCATTGCTGTAAGTAAGCGAATAAGCAAAGGTTAAGTCCCACGGCAGTTTTGCATTGAAGAATCCTGCTAAAGGATCTTCTCCATCATCTTTTTTATTATTGTTGTTAAACATACTCTGTCTGGTATCTCCTAGCTCAACTGCACGACCAAATAAGTCATCTCCACGTCCACCATTGTCCATTGAGTTTTGGTTTCTGTTGTCTCCTTCTCCTCCAAACCAAGGATCTTTACTTGACATAGACCAGTTTACTGTAAGGTTGGCACTTGTTAGGCGGAAAAGACTTCCTCCGTTGTCTATATTGAATTTATCGATACGACGGTTGTTGTTGTCTAAGGCATAAGGATCTAAGGTGGCATTCAGGTTAATTTGCATTTTATCCTTGAAAATAGCCGTTCCTGTACTTACACGCATTGGTGCCCATCTCAACGAGTCTGCAGACATATTGTAACTTGTAGAGAAGTTTAAGCTGTTTAGCAGCATGACTTTTTTTGGTTTTCCATCTTTGCTTTCATCGTCCCTTACTTTTGCCTCAAAAGTATTACTCAGGTTGAAATTCATCATATTAGAGTTCATTCTTCCTGGTGCACCAAAGATACCGCCTTGGAATCGGGTATAGTCTTGTACGGTTTGACCAGTAGCATCGATGGCATAGGTATCGTAGTACTGTTCGAAGCTTGGAGTGTAGGAGTATCCTACGCTTGGTCGCATTACGTGGCGAATCGCTTGAATTTTAGCTTTTGGATTAAAGTTAAAGGTACCGTAAATTGTTGTTCCAATATTAGTGTTAAAGTTGTAGGTTCTAAAGCTGTCAAAGCCATTAACACGTGTATCTTCTACTTTATTGCTTTCCGGGTTAAATTCCTTTTTTGTTGTATTCATATACCAAACTTCGTTGTAGTTAGCTCCTGCTGTCACAGAGAAGTACTTGAATAATTTAAAGTTTGTAGAAATTGGAATACTGTGTTGAAATCCGGTATTTAAGCTATCGAACATTTCGCGTTTAAAGAAGTTGTCTTCGTGAATGCGTACGCGGTTTTCTCCTCTTAAACTATAAGAAAAGTTCAAGTTTTTAATAATTCCTTTTTTAGTACCGTATTTTGGAGCAAAAGGGAATACACGATCCATATTTACCTGAAGGGTAGGTAGGGTCATGTTCACTTGCTTTGTATTTGTTGATTGAGAGTGTGTTGCTGTTAATGACATATTAACTTGAGGTACACTTTCAAATGTTTTCGAATAGTTGATCGATGAACTCATTGTATTGTTCAACGATGCTCCAACGTTATAGGAGTTATTAGTTTGTCTAAAGTATTGGCTACTACCTAAGTTAACAGAAGCTGAGAAGCGAGAGCTAGGATTAGCTTTTGCATCTTGGCTATGTGTCCATTGGATATTGTACACTTTTGATGATGAGTAGTCAGGCAATCCTTTTTCGCTAAAGATATTGTTCTCGTAGCGAAGAAGTACACGGCCATTGTATTTATAGCGTTGAGCGTATTGGCTACTTCCGCGAAGCCCCCAGCTACCGTTGGTATAATAGTCTCCTTGGAGTGTTAAGTCTAAGTTGTCACTTACCGCAAAGTAGTATCCTCCGTTTTGTAAGTAGTATCCTTGTTGGTTTGTATCCCCCACACTTGGTATGATAAATCCTGATTTTGCTTTTTCACTCATTGGAAAAAATGCAAATGGAAGTCCTATAGGAGTAGGTACGTCAGCGATTACCATATTAGTTGGGCCTGTGACTACTTTTTTTCCTGGAACTAATTTAATCTTTCTAGCTTTGAAGTAATATTCTGGATTGTCTAAGTCTTTTGCTGTTGTGAAAATTACGTCCCCCATAAAGTACACAGAGTCATTCTCTTTCTTGGTTACGTCTGCTTTGATATTAAACTCTCCTTGAGAAGTACGCGATTGAAATACTAAAGCCTTGTGTGTTTTAGTGTTGTATCGAATAGAGTCAGGCTCTACTACTTGACCTGCTTGTGTGAATACAGGGTACTGAGATAATTGCCCAAGGCTATCTTTGATACCACCGGCATAGATTTCATTCTTATCGTAGTTAAAGACGATTTTACCAGCTTTTAGATTAAAGTCTAAATAGTTGATTTCTGCCTCGTCATATAAGGTGATCTCTCTTTTTTTGTGATCAAGAGTCTCGTAACCTTTAGCTTTTCTATCAACAACTCCTTCCAAAAAAGACTTTGGTTTTTCCACTTTCGTACTTGGTAAGGTGTCTTTTGATGCTGTTAGACTATCTTTAGGTAGAGGTAATAAAGGAGTGGCTATGCTATCCTGAACAGGAGTGATAGGTTCGGGTAATTTGTTGTCTTTTATTACTGTACGTTTATTTCCAAACTCTTGTGCGCTTATGTGATAAGACGATAATGCACTACATAGAAATAAAACTAAAACGATATTGAAAATATTTGTACGCAAATCTATTATATATGCTATTTTTGTAAATGCTTGACTCGGTAATTTTAGCGTGTCAAACTTACATATATTTTTTCTGAAAAATGTAATTTAATTCAAATTATACGTAATAATAAAGAACTTTTTTATGAAATACAGTCACTCGAAACTGTTTACTTTACTGACGTTGTTATTTTTATCAATCGGTGTGTTTGCGCAAGGATCTTCAAAGTTTAAAGTGGTTATTGACCCTGGACATGGAGGTAAAGATACAGGAACTAATCACGGGAAATATAAGGAAAAGGATATTGTTCTGTCCGTAGGTCTAGAAGTAGGTAGACTATTAAGTAAACACAGTGATATAGAAGTTGTCTATACGCGTAGTACAGATGTATTTGTTCCAGTTAAAGAGCGCTCGGTTATCGCTAATGAAAAAGGGGGAAATGTATTTGTGTCTATTCACTGTAATGGGGTAGCTAGTACCTCTGCGTATGGGACAGAGACTTTCGTTATGGGTTTGAGTAAGAATAAATCCAATTTAGAAGTCGCGAAAACGGAGAACTCGGTAATTATGTTGGAGGATGATTATAAAACTAATTATGCAGGATTTGATCCTAGTTCGCCAGAGTCTATTATTGGACTTACTTTAATGCAGGAGGACTATATTCACCAGAGTATTGATTTGGCTAGTCGTGTACAAGATGGCTTTACCAATGATTTGAAACGTCGCAACAGAGGTGTAAAGCAAGGTCCATTTTGGGTACTACACGGAGCTTTCATGCCTAGTATCTTAATCGAACTTGGATTTGTGTCTAATAAGGAAGAAGGAGCTTATTTATACTCTAAAAAAGGGCAAAAAGAATTGGCTGAGTCTATTGCAGTGGGTATTATTGCTTATAAGAAAGCATATTATGGTTCAGGGGTGACTACAGGTACGGTTGTTAAAGAGAATCAGTCTAAACAAACTAAAACTACATCAACTAAAAACACATCTTCTAAGTCTACGGAAACTAAAGTTGCTAAGGGAGTGTCGTTTAAAGTGCAGATTGCAGCTAGTAAGCGTGTGTTGCCTTTAAAACCACAGAATTTCAGAGGATTGCGCAATGTAACAATGCTCAAATCTGGTAGTCTCAATAAGTACTTTTATTCAGAAACGACAAGCTATGAAAGGGCAGAAGAGCTATTAAAAGAAGCGAAGGATAAAGGACACAAAAGCTCGTTTATCGTAGCCTTTAAAAATGGTAAAATCATTTCGCTAGAGGAAGCATTGAAATAAAATTAAACGCATTGCAAATAAAAGTTTATTTTTGCGACACATAAAATATAAAAGTTTTGAAAATATCTAAAGAAATTAAAACGGCTATTTTAGTGCTAGGTGCTATAGCGTTGTTTATATGGGGATACTCTTTTTTGGACGGTAAAAACATATTTGACAACAGTACAAAGTATTATGTAGAGTATGAAAATGTGGAAGGAATTACTACTTCTTCTAATGTAACCATTAACGGTTTAGTTGTAGGTAAAGTATCGAATATTACTATCGATCAACAAACAGGTAAAATAGTAGTAGAGCTTTTAATGACAAATCCGATTCAGATTTCTAAATCAAGTGTTGCTTCTATTTACTCTCCTGGACTTATTGGAGGTAAGGCAATTTCAATTGATCCAATTTTTGGGGACACACAATACGCAGAAAAGAACGCACATCTAAAAGGAGCTGTAGTACCTGAGATGACTGATAAATTGTTAGGAGAGCTTTCTCCAATAGCAGAAAAGCTTTCGTTAGTATTAGATAATGCTAATAAAATGTTGGTGTCTGTAAATGGTATTGTTGATGAGAATATGCAACAAAACTTAAAACAGTCTATCGCTGAATTACAAGGGACACTCGCGGGTACAAATCGCTTGTTTAAAACAGCAGGACCTCAGTTGGACGGGACGATGAAGAACTTAAACCACATGAGTGCTAATTTCGCAGAATTATCTACAGAATTAAATTCTTTGGATATTCAAGCAACGTTTAGTAAATTAGACAACGCTTCAGGAAGTATAGATAAATTATTAGCCGATATTCAGAGCGGAAAAGGTTCTGTGGGAATGCTATTGAAAGACGAACAATTATACAATAATTTAGAAGGAGCTTCTAAAGAGTTGGAACAATTGATGCGCGATTTAAAACAAAACCCTAAACGTTACGTACACTTCTCTTTATTTGGTAAGAAAGCGACACCTTATCAAGTGACAGAACAAGACTCAAGTGTAGAGGTAGTCAATACCACTGAAGACCAAACAAACAAAAACTAAGAAAAACGAATTAAAAAACTAACAATTACTGAAACAATTATTACCACTATGCAGTATTTAGGCCAAGTATTATTTTTATTATTATTGGTTGCTGGGTTCGGTTTTTTTATTAAAAATATAAAGAAGCTTATACGCAACATTAAGTTGGGTCGTGATATAGACCGTAGTGACAATCCAAAAGCACGTATGCGAAATATGATTCGCGTTGCTTTAGGACAGTCTAAAATGGGCAAACGACCAATACCTGCTATTTTACACATATTCGTATATGTAGGATTTATCATTATCAATATTGAGATGCTAGAGATTATCATCGATGGTCTTTTTGGGACACACCGCGTGTTTAGTTTCTTGGGAGTAGGGTATGATTTCTTAATCGGATTTTTTGAAGTATTAGCCTTCTTAGTAATTTTTGGAGTCGTTGTTTTCTGGATTCGTAGAAATGTGATTAAGCTAAAACGTTTGAACCAACCAGAAATGGAAGGATGGGCAAAACGCGATGCAAATAATATTATCTATATAGAAACAATATTAATGTGTTTCTTTTTGATTATGAATGCTGCTGATGGATACTTACAAAGTATCGGTCATGGACATTATTTTCAAGCTGGATCATTTCCAATTTCTGGATTGATTAGCCCTTTATTTGAAGGAATGAATCCTGATACAGTGGCGTTAATAGAGCGTTTTTGTTGGTGGGGACACATTATTGGGGTAATGTTGTTTATGAATTATTTATACTATTCTAAACACCTTCACATCTTCCTTGCTTTTCCTAATACGTATTATGCAAATCTAAAACCACAAGGGGAGTTCAATAACTTAGAGTCTGTAAAGAAAGAAGTTGCACTGATGATGGACCCAAATGCAGATCCATTTGCGGCACCTGCAGAGCCTGTTGGTGAGCCTGAGAAGTTTGGTGCACAAGATGTTATGGATTTAAACTGGGTGCAGTTGATGAATGCATATTCATGTACCGAATGTGGTCGTTGTACTTCTTCTTGTCCACAAAACACAACAGGAAAGAAATTATCACCTCGTAAGATCATGATGTCAACACGTGATCGTCTTGAAGACGTGAGTAAAATATTAGATGCTAACGCAGGTCAGTTTGTCGATGATGGTAAAACATTGTTGAATGACTATATTACTCCAGAAGAATTATGGGCATGTAACACTTGTAATGCGTGTGTTGAGGAATGTCCGATTGATATTAGTCCACTATCTATTATTATGGATATGAGACGTTATTTAGTTATGGAGCAGAGTGCTGCACCTGTTGAGTTAAACAATATGATGCAAAATATTGAAAACAACGCAGCTCCTTGGCAGTATAATCAGATGGATCGTTTGAATTGGAAAGACGAAAATTAATCAACTAAATGGTGGTAATCTGTATGAATTGATTATCACTACAAAACACAGCAAATAGTATGTCACAAAATATAGTAGTGCCAACAATGGCAGAAATGATGTCTCGTGGTGAGACGCCGGAAGTTTTGTTCTGGGTAGGATGCTCTGGAAGTTTTGACGATAGAGCAAAGAAGATTACAAAAGCATTCGTTAAGTTATTAAATAAAGCTAATGTTTCTTTTGCTGTATTAGGTACAGAGGAAGGGTGTACGGGTGACCCTGCTAAACGTGCGGGTAACGAGTTTGCTTTTCAAATGCAAGCAATGATGAATATCCAAGTATTAGATGGGTATGAAGTTAAAAAGATTGTTACCGCTTGTCCTCACTGTTTTAATACACTAAAAAATGAATATCCTGATTTAGGAGGAAAATACGAAGTGGTTCACCATACTGAATTCTTAAAGTCTTTATTAGACCAAGGGAAACTTAGTATTGAAGGTGGACAATTCAAAGGAAAGAGAATTACCTTCCACGATCCTTGTTATTTAGGGCGTGCGAATAAAGTTTATGAAGCACCTCGTCAGTTAATCGAAAAGTTAGATGCTGAATTAGTTGAGATGAAGCGTTCTAGAGCAAATGGTTTTTGTTGTGGAGCAGGTGGGGCACAATTGTTTAAAGAACCAGAACACGGAGATAAAGAGGTACACGTAGAGCGCACAGAAGAGGCGCTAGGTACGCAACCTGAAATTATTGCGGCTGGTTGTCCTTTCTGTAATACTATGTTGACCGATGGTGTAAAATTCAAAGAAAAAGAAAGCGAAGTCAAAGTTATGGACGTTGCTGAATTAATTGCAAACGCAGAAGATTTATAATACTATGTATATACCAATAGATCAAATGCCAGACCACTCACGTGTCTGGATTTATCAATCAAACCGTAAATTCACAGACGAGGAAGTACAGGAGATTGAACAAACACTACAAAGCTTTGTAGAACAGTGGGTAGCACATGCTACACCATTGACAGCTTCTTTTGAAGTGAAGCACAATCGCTTTATTATTTTAGCTGTTGACCAAGAGATCCACGCAGCTTCAGGTTGCTCGATTGATGCGTCAGTACGTGTTATTCAAGAGCTAGAAGCTAAGTACGGTGTGGATTTATTAGATAAGATGAATGTAACGTATAAGACAGGAGAGTTTATTGCATTCAAAACTTTAATTGAATTTAAACAAATGGTAAAAACAAAGGCAGTATCTGCTAACACCATTGTTTTTAATAACTTAGTAAATGATTTAGGAGAGTATAGAGAATTTTGGGAGGTTCCTGCTGGTGAAAGTTGGCATGCTCGCTTTTTTAAGTAAATAGTATTTTCTAAATTTACAAATATCAAAGAATCATCATCAAGCTTTTTGATGATGATTTTTTTTTATGAGCAAATAAGACAACTAATGAAAAGACTTACACTAGTAACATTACTGTTCTCATCACTTGGATGGGGACAGGCAAATGATTATGCCCTTGAGAAAAAACAATGGGTAGATAGCGTTTACAATACGTTAAGCTTAGAAGAAAGAGTAGGCCAATTGTTTATGGTAGCTGCTTATTCGAACCGCAATGACTCACACCTGAACGACTTAGCATCTTTGGTAGAAAATCAACATATAGGAGGGTTGATTTTCTTTCAAGGAGGCCCAGTGCGTCAAGCAGAGATGAATAATAAATTGCAGAGTTTGAGTCGATTACCGATGTTGGTGGGGATTGATGGAGAGTGGGGGTTGAGTATGCGCTTAGATTCTACCTATAAGTTTCCTTATAATATGACCTTAGGAGCTATTCAGGATATGAAACTGATTGAGCAGACAGGGGTAGCAATGGCCAAACAGGCCAAACGTATGGGGATGCAGTTCAACTTCGGTCCTGTGGTGGATATTAATACCAATGCAAAGAATCCTATTATTGGTGTGCGTTCCTATGGAGAGACGGCTGAGATTGTATCTAAGCGTGCTGTTGCCTTTACTAGAGGGTATGAGAGCCAGAATGTATTTGCTACAGCTAAGCATTTTCCAGGTCACGGAGATACTTCTGTCGATTCGCATTACAAGCTTCCGGTAGTGGCTTTTGATAAGCAGCGCTTAGAGGAGGTGGAGCTTTATCCGTACCGCGAATTAATCAAAGAAGGATTGGGGAGTGTGATGGTTGCTCATCTTAATTTACCTGCCTTAGAGCCAGATGCGAATATTCCTAGTTCACTGTCTTACAATATCGTGACTAAATTATTGCGCGAAGAGATGGGATACGAAGGTTTAATTTTTACAGATGCTTTGAATATGAAAGCAGCTGCCAATTATGCTAAACCTGGTGAGGTTGATTTAGCTGCCTTTAAAGCAGGGAATGACTTGTTATTGTTCTCAGAAAATGTACCTGTGGCTCTTAGGATGATTGTGTCAGCTTATCAATCTGGAGAAATAACTGAAGAGCGTTTAGCGTATTCTGTTAAGAAGATTTTAGCTTATAAGTATAAGTCTAATATGACAAAGTACCAGCCAATCGAATTGACTAATTTGGTAGAGGACTTAAATGCTAGCCAATATGATGATTTGAATTATAAATTGTATAGTGCGGCAATGACAGTTATCAAAAATACTGAACACCAATTGCCAATCAAGCATTTGGATCGTAAAAAAATAGCTTATTTAAACTTAGGTGATGATTCAAATGGAGAGTTTTTATCTTATTTGAACCAATATGCAGAGGTTAAAGAGATTAATAAGAATAACTTAGGAGACTTAAGTTTTTATACAACTGTGATTATTGGGTATCACAAAGTAGATAACCCATGGAAAAATCACAACTACTCAGCTCAAGAAAAACAGTTAATTGAGCAGATATCTGCTGAGAAAAATACGATTTTAGTGTCTTTTGCTAAGCCGTATGCTTTAAGTGGGCTAACCAATACACAGGATATCAATAGTATTGTCGTTGCTTATCAAAATAATGATTTTGCGCAACGAGCAGCAGCAGATGTAATCTTCGGGTCTATTGGTGCAAAAGGAGAGCTTCCAGTAACGATTAATTCAAAGTTTAAGGTAGGTAAAGGAATCAAGACTAAAGCAATTGATCGTTTGGGATTTTCTACCCCAGTTAATGAAGGTATGGACGCTACTGTTTTAGCGAAGATCGATAGCATTGCTAATTATGCCATTGAACAAGAATTAACTCCTGGTATGCAAATCGTTGTGGCACGTCACGGAAAGGTCGTGTATCAAAAGGCTTTTGGATATCATACCTATGATAAGCAGCAAATAGTTAAAAATACGGACTTATACGACTTAGCTTCCTTGACCAAGATATTGGGATCTTTACCTGTACTGATTAAAATGTATGATGAAGGAAAGCTTTCAATGACTTCAAAACTGGGTAATCTTGTTCCTGCATTTAAGGGATCGGATAAAGAGGATATTACCTTTAAGTCATTGATGACACATCAGTCTGGACTGCCAGCATGGATTCCTTTTTACAAACGAACTCTAGATGAAAACGCAAAGCCTGACTTGACGATTTATAATTACTTTTTAACCTCAGGGTTTTCGACACAAGTAGCAGAAAATTTGTTTATTCGAAAGGATTACAATAGAGAGATTTTACAAGAAATTATAGACTCTAAGTTAAGTTCTAACCCTAAGTACAAATACAGTGATTTAGGATTTATCGCTTTAAAGGAGTTTATAGAACGAAAATATGAGTTGCCTTTGGACGAAGTGGTTCAAGCAGAATACTTTGCTAAAATAGGTGCTAAACGCTTAACGTACTTGCCTCTGCGCAAGTTTGATCTTAGTGAGATTCCTCCAACAGAAAAAGATACGTATTACCGCTATACGACAGTACAAGGCTATGTTCACGATATGGGGGCAGCTATGCAGGGTGGAGTAGCTGGGCATGCTGGATTATTTGGTACAGCACTAGATGTGACCAAGATGATGCAAATGTATCTCAATGAAGGAGAGTATGGTGGAGAGCGTTTCTTTTCTACAGAGACTTTCCACGATTTTAATGACTGCGTGTATTGTACAAAAGGCAATAGACGTGGTATAGGCTTTGACAAACCTCAAGAAGAGGGTAAACCTGGACCAACTTGTGGTTGTGCATCAATGACGAGCTTTGGACATACAGGGTTTACGGGTACCATGGCGTGGGCTGATCCAGAGCAGGATTTAATCTATGTATTCTTGTCTAATCGTACTTATCCAGATAGTAGCGTGAATCGCTTGTCAAAAGAGAATATTAGAGAAAATATACAAACGTTGATTTATCAGTCAATCGTAGAATAATATCAAGTTAATAATCTTTAAACCGAAAGTAGCTTATTGTAGTTTTTAAACAAATTGCGGTAAGCTACTTTTTTATTTTATAAATATTCTAGGACAAGGGTGAAGAGAGATCGCTTAAAATATCTTCTTGTGGCTGTGTGGATTAGACCTATCTTTTCTGAGGTAGTCAGCGTTATTCGAGTGTTAAATAAAGACATTGTAGTAAAACTAGCCAGAGAAATATAAGGTGTTTTTAAATATATAACTTACCTTTAAGCAGTCAAAATAAGCATATATAATATGAAAATCGCCATCGTATGCTATCCTACCTTTGGAGGAAGTGGTGTTGTTGCTACTGAACTTGGGTTAGAGTTAGCCAAAAGAAATCACGAAGTGCATTTTATTACTTATAGTCAACCAGTTCGTTTAGCTTTGCTAAACCCTAATATACACTATCACGAAGTAAATGTACCGGAATATCCATTATTCCACTACCAACCATACGAGCTTGCTTTATCTAGTAAGTTAGTAGATATGGTCAAGTTATTTAAGATTGATGTACTACATGTACACTATGCTATTCCTCATGCCTATGCAGGATATATGGCCAAGCAGATGTTGAAGGATCAAGGAATCCACCTGCCGATGATCACTACCTTGCACGGGACAGATATTACCTTAGTTGGAAATCATCCAAATTATAAAACAGCTGTAGCTTTTAGTATTAATCAATCGGATTATGTAACTTCTGTATCAGAGTCGCTAAAGCGTTCTACTCATAGTTTATTTAACACTGACAAGGAAATACACGTTATTCCAAACTTTATAGAGGTCAAAGAGTTTGATTGTGATGACACGCCTTGCAAGCGAAGTGCTATGGCGGAAAAAGATGAGTTTATTATCACGCATATAAGTAATTTTAGAAAAGTGAAACGTATCAGTGATGTTGTTTCTGTGTTTTATGGAATTCAACAACACCTACCTGCTAAACTCATGCTTGTAGGTGATGGTCCTGAGAAAGAAAGGGCTGAACGCTTGGCTTTAGAACTAGGTATATATGACAAGATTATTTTCTTTGGTAATAGTAATGAGATTGAGCATATTTTATCGTATTCTGATTTATTTTTATTGCCTTCAGAGACAGAGAGTTTTGGATTAGCTGCCTTAGAAGCTATGGCTATGGGGGTACCTGTAATCTCTAGTAATACTGGGGGGTTACCTGAAGTAAATGAGGCTGGAATATCGGGGTATTTGAGTAGTGTAGGTGATGTTGATGATATGGTAAGTAATGCCCTGAAAATACTAAAAGACAAGGATACTTTATGCGGATTTAAGGAGCGTTCTAGAGAAGTGGCTCGTAAATTTAGTATTGATAGAGTGTTGCCTTTATATGAGAAGCTGTACGAAGCGGCAATCGAAAACAAATAGTAATGAATATAGAATAAAGGGACCAATAACTGGTCTCTTTTTTTGTTTTTAAAGCAAAAGTGATGGAAGGATCTTTCTAAAGGATGACCAATGGAAGAAACTAAAGGATTCTTGTTATATTTGGGTGAAATGCTTAACATATTTTGAGATGGATGAAATACAAGAATTACTCCACGAGATTAGTCGTTCGGTTACCCTATTTACTACAGGAGGATTTAGGCCTACCCATACGATAGAAGAGTCTTGGATAGGAAAGGTTAATTGTTATGGAGTAGATGAAGAAATACCTCTAGATGAACACGGAGCACTAATGCTTCCTATTGCGCAGTTTTACTTACCTTCTTTACCTTTTATCCCAGAAGCTGTAAAAGATACTCAGATCGTTACGGTATTTGCTTCAGCTAAGTTAGCAGATCCTTTAGAACCCATGGGGGCCAATTGGCTTATAAGGGAGTATAAAGCTTTAGAGGATATCCAGATAAAAGAATTATCTCATGCACATTCGTTCTTGAAAGCATTCCCTCTTCAGCCAGCTTATGCTGCTGACGACTGTCCACTATGGGATGGTGGAGGGCTAACTGCAGCACAAGAAGCTCGAGTAATTGCATTGGAGGAGAAAGGTGTGATAGATAGTTACTACGATATTACTCAGCATCATTACCAGACCAAATTTGGAGGTTATCCATCTTATTGTCAATCAGGTATAGGGATAAGTGGAGATGACTTATTCTATCTTCCTCTTGAAGTAGAAGGAGTTGCAGTTCATGAGCCACAGGGATATGGTGAGGGCTTTGAATTTGTATTTCAAATAAGTTCAGATGAGAAAGCAGGTCTAAATGTAGTGGATAGTGGTAGTCTGATGTTTGCGAAGAACAAGCAGACAAAACAGTGGAGTATGTATTACGACTTTTATTAGTGAATATCGTTATTAAATAAGAATAAGAGATGATAGCAGCGTTTAAAAAGAAGGCAATGGCATTAATGCAACAGATAACGACAGATCGGCGATGGGATATTGAAGATCAGACGTTGTTTGTTGTGATGGGAATGACCTACTACGGGTATTGTCTAGGTTATGGCAAATTGGTTTGTATGCTAGATGATCAGCAGGTCAATGAAGAAGTAGTAGAGATTTTGCATCGACTAGGGGCAGGTGATAAGTATGTAAGAGGGCTCATTAGTGCAGCGAATACTAGTTTTTATAGTCAAGAACAGACTTTATATAATCAACTTGTCAATATCGGTCATAATTATTTTATGATGGATCAATTGAAGGAATTAGTTGACGGTATCTACCTCAATGCACAAACTGTTGCCCAACAGCGATAAATGCAAAAGAGCAGTAAGGAATAATCCTTCTGCTCTTTTGTCTTTGTATTACTTGTAAAATAGTTGTTCTTCGTTTAAATCCTACCAGAACCCTAAGAACTTCCACCATAAACTACCTACACTTAACCAGATAATTAGGTTGATTACGGTCACTACAAAACCAGCTTTCCACCATTCGCCTAAGGTTGTATATCCCGAACCAAAGATAATAGGAGCAGTACCTGTTCCATAGTGTGTTAGTGATGACATGATCGATGATGAAAAGGCTAATGCAAAAGCTAATAACATTGGTGGTGCACCTAAGGCAATTCCTGCTGCAAAGAAGGCTCCAAACATTGCGGTAATGTGTGCAGTGGTACTAGCAAAGAAGTAGTGTGTAAATACGTAAATCAATACTAATAAAATCGAACCAGCCCACCAGCTCACACCTAAATGGTTGATGCCAGTACCTACTGAATTTGCTAGCCATGATACTAAACCTAGTTTTCCAAGGAAACTAGCCATCATCACTAAGGCAGCAAACCATACGATCGTATCCCAAGCTCCTTTGTTTTTCAATACATCGTCCCAAGTCAGTACGCCCGAACAAATCAAGATTGCTAATCCTAAGAAGGCTGCAGTAGTTGGCTGTACAATAAATGCATCTCCAAAAATCATCGCTGGTACTCCTGCCCATAACATTAATAGCAAGATGAATGTTGACATTGTTATCTTTTCTGCTAGCGTTAATGGCCCTAATTCTGCTAGTTTTTGTTTAGCAAATTTTGGTGCATCTGGCGTCTTTTTGATTTGAGGTGGATAAATCACATAGATAATCAAAGGCAATAAGATCAAGGAAATAAGCGCAGGTAATAAAGCTGCTTTAGTCCATGTCAGCCAAGATATTGTATAGTTAGGATCTGTACCTTCATAAATCAAACTTACAATCAGCGGGTTTGGCGCTGTAGCTGTAATGAATAGAGCAGAGGTGATCGGGTTGAAGTTATAGTTAACCAAAGCTAAATAACGTCCAATTTTTTCTGTTGATCCACGTTCTGGTTTTGAACCAAAACTATCCGCAATAGAACGCATAATCGGGTGGATAATACCTCCTCCACGCGCTGTGTTACTTGGTGTTACAGGAGCAAGTGCTGTCTCAGCTAGCCCTAATGCGTAGGCAATACCTAAAGTACGCTTACCAAAAATTGCGATTAGGGAGTAACCAATTCTACTTCCAAGACCTGTCTTTCCAAGACTGATAGATAACATAACAGCTACCCCAATTAACCAAATCAGGTCATTAGAAAACCCACTTAAGGCATCAGCTAAAGCTGCTTTGCTATTTCCTGGATTGGTTACTCCAGTAATTGCCACAAGCGCAATGGCTACGATGGACACACCTCCAATAGGTAATGCCTTTCCGATGATTGCTGCGATTGTACCTACGAATAAGGCTAAAAGATGCCATGCATTAGGAGCTACTCCTTCTGGAATAGGAATCACAAACCAGATAATTAACGTCAGTGCAATGCTAATTGCTGCTGGAATTGGTTTGATTGGGTCAAGTCTATTTTGCATATCTAATATTTATGTGTTGACAAATAATTGTTTGCAATTTTAATACCAAAGTTTTGTGTTTTTCTGTGAAAAACACTTGTTTAATGTTATAGGGTGTAAAGTGTTTTATTCTTTTCTTATAACATCTTTTGGTGTTTTTGATATTATTATATGCTAAATTATTAATTTTAATTTATTTAATTGTGCTTTTTGTTGTGTTTTATTTTAGGTGTTTTTTACTTTTATACTTGTGGTATAGTGGGAAAAGTACTACTAAAGTTGACCTTATGATGATTTTAGTTTATAAGTAGGCTCTTTTATGTATATGTCTGTTAGCTGTAATAGGCGGATATAAGTTGATATTTCTCTAATTAGACAACAGTGAATTACTTTTCAAATAGATGGTATGTTTTTTTTATACTTCTGAATTAGCTACTACTTTTTCTATTAACTTATTAGTTTGTTGCAAAGCTTGTGCTATACTACATGTATAGATCAAGAAAGCATGGACATAAATCTTCTTTGGCGTTTTTGAACGCTTAATTGGCCATTTCACTTTTGTGTTTTTGATTCAAAAAGGAGTATTTAACGATTATTCACTAGCTGTATCACATTTTTTTGTATTAAAATGAGTGTTTATTAAATTAACTGCCACCCGTTGTAAATAGGGGGGTAAAAGATAAATATTGTGTGATTATTTCTGTTTATTTGATTATTTTTTTTCAAAAAAATAAAAATAAATCGTCTGGGTGTTTATTTTTTGTTAATTTAGTTCCACTTATGAGAGACAACAATAAGACATATAATATTCTTTCAACCACCATTATCTTAGGTGGCACCGGTCTTATTGTATCTACGTCCTCCAGTATTATTACCACAATTATTACCCGCTTCTAAGGGGATTCTATTTATTTATTGTCGTAAAAATTGGTTGCTCATCTTTAGGGATTAGTAGCTATTGGTATTGTTAATCAATTTTATAAACTATGAAAATATTAAAGTTTGGCGGCACGTCTGTAGCCAATGCCGAGAACATTAGACGATGTATAGCCATTGTTGAAAGTAAGAGTGATTCTACTATTGTAGTGGTATCAGCTTTAGGAGGTATTACTGACCTTCTTCAGCATACAGCAATTTTAGCCTCTGAGCGAGATTCTTCATATATGTCAAGCTATACTACCATTGAAAACAGACACCTAGAGGTAGTCCGCGCTTTAATACCAGTCGCTAATCAAGCTGGAGTACTCAGCAATGTTATCCGTCAGTTAAACGAATTGGAGACTTTGTTACAGGGGTGTTTTTACTTAGGGGAGTTGTCAAGCAAGACAAAGGATGTTATCTTTTCATTTGGTGAGCGACTATCGTCATTTATCATAGCAGAGGCTTTTAAATTTCGAGCAGCGGATTGTGTTCACGTACCAAGTGGACAATTGATTAAGACAAATAATCGCTACGGTCGTGCTGTAGTTGATTTTGCGATGACGGATCAGTTAATTCAAGACTATTTTGCCAAGGATAAGCACGCTATTTATGTAATGCCAGGCTTTGTAGCAGAGTCAAAAGATGGACAGATTACTACCTTAGGACGCGGTGGATCAGATTATACGGCAGCTATTGTAGCAGCTGCGCTACATGCAGCTGATTTGGAAATATGGACTGATGTCAGTGGTATCTTTACAGCTAATCCCAAGGTGGTAAAACAGGCGCGTGTGATTGAGCAAATTAGTTTTCAAGAAGCAATGGAACTATCTCACTTTGGGGCAAAGGTATTATACCCTTCTGCGATAGAGCCTATTTTGCCTAAGAAGATCGATATGTACATCAAAAACACGTTTGAGCCAAACTCTAATGGGAGTTTAGTTACTCATGCGAGTTTAGATGATAATCGAATTGTTAGAGGGATTAGCAATGTAGATAATATTGCGCTAATGACTTTAGAAGGGCCAGGTATGGTAGGTGTAGCAGGTATTTCAAAACGATTGTTTGAAGTCTTAGCCAAGGAAGAGATCAATGTGGTCTTTATCACGCAAGCTTCTTCAGAACACTCAATTTGTTTTGCAGTAACCAAGGTGGATGCTCACCGAGCGGAAGCAGTGATTAACGATGAATTTGCCTTTGAGATTGACTATGGTAAAGTACGTCCTGTACAGGTAGAGTTGGGTATGAGTATCGTTGCTATTGTTGGTAACAATATCAAGAGTCACCAGGGGGTAAGCGGTAAGATGTTTAGTGCTTTAGGACGAAATAACATCAATATTTGTGCGATTGCACAAGGAGCTTCAGAGCGAAATATCTCAGCGGTTATTTTAGAAAAAGATGCAAAAAAAGCATTGAATGTGTTGCATGAAGCCTTCTTTGAGGAAGTTACTGTTCAAGTTAACTTATTCGTCATGGGTGTAGGCAATGTAGGAGGTAAGTTTCTTGAGCAGGTGTATAATCAAGGCGATTTTCTAAGAGAGCATCTCAAAATTAATCTACGCGTAATCGGGGTAGCTAATTCAAAGCAAATGCTTTTTAACGAGGAAGGATTAGATACAGAAGCAATTAAAACATTAAATGAGACAGGTGTACCTATGCAGGGATATGCTTTTCTAGAGCAGATTAAAGAGTTAAACTTGCGCAATAGTGTGTTTGTGGACAACACTGCAAATCAGGGTGTAGCCATGTCGTATGAATCTTATTTGCGCAATAGTATAGGAATTGTGACTTGTAACAAGATTGCTTGTTCATCGACAATGGAGTATTACCGTTCATTGAAGTTTTTATCTAAGAAATATAGTGCTTCTTTCTTGTACGAAACAAATGTAGGTGCAGGGTTGCCGATTATTGATACGATAAAGAACTTAGTAGCTTCGGGTGATAGAGTGCAAGAGATACAGGCTGTTTTAAGCGGTAGTTTGAACTTTATCTTTAATCAATACGACGGCAGCAAACCATTTGTAGAAGTAGTTAAGCAAGCCCAGGCTGAAGGCTATACAGAGCCCAACCCATACATTGATTTGAGTGGAGTAGATGTAAAGCGAAAGCTGCTGATTTTAGCTAGAGAGAGCGGGTATGGGTATGAGGATTCAGATATTAAGGTGAAGTCATTTTTGCCAGAGCGTTGTGCAGAGGTGCAAAATGTTGAGCAGTTGTTTGAGATTTTAGCCAATGAAGAAGCGCATTTCAAAGCATTGTTGGATATGGCCAATAAAAAAGGAGCCAAACTACGTGTGGTAGCGAATTTTAAAAAAGGAGAAGCTACGGTAGAGTTACAAGCAGTCGATGGGACACATCCGTTCTATCAATTGGAAGGGAAAGACAATATCGTCTTATTCTATACCGATCGTTATACAGAGCAGCCCTTGTTGATCAAAGGAGCTGGAGCTGGAGCAGAAGTAACAGCTTCTGGAATATTTGCTGATGTAATACGAATAGCTAACAAATTGAATTAAAATGAAAGAAATAAAGATATATAGCCCAGCGACAATAGCTAATGTGTCATGCGGATTTGACGTATTAGGATTGTGTTTAGACAATGTAGGAGATGAAATGATCTTTAGACAATCAGCTGAAAGAGGGTTGCGCATTGTAGAAATAACAGGAGCAGATCTCCCCTTGGCTTTAGAGAAAAATGTAGCGGGGGTAGCCGGTCAAGCATTGATGGAACACTTAAACCCAGACTTTGGTATAGAGATGACAATCCACAAAAAGATAAAAGCGGGTAGTGGTATCGGCAGTAGTGCAGCCAGTGCAGCTGGAGCGGTTTATGGTATCAATGCACTGTGCGGCTATCCATTGAGCAAAAAGGAGCTAATCTATTATGCTATGCAAGGAGAGGCTTTGGTAAGTGGAGCTGCGCATGCTGATAATGTGGCACCTGCACTATTGGGTGGTTTTGCATTTATCCGAAGCTATGATCCATTAGATATTGTTTCGATCAAAGCACCTGAGCAGTTATACGCGACTGTTATTCATCCACAGATAGAACTCAAAACCATAGATTCGAGATCGGTACTCAAGCAAACGGTGACACTTAAGCAGGCCATAACGCAATGTGGTAATTTAGGCGGACTAATCAGCGCTTTATATACGTCTGATTATGATTTATTGGGGCGCTGTTTACACGATGAGTTTGTCGAGCCTAAACGCTCAGTCTTGATTCCCAACTTCAAAGAGTTAAAAGACGTAGCTGCTAAATGTGGTGCATTAGGAGGAGGAATTTCGGGAGCAGGACCGTCAGTTTTTGTCTTGAGTAAAGGTAAGGAAGTGGCAGAGTGTGTTGCTCAGGCCATGAAGGCTATTGTAGCCAATGTAGATTATGCGTGCGATATTCACGTATCACCGATTAACCAAACAGGAATAAGAGAATTGATATGAGGTATTATAGTTTAACGGACCACAGTATAGTCGCTACTTTTAAACAAGCGGCCTTAAAGGGAATTGCTCCAGATAAAGGATTGTACTTTCCTTCAGAGATCCCACAATTACCCGCTAGTTTTTTTCGCGATATAGCACATAAGAGTGAAGCGACGATTGCCTTTGAAGTAATAAGGCCTTTTATCAATAAAGAAATTGCCGATGCGGAACTTTATGCGCTTGTAAGCGATGTGCTCAACTTTAATTTCCCCTTAGTGTCAATAGAGAAGGATATCTATGCTTTGGAGTTGTTTCACGGGCCTACATTAGCCTTTAAAGATGTAGGAGCACGTTTTATGGCACGTTGTTTACAGGCATTGGTCAAAGACAAAAAAGAGAAGATAACGATCTTAGTAGCAACCTCAGGAGATACAGGAGGGGCGGTAGCCAATGGGTTTTATGACGTGGAAGGCATAGAGGTCGTAATCCTATACCCTGCTAATAAAGTCAGTAGTATTCAAGAAAAGCAGTTAACGACACTGGGTAAAAATATTAAAGCTATTGAGGTAGAGGGAAGTTTTGACGACTGTCAGGCAATGGTTAAAAGAGCCTTCTTAGATGAGGAACTAAAACAGAGAAACCTCACGTCAGCTAATTCAATTAACATTGCACGTTGGTTGCCTCAGATGTTTTATTATTTCTTGATGTATAAGGAACTGAGCACGCAGGATAAACCAATTGTGGTATCTGTACCAAGTGGTAACTTTGGCAATATCTGTGCAGGGATGTTAGCTAAAAAGATGGGATTGCCAATTGCTCATTTTGTAGCAGCTACCAATACCAATGATACTGTACCAAGGTATATGCAACAAGCGATATACGCACCTAAACAAACACAGGAAACTATATCTAATGCCATGGATGTAAGTGATCCTAGTAATTTTATTCGCATTCAAGAGTTGTACAACGGAGATAAAGAAGCTTTAGAGAAAGACCTAGATGCTTATTCATTTACTGATGAGCAAACTTTAGCGACCATTAAGCAGATTTATCAAGCCAATGACTATATCGTCGATCCTCATGGAGCTGTTGGTTATTTAGGGTTGAAGAAATACCGCGAACAGGTGCAGGAAGATTTTATAGGTATATTTTTAGAAACTGCACACCCTGTTAAATTTCCTGAATGCATTGAAGGATTACTAGGGGTGGAGATTGAAGTACCAGAGCGATTAGCAGGTGTTTATCAAGGAGAGAAACAAACGGTAGGTATTCAGACTTATCAGCAATTAAAAGATTATTTATTGGAGTGTAAGTCTTAAGACTACAATCTATGATGTGATTAATTTGTCTAAAGCGAGTAAAGTATTATTCTTTGCTCGCTTTTTAAGTTTTAAGTAGTTTATTCAGAGATGATTATTTTGTGTTTAACTGTTAGTTAGTTTAAGGTGAATAAATTGTTGAAACTTTATTGTCCAAGGGATAATAAAGTAAGTAAAACAACAATAGCGTACTTAAAAGGTATCCATTATGTTATAAGTAATATAATAAATTATTGATATTGTTATTTTTTTGTATCATTGTAGTATAACATAGTATAAAAAAACAATGACATTATTATTAGTCTATTTAGGGCTAGCACTATCTATTTCTTTTATCTGTTCGATAGCGGAAGCAGTATTATTATCAGTACCTATTTCTTACTTAAAATCAAAACAAAGTAAAGGAGATGCTAAAGCAGGTAAGATGTTGAAGCTAAAAGAAGATATAGATAAACCACTCTCTGCCATCCTTTCGTTAAATACCGTAGCACATACTGTAGGAGCAGCAGGAGTAGGAGCACAGGCTTCTATCGTATTTGGAGAAGCTTATTTCGGGGTTGTTTCGGCTGTTTTGACTTTATTAATTTTAGTGATTACAGAGATTATTCCTAAGACAATCGGAGCGAATTATACCAAGAACCTGTATGGGTTTGTAGCGAATGTAACTTCATTAATGGTTGTTGTTTGTTACCCTTTAGTAATTATGTCATCAGTATTGACACGTTTTTTGAGCAAGAAACAAGAAGAAGGAACAACGAGTCGTGAAGAGATTTCGATGTTAGCTACTATTGGTGAGCAAGAAGGAATCTTAAAAGGAAAAGAAAGTAAGATTATACAAAATATTATTCGTCTAGAGACAGTTCAAGTATCAGAGATATTGACTCCTCGAATAGTTATGGTTACGGCAGATGAAGAAATGACACTGCGTGAGTTCCTAGCAGAGAAAGAGTTTTTATATTTCTCTAGAATTCCTATTTATCAAGGCAATCGCGATAATGTAACCGGTTATGTCTTGAGAGAACAAGTTTTCGAATATTTGGCAGAAGATAAGTTTGACATTCGATTAAAGGATCTGAAACGCGAGTTGATACATTTCTCAGAGAAAAATAGCGTCGTAGCAGTATGGAGCAAATTTACAGAGAAACGCGAGCATATCGGTATAGCACTAAACGAATACGGAGAAGTAGAAGGAATAGTGACGTTGGAAGATGTCATAGAAACTTTACTGGGCTTTGAGATAGTTGACGAAAAAGACAAAGTAGTGGACTTGCGCAAGTATGCCTATGATCGTTGGCAGCGCAAAAAGATGAAGTACCAGTACTTAGACGGAAAAGAGAATGAGGATAAATCAGAACAGACGAATTAGAAAATAGTCTTAAAGCAGATAAATATAACCCGTAAAATCAAGTGATCTTACGGGTTTTTTGTCAGATTGTTTTTAAGCAAATAAGTTTTGTTATATCTTGCCACGAGCAACAAAGCCTTACTTGTTTGTGATCAAATAAGTATGTAATAGAAAAACAACAACAAATATGAGAAAACTAGTGATAGGGTTGTTCTTATTGACTTCTAGCGTAATGCAAGTCATGGCACAACAACCAGCAACATTCAAGAATGGAGTAATCGTCTCAGCTCACCCTGAAGCGAGTAAAGTAGGAGTAGATATCCTTAAAAAAGGAGGTAATGCAGTAGATGCTGCTGTTGCAGTAGAGTTAGCGCTTGCTGTAGTTTATCCCAATGCGGGGAATATCGGAGGTGGAGGTTTTTTAATCTACCGAGGACACGATGGAAAGATAGATGCTTTAGACTATAGAGAAAAAGCACCAGGACAAGCTCGCGAGAATATGTACTGGGGAGCAGACGCAGAGGCAATTACAGAGTTGAGTTTGAGAGGATCACTATCAGCAGGAGTTCCAGGGACTGTAGATGGAATGGTAAAAGCACATGCCAAATACGGTAGCCTTACTTGGGAGGAACTAGTGCAGCCAGCGATAGACTTAGCGAGTAAAGGATTTCTATTGACAGAGAAGCAAGCTAATGAGTTTACTAAAAACAATGAGGTATTTGTCAAATACAATACAAGAGAAACAGCGCTAACCAGTAAAACGCAATGGCAAGCAGGAGATCTGTTTGTACAAGAGGAGTTAGCTAATACACTAAGACGTATTCAACAAGAGGGAAGAAAAGGATTCTACGAAGGAGAAACAGCAGAATTGATTGTCGCAGAGATGAAGCGCGGTAATGGAATGATGACACTTGAAGACTTGAAAAATTATGAAGCTGTATGGCGTACGCCGATTGTCGGACAATACAAAGGGTTAAAAGTAATATCAATGCCACCGCCTAGTAGTGGAGGTATTGCTCTTATTTCTCTATTTCAGTCTATTGAGAAGTTTCCATTAAAGAAATGGGGCTTTCAGTCAGAGAAGGCAGTTCAAGTTATGGTTGAAGCAGAACGACGCGTTTATGCTGATCGTGCAGAACATTTAGGTGATCCTGATTTTCACAATGTTCCAGTGACTAAGTTAGTGGATAAAGGCTATAATGTAGATCGAATGAAGTCAATGAGTTTTGACAAGGCGACCAAGAGTGAGGATATAAAAGCAGGAGATATCGCCTTGCCAGAGAGTGAAGAGACCACACACTACTGTGTAGTGGATCAGTGGGGTAATGCAGTATCAGCTACAACTACGCTAAATGGATCATACGGGTCAAAAGTTGTTGTAGGAGGTGCGGGTTTCTTGTTGAACAATGAAATGGACGATTTTTCAGTGAAGCCAGGTGTGCCAAATATGTATGGGTTAGTAGGAGGTAAGGCTAATGCAATCGAGCCAAATAAGCGAATGTTAAGTTCGATGTCACCAACTATTTTGGAGAAGAACGGCAAGCTGTACATGGTGGTAGGAACACCAGGAGGGTCAACGATTATAACTTCTGTGTTTCAAACGATATTGAACGTTGTAGAATTTGGAATGAATATGCAAGAGGCTGTGGCAGCTCCTCGTTTTCATCATCAATGGTTGCCAGATAGAATAGATTACGAGGCATCAGCAATTGATTTAAAGGTGAGAGAGCGTCTGACAGAGAAAGGGTATATCCTAAAACAGCGCAAACCTTATGGGCGTGTAGAAGGTGTATTGGTTTTGCCAAATGGAGAATATGAAGCTGGAGCAGATCCAAGAGGTGATGATGTGGCAAATGGGTACTAGAACAACTAAAGTTTGTTGACTGACTTTAGTGTTGTAAATACAAGACTTAGTTTCAATAATAAACAAAGAGCCTATAACGCTTGTCGTAATAGGCTCTTTAACCCAAATAAAATAGTCTGCGTGTAAACAGACTATATTTTTTAGAAGATGTACACCTTTAAGTGTGCATCTTTTTTTGTTATATATTATTAATCCCAGATATAATCCATGGTTGCTTTACCACTGTATTTTCCTTCAACTTCTTTGCCACTTTCGAATTGGAATAGGAAAGTAATTGAGGCTTTTTCAGCAGCGTATTTATCCGTTTCATATTCTTCGAACTTAGACAGTTTGTGGATATTCATAAATGTATTAGAGTTGAGGTTAACTTTTTCGTCAAGTTTAACTCCATTCACATAAAACTCTGCTAAGGTCCAATCAGCATAATAAACCTCCTTAGCATATGGATAAGTAAAAACATTATTGTCTTCTCTCATGAAGGCTACTTTGATATATATCGAGTTCTTTTCATTTGCAGATTTTAAGAAGATCTCTTATACCCGTCGCATATATGAGGATCAGCAGTAAATGGAGTATTTACATTGAAACGCAATTTGTCCAGTGGGTATTTGTTTGAGTAAATTTTTTGCTAAAATAACTTTTAGAGTTATAGTATTCAAACTAATGGAATTGAAAGTGTATAAAAAACAAATAAATAGTGAGTAGTTCGTGTTTTTAGTATATGTAAAGTTAATCTTATGATGGCTGGATAATATAATGAAAAGCAGCCGAGGAATAACGCCTAGATCTAAAAGGAAAGAAAGGTAGAGATTGCAAGGCTTTTACAGTAATTTATAGATATCGCAATACACATTCTAAGGCGAGATTTACTGTTCTTGCTGTTTTTTAGTGTGTATTTACAATTAAAGGTCTTTTTTATTTGATTCTATTAGTAATAATTTAAGAATTAATAATGTAATAAAATAGCATTAAGTTTTTAGATGTGTTATTTTTTGAAGTATAATTAGTGTTTTTTATTGATAAATTAAATTATATATAATTAAGTTAAACTAATTTGTTAAGAAAATCTTTATTTCTAAGTTGGGATAACTAAAAACTAACATAAAATTTTAAACATGAAAAAAAGTTTATTATTCCTTACAGGAATATGTATGTTCTTATCATTTGCAACAAGTTGTTCAAGTGATGACAGCAAAAATGCGGCTGAACAAACTAAATTAGTTGTCTTGTCTGATGATTTGGTATTTGACTTAGAAGGAGGTAGTAAAGAGATTACCGTAGAGTCAAATATAAAATGGGGGACAATGCCAATAGATAATCAAGTAAAAGATTGGTTGTCAGTAGAGAAATTAGAGAATAGCATTAAGGTGACGGTTGCAAAAAATGAAACAGACCAAGAGCGAACTTCTACAATAGTATTTGTAGCAGAAAACAATCCAAGCAAGGGATTGGTGAACCTGAATGTAAAACAGGAAAAAGGAGTATTACCTGTGGAAAAAGTATCTTACAGAGTAAATATACCGACTAAAGCAGACTTTAAAGCTTCCAATATCTATAGTGCAGTGAACGAGTCAGATGTAGAGCTTGTTCGTTTTCACTTAGAGTATTTAAAAGGGGAGAATATTAGTGAGCAACGCATCACAATGCACCAAGTTGTTGATGGAAAAGTAAAAGGAGAACAGGGGGTAGTGTTTCCTGACGCAGGGCAGATTAAATGGGATTTAGCGATGAATAAGTTGATGTATACAAAAGGAGAAAAAGAGGCAGTAGAAGCGGTGTATATATCAGAAGAAGGAGTCGTATCCTATGAGGTGTCAAATGAAGTAAGCGTAGTAGAGACAAACTTGGTGCCATTTGTCTTAGAAGACAAACGCGCAAGCGAAGTAGTAACCTATGCTTTGACTAAAGTAGGTAATCAAGTATGGATGGCCGAAAACTTAGTAGCTAAGACTTATCGCGACGGAACAGCTATAACTAAGTACACGACAAAAGAAGATTGGTATAAAATGTTAGAAGGAGGAATAGCTTACTATGAAAACGATGAAACTAAAGGAGAAGGGGCTTTATATAATTGGTATGCAGTAAATGATCAACGTGGATTAGCACCTGAAGGGTATCGCGTAGCTTCAGATAAAGACTGGGGAGAAATGGTGTATTATTTAGATCCTGCACAATATGATGTAGATGAGGTACACGGTGGAGCAAGAGAGTCTGAAACGACTGCTCCTTTACTTAAATCAACAACGAAATGGCAGTATAATGAATATGGAAAGACGCAAGGTAATGGAAATAACCTTTCTGGGTTAAATGTGTATGCGGGAGGATCAACATCATCGAGTATGTATATGGATTTTTACGGTGAAGGTAGACAAGCGTATTTCTGGACATCTACAGACTATGGTGAAAATGTAGCTATGTTTAGACGTTTATACTTTGATGAAGTATTTGTTAACCGTTGGTTTGAGTTGTATAATCACGCTTATTCTGTACGTTGTGTAATTGATCTAAAAGATATTTAGTTTTTTTAATACGCTATTTTTACGATGGAGGGAGTCTAGAATAGGCTCCCTCTATTGCTTATTAATTGAATTGAACGATTAGCTTTTTGCTGATGCACGACAAGTAGTGAGGGGCGTGTTGTATTCTTGTTTGAATGACTATTAAGTTGGATTTGGGGTGTTTGTTTTTTTATAGAAAAAAAGTATACCTATAAGTGCTATATCTATCATATGTAAAATAGCTTAAGTGTTGATGGTTAGTTCTTTATATTTTTACTTGAGATTAAGTGATTTTTATTGTTTATCTTTATTAGTGTGAATTATTTAGCGAATTAATGTTGTTTTGCTGTTTATATAGTGCTAATGTCGTTAAAATAATTAAATCTTTTAAAATTGTTTAAAAATTATGTATAATGTGCAATTATGCTATGAAGGGGGGGCCGAATTAACAGCTTTAGGTTGTATATTTGTTTCTTTACTAAGAAATAGTTGCTTTTTTATGTAATTACTCAAAAGAATAGGCTTATGTAAGTGTTTTTTTGTGCATTAAGTATATTGATTAGTCTACTATCTAGATGCAAGATAGCTGGTTGTTTTGAATATAGGATAGAGTATTAATAAGAAGAATAAATAACAAGACTAGAAATAGGATAATATGGTAGAAAAGTTACTAGCGTTACAAGAGAGAATCTATACATATTATAATCGTGAATATCCTTTTAGTTTGAGCTATTCTCCTAGAATTAGCTTTGCAAAATTGGGAGAGTTTTATGAGTTGAACTACTTTGGTGACGGTTATGATGAAGATATAACATTGTCTCCAGATGAAATAGAGCAGAATGATGATCTTGACTTTGCTTTTTGTGCAGTACTAGACTTCATTATTGCTCATCCTAATTCTTTTGTATCCTTGAATTTTAATGGACCAGATGCTGGTGCTAATGGGGTTCGCAATTGGAATTTTAATCGCTTGGTGGAGTCAGGTGTCGTACTATCTCATGTAAAGTCTTTTAAAGTTGGACTTACTAATATGGGAGATCACCACGTCACCTTAATCGGAGAATATGATCTAGAAGAGGGTGTAATTGCTAAATTAGTTGCCAAGATGCCTAAGTTAAAGGTATTACAGATGCCTTCGGCTCCTGATAAGTCATTCTTTGAATTGGATAATTTGAAGATTGAGGAATTGGTCATACAATCGGGATTGAATCATCAGAATTTCGTTACTAATTTGTCGAGGAGTAAAAATATGAGATCGCTTCGTTTGTTAGATTTTACAGATGTATTCGAAATGGCTGAAGATACTGGCAAGACGAAGTTTACTTCGGTGATGGAATATATGGAGTTGTTTAAGTCTGAATTGTTTCAACACACGCCCAATTTTTTGTTTAAACTAAGAGATTGTCACTTGTCAGTTTCAAATAGTTCAATGTTAAAGCGATTAGCGAACGTGCAACTGTTACATATCGTTGAGGTTCCAGGCCGGTATAGATAGGGAAGATACTAAAAGAGAATATTTATAGAGGGGATACTAGTTATAGTATTCCCTTTCTTGATACTACTTATTAAGATGGTTTAGTAAATGGTAGCTGTGTCAAGCATAGGGTTTGGAATTAAAAAGACTTGGAGAGATTCCAAGTCTTTTTAGGTTATGCCTTTAAGCTAAACAACTGTGTGCGTGAGTTTACGTTTAGTTTAATGAATATGTTGCTGATGTGGTACTTTGTAGTACTTAGCGAAATACTTAGTGCTGCAGCTATTTCTTTATTCGTCATGCCTTCCCAGATCAACTCCAGTACTTCTGCTTCCCGTTCGGTTAGTTTGTAGAGTTGTTTTAAGTCTTGACTGCTTTCCTCTCCAGTTAATGTGATAGTTGAATGTGCGGTATCTGAGGAATTATTAAGCACTAAGTCATTGTCTTGCGCATTAGCATCTTTGGATTGTACCAATAAGTTGTGGTAGTTCTTCACTAACAGCATATATTGTGAGGAGAATATCTCTGTTTTCTTTTGACGGTTGTGGTATTTCTTAATTAGAATATAGTTGTTGAATATGCCTAATAAGATAATAAATAAACTAAAGAACTTTAATTCTGTGACTTGGTCAAAGTACTCGCTTAGGTCTAAAGTGATATCGGTATTGGTTAGACTCGCAGAGAATAACACAATAAGTGACAGAAGTAACATAATGTATTGGTTGTACACGCATTTGATACTGACTTTGTTTAGCAGATATTGCGCAACCACAAAACTGCTTAGTACTAAAAAGTCAAAGTAATACGAATGACAACTCGTAATATAGATATTAGCAATATATGCCACTAGAGCTAAAACTGTAGCAGCCTTGTATGCTGTGAATTCATTTTTATGGATCAGCTTCTTGTATCTAAAAGGGAGATGTATGCTTATAGTCAAACCAGTAAGGAAGACTAGGCTGATTACGGTTGCTTTTAAGACAAAGCGCTCTATTAAAGTGATCTGAAAGGTCAGGTGTACCAGTAGGTCGCTATAGACCTGTGTCCCAAACATAAATAGTAAAACGGAGTAGATGGCTGCCCATTTTTTGATGCCATATATTTTATAGATAACCACTGTAGATGTGATTGCTATAACAATAAAGCCGTAAAATAATCCAGAGACAAAGAAGTTCATCGAAATATCCTTATTGCTTTGAATAAGTGCTAAGGTTTCTTCACTAAAGTCTTGTTGGGCATCGCTTGTTTGTTCCAAGATTGTATTCGAAATAGATGGGGTGTCTATGGTGATGTCTTGCAATTGTATACTTAAAGGATATACAACGCTACTTATTAGCAATATAACTAATAAGAAATAATATTCTTTTTTTCTCAATTCCATTATCGTCTATTAGGTGATGTGTGTAATTGGTAGGAAGTAGTTGTCTTCTAAGAGGGCTATTAATCAAATTATAGGTAGTGAAAAAAGAAGAAATCTAATTATTGTGATGGGTGTTATATTCACAAAATGTAGATTATGATAATTAACCACTACTACTAACCACACCAGTCTTTTGTGAGTTATGTGTTTTATTTAAGAATTCTTTATTAAGAATAGGGGATAGGCTATTTCTTAATACTTCTTAAAGGACTAATATGCCGAATAATGTCAATATAAGATAAAAGTGCTAAGGGAACTTTAAGTCTTTGAATTATAGTGTGTTGTTTGTAAATCATGTTTTCTATTGTTGTTTTGTTTTGTAATTGCAATATAGAAGTAATGAATTGGAAATATCCTGTGCTAAAGTTTGGGTTTGTGTTAAATGTTTCACAACCCTATTTTGTGATAATTGATACTTTTGAGTTTTTTTAGTTTTCGCGCATTGTGAAGTTGTTTGTTTTTTGTCTTGTTAATTTATTGAGCTATTTATGGCTTTACTGAAATTTCTATCTATTACACTGTTATTATAACAAAATATAAGATTAATCTGTAATAGATTTAAAAAATAACTTGCTATCTAAGTGTTCTTAGTCATATTTATTCAAAGGAATTTTTTGTTTTTTATTTTCTGTCTAAAAAGAGCACTTTAGTCTAGGTCTAGTACTTTTTTAAGAACTTAAATTATTGGTATGTAGTGTTTTGGTGTTTTTTGAAAAAATTTCTAATAAAAGGACTAGGTCTAGTGTTCGTTGTGTTAATTGACGTTTGATGCCTTGTTTTAGTAGAAAAACTATGCTTCGGTATAGGTTGCGCTCTATAGGTAAAGGGTAATTTTGAAGTAAAATAAATGCAGGGTTTATAAGTAACCTTAGTATGTAAGTGAAACACTGTATTCGTTGCATTTTGTAGGGTTGATTGAAGAGTTGTAATGAGTCAACGATCAAAAATCTACACACCACCAACCGACTAACGAAAATAATACGAACCTAGTTATAGGAAGTATTTAACAGAATAACAGTTTCTGTAAAGCTTATGAAGGCTTTATGGGAGATTAACTAGCGAATAGGTCAGGCTTTCTATTTAGAGAGACTGTATTATCGTGGAAATAAATGTTAGTATGGCAAATTTAGTAAAACACAAAACGTAAATAACGAAAACAATAGCACGAGGTCTATGCGATAAGCAAGGTAGATGCTTGGTCATTCTTGAATTGTTTTCATGTGTTATTTGCAAGTACTTTTCAAGAATAACATCTCAGCCAACTCACACATTTGATGATGTTATACAAGCACTATTTTCTTACCTAATTTACTCAAGTGCTTTTGGGCATGGTTTTGGTATAGCACCCAATCCAGCTTATTAATCAAACATAATTTAAACAAACAACAATGAAACAAAAAACTACTTTTCCTCTCTGGAAGAGGTTATTACTTTTGCTGGTCTTGTTCGTCCCGATCGTACAGTCTTTTGGGCAGGATCGTGTAGATGCTAAGTTAGAGGATTATGACCAAACAGTAGCAGGTGGATTACTTGGGATAGGCGCTACACCTGTAGTAGAGAATCCAGGTAATGTAAATCAATTCAATAATAATTATGCTCGTCTTAAAGCATCACCTGGGTTAGCTGTAGGATTAGGAGCTTTTACATCTTATATAGAACTAGAATTCCCTAAAAAACTAAAAGCTAATCAGACTTCTTATGTACGTCTACAGCCTGATGGTAAACTATTAGAGGGATTATTAGGAGGAAGTTTAGGAGAAACATTAACTACAGTTTTAGGAATTGTATTAACGGGTAATCAAGAGTTTGATTTATCAGTTGGTTTAGGCAGTAATACATTGTTTACAACAGGTAGTGTGTCAAAGTTTACTTCTAAAGATGGTGTGATAAATGTGGTAAAAGATAAGGATAACTATTATTATTTAGCCATTACTCCTAATAGTGAGTATGATCGTATTAGACTAACTAATAAAACAGGAGGTTTACTGGGATTAGGAGTAGTGAAGAACTTAGATGTATATCATGCTTTTACTTATGACGAGCAAGGAGCTGACTGTGGTAAACCTGTGGTTACCTCTTTTGATGGAGGAGGACTTAACCTTGATGTTCTAGCTGTGACTGATCCGATGTTAAATCAAGCTATTGATAATGATATTAATACTTATTCTACACTTAATAAAGGAAGTCTTTTAAGTGTAAACGTAGGAGGTTCTATGTCTCAGATATTCTACTTCCCTACCACATCAGATGAGAAGTCTACCGTTAATATAAGATTAGCAGTAGAGAGTACTGGTGTATTAGATTTAAATCTGTTAGGTGGAGTAGAGGTTTTAGCCTATAATGGTAAAAGTCAAGTATACCAAAAGTCATTATCAGGAGGGTTAGTTTCTGATTTAAATCTATTAAACTTAATTAAAAATGGTCAAGAAGTTGATATTACTGTAGCACCTGGTAAGTCATTTGATCGTTTAGAGGTTCGTCTTAAAGCTCCTGTAGGAGTTGATTTAGCAGGTAGCTCTGTGCGTATTTATGATGTAGAGCGCTTTGACGGCATTACGTGTAAAAATCGTTTAATTGTTACTCCAGAAGCTACTGCGCAACCTTTTGATGTAGCTTCATGTGCAACACAATTAGGTGTTTTTGAGAATGTAGATTTTCCATATAATACAGTTGATGGCAATAATGAAACATATGCTTCATTAGTAGCTAATAATGGTAGTTTACTTGTTTCTTCTCCTCAGGAAGGAAGAATACAGATGAAATTTGATGAAGCTTTACCTGCAAACAAGACATCTTATATTCGTATTGATGCAGATAAAGATATGCTTAATGCATTATTAGGAGGTACATTAGGAGATTTGATTGCTAATGTAGGTGGTTTGGTGTTAGGTAATCATATATTTACTGTAGAGGCATTTAATACTGCAGGGACATCTGTCTTAAAAAGTTCAAGTTCAAATCAATTTGAAGGAACTACTAATGGTGCTGTTAAATTAGTGCAAGATAATATAGGAAGATTTTATATTGCTGTTACTCCAAATCAAGCTTATCAGAGTATCGTAGTATCAAATAGTGTAAGTAGTTTATTACCTACTGGTGAGATTCGTACGCTAAAAGTATATAATATGTGTACTGACATAGGTACAGATTTATGTTACCCTGCTCAGTTTACTTCTTATAGTCAGCAAGGAATCAACTTAAGCCTTTTAGACTTAGGAAAAGCAGGAGTTAAGGATCCTTATCATGCAATTAGTGGCAACTCATCTAATTATTCTGAAATTAGTACAGGGGTAGTTGCTATAGCAGGTTTGATTAAACAAACTGTATATTTTAATCAATCTTCTCAAGTAGGAGATGAATTGAAAATGAGATTACAGTTAAATCCAAGTTCAGCTTTATCTGTTCAATTATTAGGAAACTATAAAGTAGTTACTTATTTAGGAAATGAACAGAAAGAATCATTTACACTTCAACAAGGTTTAATTAATAGTCTAAACCTATTAGATTTATTTAATTCAGGAGGAGTACAAACGTTGACTTTTGATACAAAACAAGTTTTTGACAGAGTAGAATTACAAGTAGGTAATTTACTGAATGTTGAATTAACTCCTTCAATTCGCTTGTATGATGTAAAACGAGTAAGCTCTACTTGTCCTGAGAAAACAACTGATTCTCCTTTTATCAAGCCAGTATGTGCTACTACAGTATTGAGTGCATCTAACACAGACGATATTGATAATATCTTTAGTGATAATTTTGATGCTTATGCTACTATAAATTCAGGAGCAGGATTATTATTAGGTTTAGGTGATAAGTTTTCGGGTCATATAGAATTAGGATACGACAAGGTAGTAAAAGCAGGTACTACATCATACATTCGCTTTGATATGGATCAAGCTATCTTAGATAAGTTAGTCGGAGGTAGTCTAGGTAACGTCGTGTCTGGCCTACTGAATGGATTAGTCCTTGGAAACCATTACTTCTCAGTAGAGGTTAAAGATGCTACGGGAGATGTAGTATTAGAAGGTAGTAGTAAAGGTCACGAAGACACTTTTATTAAAAATGGAGATATCCGTATTGTAAGTGATAAATATGGAAGAACCTATATCGCAGTTAAACCAACTGTTGACTATAAATCGGTTAAAATTACGGATCATACAGATAGTGCTTTAGGTTTGTTAGCTCAGCCTAATACAATGAATGTTTACGGTATGTGTTATGAAGCATCTACTGATATCTGTGTGCCAGCATTCGCAACATCATACGAGTTCAATGGCTTAGGTCTGACAGTAGATGATTTATCAGGTGCAGGAGTGAAAGATCCTGAGCATGCTATAGATGATAACAGTACAAACTATTCAGAAATATCTTCAGGAACCTTACAAATAGCAGGTGCTGTTAGACAATACATTTATTTTAACAGTGATGCAAAAGCTGGTGAGGAGACTTTAATCAAGTTTAAAACTCAAGGAGGTCAAGTAAATGTTGATTTAGTAGGGGCTTTAGAGATTAAAGCTTATAAAGGAGAGAAAGAAGTAGATGCGTTATCAAGTACTAATGGATTAATCAACGGAATCAATGTTCTTGATTTATTGACTACAGGTCAAATGGTAGAACTTCCATTTAAACCAAAAGCAGCTTATGACCGTATTTCTATAGGTATGAAAACTTTAGTGGGAATAAATGTAGGTGCAAGCATTCATCTATACGATGTTGTGCGTACTTGTAGAGTAGTTAATCCTAATCAGTCTTTAGTTTCTTGGAAATCATATAAAGTTAATAATGATGCTACAATCAATACTGTAAAAGGTGGCGAAGTAGTAGACTATACTATTCATGTTCGCAATGAAGGAACTACTCCGATAGCAGATTTTATTGTAAAAGATAAAATGCCTAAGGGAGTACAGTATAAATCAAGTGTTGCAGGTGTAATAACTGGAGATGAAGTTGTTTTTACACATAAAGGAAGTTTGGCTCCTGGCGCAACAGTAACTTTTACTTTTACAGTAGATGTAGATGCTGATTTATCAGGTATAGTAGAAATTAAGAATATCGCTTATGTAGGTGAGGCAGGACAAGAAGCAGGTAAGGAAATATTCTATCCATCTTATCCTCCAGTAGAAAATACTAATCCTACACAACCAGACGGAACTAAAGCACCTGGTACTGTGATTAAAGTAGAGAGCGCTTGTTCTTTGACTAAAGCAGTGATTACGTCTACATTTACTAATGGAAACATTTGCGAGGGTACTGAGGCTGTATTAGACGCTGATGTTATAGCAGATACTTATCAGTGGTATTTAGATGGTGTGGCTATTACTACTGGGGATCCAGATAATAAATTAGGAATAGAAAAAACACTAAAAACATCTACGCCAGGTAATTATACAGTAATCTATACTGAAGGGACGTGTATGTCTGAAGTGTCTGACAGTTTTACTGTTACAACTATGGCTGCCCCAATTATTACAATTACGGGAAATACATTCTTTACAGTAGTAAAAGGAGAAAAGATTGTTTGGCCAATAGTGAGTGTTAATGAAGGAACATTAACGTATGCTGACCAAAATAATACAACAATTCCGAATTTACCAGTATCTCTTGATACTGCAGGACAAACATCATTTATCATTACAGCAACAAATGCTAATGGATGTACTTCATCAGAAGTAATAACAGTAACTGTATTGGATAATTCAGATTGTCCACCAGCAATTCAACGAGTATATGCAGATGGAGATACTTCTTGGGGATCTATTATTACAGGAGGAGTTACAGCTAAAGAAAATGCTATTGATAACAACCCTACAACTCATTCACGAATTGTAACAGGATTAGGATTGTTAGGTATTGGTACAACTTGGCAAAATATAAACTTTGATCATGTGGTACCAAAAGGAACTCCAGTTACGATCAAATTAGGAAAAGAGTACAGTGGATTAATGTTGGCAGGAGGTTTATCTGTACAAGGATTAGATGAAAAAGGGAATGTTATTGGTTCGTTGAAACCAGTAGCAGGAGGACTTTTAGATTTACTTTCTGCGGATAATGTAAATGAATTTACTTTTGTGCCATCTAATTCAAAAGGCCCTCAAGATTATAAAGGAGTTCGTATTACTCAAGGTTCTTTACTTGGTGTAGCACAAATAGCTAAAGTATATAGTGTTTTCTATACAAAATTAGGAAGTGTAAGTTGTCAAGCGGTAATACCTAATATTCATAAAACAGTTGAAGATGTTTATCATGGTGTTGGAGATATTGGTTTAGGAGTTGCAAGTAGTGTATCAGGTGTATACAACCCTTGGAGAGCTGTGGATAATGATCCAGATTCTTATGCTACAATCTCGAGAGTTTTAGGAGTAGCAAATCAAGCACATATGACAGTTGTATTTAAACAACAAACTATGCCTACAGATGAGCTACATATTATTACTGAAATACCAGGTAACCCTGTATTGAGTTTAGAATTGATAAAAGGTTATAAAGTACAACGCTATTTAGGAAATAAGAAAGTAGGACCAGAAATAGAAGGAAGTAAAACAAACTTTATAGACTTAAAGTTGTTAGGTATTAATTATAAGAACAGATATAAGTTTGTTGTTCAGGCATATAACGAGCCTTATGATAGAGTAAAAATTACTTATACAACTTTAGTGAGTGTAATTGGTGATTTTGTAAACATTTATGATGTGAACATTGTCCCTAAAGTTGATCCTGGATATGAACCAGGCAAAGAATCTAAAGATATGTGTTTCGGAGGAGTCTTACAATTGTCAAGAATTGATGCTTGTTCGGATTATGAAGTTTTCAAATCTGAAGCAGATACAACTCCTTTGACAAAAACAGGAAATATGAGTTTTAGACTACCAAATGACTTAGAAACTATTGATCTAGAAATAGAAGAAAACGGAGTGCCTAAGCAGGTAACATACCATGTAGTTTACGTTCAAGTTTACAGAAATGGTTGTGAAGCAGGAGCAAGAGTACCAGTCTATTTAGATATGAAAAACTGTTCTGTGAAATCAAACTTAAACATCACACAAAAGATTAAATAATAAACAAACAACAATAATTTATAACACTTTTTAGAAATGAAAAAAATCACATTAATAGCAGCATTATTAGGAGCTTCGTATTTTGCAAATGCGCAGGTAGGGATCGGTACGCCGGATCCTGCTACTTCAGCAGAACTTGACATTGTATCTAAATCCGGTAAAAAAGGTATCTTGATTCCTCGCGTGGAATTAAAGAATACTAATGAGTTTCAAATGGAAGGTATTTCTACTGAAAGTACAAGTCTATTAGTATTTAATAAAGTAAAAACTGCAGATGTATTAACTGGTTTTTACTACTGGGATGGAACTAAATGGAATAGAATAATAGGTAAAGAAGAATTAGATACAGTAGTTGAAAATATTGGTGGAGATATCACAAATGTGATCAACGATGTAGAAAGCTTACAAAAAGTAGTAAACTATATCTTACCATCTAATCCAGGTAATAAGGATACAACTAAACCAGGTCATACAACTATCGTATATGATAATACTACTGGTGATATGTATGAGGTAGTATATGATGCTACAAATAAAAAGTATATCACTAATAAGATTGACTTGCTTAAAATGATCCAAGGTAAAGAAACTAACACTTTCTTTAAAGAGATTAGAGATGCTAATAATAAGGTTACAGGTTATGTGTACTTCAACGAAAGTACTATTGTAAAAGCTATTGGTGAGGAAACCGATGAAGCTAAGATTCAAGAGATTTTAGATGGATTGAATGCTGAAACACCAGGAGCAATTAGTATTGATGTAAAAGGAACTGTAGTAAACAACTTCAAAGAAATCTTAGAAGCACCAACATCTATTACAGTAACTACAATAGAAGGAGATAAGACTTTCAAAACTGTTGAAGAGTATTTACAGTACATTTCTCAGTCTGCAGATGGTAATGTTATCTATAAAAACATTAGCACAGATCCAGCTAACCCAAATTGGGTATTCCAATACTATGATAAATCAACAGGAAAATATAAAACAATTAGTCTTCGTGATTTAGTAGCTGGTACAGAGTCTAAAACAACGATTGTTACTTATAATAATAAACAATATTACTTATCTGAAGCATACATTGTAGGAGGAGGAGAATTAGATGTGACTAAATGGACTGCTGTTCCAGCGGGAGCTATCCATGTAGATGTAGTAGGTGGAGTTATCAATAACATCGAAGAAATCTTAACTACTCAAGGAAATATAACAGTCAAAGTAGGAGGTCAGGATATGACTTTTAATTCTGTAGAGGAGTACTTACAGTATATCACTCAGTTCTCAGAAGGGAATGTTATCTATAAAAATATTAGTACAGACCCTAACAAAGAAGAATGGGTGTTACAGTATTGGGATAATACAGTAAATGACTACAAAACAATCAATCTAACAGATCTTGTTGCTGCTGTAGAAACTAAAACAAGCATCTTAAGAACAGAGTCTAAAACAGACGGTACGTTAGAAGATTATGCAGCTGCAGTAGCTCCAGTAGAAGCTGATGTTAAAAAAGGTGAGATCTTCTATAAGTACAATAACGAAGATAAAGAAGAGCAATTCATCAACATGACTGCTGATATTATTTCTTCTATCAATAACAACGAAGAGGTAAAGAATGCATTGACGAATGTGTTAAACCAAGGGGGTAACGTGTACTTCGGTGATCATGATAATGACGCTAATACAGATAATGTATTCTACACAATGGTAGTAAATGCCGATGGTACGACTACTAAAACACCTATTGAATTACCTGCTTCTTTCTTGTTAGAAATTATTAATAACTATACAGATGTAATCAAACAAGCGCTTGGAGATCACATTACAAATGAGGGAGATATTATATTCACAGGTGATATCTATAACGGTCGTAAAGTATTATTAGTAAAAGGTAGTACAACAGCTAACGGAACTTCTGCAAGAACAACAGGAGTTACTTTAGCAAACGCGACTGGGGATAATGCTATCAACGGAGTGCTTTCAATCAAGGTATTGCAAAATGGAGTGCTAATTACTGAGTCAACTAAAGATGTTGTAGTGACTGGCACTAAGATTGACTTTAATATCGGTGTGGGTAATATCTATACTGCTTTACCTGCAGGGGACTATGAAGTAGTAGTAGAATATTTAGGAAAAGAAGTAGATCCTACTACAACTCAACCATAATCTAGTAAACAACAAACAACAATTATAATTCTTTTCGAAAAAGGGAGAGTAAGCCAACTCACTTGAGACTCTTCCCTTTTTATTAAATCAAACTTACATTATGAAAAAAATATATTTAAGCTTAGCTCTTGCACTACTTACTTCAGCAGGCTATGCACAAACAAAGATAGGAGTAACAGGGAATAATAATCCTGATGTAAATGCTAATGCAGTATTAGAACTTGATGCGACTGACAAAGGTCTTTTATTACCTCGTGTTGAATTAAAGGAAACTAATAATCCTGCTCCATTAACTGCTCACGTAAGTGGTATGACTGTGTATAACACAGCGAAAGCGGGTGATGTAGTTCCAGGTTTTTACTATAATGATGGTACTAAATGGCAACAGATGGTAACTACAGATAACAAAGCTGTGAAGTTCTTCTATATGCCTACAATTACTTTTGATACTTCAACTCTTGGCGTTGTTACAGAGCCAAAAGATTTATATGCTGAGTATAAAAAACAGTTTAGTATGACTAGTGGTAATGCTGTGATGAGTCAAGGGGCTCCTGCTACTATCCCTCATTATCCAGAAGCAACTGATCTATACTATTACGTAACGGATTACGATCCAGCTGTTTTTAAAGATATTGTGATTACTGCTGATGGTAAAATGACCTATGAAATCATTGGTAACGGTACACCAACTTCTATAATGAATATTGTTTTTGTAGTAAAATAAGAATCTATGAAACAGTATAAAACACTATTAATAGCCTTCGCGTTGTCTTATGCGGGTACACATGCCCAGACAGTTAATAAAGGTGATTTCTATATTAGCCCTGATGCTGTGGTGTCTTCTAAGTATAGCTTAGAGAACAAGACAGCGGCTAACTTTAGAAATAACGGGACACTTATCTTGGAAGATGACTTGATTAACAATGGTGATTTCTTCGATTATAAGGGAAATACAGCTCAAGGAAAAACACTGTTGAAAGGAAGTAAACTACAAACGCTTAAGGGGTCATCGATTACGATGTTTAACGATCTTGAGCTTTTCAACCCGACAGCTGATAAAGCATTTGCTATTGAGAATACAGTTGTTGTGGCTGGAGAGATGACTTTCTCTGAAGGAATTGCTCATGTTACGGGCAATGAAGCTTCGCTAACTTTCTTAAACGATGCTACAGCTATTCAGGTTAAAGATATTAGTCATGTCCAAGGACAAGTAGATAAAGAAGGTAAAACGGCTTTTGTTTTTCCTGTAGGAGATGATGGATATTATCGCAAGGCTGAAATTTCTGCTCCTGCACAGGAGAAAGACTTGTTTAAGAGTAGATATGAATTAGATAATACACAGTTTTTTGTTAGTAGAAACAATACAGCAGGTATCATTGAAAAGTTGAATACCAGAGAATATTGGTTAGTAAATCGGCCTGATAATGTAACTAGTGATGTTATATTGACTCTTACTTGGGACGAGCGTACTACACCAGCTGATTTATTGGTTGACCCTGTGAAAGATTTACATATTCTTCGTTGGGATGCTGATCTTCAGCTTTGGGTAGATGAAGGAGGAATCGTTGATGTTGACGCGAAATCTGTAACTACACCTACTTCTGTTAAAGGATATGGTTTTTTTACTTTAGGTACTGTAGATACAGACAGTATGCTTGATGGAGGGGTAGTGATTTACACCTTAGTATCGGCAAACGGAGATGGTAAGAATGACTTCTTTAGAATTGATAATATTGATCGTTTTCCGGGTAATAAAGTTGAGATTTATAACCGTTGGGGCGTACAAGTGTACGAAACAACAAATTATAACTCTAGAGGTAATGTCTTTACAGGAAAGTCTGATGGACGTGGTACTATTAACAAAGGAGAAGATCTACCGACAGGTACGTATTACTACGTAGTGACGTATGACTACAAAGATCAAAGTGGTACGCGAGCGATCAAGAAAGCAGGATACTTACACCTAGAGGCTAATTAAAGCAAGACGTAAACATGAATTACAAAACAATTTTTAAATATACTGTATTAGGACTTGTGATGGCTAGTGGCGTAGAACAGGCTATGGCGCAACAAGATCCGCAATTCACACAATATATGTACAATCCCTCAAATATCAACCCTGCTTATGCAGGGAGTCGAGGGACATTGAACTTCTTCGGACACTATCGTTCACAGTGGGTAGGGATGGAAGGAGCTCCTAAGACGGCTAGTTTCTCAGCGCATTCGCCAATTGGTGATTCTAGAGTTGGTATGGGAGTTAACTTTACCAATGACCGCTTAGGTGCTATGAATGAAAATAATATCGCTATTGACGTGTCTTATACAATAGATGTAAACCACGAATATAAATTGGCTTTCGGATTGAAAGGAACGGCGAATTTACTTAACGTGGATTATACTAAACTAAAGATATTCGACGGTACTGATCCTGTTAATAATAATATTGACAATCAGTTTACACCAAACATAGGAGCGGGTGCTTATTTGTACTCTGATAAAGCATATGTTGGTCTTTCTGTCCCAAACTTTCTATCGACAGATCGTTATGATGACAACGAGATTACTACAATGCGTCAAAAAGCTCACTTTTATTTGATGGGAGGTTATGTATTTGAACTAAATCCTAGTTTAAAATTTAAGCCAGCTACTTTGATTAAGGTAGTGGAAGGTGCTCCCCTTCAGGTCGATTTAACGGCTAATTTCCTATTTAGAGAGAAGTTTACATTAGGAGCAGCTTACCGTTGGGATGCCTCAGTGAGTGGATTAGTTGGTTTCCAAGTGAATGACAATTTATTTGTAGGTTATTCTTACGATGCAGAAACCTCGAAACTGGCTAATTACAACTCTGGTTCTCACGAGGTGTTTTTGAAGTTTGAATTATTCAATAGACGCAGTAGAATTAATACACCGCGATTCTTCTAATCCTATAAAGTGTAGATAATGAAAAAAAGTATATTAACAGCGCTTGCCTTTGCTTGTTGCGTAGTATCCGGGGGGAACACATATGCACAGAAAGCAAAGGAAAAAAGAGCGGACAAAACCTTCGAACAATTCGAATATGTCAATGCCATTGAGGTATATGAACGAATTGTAGCTAAGGGGTATAAGAGTGTCAATACGCTGTCAAAGCTCGGCGATGCTTATTATTTCAAAGGTGAACTTAAGCAAGCTAATGGGTGGTACAAAGAGCTTTTTGCCTTAGCTAGTCAAAAGTCTACTACCTTGCCATCGGAGTATTACTACCGCTATGCACAGACTTTTAGAGCCCTAGAGGATTATGTAAATGCAGATAAATACTTATCTGAATTTGCACAATTGGAAAAATTTGACAGTAGAGGGGTGCTTTTCGAAGCAGAAAAGGATACCTATCTAAAGACTATTAATGCCACTATTAAGCGTTATGAGTTGCAGAGTTTACCGATTAATAGTCAATATTCAGATTATGGCACAGCTTTGTTAGATAATAATTTGGTATTTACCTCAGCTAGAGAAACTGAAGATACGCGTGAGGGACGCAGACATAATTGGACCAACGAAGCTTTTACTAATTTGTATGTAACACAAATCAATAGCGATGGGGATTTTAGTGAACCTGAATTATTTGATAAACAAATGCGTACAAAGGTAAACGAGGCATCGGCAATTTTTACAAAAGATGGTCAGACGATGTACTTCACTCGTAATAATTCACGCAAGGGAAAAAAGGTGCATAATCAAGACTATGCTATTTTGTTGAAATTGTATAAGGCAACTAGAGAAGCTGATGGTTCTTGGTCTGAAGCCGTTGAATTACCTTTTAACTCAGATGACTTTAATACTGCTCATCCAGCTTTATCCCCTGATGAGAAGGTATTGTATTTCGTGTCGGATAGAGATGGAAGTATTGGTCAATCAGATTTGTTCAAAGTAAGTATCCACGAAGATGGATCATTCTCTGAACCAATCAACTTGGGCAAAAAGATAAATACAGAAGGAAAAGAGACTTTTCCGTTTGTCTCTGCAGACAATATGTTGTATTTTTCTTCTGATGGACGTCCAGGTTTAGGGGGATTAGACGTCTATAAAGCAAAGATCAATGTAGATGGGTCTTTTGGTAAAGTTGTTAATGTCGGAGCACCAATCAATACAGCTGCTGATGATTTTGCTTTCTTTGTCGATGCCAATAACCGCAAAGGGTTTGTCTCTTCAAACCGTGAAGGAGGTCATGGTAATGACGATATCTACTTCTTTAAAGTAGTAGATTGTAAACAACAAATTAAAGGAACAGTATTTGACAACAGTAAAGCTGTAGTGATTCCAAAGGCGAGCGTTGTACTTTATGATAGTAATTATAAAGAGCTAGGGCAATACACGACCAACGCAAATGGGGAGTATATCACAGAATCGCTGCCTTGTAATTTTAAATACAGAATTAAGGCAAGTGCAACAGGCTATCAAACCAATGAGGTAGTTACTGTATTGGGCAAAGAGTTTGATGCTTTCCACGAATTGAATATTGGGCTTGATCCGATTGTTGAGAAAATCGAGAAGAACGATGATTTATTCAAAAAGTTGAAACTAGAACCGATATATTTTGATTTTGATAAATCGAATATCCGTCCTGACGCTGCTATTGAATTAGCTAAAATCGTAGAAGTATTGGAGATGTATCCAGCCTTGAAGATAGATGTGCGTTCTCACACAGACAGTAGAGGAAACGATGCCTATAATATGAAATTATCTGATAGACGTGCCAAATCGACAATTGCGTGGATTATCGCTCAGGGAATCGCTCCTGAACGTGTATCTGGTAAAGGATATGGCGAATCAGACTTAACTAATAAATGTAAGAATAAAGTTCCGTGTACTATTCAAGAGCATCAAGCTAATAGACGAAGTGAATTTATAATCTTAGATTTATAATCATTTGAATTACCACCAAAATTAGAATTACAAATAAATGTGTAGAAAGAGCTCCTATTGTATAGGGGCTCTTTTGTTTTTTATACAAAAGGGTAAAAGGACTTGCTTTAGGTATTTTTTTACAGCCTTGAAAACGAGTTTTTTCAATAATATGGTTTCTTTCAAAAAGGAAGATAAAGGCTCTTTTATATTTTTTCGAAAAAATTCTGTTTTTTAAATAAGTAACTTGTTTTAGAGCTTATAGGTATCAAAATCATGGCTTTTGTTGCCAAGCTTGTGCTACGTGTGCAGTATTCCTGCAGTTTACGAGTCCAGAAACAGGTTCTTGGCAAGTAAAGCTCAAGCAAACTACACCTATAGGTCAAGGAAGTGTGGAAAAATAATGTCTATAAGAAGGTGATCAGCTGCAGTGCTTTGATCGATTAAAAAAAATACGAACTAGTGTATTAAATAGCCTGATTTCAACGACTTTATGAATATCTTTTTGATGAAAAAAAGCTCCAAATTACTTTAGAGCTTTCTTAGGAAACAACATATAACTTGAATAGAAGTGATCTCTATTTCAGTTCGATAGATTGGGATTGGGTAAGTGATTGACTTCTATAGTTAGCAATCCTTACAATTACTCGTTTAGTGATGATATCAACAACCTTTGAGTACAACACAAAAGTAGGGAAAGCCTTATACGTAGGCTAATTTTTTTCCTTAAAAAGGAATTAAAAAAGTGATAATTAGGTCTTTTTGCGAATTACTAGATAATGATGTTAATCTCTATTTTATTCTATCTGTTTTTCTGATAATCTTTTCTAGGATAATGGAATTATTTTAGACTATTGATAGGTTATATTTATTCTGAATTTACTGATTTACTGTTTTTTATAGATTTATTAAGAAAAAATATAGAACTCAGTATGTTTTTTTAAATAATAATTCTTCTTTCATTTTTGTTTATCGATCCATATGTTGTTAGTGAATGGTGAAAAAAGAGTACAGTCAAAACGTTGGAAAAATGTCGGTTAGATTTTCTCATAATGTAATTTTTTGTTGCTAAAAATCAAATATTAAGATTGGCTTAACAGGGAGAGATGTTCTGTTTAGAAATGATTAAATATTGATTAGTAGTGGATTAATTAGTGATAGATAGTGTGTTGAAGTTGAGGTGTTTATTAATGTTTTCTTAAATAGCATTAGCTGCTTAGTTTAAAAAACGATCGATAGTTTTGGCTATCAATCTTATACTAAAACAGTTAATAATGAAAAAACTAACGGTTTGTTGTTATGTAGCATTCCTTATCAGCTCCCATTTTTTAGGAGCTCAAGAGCGAAAAGTGGAGACATCCTCTCCTATGGTTACAATTAATATTCAAAATGATGCTTCACTGGGGGATATCTTACAGTCTTTAAGTCAGCGGATTGGCGCAAAGGTGAGTTACCAAGATGTTTCATTCAAGGAGTATAAATTAGTGGCTTATGACTTCAAAACAACTCCTGTGACTGATGTTTTAGCCTTTTTGAGCATGCAAACAGGTCTGGAGATTAAACAGGTAAAAAACCAAATCAAAGTAACAAATCCAAGTTTTGCGACACAGTTAGATGATGTTGTAGTGGTAGCGATTGGTTATGGAGATAAGAAAAAACAAAACATTACTACCTCTGTCGTAGAAGTGGACACAGACTTATTGAGCAACCGTCCAAGTGCAAATGCTATTGCCTCTCTTCAAGGTACTACCCCTGGTTTGAATGTCAATCAGGCGACTGGAAAAGAAGGTAGTGAACCAAGAGTGAATATTCGTGGGTTTACCTCTATTAATGGTGGTTCTCCACTAATCTTAATTGACGGAGTGGAAGGTAGCTTAGGTAACCTTAATCCAGACGATATAGAGAGTATCAGTGTGCTGAAAGATGCTGGAGCTGCTGCAGTATATGGGGCTCGTGGTTCGTTTGGGGTGGTACTGGTAAAAACTAAAAATGCCAAAGAAGGCGAGATTAAAGTAGGTGTAAATTCTTCAGTAAACTTTTCTTCGGTTACTCATGATACTGATTTTTTGACAGATCCTTATCGCTCGACGAAGATTGTTGATGACGCTTTTTTAGCGAGTACAGGGAGACGCTATACTGGATATACAGACGAAGATTATGAGCAATTAAAGATGGTGGCTAATGATCCTTCCCTTGCTCGTGTGGAAATACAAAATAGAAATGGACGTGATCAGTTCGTACACTATGGAAATACCGATTGGTGGGATTACTTCTGGAAAGATACACGCCGCTCGTATATCAACGATGTGAACATTCAAGGAGGTAGTGAGAACGTTAAAGGATATTTCTCTTTTAGAAACTATCAAACCGAGGGTATTCTGCGTACACAAGACGACAATTACAAGCGAAATAATATTCGAGCTAAGTTTGACGTAAAGGTAAATGACTGGATTACATTCAGTACCAATAACCAGTATTTCAAATCGTCTGATTTAGTACATGGAGGTAGTCAATATGGATGGAGAGACCCGTGGAGTAACTTAATGCTTGTACACGCGCTACCGGCGTATGTACCGACAAACTCTGATGGGACAGCACTATGGCGTACCGAACTGAATAACTATACGGTAGGAGATGGATATTTTGCTGCTTTACTTCACGGTAAGTCAAATCGCTTAGATGTTAGAGATGAGTTTTCTACGATCAATGCTTTCCACTTCAAGCCAATTAATAATTTAGATATTCACGCAAGTTACGCCTATCGAAAAAATACTACTAAAATTTCAGAGCGCTCCACAAAAGTGCCTTACTCCATCTTTCCAGGTAAAGTAGATTATTTTGGAACCAATAAACTCAGTGTAAACAATCGAGAAAACGACTATAATGCACTGAATATTTATGGGCAATACCGTTTAGATTTAGGCGATCACAATTTTGATGTGATGGGAGGGTATAACCAAGAGTACTTCAGAAGTCAAAACATGATTTCTAGTATTCAGGATTTAATCTCAGATGACTTGAATAACCCTGGTTTGGGGTCTTCTAATCCTCAAGTGACAGGTAGTGCTTATGAATGGGCATTAAGAGGATATTTCTACCGTTTGTCATATAATTTTGCAGATAAATACTTAGTGGAGTTTAACGGTCGATATGACGCGACTTCGAAGTTTCCAGAGGATCAGCGCTGGGGATTCTTCCCATCCTATTCTGTAGGGTGGAATGTAGCGAATGAGCCGTTCTTTAAACGTGCGATGTCGTTCTGGAATCAGTTTAAACTTCGTGCATCTTACGGAGAATTAGGTAATCAGAATATTGGAGCCTATGACTATATACCTACGTTAAACAAGCAGATTGACAATGGTTATGCACTAGATGGAGCTTATTTAGACTATATCAGTGCACCAGGATTAAATCCAAAAGACATTACATGGGAACGCGTTGAGACGTATGATGTTGGGGCAGACTTAGCATTCTTTAACAATAAGCTATCAATGTCTTTTGATTATTTCCAACGAGATATCCAGGGCATGCTGACTAAAGGTATGACTCTACCAGGTGTACTGGGAACAGGAGCGCCAAAAGAGAATGCAGCAAACTTGAGAACCAATGGCTTTGAGCTTTCTGTAGGATTCAACGATTCATTTAAACTGGCGGGTAGTGATTTTAATTACTCTATTTCAGCCGGTTTGTCTGACTCTAAGACTAAAATTACCAAATTCGATAACCCAAAAGGATTATTGAGTGACTATTATGTAGGTATGGAACTTGGTGAGATGTGGGGGTACGAAGTAGAAGGATTGTTTCAAAGTGAAGAACAAATCGCTAATCACGCAGACCAATCAAAAGTATCGGCTTATATCTATTCATTGGGAGGGCTAAAACCAGGAGATGTGATGTTCAAGGACCTTAATGGCGACGGTAAAGTAGATCAAGGAGACAATACCCTAAGTAATCCTGGAGATATGCGTAAAATCGGAAATACAGCTCCAAGGTATATGTATAACTTCAAAGTAGCTTTTGACTGGAAGGGAATTGACTTTTCAGCTTTCTTTCAAGGAGTTGGAAAACAAGATTGGTATCCAGATAAGGACAGTAGAATGTTCTGGGGGCCATATAGTAGACCATACAACTCATTTATACGTCCTGACTTAGCCGATAATATCTGGTCAGAAGAGAACCCTGATGCTTACTTTCCTCGTCTAGTGGGATATACAGCACTAGGAAACAATAGACAGTTAGGAGTGGTGAATACGCGTTATAAGCAAGATATTTCTTACTTGAGAATGAAGAATATAACCATTGGATATACATTGCCACAGAGCTTCTTGAAAAAGATAAAAATGGATAAAATACGCTTTTATTTAAGCGGAGAAAACCTATTAACTTTTTCCAAGTTGACTGATTTTATCGATCCTGAGGCAGCGAGTAACGCTTTTAATTTTAATAGTCCGAGTTCAGCACGAACTAGAACACAGGCTCAGAACTATCCTTTCTCTAAAGTGGTAAGCTTTGGGGTACAACTTAACTTTTAATCCACACAACCAATACAACAATGAAAAGAAATAAATTTATACTAATTGCTTTAGCTGCATTAACACTAGGTTCGTGTAGTAGTGATTTCTTAGATAAAGAACCATTATCTGACGTTACAGGAGATAACTTCTTTCAAAAAGAGAGTGACTTACAATTATATGCTAATTCATTTTACCGAATGTTTCCGGCTACAAGTATCTACAATGGAGATAATACCCCAGCAAATATTGTACAGAATATCTTGTCTGAAGAAATCAGAGGAACCCGTACAGTGCCAACAACAGGAGGAGGTTGGAGTTGGGCAAACCTAAGAAACATCAATTACTTCTTAGAAAACCATGAGCGTGTACCAGTAGAGAGTGCTGTAAAGCACTATGGAGGCGTTGCTAAGTTTTTCCGTGCTTATTTCTACTTTGACAAGTTGAAGCGTTTTGGTGATGTGCCTTGGTATGACTATGTTATTGATCCATCTGATACTGCTTCATTAGAAAAAGCAAGAGATCCACGCAAAATGGTAGTGGACAATATTTTAAAAGATTTAGACCAGGCAATCGCGGGGTTAAATACTTCTAAAAAGACCTATACTATCACCAAATGGACAGCATTGGCACTGAAGACAAGAGTAGCACTATACGAAGGTACGTATATGAAGTATAGAGGTATTCCAGGATATGAGCCTTACTTGACACAGGCTTATACTTCTGCAGAAATATTGATGAATGAATCGGGGTACAAAGTGTTTTCAACAGGTAATCCATCGACAGATTATAGAGATTTATTTGCCTCACATAAAGCCATAGGAGATGAAATTATTTTGGCTAGGGAGTATGATGATGCTTTAAATGTGAAACACAATGTAAACTATTATACCGTTACCTCTTCCTATGGACGTCCATCGATGCCAAAAGAGTTGGTCGATAGCTATTTAATGCAAGACGGGAGTCGTTTTACAGATTTGCCAAATCATAAGACCATGATGTTTGGTGAGGAGACACAAAACAGAGATCTACGCCTTAGTCAGACAATTCGTACACCGGGTTATACGCGTTTGGGTAGTGATAAGACACTTGCGCCGGACTTGTCTGCTGCTGTGACAGGATATCAATTAATCAAATATGTGACAGAGCAAAAATACGATAGTAATAGTAGTTCAATTGTTGATTTGCCTTTATTTAGATTTGCAGAAGTATTGTTGAATTATGCAGAAGCAAAAGCTGAGTTAGGTATTTTGACTCAAGAGGACTTAGACAAGAGTGTAAACAAACTACGCGAACGAGTGGCAATGCCAGTAATGGACTTAGCAGGGGCTAATGCAAATGCAGATGCGTTCTTAGCTAAGCAATATGCAAATGTAACAGGAGCTAATAAAGGAATTCTATTAGAGCTTAGAAGAGAGCGCAGAATTGAGTTGTTCATGGAAGACTTCCGTTGGGATGATATTGTTCGTTGGAAAGCAGGACAAGCCTTGACTTTGCCTATTGAGGGTATGTATTTCCCAGGTGCTGGTCAATATGACTTAGATAATGACGGTAAGATAGACATTAATCTCTATGAAGGACAACGCCCTAATCCTACAGAAAAAGGTGTGTTTTACATAAAACTTGGTTCTGAAATCTACCTAAATCAAAACAATCGCGTAGATCCTCATCCGACATTTGCTAATCGTACTTTTGATGAAAACAAGGATTATTTATATCCTATACCGACCCAGGAATTACAATTAAATAATAATTTAGAACAGAATCCAAGATGGTAAGAAGTATTTTAACTGCTTGCTTAGTACTTTTGGCAGGCGTGGTATGGGCTCAAAAACCTATGCCAGAAGAGTTGAAAGTGATGAGCTTTAATGTGCGTATGGATAGCCCTTTAGATGGAATCAATCAGTGGGGACTGCGCAAGGAGTGGGTCGCTGAGATTGTGTTTTTTAATGAAACAGATATCGTCGGAATGCAAGAGGTAACGTATCCCCAACTCGTGGACTTGCAAAACCTATTACCCGGGTATGATTATATTGGTGAGGGTAGAGAAGGAGATACTAAAGGAGAGTTTAGTCCAATCTTTTATTTAAAGTCTCGCTTTAAAGTCTTGGAGAGTGGAACTTTCTGGTTATCAGAGTCTCCTCAAGAAAAAAATTCTAAATCCTGGGATTCTTCACTACCTCGTATCGTTACATGGGCGAAGTTTGAAGACTTGGAGTCAAAACAGGTGTTTTATCATTTCAATACACATTTTGATCACAGAGGGAAACAGGCAAGAGAGAAGAGTGTGGCTGTTATTGAGCAATACATAGACCAATTAGTCATGGGAGAGACCGTTGTATTAACAGGAGATTTGAACTTGCCACCCAATGATACACCATATCAAAAAATTATTGAATTAGGCTTTGCCGATACACGAGATCAAGCGATGTACCGTGCAGAGATGGGACATACTTTCAATGCGTGGGATATACAGGCTGCTAAGCGCCATCGCATTGATTATGTTTTTGTCAAAGGGAATGCATTAGCTCCACTTAAATATCAAGAACTCGACATTCAGCGAGGCCCTCGCTTTGCATCGGATCACTATCCGGTTCTGACTACTTTTCGATGGGTTTCGCAAATAGCCGTTGAAACAAAGGGGGTGGAGGCCGTTCGCGTGGTTAACTATAATGTACATCACTTCGCGGCGGCAAATGATCGCTATCATTGGATCGATTTGAATTCGCTGTCAGCATTTGCAAAGCAGCATCAGGTTGATGTCCTTACCCTACAAGAGATAGATGTACACACAAAGCGCTCAGGTGAGCATTTAAATCAAGTTCGTGCATTAGCACAACGCTTAGATATGTACTATTCATTTGGTCGTACGATTGACTATGAAGGAGGACAGTACGGCATTGCGATATTGTCTAAGTTTCCTATTGCTAGTGAGCATTTTTACCGCTTGCCTAAGGGAGAACTTAAAGAAGAAGCAAGAGGGCTATTGGTAAATGAAATAGTACTCCCTGAGGGAAGATTAGTAATAGGTACTACGCATCTAGCGAGTAACAGTAATAAGAGTCGTACACTGCAAGCTAAGGCAATCACTGAGATTCAACAGAGTCAGCCTATGATGCTTTTAACAGGGGATTTTAATGCAGAAGAAGGTAGTGAGCCATTGAAGGTCTTAGCTAAGGAATTTAGCTTTGATTCAAGGGTAGCAGATCAATTGACTATCCCGGTTGTGAATAGTAAGAAGAAGATAGACTTTATTGTCAAATCAAAAGAATCACACCTAAGTATAGAAAAGCATCATACACATGCGCTAAATGGTTTGTCTGATCATAATTTAATTATTACAGATGTTACTTTTTAAAACCTAGTGATAGGTATTTAGGACAAACTAAGTTGAATAGCAGCCCTAGGGCTGCTATTCTCATTTATATACTGTTGATTATTTTGCTTTTAATAATACACTTGGAGGGCAACCGTAGTAACGTTTAAAAGCTGTACTGAAGTGATTCTGTGAACTGTAGCCTAATAGTTCAGCTATTTCTTTAATGCTGTATTGCCCGGACTCCATCTTAATCTTGGCTTTTTCCATGATATAAGCTGTTAGATAGGTATAAATCGTGTTGTTGTAAACTACTTTAAATTGCTTCTTTAGCTTAAATTCATTAGTACCTACGCGCTTGGCTAACTCTTGTATTGTAATTCTCTTATTATAATTTTCAATTAAGATTCGCTGGGCTAAAACAATTTTTTCTTTATCCTCTTTAGTGATTAACTCATTGGATTGATGCTGTAAGTGCCGATCTTCTAAAACTAATAAGAGCAATTCGTGTATTTTGTTTTCTAAAAATAATATTTTGAAGGTATCACATTTTGTACAATTTTTAATAAGGTGTAGTACGCCTAGCATTTCAGATGTAATGGTCGGACTTTGGTCAATGAATTGATTAGATAACTCGTGTTGTGTGTTTAGTTGCGTTAAATTGTTATGTGTAGTTTGTTCAATAGTCAAGAGGTGTTCCTTAGTCAAAGGAATATAAATAAAGAAGAAGTTATAAGTCTTATCTACTGTTGTAAACTCTATAGTATAATTCTTATTAGTAGACACGCTATAAAAGAGGTAATGAGTAGTGGTAGATAGACTGTTGTTGAATAAAAGTAGTAATACACCAGACTGCTGTATATCTAATGCAATAGTTTTGATAGGTGAGGCAAGTGCTAATTCCTCTTCTGTATTAAATATTGGCGATATAAAGTAGTCCTTGATATGGGACAAAGAATTCGTTAAAACCTCCTTATTATTTAAGTTAAAAGCAAAGTGATTATTCTTTATCATTTGTATGGTATTACCTAGTGTATTGTTTTTATCGTTGGCAAATATAATATTATTTAGATTTAATAAAAACAAATCCTGAAAGTATAAATCAAAATCCCGATGTGAAAGATACCAGCAGGAGTACTATAATTAGTTTTGCCCATAGAATAATAATAGTAATAATAATAGCGGTTATCTTAATAAAATCTATGGATAATAAGGTATGTTTTGACAAAATGTGGTCATTTTTAGATAATGGTTTACAGAATAAAAATAAACAATCAAAAGTGATATATCACTGGTTTAAATTACTTTTGATTAGTTGTGTTTTCGGGGTAATGTCTATAAATAGTTATGCTGGTGAGGATCACAAAAGAGGGATAGAAGGACAAGTAACTTATGCCAATAAACAGCCTGTCGGTTATGCAACAGTATTTATAAGGGAGCTAAATAAGAGTGTCTTAACCAATGAAGAAGGTCGTTTTTACTTAACAGGATTACCTTATGGAACATATGAAGTAGAGATTAATTCATTAGAGATTCAACCAATTAAGCAGACCGTTGTATTTTCCTCAACCAGTAAGAATTTGATCATTACAGCTACTGCAGCTAAAGGAGTTAATCTAGAAGAAATGGTCATTGATGTTCAAACAGATAAAAAGCGTATTGAATCAAGTGGATTTGCTGTAAATGTGATTAATACAAAGGATGTAGCATTACAGTCGATACAGACTAATGAACTTTTAGATCGCACAGCAGGAGTAAAGATTCGCCAAGACGGTGGACTGGGTTCTCGTGTTAATTACAATCTTAATGGACTTTCAGGTCGAGCGATTAAAATATTTATAGATGGTATTCCTAGTTCTAATTATGGAAGTTCTTTTTCGCTGAACAGTATTTCTCCTTCAGCGATAGAGCGAATAGAGGTGTACAAAGGAGTAGTACCTACCTATTTGTCAGATGATGCATTAGGTGGAGCTATTAATATTGTCTTGAAGCAGAAACAAACCAATACCTTAAATGTTAGCGGAGGGTATGGATCTTTCGGTACACATCAATACAATGTGAATGGTAGTTATCGTGCTGACAATGGCTTTACGTTTAGTGGAACTGGTTTTTTTAACTATAGTAAGAATAATTACCGTGTAAATGGACCACAAATACGCTTTGTCGATGGAAGTACTGGCGCAATAAGCTATCCAGAGAATGGAGCAAAGCGCTTTCACGATGCTTACCAGTCTCAAGGAGGTAAGTTTGACATAGGTTTTACTGATGTGAAATGGGCAGATAAGTTTTTGATTGGTGGAGTTGTCTCAAGTAGAGAAAAACAAATACAACATGGAAGTACTATGCAGAAGGTTTATGGGGATCGTTTAACTAAACAACATTCCTTTATTGGATCATTACAGTATCTTAAGAAAGATTTATTGATAGAAGGATTAGATGTACGTTTAGATGCGACTTATAGTAACCTGACTAGACAGATAGTTGATACTGTAGGTATGATGTATGACTGGAGTGGAAAACCAATGAGGGATAAACAGGGGAATATCATATATTACAACAATGGTGCTGAGGCATCAGCTGATAAATCACTGCAGAAATACATAGATAAGACAACAGCTTTACGTGCGAATATAGCCTATGAGTTTTTGCCTAACCACACCATAAGTGCTAATTACTTTTATACGTTCTTTTTAAGAGATAGCAGTGATGAATTGCAGCCAAAACAATTACAACAATTAGTTAATACTCGTGACTTAAATAAAAGCATTCTGTCTTTTAACTACGAGAATGCTTTGTTTGACAATCGTTTGCGAATGAATATATTTTACAAAAAGTATTATCAAAAAGCAATTTCTAAAGAGCCTTATCAGTTAAGTGGTCCTGGTAAAGTGGCTTATGCTGTACGTCAATTAGATAATGTCGTGGATCACAATGGTTACGGGGCGAGTTTTTCTTATAAAGTTTGGGATAAGTTATACTTACTTGGTTCGGCAGAAAAGGCGATTCGAATGCCTTCTGAAGGGGAATTGTTTGGTAATAATGCTGACAATGTATTGTCTGCCTTTAATCTAAAACCTGAAGAGAGTACGAATTTCAATATCGGTTTTCAGGCTGGACCATTTGAATTTAAACATCATCGCATCGGATTAAATGCAACTTATTTCAAGCGTGATACCAAAGGTATGATCCGTGAGGCTATTGATCAAAGAGGTAATTATACTAGACATGAAAACTTAGAGAAAGTTTTAAGTACAGGTATTGATGTGGAGTTAAATTACTCATTTAAAGATAAAGTGTTCTTAACTGCCTCAGTTTCGAAGTTTAATGTGTTGTTTAACACCCCTTTTGATGCTGAGGGTGTTCCTTATCATTACTATAAGTTACAGATTAGAAATGAGCCTTCATTAAAGATGAATGCAAATTTAAGTTACCAGTTTAAAGACATTATTCAAAAAGGCTCTAGGTTGCGCTTGTATTACAATGTGTATTATGTGGAGGAGTTTTTGAAAGACTGGTCTAATGTGGGAGGAACAAATCTAGCGACTATACCAACACAATATCCTAATGATATGGGATTGTCGTATCAATTTCCATCAAACAAGACAACAATGAGCTTTGATGCCAAGAATATATTAAACCAAGATATTTATGACAACTTCGGTTTGCAAAAGCCGGGTAGAGCATTTTATATAAAAGTTACACATTCATTTTTTAATTAAATTAATATAGTTATGAGTTTTAAATTTAGGTCATTAGCAACCTCATTTGCTTTGGTGGGTATGTTAGCTTTCTCTGCTGCTTGTTCATCTGATGATAGCGCAGTAGAAGGCGGTACAACTACACCTCCAGGAAAAGATAAACAATTTCAATTAGCTTTTGCTAGTGGTTCGGGGTCTGAGTCAGCAATTTATATGCAAGGGGTTGATGATGTAACCAAAGGAACAATTAGTTTTTCAAATTCAGGTTATCAGTTGCCTTCATCGCGTACGGCACGTATTTTCGTTTCAGACGATGGTAAGTATGTTTATAGTTTAAACTATACTGTGGGTGATATTTCTAAATTAGAGCATTTAGGTGGTCAGAACTATAAGTCAGTAGCCCAAATTGATTCTTCTCCTATTTTAGGTGTTAGAACTGGACGTTTTACCAAAGTAACTGAAGACTTAGGGTCTATCCATTATATCAAGGCAACTGCTAAGTACTCTGATCAAGAAGGTAAACAAGGGTATTTAGGACATTCTATGGTAGCAAGTATTGCACTGCTTGATTTGGATAAATGGGCATTTACAAATTCAGAGCAGAAAATAGAGGTTAAAATTCCAGAGGAATTAGCAAAACAAGGGTATTACATTTCTCGTATTGACTCTCCTGTATTGTCTGGTGATAAATTATACTATGGAGCTTCTGCGTCTCTATTAGACTTAACTACAGGAAAGCGTAAACCAGTTGATAAGGCGTTTACATTAGTGGTTGATAAAAATGATTTAACTAAAACATCTGTTCTAACGACTGATCACGTTGAAGGAACAACAAATGGATACCGTACTCCTACACTTCACAAAGATGAGCAAGGTGCAGTATTACAAATGGTTAATGGGAATGATAAGACTTATGTCACTAAATTAGTAAACGGAGCTTATGACAAATCATTTATTTTTGATTTAGGTGCTGCATTAGGTGGTAAAAAAGTATCAAGTAATGGATGGTTTTATGTAGGTAATGGAATTGGTTATATGCCATACCAAAAGCTTGATGAGGAAGGTTTTGAAATGGGAGTTGATCCACAAGGAAACCCTACAAAAACAAACCTATGGGGATTAGCTCGTATTGATTTAAATAACAAGACTGCGGTAGACTTAAATGTGCCGAATGGAAAATTGTGGTTGACACAATACCAAACCTCTATAGTACGTGATGGTAAGTTTTATATTGCACTATCTGAGGTATCAGGTGAAGGTAATATCTATATCTTTGATGTAGCGTCTAATGCTCCAGAAGGAGTAAAAGGAGCGAAAATTACTTCAGGTAAGGACCAATACTATATTGGAGTTTACTAAACGATAATTCGTGAAAAATAAAGAGCAGTGGTAAGTTTACTTATCACTGCTCTTTATTTTTATAGATGGCTTCCATTGCCTAGGAATGACTAATGTTGTTCTAGTAAGGAGTGAGGTGGTGTTATTCCCCTGACTAACTTGACATATTTGCTTTGTTTGTCTATACAGTTTAGTCCATCATTTGCGGGGTAGCAGAGCATTGTAGTGTAAATTGCAAGTATGCAGTTGTTGTTACCGAGCATTAGAAAGGTGGCTTCACTTCTCAACAACCATACGGGATGTAGAATAGAGATTATTGTGTGATTTTTTGTCTTAGACTTTAAGTAGTAATCCTTGTCTTTTGTGATGATGTCTGTTGCCTCTACTGTCCCTATGTTTGGAGCGTAATAAGCATAGTAGTTTGTGAGTAATTCTTTGACTAGTTTATCTTTGAGTAGCCACACGTAGGGAGGATTGGCCATTGTATCAATACGAATAAGACTTTTTTCATAAATAGGGATGTCCCGATAAGGTTTACTCAAGTCAATCGTTACTTGTCCTAGTGAACTTATTGATTGTAAGAGTAGTAAAAAAGTAAATAGTGTTTTCATTCGTTTTTATAAACTATGCACAACTATTGTTCCTTTTTTAGTTTACTTTTAGCTAAAAGTCTTGAATATTGTTCTGCTTTATAAAGATTTGGACTTTGAATAGTGAAATAATGTTAAAATCTTTTTGTTTGTCGTTTTTATTTGTGCTAATATTGTTAAGTAATTTTATTAAATGTTGCTATAGGTTGTATTTAGTGTGTTTATTTATGTTAATATACTGAATGTTTTCATATATTTGATTAGTGTATAAGTTGTGAAAAAAGTAATATGAAAAAAGTTTGTTTAGCCATATGTGGCCTTGTGTTTTTGAGTTCTACAGCGATATTTGCGCAAAGAGTTGAAGGCAAATTATTTGATAAGAAAAAGAATAGACCAATTGTTGATGGTGCGGTATCTTTTTATGATCGCAATGGAGGAAGAATAGTTACAGTATATTCAAATGCACAAGGGTTTTATGCTTTGGACTCGAGAGCATTAGTTGATGTTTACAAGATTGTAGGTACTGCAAAGGATTATATTCGTGTAGAATACTTTGTTGAACGCATGGAGGACGTATTAACTGCTAATATGGGCTTTGAGCGCATGGACATTACAAAATATGACGATGGACGATCATCTTTTGTTACTCGTGAACTCAAATTGATTAATGAAGGACATTCTAATGATGACTATAAGCAAAAGTCAAAGATAATGGCTTCAAAAAGTAATTCAACAGTACGCTATGTAGTTAATGAAAAATATGACAGTGAGAATTATGAAGAACTATACGACGAGGAAACTCACCACGAAACTGTTAACCAACCAACTAGTCATCAATCAACTCAACTAGCTAAAGCAAGTTTCTCTAGAGATAATCACTTTGAAGATCCTAATCCACAAACGAATACCCCTGCTGTAGAATCACCTTTATCTTCTAATGGGAAACGAGAAATAGTGTTAAATAGTGAACAACTTCAGCGTATTAACGAAGGACAATATGTAAATAACTCTTCAAACCGCGCATCAGCTCGTGAGGTAGCATACGAAGATCCTCGTGATCATGCTAGAGGAGCTTCACAGAACTATAATAATCAAGCTAACTATAATCAGTCAAACCGCGCATCAGCTCGTGAGGTAGCGTATGAAGATCCTCGTGGTCATGCTAGAGGAGCTTCACAGAACTATAATAATCAAGCTAATTATAATCAGTTAGCGAATGCATCAATCAATGATAACAGTCGAGCAAANTTATAATCAGTTAGCGAATGCATCAATCAATGATAACAGTCGAGCAAAGAGAACGAGTCCTTATGACGATCATCGCGCGACAAGCTATACTACTCCTGTAGTAGCACAAGCTGTAGAAGAGTACAACGATGTCCGTGAGACTCCATCGGGAAAAAAGGAATTGGTGGTTGATCTTAAGAAGTTAAATAAGACAAATGTTCCTAAAGTACTTACTTTGCCGATGTTTTACTATGCGTACAATAGTTCGTATTTGACAGAGGCCAATAAACAAGTTGCTGATGAAATCGCGGCTTATATGATCAAGAATGCATCAGCTCGTGTTCAGGTGAAGGTTTATTTAGACACAAGAGGAAACTTAAAATATGACTCTTGGTTGACAGGACGTAGAGCAGATCGTGTAATTGATTATTTGATAAGTTTGGGGATTGATAAGTCTTGCTTGGTAAAAAAAGTAGAACGGGTAAACTATGATCTATCTCGATTGTCTGTGAGTACATCGACTTCTCCTGAACAGGAGAATAGAAGATGTGAATTCAATGTGATTTAGTTTGATATATAAATGTTGGATAAACACTTAGGTACATTAGGTATTTAAGTGTTTTTTCTTTTTATAAAGTAGTGACAGTTGTTCGAATTATGTTATTTTTGGTCTTTCAATAACAACATAACTAAAGTATGGAATTAAAGTACAAAGGAAAAACAAAAGATGTTTATTCACTTGGAGGAAACGAAGTATTATTAAAGTTTAAAGATGATGTAACTGGAGAGAATGGTGTATTTGATCCAGGAGCGAATAGCGTAGGATTGACTATTGAAGGGGTAGGACGTAGTGGGCTTCGCATGACTAAGCATTTCTTTGAATTGTTAAAGACAAAAGAAGTACCTTCACACTATGTGTCAGCTGATTTAGATGATGTATCTATGGTCGTAAGAGAAGCTGTTCCATTTGGAAAGGGATTAGAGGTTATCTGTCGCTTTCGCGCAGTAGGTAGTTTCTATAGAAGATATGGAGCATACCTAGAGCAAGGACAAAGATTAAATAGTTTGGTTGAGATTACGATCAAGGATGACGAAAGAGGTGATCCAACGATTTCAAAAGATACACTGAGTGAGTTAAATGTTCTTACAGAGGCTGAGTACGAAGCGCTAAAACAATTAACTAAAACAATCTGTGGTTATATTAAAGAGGAATTGGCGACAAAAGGATTAGAGTTATATGATATCAAACTAGAGTTTGGTCGTGATAAAGAAACGAATGATATCATTCTAATTGATGAGATTTCAGGTGGAAACATGCGTGTTTACAAAGGAGATCAATACATTGAACCATTAGTGTTAGAGAAAGAGTTTTTCAAAGCATAACAAAAAAAAATCCTAGTCTCAACAGACTAGGATTTTTTTTTTGTTATTTTATTGGGATTGATAAGGAAGCTCCAGGACCAATTGGAATGTCAAACCATATCCAAATGATCAATAATACAGACCACCCAATAAAGAATACGAAAGTATAAGGAAGCATCGTTGATACGATGGTACCAATACCTGCATTCTTGTCATAGCGCTGCATAAAGGCTACTATTAAGGCAAAATAACTCATCATCGGTGAAATGATGTTAGTCACACTGTCTCCTACACGATAAGCTACTTGCACTAACTCTGGTGAAAAGCCAAGTAGCATAAACATCGGTATAAAGACTGGCGCCATAATAGCCCACTTAGCTGATGCACTTCCCATAATCAAGTTGATTACTGCTGATACGATAACGAAGGCTAACATTAAGGGAATAGCTCCTAATCCTGACTTCTGTAGCGTTTCTGCTCCTTCAATAGCAAAGATTAATCCTAAGTTTGTCCAATTGAAGTAAGCCACGAACTGGGCAGCAAAGAAGACTAATACGATATAGGAACCTAAAGTCTGCATTGCCTTAGACATTCCTTTCATTACATCTTCGTCATTCTTGATTGTTTTAGCTCCAATTCCATAGGCAATACCTCCGATAGCTGATCCAATGAATAATAAAGCTACGATACCTGACATAAATGGAGATTTTAATATTTGCCCTCCTTCACCTCTTAGGTATCCGTCTTCTGGTATTAAACCTCCCAATACGAATGCTGTGAATAGTAAGCCTCCTATCGTTGCATATACTAACCCTCTTTTTTCAAGAGCCGTTAAGGGCTCGATAGGTAGTGCTTTTTCATCTCCTTTATATTCTCCTAGGCGTGGAACTACGATTTTCTCTGTTACCCATGTACCTAAAATAGAAATTAGAAAAGTAGAAACGAATAGGAAGTAATAGTTTGATGCTGGATTGACTACGTAAGTAGGGTCGATAATTCGCGCAGCTTCTTCTGAAAGCCCTGCTAATAATGGGTCGATAGTTCCCAGTAGTAAATTAGCACTATATCCTCCTGATACACCTGCAAAGGCTGCGGCTAATCCTGCTACAGGGTGTCTTCCTGCTGCTAAAAAGATTATCGCTGCTAGGGGTACTAACAATACATAACCTACTTCACTTGCAGTGTTTGATAGAATACCTGCAAATACAATAACGAAGGTTAAAAGCTTCTTTGGTGAAGATAATACGATTTTCTTTAATACAGTACCGATTAATCCTGATCCCTCTGCGATACCAATACCTAGTAAAGATACTAATACTGTTCCTAATGGAGCGAAACCAGTAAAATTGGTTACCATTTTTGTTAGAATGAGTTTTAGACCTTCTGCACTTAAAAGGTTTACAGAATGAATTTCTTCTTTTGTTCCTGGGTGTATCACGGACAGATCAAAAAAACTGGCAATCCAGGAAGCTATAATTACTAATAAGGCAAAACTGGCAAACAAGGTTGCAGGGTGTGGCAATAAGTTCCCTATTCGCTCTACGGAAGATAGGAACCGGTCAACTAAACTCTTTTTTGTCTTTGTACTCATTCTTTGTTTTTAAAAATTCGAAGTCGCAATATAGTATTTTTTACTTATGTGAAAAATACTCTTGTCAAAATCTATTGAATTCTTAAATATCAATAGTACTTGGTGCGAATAATGTTAGATCCAATCGACAGCGTTATCACAAATTTGTTGAATGTGCTGAATTAGCATTGCTGTATGATATCCATCGGCAACGGCGTGATTGACATAGATGCTTAAGGCAATTTTGGTCTGCTCACATTCAGTATAAAATTTGCCAAAGCGAATGATCGGTCTCAGAAAGTCATTGTCAATTACAGTATCTTGACTAATACTCTCAAAGTCTATCCATGGAATACATGAAATAGGGAGGAGGTTGGGGGGTTGATGATCTCTTATCTTGATTCCCTTGACGTCTTTATAGGTTTTGATGTCTTGGGTAATTATGCGATAAAAGTCTGTGAATTCTGGGTGATACTCACTCCATAGGTCAGAGAAGGTACAGTCATCTTTGTGAAAGATCGTAAAGGATGGCTGCATATAGCTCCAATGCCCAAGTTTGCCTTGGTGAAAAGTTGTGCGAAATGCTTCACTTGCATTGATTGCTTTCATGATAACGTAGAGAAAAGTAGGATAGAATCTATACTGCTTTTCTCTGCGTTTTATATCCAAGGTTGTTATATCTATTTTTACACTGATTGTGTACCTTGACTTTAGCTTATAATAGTAATAGTCAAAATAAGGCTTACGCGCCCAATTATCATAGTCAATAGGAGTAAAAATAGCTTGGTTTGGCATTGTTATTTTCGAGTGTAAAAGGGAGTTGATTGATTGTAGAAAAAGTCACTGAAGTTGCCTCCTGGTTCTAATTTGACGATGTCAATTACTTGGTCGCCATTGAGGTGATCTTGACAAACTGTAGAAGTCAAGACAGCAAATTCTTTAAAGGGCTTCTCTGTCTCTGTTTCGATAGCAATTGTATAGTGAGCTTCATTATCGACTTCCTCTGTAAAGGTCCAACCTAGGTAAGCATTAGTGATTTCTGACACTTCAGCATACGCATTAGATAAAGCATTTAATAGCTGTGTTGGTTCATATTCTGGATGTCCGATCAATGCATTCATTTTTGTGCGCAAGATAGGGCTGTGCTTTGGGTTAAAGATACTGCCATTAAGCATTTCAGAAACCTCTGGGGGCACGAGCTCTTTGTATATCTTAGAAAATGGATTGACAATTAAAGGATTGCCAATGGTCAATTCTAAGAATGAACGCCCTCTCACTTTGATATAATCCATTTCCTCATTAATGGCACCCCCATCGTAGATGCGATCAGGGTGTGTAAAGACAGGGATACCCCCGTTTTCAAAAGTAATTACTGGAATATTTGGATCGATGCCAACGGTTAAGTCTTCTGGTTTGTATCCTGACTGTACCAATACGTAGATATAATCCTTCAACATGCGCTCGTAGAAAATAGCTCTATACTCTGGTTGAGTTCCTGCTTGTTCTATTATTTGCGCAAGGGTCAAATTGCGATTTATTTTTTCAGTTGTTTTTTTGTTTTTATTGTAAATAGACATTTCTATTAGTTTGATTTATTCAAAAGTACACATAATTAACGGGAGTTTCTAAGAATGATCTTGGATAAATGGTAAGCCCTGATTTTTATCTTTTATTTTCAGATGAAGTCTAAGTTAATGATCGCCATTAGATTTGTGTGAAGTATTTTTTTTATAGAATTAATTATAGGGTTAATATTGCCGTTTGGTATCCGCAGATGATTCAGGTATACGTGCAGTATTCTTGACCTTTTGTTACCAAGAGAAGTGTTTTTGGGAGGTATTCTGCAGGTATACCGCACTGATAGGTAAGTCTTGGCAAGAAAAAGAATGTAGAAGAAGAAAGTTAGCGTGGTAAAAATACCTTTTTAGGGTGGTAATCTTTGGCTAAAAAGAGTAGATAAACTCTTAATTTAAATAAAGTTGAAGCGTGAAAAAAGAAATGAGGTTCATTTTAGTTTGTGCTGGTCTAGGAGGTTTTCTTTATTCTTTAAAGAGAGAGAATTTATTCAAACTAGAAAATCCTAAGGTAACAAAAAACCTCAAGAGTTAATCTCTTGAGGTTTTTTTGTTATTAGTAGTCCGTCCTTATTTGAAATAAGAGAATGTTTCATTGTTCTCTATTTTAAGTACAGATTCATAGATTAGTTGAATGGTGTGCTCTACATCATCTTTGTGAACCATCTCTACAGTTGTATGCATATAGCGCAGCGCTAAAGAGATCAGGGCAGAAGCCACCCCACCATTGCTATAGGCAAAGGCATCTGTATCTGTACCAGTCACGCGAGACATTGCATTGCGTTGAAATGGTATGTTGTGTGCTAGGGCAGTATCTTCGATTAGTTCTCTCAGTTTATTTTGAATAGCTGGAGCATATCCGATCACTGGGCCTTTACCAATTTTGTTGTCTCCTTCGATTGTCTTATCTACAAGGGGAGTATTTGAGTCATGACATACGTCAGTCACGATGGCTACATTCGGCTTGATGCGTTGGGTGATCATCTCCGCTCCGCGTAATCCTACTTCTTCTTGTACACTATTAACAATATATAGACCGAAAGGCAACTGTTTGTTGTTTTCTTTTAATAGACGAGCTACTTGAGCAATCATAAAACCGCCAATTCGATTGTCAATTGCACGACAAACAAACTTATTTTTATTCAAGATGGTAAAAGTATCTGGGTAGGTGATCACACAGCCTACATGTACACCTAATGCTTCTACTTCAGCCTTAGTCTCACAGCCTACGTCGATAAAGTTTGTTTCGATTTTAGGCATTTCTTCTTTCCCTGCTCTGTTGCGAATATGGATAGCCGGCCAACCAAAGACTCCTTCTACAATGCCGTTTTTGGTATGAATGTGTACGCGTTTTGACGGGGCAATCATGTGGTCACTACCACCATTGCGAACCACGTGAATAAAACCTTCCTCCGTGATATACTTCACGTACCAAGAAATCTCGTCAGCATGTCCTTCAATAACTACTTTGTAAGGAGCATCGGGATTAATAACCCCTACGGCTGTCCCATAAGTGTCAGTAATAAAGGTGTCTACATACGGTTTTAAGTATTCCATCCACAATTTTTGTCCATTAACTTCATGACCCGTAGCGGAAGTATTGTTTAAATATGATTCTAAGAAAGCAAGGGATTGCTCATCTAAAATATTGTCTATGTGCATTTTTTTAATTTTTTGCTAATTTAATTAGAATTGTACAATAACTCAATTAAAATGGCTAATTTTGACTTATATATTTCTTTATGAGACGAATCGTTTATAGCCTTGTTTTATTCTTGCCTAGTGTAGGTTTTAGTCAAGAAATAACTTTGGTTCCTACACCAGAAATACCGGTTGAAGTTACTGTTGAGGGAGATACTCTACAGCTTTATTCCATGCCTGAAATTTACATAGGTGTTGATATGCGTGAAGAACAATATCGCAAGGATATGCGTATTCTTCGCAATCGAATTCGTCGTGTCTATCCCTATGCAAAAGCTACAGCGCAAAACTTAATCATACTAAATGAAAACTTAGCTAAGATAGAATCAAATAGAGATAAGCGAAAATATATCAAGCGCTCACAGCATTACTTAGAAAGTCAGTTTAAGGAGAAGTTAAAAAAACTTTCTAGAAATGATGGGAAAGTGCTATTGAAGTTAATTCACCGAGAGACAGGACAGAGTGCATTTGAACTTATTAAAGAATTTAAAAGTGGTTGGACTGCCTTTTGGTCTAATGCGACAGCAAAAACCTTTAGCCTTAATTTAAAATCCACCTATCACCCAGAAAGTGATTTGAATGATTTCTATTTGGAGACACAGCTGCAGTACCTATCTTTTCGTTATGAAATAGACCTTACCCGAGGAGCAAATCCAGTTAATTTTAACGAGCTTAGAATTATGTGGAAGAATAAGATAAGAGAAGATCAATTTTTCCCGTTAGAGTTACGTGAATAATTTTCGCAATAAGAAAATTAAAATTACCTTTGCTCACAAGATTATATGCCAATGGAACAATTTATCGTATCAGCCAGAAAATATAGACCACAGACATTTCAAGATGTTGTCGGACAGCAAGCGATTACTAATACCTTATTGAATGCTATTGAAAGCAATCACTTGGCTCAAGCTTTGTTGTTTACAGGACCTAGAGGTGTAGGTAAGACTACATGTGCGCGTATATTGGCTAGAAAGATAAACCAAGAAGGGTATGATGATCCGAATGAAGACTTCGCATTTAATGTATTCGAATTAGATGCTGCTTCTAATAATTCCGTAGATGATATACGCAACTTGATAGACCAGGTAAGAATACCTCCACAGACAGGAAAGTATAAAGTATATATCATAGATGAGGTGCATATGCTATCATCAGCAGCATTCAATGCTTTCTTAAAAACATTAGAAGAACCGCCACGTCATGCTATATTCATTTTAGCAACGACAGAAAAGCACAAGATTATACCAACGATATTGTCTCGTTGTCAGATATTTGACTTTAAGCGTATCACAATAGCAGATGCTGCGAATCACTTAGCATTAGTGGCTAGAAGCCAAGGGATAAACTATGAAGATGATGCCTTACGCATCATAGCTCAGAAGGCTGATGGTGCTATGCGTGATGCTCTATCAATCTTTGATCGCGTGGTCTCTTATTGCGGTCAAAATTTGACTAGACAGGCTGTAGCGGAGAACTTAAACGTATTGGACTTTGAATATTATATCCGCATTACTGATATGATATTGGCAGGACATATTCCTGCTTTACTTACAGCGTTTGACGATATCTTAGCTAAAGGTTTTGACGGACAGCACTTTGTAGCTGGGTTAGCTTCGCACTTTAGAAACTTAATGGTAGTAATGGCGCCAGAAACAGCTTCTTTATTAGAAGTAGGCGAACACGGTAAGCAACTGTTTATCGGTCAGTCTCAAAAGACGTCTTTTCCATTTTTACTAAGTGCTATAGCGTTGGCAAATGATTGTGATCTTAAGTATAAATCGAGTCAAAATCAGCGTTTATTAGTAGAGTTGTGTTTGATGCAACTTGCTTCACTAGCCATTGATGGCGAAAAAAAAAAGATAAATCAACAATAATATCGGCTGAAAGGTTAAAGGAAATACTGCAAGAGTTACCTCCTTTACCTAATGCGTTACCTAGTTATCCTGTAAGTGACTTAAGTGGTTTACAGCAACCTATTGCACCTGTGAGTCAGCCTGCTGTAACTAATGGTATTTCGACAGTGGAACAACCATCAGTCAATCAGGTAGCTGTGTCTGCTGCTGTCTCTCAATCAAGTACAGCTGAGCCAGTTAGTACGGTGGAAATACCACAAGGTAATTCTGCTTTAGAGCAAAAAGAAAATACTACGCGTATTAATGCATTGTCTCTATCTAGTATTCAGAAGCGTAGGGCTTTGGAGTCATCATTAGAACAGACAGTAGTTAATCCAGAAGATTTACCAAGGAATGCATTTACGTATGATTCGTTGATGAATGAGTGGAAGCTATACCAAGACAAGCTAAGTCGTTCAGGTTTTATGCTTATGTCCTCTTTGATGGGAATGACACCACCCAGATTAGCCGGGAGTCATATATCCTTAGAAATGCCCAATGCCGGATCTAAGCTTAGTTTTGACGAGTATAAGTATGAATTGGTTAATCACTTGCGCAAGCGCCTAAAGAATTACGATATCGAAATAGAGATTATTGTAAACGAAGAAGTTAAGTTAGTTAAGAAAGTATTTGATAATAATGATAAGCTAAAACATTTTATTCAGCTAAATGACAACGTACGTTTGTTGAAAGAAAAGTTTGAGTTAGAATTTTAATACCCCATAGAAAGAATGATAAAGATAGGAGACGATAATACATTGAGAATAGCCCGCAGCACAAGTATAGGATTGTATTTGACAGACGGAGAGAAGGATATATTACTTCCAAATAAATATGTACCAAAGCAATATGAGATTGATCAAGAGTTAGTCGTATTTGTTTATTTGGATCAAGAAGAGCGCCCAGTAGCGACTACTTTAGAACCATACATATATAGAGATGAGTTTGCACTATTGAAAGTGAGCTATATCAATCAATATGGTGCATTTATGGATATGGGCTTAGAGAAAGATTTGTTTGTACCTTTTAGAGAGCAAGCACGTCCAATGAAAGAAGGACACTATTATTTGATCTATATGTCATTAGACGAAAAGTCTAATCGATTAGTAGGATCAAGTCGTTTGAATCAATTCTTAGACAACTCAACGCTAACTGTTGAAGTAGGAGAAGAAGTAGAGTTGGTCGTATCGCATATTACTGATCTTGGGATAAATGTTATCATTAATGACAAGCATAAAGGATTGATCTATAAGAATGAAGTGTACGAAGATCTGCGTACAGGAGATCGCGTGATAGGTTATATCAAGTCTATTCGCCCTGATGGAAAGATTGATGTGACTCGTCAAAAAGTAGGTTTTGATGGCGTATTGACTACGGCTAACGCTATCTTAGAAGCATTAGAGGATAACAATGGTTTTTTAGGACTGACGGATAACAGTCATCCAGAAGATATTAAAACAGTTTTAAACATCAGTAAGAAGACGTTTAAGAAGGCTGTTGGTACACTTTACAAGAATAAACAAATAGATATAACTGATAAAGGGATTGTCCTTTTGAAAAAATAGATTGACACTAGAGAAGTAAAAAAGGGGGGAAAGTCTCGTTCCCTCAAAAAAACAAGAGGTCTACTAAATAATATCGCATTATGAGATATTAAAAGATATATTTGGAGCCAAATTTTTTCTTTTTACTCAGTGTCAATAATACAGTCCCCAGAATCAATGCAAATTGGTTGCGATTATTGAAACAAAAAGGACTACCTGTCGAGGTAGTCCTTTCTTTATAATAACAAGTTTGCATTAATCATCAATTCTCATGAATGTACCATTGTTGTCAAAGACAAGTTCTAGACTGTTCGATAGCTTTACTTCAAATTGTCTATTGTCCTTTTCAATCTTTAAGATATGAGCATTAGCAAAATTAGTTTTTACATGACTCACGATTGCAGGTAAGATAAAATCTGTAGGAATAGCTGTAGTTTTATTAGATACATCTGTCCAATTACCATTTTTGTCGAATTCAATCTCTGTCATGTTGTTTAATAATACAGAGTAATCCGTATCAAACCATTCTTTGTCTTCAGTGATGAAGTTAATAGGTTCTTGAGAAAAGTTTTGGTCTAAGAATTCGATAGCTGTCTTAGGTAATGCATTCTTTTGAATTTGAATTTTTTTAGCTTCAGCAGTTTGAATGCTTAATGCTCCAATAGCGAATAAACTCACTCCGATAAATAATCTTTTAAATACTTTCATAACTTTTATTTTAATATTTGATGACAAAGTAAAGGGCTAAATCTGTAAAGAATTGGGAATTTTTAAATATTATATAAAATTTCAAAGCAGTGATAATTATCTTGGTAGTTATAGTGAACAGATAAGCCTTTTGTTTCTCTGCAAATGGTTTTTACTAATGCGAGACCTAATCCAGTAGATTGATCATTGGTATTAGTACGGTAGAAGCGATTATAGATCAAGTTTTCATCTAAAGCCGATGAGGTCGATGTATTTTTGATAGTAAGAGAATTAGGAGTAATTACTATTTGTATATTACCGTGTTGATGATTGTGATTAATAGCATTTTTAAATAGGTTGTTGATCAGTGTAATTGCTAATCCACGATCCATAGTGATTATCAGCGGAGGAGTGGATTCTGTATAAGAAACTTCAATTCCTTTGAATAGATAGATGTCTTCGAACTCTTGTATAGTATTCAAAATTAAAGCATTAAAGTCAACGGGCTCTAATTTATTGTATTGATGGTTTTCAATCTTACTCAGCATTAGTAGTGAGCGGTTGAGTTTAATCAATCGGTTGAGACTTTGGTGGATACTGTTAAGTTGCTCTATTTGTTGTTCATCAAAGTGAGACTCCTCAACGAGGAGTTCAAGTTTATTAGTAGCAATGGCAAGAGGTGTTTGTGTTTCATGAGCAGCATTAGAGATAAACATCTTTTGTTGGGTATACGTGTTCTCAATATTGCTAATCATTTTTTGTATTTCTGTTTCTAATGTTTGAAACTCAAGTATATTACTATTGTTTTCAACAGTGAAGCTTTGTCCAAGGTGATATTTTTTAAGTTTGTCGAGTAAATCGTAAAAAGGGGTCCAAACGCGTCTTAATACAATATAATTAATAATAAAAATACTGATTAATAACATGAAGAAAAGTCCGAGTACTGCTAATCCGAAGTCTTGTAGGAGCTCGTCGGCTTCGATAGTTGAGGTTCTTATTTCAAGTTTATAGTTAATCAGTTGACTATCTTTGAAGTAAGTTGTAAGTATACGCATTGGCTGTTGTTCGTCGTCATAAGGCAAGAAGACATCTTCTGTTTTGAAGCTATTTTTAGAGGGATAATCGCCAGGAGGTAAAGAAGTAATTCTAAAATTATTCAGTCCAAACTGAGGTTTGTCACGTACACTAGGATCGTCATAGGCTTTTTTAATGATTTCTATTTTGGCATTTTTAAGTCCATCGTCTATATTGTCATAGACTTCGTCAAGTAGAAAAGTATAGAATAGTGCCACCCATAAGGATAACACTAGGAGTATTCCAATCGATAGGTATTTCAGTGTGTGATAGTGTAAGCGCATATTAATTCGAATTAACTAGTTTGTACCCCATGCCATAGACAGACTTTATTTCTGGTTGAGCGTTGTTCTGTTTTAGCTTTTTGCGCAAATTTTTGATTTGGGAATAGACAAAATCATAGCTGTCAACTTCATCCATATAGTCGCCCCAGATTTTCTCTGCTATAGCTACTTTGGTCAGAAGTCGATTTTGGTTGATAACTAAATAGTGAAGTAGGGCGAACTCTTTATTGTTTACCTCAATCTCTTTTCCGTCAATAGTCACTTTGTAGTCGTCTGGAAATAACTCTAAGTTGTCTAAAACGATACTATTGCTGCCATTCTGATTTCTCCTTCTTAATACTGATTTGATTCGAGCGTGTAATTCAGATAAGTGAAAAGGCTTGGTCAGATAATCATCAGCACCTAATTCTAGACCTAATACTTTATCGTCTAGTGAGTCTTTTGCAGAGATTATAATGACGGAATCATCTTTTTTGATATCTTTTAATTGCTTTAATAACTCAATACCATTGCCATCAGGTAACATTATATCTAATAAAATACAATCATAATCATAAGAAATTACTTTGTGTAATGCTTCTTTAAAATTACTAGCAGACTCAGTTACGTATAGCTGCTTTTTTAAGGATTGTTCAATTGCATCGGACAATTGGATCTCATCTTCTATGATTAATATCTTCATAGTAATTGTTAATTTTCGATAAAGTTAATCGTTTATTTTTAACTCTTAATCTTTGGTTGTTTAAAAATTGTTAATAGGTTTTGATCATTTTAATAGAACACGTGAATTCAAGTTATAAATGCAACATTAGTCATTT
>NZ_WMJY01000070.1 GCF_009711055.1 Myroides pelagicus
ATATCAATTGCTTTAGTTTTTTGTCGTGTACTTAGAAAAAAATGTTAATCGAAAAAGTCAATATTGATAAGTGCTAGGACGTTGTTTGTGCGTTGTCTAGATAAGCGTGTCTTTAGTTATACTATTTAACATAAACAATAAAAGGGGACCAGAAGTCTCCTTTTCTTATTACAAGTGAATTAGTTAATCCGCTTAAAGCATATAAAAAGTTTGTTTTATTCTTAGGGAAAATCTCCTGTTAAAGATGCTTTTAAAGCTGCTAAATGAATGTCTTTAACATGAAATGTAAAATTACAATATTATACTCAATTAACAGTAAGGTTTTAAGCTCTTTTATTTTTTTAACATTAATTATTTCCGCTATCTTGTTTAAATGTAAAAAATAGTTTAAAATTTTCTGTTTGTTGTCAATCTTTAAATGGTAATGTTTAGTTAAAGTAATCTTAAAGTTAAAGTGATTGATTTTTGAGTTTGTCAGTAATTTATTATATTTATTGTGAAAGAATTAAATAATGATAAATTTACTTGATGACTATTAGATTTGTGTTTATTTTATTTTTTTTTGGAAGTGTATTTTTGTTAAATGTAAAGGAGTTTTAGGATTTTTTAAAAATAGAAATTTAGTAATTGAATCATTCGCGAAATTGCGTGAATTAATATTTAGTTTATTTTAATTGTTACTTAAAGTACTTTGTAGGCCTCATCTTTAAAATATTGATAGAATAGTTAGTATGATTTTACCATGCGAAGATGAAGGTGTTGGAGAGGTGTATCAGGATACACCTCTTTTTTTGTGTTTATACGCGAGTCGTGTTAGTCTAATTCTTTGGTTAGGTAATGAGAAACGTGCCCCTTTGGTCTATCATTGATTGTGGCGATGTGATTATACCCTGCCTTTTCATAAAATGGCTTAGCTTGCCAGCTCGTTGTTTCGACCAAAGCCTTTTGACAATCGTGCTTCGGGGCAAACTGTTCTGTTTGTTTGAGCAATTGTTGTCCCATACCTTGTCCTCGGTAGTTTTGATCGAGCCATAGTAGTTTGATGTGTAGTGTGTTCCAGTAACAAGTGGCGCGTATGCCGCCGATTACTTCGCCTTCTTGGTTTCTAGCAAAGGCAAAAAACTTTACTTCTGCTTCGATGGGTTCTAAATCAGGAATCATTGCTTGATTAAAGTTGACAATTCCTTGACTAATGTGTTTTGAGTCTTTTGGGTCTGGTGTTTGAGTAATCTCTATGCTGATAGTGTTCATTTGATGTGATGCTGTGTTTTAAAAAAACTAAAGTACAAAAAAACGGATATCATCTATTATTTAAATAGTGTAGGTACAACTGTTTTTCATGTTGTTATAGTTTTTTTACTGTTCGCTTTTTGTCCTTTTTATTTGATTTAATAAAATTAGTTTGAGGTTTACCGAACTGATTAAGATCAATGAGAGTCAAGGGTTTCGAGTCTTGTTGTAGCGTTCTTCCATACTTGTTCGGAAAAACAGGCAAAAATGAGGGGCTATTCTCCAAACAAGTATGAGAGAAGTGTAGGATAAAAGCGTGTAAATACTGGGGTTGGCGTTAATATTAAGGTAAATGAAAGTTTGAAAAATATCGCGTACAGCGAATTTTAATCTTAATTTTGATTGGTGTTTTTTACACTAAAAACAGGAGTTTGTTTTTAGTTTGAATAGTGTAAATTAATCAAGCTGTAGGTAGGTTTATCTCTTGATTTCTAATTAAGTATACGAATAATATTTAGTTATGCAAGAGGGGTGGTATTGTTTTGAAATCAGCGGTTGTCTATTGTGTTAAGTTTTAGCTTTCGTTACTGTTTTTGGGGCTTATTGTCAAATAAATAATGTATTTTAGCCAAGTAACTTACTGGATATATGATGTCTTGAGAATAATATCGGGGGCGATAGATATCTCATGTTCGGTGTATAAAACCAAATAAGATGATTAAAAAATTAGTGAGTTTCGCATTTCTTTTATCTAGCTTTCTGGTTCAGTCGCAGGAATTAAAGGATTTGATTAAAGAAGATTTTTCGACCAATGATCGATCTTGGCGTACGACAGATTTTGGCGCTTATGATGCTCGTGTGGTTGATGGTTATTACTATATTACCAATAAAACTGATGGTGCGGAGGGTGTATGGACCTATCTAGATGAGGAAGATATAAGTAATCTTGAGATGTATATGATTGCAGCTCAGTTTGCAGTACGACCCCAGGGAGATGCTACTACTGCATTTTTTACGGGAGTCTATTTGATGAATAATGACTATAAGTACAGCGACTTTAGACCAGAGGAGCACAAAGGTGCGGTTATCGGTGTCACTAGGGATAATGGCAAGTATTGGCTTTATGTAAAAGTTAGAAAAAAAGGAAAGGTTGCTCTAATAGCACCTATTGATAAAGCAGTTTTGAACAAAGATGTGATCTTGAAGATTTTGGTAAGTAATGTGGATAAGCAAATACTCATTTATTTAAATGATGTACAGTACGGGGCACTTCCGTTTGGCTTATACGATTTGCAAAAGGTAGGTTTTTACCTAAAGGGCAAGGCGGCATTGAGGGCTAAGGGAATCGCTGTTCGATTATATAAGGGGAAGGTGGATTCGCCTTACGATATGTTTGATTATTATTTCGATGGAAAAAAGAACATGATTTTTAGGCGTGGATGGGAGTTTTCGAAGTCTATAAATAAACTCGTACCTGAATTTTTGATGAGAGATGACTTAGAGCATTTATCTCAAGAGCAAATCAGTAATTTATTGAAAGAAGATAGTTCTATTTCGCGCATTGACTCGAAGTCTTTGACTAATGGGTTTGTTTATAGATTTTTTTATAAGGAAGAGCTTGATGTTGAATTAATTAAGCGTGGTTCGGCCTTCAGGGCAGAATTAATTTTCGAAGATGATGAAAAACGAAAGGAGTTTACTGAGACATATACCGATATAAAGGATATGGAGCTTATCTATCCCGACACAAAGAGCGAGTATCGTTTGTATTATTGGAAAGGGACAGATAAGGGGGTTGAGGATGCAAATGTCAAAGGTAGTACTGTAATTATTCACTATAGTAAGTAAAGAATAGGAGTGGTATTGTCTGTGGTGAAAAGCTGGTGGGTCTAGTTTCAAAAGGCTGAACACTATGCTTTTTGTTGTTTTTTTTAGTGTGGCATATCTACCGGTGGTCTTTTTGCTTAGAGGTGATTTAGGGCTTTTGCGAAGGCATAAAAAGAGAGAAGTTGATTTGGATTATAAATCTGCAAAATAATTACCGAATAATTGGGGTAAGAAAGATCAGCCTAATTATGTGTATGGTTGGAAATATTTTAGGAAGGGCTGTCGAGCGAATCACAAAGATGATGAGACAATTACTGTTTTTTATAGTTATTAAAGATATAAGGGGAGGTCAGAAGATCTTCCCTTTTTG
>NZ_WMJY01000071.1 GCF_009711055.1 Myroides pelagicus
CAGAGGGTCCTTGGTTCGAGCCCAAGAGGGGGAGCAAATATCAAAAAGCCAGACATTTTTGTCTGGCTTTTTTGTTTTTTAAGATTTAGATGTCTTTATAAAACTTATTTTATTATTTCGTAATCTTGCTTTGTGTTTGCTTTTGCCTTTTGAGAGTTTAATACAGCTCCATTGTTATTCATGATTACGACTACGACACTTGAATTTTCAATATTTTCTACAGTAAATTGATCTAGCTCTACTGTTAGTGTAGTTTCTTTGTTTTTTAATGTTTGTGATGATGGTATTATAGTTCCTAGAAACGTATCTGCTGCTCTTAAGACATGATTATGGATGAAGTCATTTTCCCATCTTCCACTCCCATTTTTGTTTCCATATAACGGAGTTCCGTTGTATTGTCTTTGTTTTAAACCATCTTCTATGATATATACACTATATTTGATGTCTTGATTAAAATCTTCAGCGAATTTAACGGAGAATGTTACCTGTCCTTTGGTGTTTTTTATATCAGAGTTTATTTTGATTCCGACAATTGAACTAGTTTTTAGTTCTCCTCTTTTTCTGATACTTTCAAGAGTTTTATCTTCATTAAGCTCGTCTTTTTCACCTGTTAGATTAAAGAAGGCATTTTCTATTCCCCATACGTTTTTATTTCTATTCCAAAATAGAGCAGGAAAGTAAGAGGCACGTGTTGCTTTTATAAAGTCATTAACGTTATGTACTTTAAAGGGATCTTTAATTCCTCCAAAGTTATCGTGTACTGCGACAGAGATATATTTGTCTTTAATTTCTGTTTTTTCCAATTCTTGTAGTATAAATGCTCCATATGGGCAATATGTACAGCTAATGGACGTGTATTCTTCGAGTAGTGCCTTGTGCTTGAAGGCATAGTCTCCGATAGGTTCTTTAGGGGTAATTACTTCCTCTTCACTTGATGATGAGCATGACGTTAAAGTGATTACTGCTGTTATTGCCAGTAGTAATTTAAGTACAGTTGTTTTTTTCATAATTTTTAACATTTGATTTTATTTTTACTTAGTGTTGGTAATTATAATTTCTTAAATTATACACAAGTATATTAAAAAATTCATATATATTTACCGGTATGTTTTGATTAAATTAACTAATTATGAAGAAATTATTTGTATTGTTTATTTTTTGTTTTCCAATGTTTGTTTTTTGTCAGCAATTGGAATTATCAAATATTGTGTTAAAAAACTTAAGTGGTAAAGAAGTAAATATTAGTGATTACTCTAAAAAGGAGGAGCCAGTTATTATTAGTTTCTGGGCTACTTGGTGTGGGCCTTGTTTAAAAGAACTATCAGCAATTCACAACGTTTATGAGGATTGGCAAGAAGAAACAGGTGTTGAGTTAGTAGCTGTTTCAATTGATGATGCAAAATCTATTAAACGTGTTAAGCCATTAGTGGATGGTAAAGGCTGGGATTATCAGGTTTTGCTTGATGAAAATCATGAACTTAAAAGATACATGAATGTCATCAATGTTCCTTTTTCTATTGTGGTTTATAGAGGAGAGATTGTTTATAAACACATGAGTTATACTCCTGGTGTTGAAAAAGAGCTGTATAAAAAAATTAAGAGTATTATAAAGAAATAGGATTATGCGATACATTGTTTTATGCTTTTGTTTTTGTTTAACGGTAACTAAAGCTAATGCTCAACTAAGAGCTGGGTTTGAAAATAATTCACAATGGTATGTGGATGATAATAAAATAAAGTTGTCTACTATTGATGCTGAGGAGCGTTTTCGTTCAAATTCTTATTTGAAGGTTGATTATGATTTTCGTAAATGGACTGTTGGAGTACAGTTGGAGGGGTATATGCCTAAAGCTTTGTTGAATTACTCCCCTGAATATGATAAGGTGAATATAGGTACTGCGTATATTAATTACCGTGATTCAAATAGGGGTATTGATATTACTGCAGGGCATTTTTATGAACAGATTGGTAGCGGGCTACTTTTTAGAGCATGGGAAGATAGACAGTTGGGGGTCAATAACGCTGTGTTGGGTCTTAATGTTAAGTATGATTTAAATAAATGGGGGAAAGCTATTGTATTTGGTGGGAAGCAACGTGTGGGTATGGGGTTTGATCTTTCTAAGTCGTATTTGTTCGGTGCTGATTTTATGGCGAATTTAGAAAACTTGTTTGGTTGGGAAGAGAATGTTTTAGCTGTAGGCGTAAGCTATTTTGGAAGGTCAATCGAGGAGAGTAATGAGAACAAAGGTTATGGTAATTTTAATTCTAATTTTGCAGTAAGGGCGGATTATAGTTATGGTGGTTTTTATTTTGGTGCAGAATATGTGAATAAAGGTGAAGATTATATAGCGTATCGAAATGTTGTTGATTATTCTAGTAAGCAAGGAGGGCAGGCGTTGTTAGTTAATGCTGGTTATTCTGAGAAAGGAATGTCGGTTGCTCTAAACTTAAGACGTATTGAAAATATGGGGATTTATTCTGAAAGAGAATTAACGGGAAATATATATTTACAGGGTGTGGTGAATTATGTTCCAGCACTAACAAAGCAATATGATTATTCTCTTCAAAATATTTATGTTTATCAAGCACAGCAGTCCTTAGACTTTTTTGGCGCTAGAAGTGGTGAAATTGGTGGGCAGCTTGATTTTTTCTATAGTTTTCCTAAGAATAGTACTATAGGTGGTAAATATGGTACTAGTGTTTCGTTGAATGGTGCTTATTTTTCAGGATTGAAGTCTATTGTTAATTATAAAGAGGGGCGAATAGATTCGGACTTTTTAGGCTTCGGAGAAAAATATTACCATGACTTAGGAATTGAGATTAGAAAAAAATGGACTAAAAATTGGTCGTCTGTGTTTATGTATCTTGATCAGTATTATAATGCACGTGTATTATTAGGTAAAATTGAAGATGTGAAAACCAATATTGTAAGTGCAGAGACTACTTATCAGTTTTTAGATAATAAGTCAATTAGACTTGAGCTGCAACATATGTGGGCAAATGCTGATAAAAAGAACTGGGTAGCGGGTACTGTTGAATTTGCATTAAATAGTAAGTGGTCTGTTTATGGTAGTGATATGTATAATTATGGGAATGATGATTCTGAAAAACAATTGCACTATTATAATATAGGTACAAGTTACACTAGAGGAGTGACGCGTATATCGGCATCTTATGGTAGGCAAAGAGGAGGTTTGGTTTGTGTAGGAGGTGTTTGTCGTTATGTATCGGAAGCTGCGGGGTTGACAATAGGGGTAACTACATCTATATAAAATCAAAGTAGTGAAAAATTAGTTGTTGGTTTGATTAGTAGGGGTCCGCG
>NZ_WMJY01000072.1 GCF_009711055.1 Myroides pelagicus
TGGAAACAGGAGATGACACAGTTTAAGTTACACTCCCCCTTTTCTTTATCTATTTCTTATTTTCCTAAGAAAATCTGGAACCCAACTGATAGCCCTAACCCATTATGAGCTGAAGCACTCGCTTGGTTTGATTTACTGTAGTTGTATCCTACAATCGCCTCTAAAGCAACGTTACGTGTCACAAAGTGTGAGTACCCTGCATTCAATGCAAAAGCAAATGAAGTATCACTACTATTTGATGTCTCAGCACCTGATATACCTACAGCCCCTTGTCCAAAGAAACGGCCTGTCTCACTAGCTCCTTCTGGGAAGTAATAACGAGCAAATGGCATAACTTTATAACTCCAAATATCTGAAGCATCTTTTACCGTTTGTAATCCTGCTCCTACTTCAAGACCTACTGCTATCCCATCAGAGATGAAATACCCTGCTCTTGGAGATAAATTGATATTGAAGCTTTTATCTTCAAAGCTATATCCCGTAGATCCCAATGCTCCTCCTACTATCCAGTTACCTTTCTTAATAGGTGTTGTTCCTACTTTTTCTGCTAATTTAGGTGTTTCAATTTTCTGAGCATTTGCTGTTACAATTCCTCCGATAAGCAATGCTGCTAATAATGTGATTTTTTTCATAGTTTCAATATTAATTAATTTAATAATTAAAGTACTACAGGCTCTACATTTTCTTTGCCTAAAGCACTTCAACTATTTACAATCAGCTTGCAAAATTAAGCCTTGTTTATCATTTTTCAAATGACCTACACATAGTCTTTCATCTTGCTGTTGCACACACTTAAGACTCTGCTCACTAATACAGGTCACTTAATCCAACAGACTTTAACAATTGCTATCTTATCGATAAAGATGCACAAAAACAAGTAAATAGCACAACTTAAGCAATTACAATCAAATAGTTACAAAAAAACACTACACAAAAAACCAGACCTTTAGCAACTAATATTTTAACTTTATTTTGCAATTCACTTAAAAAAGAAAAAGCTCCCATTAATGGTTACTCATCTATCTTTTTACTTTTCTTGTGAGGCTAACAATTCCCTTCTCAACTCCAATATACTCTTCTCTGTATTAATCAGACCAAGTACTAATAACTCCCTCGCTTCTTCAATTGACATAGAATCTATATGCTTGTGCCAAGCTGTTGTTGTCTGTATCTCTTTGATTTTCTTTATACGACTACTCGTCTCTTTTGCCGTGCGACACACAGCTAGATCTCTTTCCTCTTTTGCCAAACTATCGCGATGCCTAAAGCCTACTTCACCCTCACTATCGAGCACGATGACAAACAAGGCTTGTTGTTCATTATTTGGGTAAAAACTATCCCACGAAGCATAGGCTAAACAATATACACTATTCTTAGCGGATGTACTGATGAGTTTCCAGCGGCAGTTAGCTGCACGTCCCCAATGATTCGAATAGCGATAGACACCTATCTCATCAAAATAATAAGCACTACCCGCCTTACTCTTATAATTAGGTGCTCGATTGGCTATTACCTCCATAGGCACTTGTTGCCATTCACAATAGGTGTGTTTAAAAAAATTAAATCGGCTATACTTCTTCATTAAATAGTTAATTCTCCTTCGTTTTCAATTATGTGAACGCCTAATGCTGACAAGTCACCTTTCGCTGATACTAACCCCTCAGCACTAATTGGTCTTGTAGCAAAATCTAAAAAGTAAGTATCTAACCCTGCTACTGCTGCATCTTTAGAGGTATAATACACGCAGAACTCAGCCGCTAGTCCACATACATAGACCGCTGTCACTCCTCGCTCGCGCAGATACCCCAGTAGTCCTGTAGAGATTTGCTTATCATTGTCGTAAAATCCACTATAGGAGTCTACTCCTATTTGCATCCCTTTTCTGAATATTGCTGCTACCTTACGACTGTCCCAAGCACTGGTAAAACCAGCTCCTGTAGTTCCCTGTACACAGTGATCAGGCCATAAGACTTGCTGCAAACCATTGAGGTCTATCACTTCAAAGACTTGTCTTGTCGGGTGTTGAGAAGCAAAACTCTTGTGATTAGCTGGGTGCCAATCTTGTGTAGCGACTACTAAGTCAAACTTCTCTTGTAGCCTATTAATAACCGGTACTATCTCATCGCCCTTCACAACAGCTAAGCTACCTCCAGGCAAAAAGTCATCTTGTAAATCAACAACGATTAGTGCTTTCATATTTATGTAATCTAAGTGGTTTGTCGCAAAAATACACATTTACTACCTATTCCCCTATTAGATATAAGAGATATCTTTCATTGGCAAAACCACAAGTATAAATCGCTTATACCTATCAGTGATCATCAATAGATACATAGTCAACTCTCCTTTTATAGATACCCTACTTTTATACAAAAAAACAACGGTCTATCAACCGTTTTTCATACCTTACGCTATCATATCTACTGCTATTAACAATGTATCACTATAGCCATTTTTTAGATTGCTGTCCAGACTACAACTTACTAGATCAAACAAAGATCAATGAGTTACTGGCACTGCCAATTCTCTATTCGATTGATCAAATCACACCGTTATTGAACAAAAACTTAAACTACCGCGAAATTATATGTCTTCGCACCCTACTGAACTATAAGTACAGAGAAGAGAGAACCCTAGAGCACTACCAGTTATCCGCTAGTTTAGAGACCGTCATTAGCTCTGGGTACGTAAATCTATTAGCTGATCGATCAACTGTTATAAATATTCAGCAATATGCAAATGATGTAAAAAAAGTAAAAATAACCGCAGCTAGAAACTGTGAAACAATACAAACACCCTCTTCTCTTGAAATGTTAGACCTCAGCATAATGCCTAAACTAACAACTATTGAAGGATTAGATAAATTAGCAATGCTGAAAGACTTAACCATTAACAAAGCATCGAAGTTCACAAGCTTTCATGAAATCAAAACATTAGATAAGTTGTTATTTTTAAATCTGAATGAAAACAAAAACTTAAACAATCTTGATTTCCTGACAAATCAACACCAAATTCGTTTTCTTGACGTGATACGTTGCCCTCAGTTGGAAGTTGAAAAAATCATACCTTCCTTGCAAAAACTCAAACACCTAAAGCACCTAAATATCAGCCTAAAAAAGAAAGAATTACCGCTACTTCTGGAAGCTTTACCTCACGTATATATCCAATCTTACAAATACGGAGATACCATAATCGAGTAGGAGGCTGAAGATTATTTCTTCAGC
>NZ_WMJY01000073.1 GCF_009711055.1 Myroides pelagicus
TTTAAATGCTGTTGCATTTATTTGTTGAATCTAAGAATAAAATATTATAAAAAAAATAGAATTTCTTTTAAACTTAATTAATCCGAAAAATCAAAAGTTAAAGAAGGCTGTGATATAGCTTGTAGTTCATATTTGTTACGAAAAGCTATTTTTTATAGGTATAATATCGAGCACCGATTAAATTAGGGTCCTCTGATTCAATTCTTTCCAAGACAAATTCATTGATAGCCTTTGTCAAAGGTGTACTTTGTTCCTTTTTATGTAGAGCTAAGTAAGTGTCAAAGTCAATCGCTTTAGACTGTTCTAACATTTCAAAAAGAGATGTTTTCGGAAGTCCATTTTTCCAATCTTTTTGTATTTCAGCTTCAAATACTTTTGATTTAGAACCAGAGCCATAAGCAATGAAACCAACTTTTTCTCCATCAATACTACTATTTTTATTTTCGAAATAACTAAGAGTGGATAGCATTGCTAAGAAAATAGAGCCGGTATATATATTTCCAACTTGACCGGATGCTATCTCAGAAGGTGCTATTTTTTCATTTACGATTGTTAAATATTCAGGTGATTTAGCGAAAGCTTTTATCTGATCTTTTGCATCAGGTGCGGATTGATCAATCAATTGCGGATTGTCTTGTAATACGATCTCGTGAAAAGTACGTCTGCCTTGAAAACAATAAGGTAAGTGCATAAAGAGAACTTTCCAGTCTTGGTATACTTTCTGCTCATTGTAGTTGTTTATTTCTTTGAAATGAGCATAAGCATCAGTGATTCGATTGATATAACATTGGTTTGAATATTGTCCTTCAAATACTGGTTGCTCTTTGTGAATAGCAACTTCAGCCTCTTCAATGCCATTCCATTCCTCATTTTGTTGATTACCTGTTATCTTACTTTTTGAAATTGTTCTATAAGGCTTAAAGAAGTCAAATACACTTTCTGTAGATACACCTATTTTTGAAGTAAATGCTAAGATTCTTGGTTCAGCACTAATTAATAAGGCTATAGCTCCTGCACCTTGTGTATATTCTCCTGTTGAAGCTAGGTCATACTTAGCAAAATCTGTAGCTACTACGATGGCTTTTTGAGTAGGATTGGCTTTAATAAAGTCAACTGCATTTTGCATTGCATCAACAGCACCAATACAAGCAAATGTATGATCCACTGCGTCACAATGGCGCAAAGTACCTTCACCGAATTGTTGTTCTATTAAACCTAAAACATAAGAGGCGATAGGTTTAGAATTGTCTATACTACTTTCTGTACCAACATATAGTTTTGCAACTGTTGAAGGTTGTGTCTCAGGATTGTCTTTTAGTAATGAATAGACAGCATTGGCAGCCATAGTGACTACATCTTGATTGACGTCCAGTAAAGCCATTTTGTGTAACCCTAATCCGTTTTTTAATTTCAATGGATCAATGTTACGCGCCTTAGCTAAAGTTTCTATAGGTAGGTGAATTTTAGGGATGTAATATGCTATACTATCTATTCCGACTTTCATTGTGAGCTCTTTTTTTAAAAAAATTAAGTAATGTAAAATTACTTCCATTTAATGAAAATAACTAAGAAAGTTAGCTGAAATGTATATGTTATTTTTATTTCTGTATTAGATAGTTTGTCATAAAATGTGTTTTTATAAAGAAAGTTTTTGTAAATCAACGATTGTTAGATTATATTATTGCATATTTTTCAATTGGTCTTTAGAGAAGGTATTGGATTAGATTTTATAATAAAAACTGATTAAAAGAAGGAATTCATTTACTTTTGCATGAAATATTTGAACGATGAAAGATACGACAGCTAAGAAAGGAAAATTACATATCCGCAATAGACATACAGGACACTATGATTTTGATAAACTTAAAATTTATGTTGAAGAACTTGAGGGGTTTATAGTAAAGAATCCAAGCGGTATTGATACCATTGATTTTAGTGATCCAGAGGCTGTATTGGCATTGAATAAAGCTATTTTGATGAAGGATTACAAAATGAAGTATTGGACAATGGAGAAAACAAATCTATGTCCACCTATACCTGGGAGAGCTGATTATGTACATTATCTAGCAGATTTGTTAGCTGAAGGGAATAATGGAAAAGTACCCACAGGTAAGAAAGTAAAAATACTTGATATTGGTATTGGAGCGAATGTTATTTTTCCAGTTATAGGAGTAGCAGAATATGGTTGGTCTTTTGTTGGTTCAGAATTGGATAGTGTATCTATAGAAACAGCAAGTAGAATTATTGATAATAATGCTCATTTAAAATCGAATGTTATTATCCGCAGGCAAATGAATAAAAGAAATGTTTTGCATTCAATCATAAAAGAAGGTGAATATTATGATTTAGTAATGTGTAACCCTCCATTTTTTAAGTCAAGAGAGGAAGCTTTAGCCAAGACAACACAAAAACTACGTAATTTAGGCAAAGAAGTTAACGGAAAGCCAGTTCAGAACTTTCGAGGACAAAATAATGAGTTGTGGTGTGATGGTGGAGAGAAGTCCTTTGTTACAAATTATATTTATGAAAGTCGTCACTATAAAAGACAAGCGGTGTGGTTCACTACGTTAGTTTCTAATAAGGATAACTTAAGACCTTTACAGACTTTATTAAAGAAACTGGAAGTAGCTGAAGTACGCATTATTAATATGGCTCAGGGAAATAAGGTTAGCCGTATCTTAGCTTGGAAATATTAGAATTTAATATTGCTATTGTGCCTAATTAATTCCAAATGATATTAGTTTTTTATTATATTGTATATTATGAATTGTGTATGTCTGTTAGATATAATAAAGTTAGATTAAGTTGATATTTATCTAACTAGACGATCTATGATTACTTTTTAAAAAGTAATAATAGATCGTTATGTTTTTTAGAATGGCTACTTGTTTTCTCACTTAGATTCAACAAATAAATGCAACAGCATTTAAAA
>NZ_WMJY01000074.1 GCF_009711055.1 Myroides pelagicus
CGGATTGAACTAGAACTACTTGGAAAGGTAGACCAAAGAGGGTGATAGTCCCGTATAGGTAAGAGAAGATAAGGATAGTGGTATCCTGAGTAGGTCGGGGCACGTGAAACCCTGATTGAAGCAGGCGGGACCATCCGCTAAGGCTAAATACTCCTGAGAGACCGATAGTGAACCAGTACCGTGAGGGAAAGGTGAAAAGAACCGTGAATAACGGAGTGAAATAGAACCTGAAACCATACGCCTACAAGCGGTCGGAGCCCTTAAGTGGGGTGACGGCGTGCCTTTTGCATAATGAGCCTACGAGTTACCGTTGCTGGCAAGGATAAGTGATTAAGTCATGGATCCGTAGCGAAAGCGAGTCTGAATAGGGCGCTTTAGTCAGTAGTGGTAGACGCGAAACCGTGTGATCTACCCATGGGCAGGTTGAAGTTTAGGTAACACTAAATGGAGGACCGAACCGTTTAACGCTGAAAAGTTTTCGGATGACCTGTGGGTAGGGGTGAAAGGCCAATCAAACTCGGAAATAGCTCGTACTCCCCGAAATGCATTTAGGTGCAGCGATAATCGATAGTTACTTAGAGGTAGAGCTACTGATTGGATGCGGGGGCTTCACCGCCTACCAATTCCTGACAAACTCCGAATGCTAAGTAATGATAATTATCAGTGAGGGCATGGGTGCTAAGGTCCATGTCCGAGAGGGAAAGAACCCAGACCATCAGCTAAGGTCCCCAAATGTATGCTAAGTTGAAAAAACGCGGTTTGATTGCCCAGACAGCTAGGATGTTGGCTTGGAAGCAGCCATTCATTTAAAGAGTGCGTAACAGCTCACTAGTCGAGCGATCGAGCATGGATAATAATCGGGCATAAGTATACTACCGAAGCTATGGATTTACGTTATATAACGTGAGTGGTAGGGGAGCATTCTAACGGGGTAGAAGGTAATTTGTGAGAATTGCTGGACCTTTTAGAAAAGAAAATGTAGGCATAAGTAACGATAAGGGGTGCGAGAAACACCCCCGCCGTAAGACTAAGGATTCCTGAGCTATGCTAATCAGCTTAGGGTTAGTCGGGACCTAAGGCACACCCGAAGGGGGACGTCGATGGCCAACGGGTTAATATTCCCGTACTACTTATAACAGTGATGGAGTGACACAGTGATGAAAGCACCGCGAACTGACGGAATAGTTCGTTGAAGCACGTACCTATAGGTCTAATAGTAAAATGCGTTAGACTTGGAGAAATGCGATAGTACTCAGCGTCTACGGACAAAGAGATAGTGTGCCTAAGGGCTGTCAAGAAAAGCTTCTAAACATAGGTTATAAGTACCCGTACCGTAAACCGACACAGGTAGTCGAGGAGAGTATCCTAAGGCGCTCGAGAGATTCATGGCTAAGGAACTAGGCAAAATAGACCTGTAACTTCGGGAGAAAGGTCGCCAGCGCAAGCTGGCCGCAGTGAAGAGGTCCAGGCGACTGTTTATCAAAAACACAGGGCTCTGCAAAATCGTAAGATGACGTATAGGGCCTGACACCTGCCCGGTGCTGGAAGGTTAAGAGGAGATGTTATCTTCGGAGAAGCATTGAATTGAAGCCCCAGTAAACGGCGGCCGTAACTATAACGGTCCTAAGGTAGCGAAATTCCTTGTCGGGTAAGTTCCGACCTGCACGAATGGTGTAACGATCTGGACACTGTCTCAGCCATGAGCTCGGTGAAATTGTAGTATCGGTGAAGATGCCGATTACCCGCAGTGGGACGAAAAGACCCTGTGCACCTTTACTATAGCTTAGTATTGTTCTTGGATAAGTAATGTGTAGGATAGGTGGGAGACTATGAAGTGGCGTCGCTAGGCGTTGTGGAGTCATTGTTGAAATACCACCCTTTGCTTATTTGAGATCTAACTCCCAATACGGGAGGACATTGCTTGGTGGGTAGTTTGACTGGGGTGGTCGCCTCCAAAAGAGTAACGGAGGCTTCTAAAGGTTCCCTCAGCACGCTTGGTAACCGTGCGTAGAGTGCAATGGTATAAGGGAGCTTGACTGAGAGACATACAGGTCGATCAGGTACGAAAGTAGAGCATAGTGATCCGGTGGTTCCGCATGGAAGGGCCATCGCTCAAAGGATAAAAGGTACGCCGGGGATAACAGGCTGATCTCCCCCAAGAGCTCATATCGACGGGGGGGTTTGGCACCTCGATGTCGGCTCGTCACATCCTGGGGCTGGAGAAGGTCCCAAGGGTTGGGCTGTTCGCCCATTAAAGTGGCACGCGAGCTGGGTTCAGAACGTCGTGAGACAGTTCGGTCTCTATCTACTGTGGGCGTTAGAAATTTGAGTGGATCTGATTCTAGTACGAGAGGACCGAATTGGACCAACCTCTAGTGCATCTGTTGTCTCGCCAGGGGCATCGCAGAGTAGCTACGTTGGGCAGGGATAAGCGCTGAAAGCATATAAGTGCGAAACCCACCACAAGATGAGATTTCTTTAAAGGGCCGTGGGAGATTACCACGTTGATAGGCTATAGATGTAAAGGCAGTAATGTCATAGTCGAGTAGTACTAATAGCCCGTAAGCTTATGTGAATCTCCCTCTGTTTAATCAAACAGAGGGAGGGCAACTTTCTAAGGAAAAGAATAGTTAAAAATAGTTTTATCAATAGGTTAAAAATATTAGTTACGCTAAGTAACAACCGATTTAGGGTGGTTATTGCGGCGGGGCTCACCTCTTCCCATTTCGAACAGAGAAGTTAAGCCCGCTAGCGCAGATGGTACTGCTAACCAGTGGGAGAGTATGTCGCTGCCCTTCTTTTGAAA
>NZ_WMJY01000075.1 GCF_009711055.1 Myroides pelagicus
AAATGCTGTTGCATTTATTTGTTGAATCTAAGAAATAAAAAGAATAATAAATAAAAAACTCTTCTCGTTCATGTAGAAGAGTTTTTTTGTGAAAACGACTAACACCAATAAAAAGTCGTATTTTTGACTTTGTTATGAACATAGTACAACAGATACAGACGCCAATCAAGAAAGAGATGGAGCTTTTCGAGAAAAAGTTTCATAAATCTATGACTACCAAAGTAGCATTACTTAATCGTATTACTTATTACATCGTAAACAGAAAAGGGAAGCAAATGCGTCCGATGTTCGTATTTCTAGTTGCCAAGATGGTTGGTGATGAAGAAGTAAATGAGCGAACCTATAGAGGAGCATCTGTCATAGAGTTGATACATACAGCGACTTTAGTACATGATGATGTAGTTGATGATAGTAATATGCGTAGAGGATTCTTTTCGTTAAATGCACTATGGAAAAATAAGATAGCGGTCTTAGTAGGAGATTATCTATTGTCAAAAGGTTTATTGTTGTCTATTGATAATGGTGATTTTGATTTATTGCGTATTATTTCAGTAGCAGTGCGTGAAATGAGTGAAGGAGAGTTACTTCAGATTGAAAAGGCGAGACGTTTAGACATTACAGAAGAGGTTTATTACGAGATAATTCGTCAGAAGACTGCTACACTTATAGCGGCATGCTGTTCTTTAGGGGCAGCGGCAGTAAAGCCTGATGATGCAGAGCTTATCGAGAAGATGCGCAAGTTTGGTGAATTAATTGGTATGGCGTTTCAAATAAAAGATGATTTGTTTGACTATACAGATGGACCTATCGGTAAGCCGACAGGTATAGATATTAAAGAGCAAAAGATGACACTACCTCTTATTTATGCTTTGAATACAGCAGATTCTAAAGAGAAAAAGTGGTTAATCAATTCTGTAAAGAATCATAACGAGGATAAAAAACGAGTGAAAGAAGTTATTGCTTTCGTTAAAGACAAAGGAGGGTTAGAATATGCTAGCGCCAAGATGATAGAGTATCAGCAAGAGGCATTAAGTATTTTACGTGAGTTTCCTGAGTCTACATATAGAGAGGCATTGTTTACGATGGTGAATTATGTTATCGAGAGAAAGAAATAGTTTTTGGCTCTGTCTTTACAATCTTTTATCTAGATAGTATATTCTGTCTTTGATTTTTGTTTATATTTATAACTGAATTTCAAAATGTTAGTTGTTAAATATAGGCAATGCATTTCTCTTTTTTTTATGTTGTTTATGCAAGTTATTGTTTTGGCTCAGTCAAGACAAATAAAAGGAAGAGTTATAGATCGTATTACTCAACAAGGAATTAGTGGAGTAGTCATAAGTGATTCCACTGGAGGTATTGTGGTCGTTAGTAATGACCAAGGTGAATTTATTTTATACTTTGATGATCACATAACAGGGTTAACCTTTAATCATATCTCCTATCAATCGTTACGAGAGAAAGTATCAAACCGTATGGAAGTGCCTTTAACTCCTGTAATACAGGAATTAGAGGAGATTATGGTGTTTAATAAGCCTATTCAGAAGGTGTTCGTTACAGCTTTTACAAATATGAAAGGCTCTGTACAAAAGGGGGATTTATATGAAGCGTATGTTCGCGAGTTTAATGTTATAAATAATAACAGGGTGAATGTGGCTGATGCTATGGTAGACTTCTATATCAATAGTGTCGGAAGTAAGGCTTTAGTAGAGATTAAAGAACGTCGTACGTATGAGTCAAAACAAGAGATAGACCTTGAAAATATGGAAGAGTACTTTAGTGTAATGGGGACGGGTGATTTTCGTACTACACTGAATTCTTTTGTTTCAGTAGATTATCTCAATAAGATGATTAAGAATGATAAGGTCTATGATTATATTGTAAAGAAACAAGTTAGAGGTAATGAAGGGACTGTAGTTATACTAGAATATGATGTAAAAGATAAAACTTCATTGAAAGAAAAAGGATTTATCTAAGAAAGAAGTTTATATACAAGGATATGTCGTCTTCGATGAATCACTAACGAAAATATTAGAGTATAAAATAGGTATGGCTGAAGAATCTAAAGCGAACTTAAAGGAGTTTAATTACTTAGAGCTATTTAAGATTAAATTGAGAGATATTAGTTCACATGCTGTATTTTTGGAAAAAGAGGGTGGTACAATATTAAATTATGGAATGCGCAATGCATTGATGGATTTAACTGTGCGAAAAGAGGAAAAGGTAATGATAGATATGAAGCGTGAGATTATGATAGATAAATTAATCAGCGGTGTGGAAATACCTAAACAGAAGTCTTTTAAGGACAAGGCATTATTCGGTGCTCCGACTAGTTATCAGACAATTTATTGGAAGGGAAGAAATATACGTCCATTGACCGTAAAAGAAGTTTCGATTTTAGATAAATTAGAAAAAAAAGAAAAATAGATTAGTTATATGTCCCACCTTATGCGTCCATATAGAAACAAAGAGGGTAAACAAGGTTATAATAGTTATTTTATAGAATTAAGGATAAGCGAAGAATTAAGTTTGTAATGTGTTTAACACAAACGATTTTTGGCATATTGTAATTAATTTTAGATGACGTATTTAATATAGATGAGTAGTCTTTAGATGTGGACATGAGTGATTATAGAGTAATTAATACATTGAATACTTATATTTCAGAGGGTTGTTTTTAGAGTAATTATTCTAGAAACAACTCTCTTTTATTTACTTTTGCAATTGCTTTAAATGTATATGTTTTTACTACGTGAATTCAAGTTATAAATGCAACATTAGTCAT
>NZ_WMJY01000076.1 GCF_009711055.1 Myroides pelagicus
ATATTCCGGTTTGATTTGTGCCAGTGATTTCGGAGTACTTGTGCCAGAGATTTCGGTCAAACTGTGCCACTTATTCCATTTGGAGTAATTATAAGTTTCCGTTACGACTTGTGCCACTTGGGATAACACTTTTTGTTATTTCGGTTCAAACCATGCCACTTTGTAAAGTTTAATACTCATATCTTGTTGTTTTAAAACGATAAGATATGGCTAATAAACTTGATCCAATGGACTTAAAACAAATTATTACCTTGCATTTAGATGGCTACAGTAATCGAAAGATAGCTAGTACCCTAAGTATTTCACGCAATACAGTAAATACCTATATGCAGCTCTTTACTGCAAGTGAATATTCACTTGAGCAGCTCTTATCGTTTGAAGCACTACAATTATCAGAGTTATTCTCTAGTGTTACCCTTGTTGATACTCAGCGTCATAATGAGCTGATGCTGTATTTTGAAACAGTTAATAAAGCTCGAAACCATCCTGGTTTCACCTTTCTCTATCATTATAACCAGTATGCTGAAACTGCTAAAAACCCCTATGGTTATACTCAGTTTATGGAACATTATAATCGCAAGTATAAGCAAGAAAGAGGTTCAATGAAATTAGAGCATGAACCTGGTAAAGAAATGTACATAGACTTTGCAGGTAAAAAGCTCTCTTATGTAGATAAACATACAGGAGAAATAATACCTGTAGAAGTATTTGTATCTATCCTTCCTAACAGTCAATACACTTATGTAGAGGCATGTGCTAGTCAAAAGAAAGAAGATTTAATTCAATGTTGCATCAATGCTTTACACTTTTATGGAGGTGTTCCCTTAGCTATTGTGTCCGATAATTTAAAATCAGCAGTATCTCGTTCTAGTAAATATGAAGCTCAGATCAATCGAAGCTTTAAAGACTTCGCTTCTCATTATGGGTGTGTTGTAAACCCAACAAGAGCTTATGCTCCACAAGATAAAGCTCTTGTAGAAAATGCAGTTCAATTAGTATACCAAAGAATCTATTACCCTATTAGAGAGATGACTTTCTTCTCATTAGAGGAGCTGAACCAAGAAATACAAACAAAGTTAATTAAGTATAATCAACTTCTTTTTCAGCGTAAAGAAGCAAGCCGTGTAGAGCTATTCCAATCTGTAGAAAGACAATATTTAAAAAATCTGCCGTCCTCTAACTATCAAATCAAAGATTATAAAAGAGCTAAAGTACAGAAGATAGGTTATGTATACTTTTCACCAGATAAGAGCTACTACAGTGTCCCTTATCGCTATATAGGTCACCAAACTACCATTCATTACACTAATACAACAATTGAAGTTTATTACAATCATTTACGAATAGCTTTACACAAGCGAAGTGCTTTAAAGGGATCGTATAATACAATAAAAGACCACCTCTCTAGTACACATCAGTACTACACTAGCTGGAGTCCTGAGTTCTTTAAAAAACAAGCTCAGCTCCATGGTGATAATGTAGTCAAATGTGTAGAGAGAATACTTGATGATGTTCAATACCCGGAAATAGGGTATAAAAGAGTTATCGGAGTAATACAGCTACATAAAAGCTATGGTTCAGATAGACTAGAAAAAGCCTGTGAACTTGCCTTAAAAGAGAATATAGTTACCTATACTCAGATCAAAAACATCCTTCATCACAAGATGGATCTCAATCAAGAAACAATACAACAACTTAATGCTGATACTCCTCATATACCATCACATACTAACATTAGAGGAGCTTCTTCTTATCAATAAACTTTAATAATAATTATATGGATAACAATCAAACTATCGAAAAACTAAAAGCAATGCGATTAAACGATATGGCTTTACTGCACGACAGACATCTTCAAGATAATACGATAACTTCTTTTACTATAGATGAATACATCGCTTTATTAACAGACCATGAGTATGAAAATAGACAAAATAGAAAAATTGAAAGGCTAATTAAACAAGCTGGTTTTCGGCAAAATGCTAGTATAGCTGATATTAATTATACTCATCATAGAGATCTTGACAAGAATGCTTTTAACAGACTAACTACTTTAGATTTTATTCGAAAAAAACAGAATGTTATTTTAACTGGAGTTAGTGGAGTGGGCAAAAGTTATCTTGCTCAAGCTTTAGGTCATCAAGCCTGTTTAATGGAATACAAAGTACTTTACTTTAATACAGCTAACCTATTTAACATGCTAAAATCAAGTAAAGTGGATGGTACGTATCTAAGAGAAATTAAAAAAATACTCAAATGTGACTTACTAATTTTAGATGATTTTGGACTACAACCTTTTGACAACTTAATCAGAGAAGCGCTTTTTGATATTGTGGATCAAAGGTATAATCAGGCTTCTATTATTCTAGCTTCACAAATACCGGTATCTGCTTGGTATCCTTTAATTGGTGAGAATACAATTGCAGACGCTGTTTTGGATCGTATCGTGAACTCGTCGCATAGAATAAATCTTACCGGAGATTCAATGAGAAAAATAAACTTTTAGCCTTTGATATAACTTTTTTTGTATTATTGTATAACTTTTCAAAGTGGCACCATTTGACCGAAATAGGTGGCATGGTCCGACCGAAATAACCA
>NZ_WMJY01000077.1 GCF_009711055.1 Myroides pelagicus
AATGACTAATGTTGCATTTATAACTTGAATTCACGTAAGTAAAAACATGAAGTTAGATTTTAAAGTTAAAGGAGCGTTTATATGTGTGATATTGGCAGCATTGTGCTGGATAATAGGAGATGTGTATTTAGTAGGTTTTACGGTAGATCCCTTAGATTATCCTTTGTTTACAGATGACTATGTAGATGTGTTAGATCCTACATTGGCAACACTGATGCTAGAGGGTACTACCGAGCGGCTGATGTTCGGAACGCTGATAGCTTGTTTTTCAACAATCTTATTCGTGCCTGGGGTATGGCTAGTTTACCAAGCTTTTTTAGACAAGCAGAAGTGGTATGCTTTTGCTACGTATAGTTTATTGCTTTTTAGTGTTTTATTGATGCCTCTAGGACATGCTTTCTTTTTTTATACAGGAGAGATTCACAAAGCAATTTATCACCTGGATAAGTCAACACATTCCTATTTGATTCAGGTAGCCCAGGGGTTTACCCAGCTGCATGTGATTGCGTGGAGTACAGCTATGGTAGTGATTTTATTGGCTTGGTTTGTTTATTCGATTTGTGTTTTTCTGGGTAAGACCCGTTTACCGCGTTGGATGGGTGGATTTACACCTACATTTATCGTGATCTATCAATATATAATATTATCCATGTTAGATTCTAGCCCATGGGTAAGTTATCTTGGAGCTGCTGTATTCAATAGTGCTTATCTAATATTTTTTGTGGTCTTAATATTTTTATTATCCCAAGCCAAACAAGATGTAGGAAGTAAGGGTTTATCTATAAATTTATTTAAAACACAAGGTTATACTCGTTGAATAGTTTAATTTTGTTAGCCTTCCCGACAAGTTATGTAAGTGAGATGATGTGCAATGTTAGGCTTTATAGGGAAGTAGAATAAACTGATATAACTGAGAAAATGAAAGAAATCAAAAAAATATGCTGTGTAGGTGCGGGCTATGTAGGAGGTCCTACAATGGCTGTGATAGCGCAAAAGAATCCTCATATTCAAATAACGGTAGTTGATTTAAACAAAGAGCGTATTAAAGCTTGGAATGATGAAGATTTGAGTAAATTGCCTATTTATGAACCGGGCTTGGATAAAGTCGTTTTAGAGGCTAGGGGGCGTAACTTATTTTTTGATACTGATGTAGATAAGGCTATTGACCAGGCAGATATGATCTTTATCTCTGTGAATACCCCTACCAAGACTTATGGAAAAGGAAAGGGAATGGCTGCAGACCTTAAATACATCGAACTATGTGCTCGTCAGATTGCCCGTGTTGCCAAAACCGATAAGATAGTGGTGGAGAAATCAACTTTACCTGTACGTACCGCTCAGGCGATAAAACGCATATTAGATCAGACAGGTAATGGAGTAGAGTTCCAAATCTTATCTAACCCAGAGTTTTTAGCCGAAGGAACAGCTGTAACGGATTTATTGAACCCAGATCGCGTATTGATAGGAGGATCTCAAAGCGAAAAAGGAAAAGAAGCAATCGAGGCTTTGGCTTCAATCTACGGCTCATGGGTGCCACAGGAGCGTATCTTGCGCACTAATTTATGGTCGTCAGAGTTGTCTAAATTAACAGCAAATGCATTTTTAGCCCAACGCGTGTCTTCTATTAACGCTATCTCTGAACTATGTGAAGTATCAGGAGCAGATGTCAATGAAGTAGCAAGAGCGATAGGTACGGATAGTCGTATAGGTAATAAGTTTTTAAAGGCATCAGTTGGCTTTGGTGGATCGTGTTTTCAAAAAGATATTTTGAATTTAGTTTATATCGCTAAGAGTTATGGATTAAATGAAGTGGCAGATTACTGGGAACAAGTAATCATTATGAATGATCATCAGAAGAGACGTTTTGCAGAGAATATAGTTACGACTTTATTTAATACCGTGAATGGTAAAAAGATTGCATTCTTAGGTTGGGCATTTAAAAAAGACACCAATGATACTCGTGAATCTGCAGCTATTTATGTAGCAAATGATTTAATAGAAGAGGAGGCACTGATTCACGTATATGATCCTAAAGTGACAGAGTTACAGATGTTGTCAGATTTGGATTATTTGGCTACTCGTGAGGAAGAAGCTAATAAAAAGCATTTAACCGTTCATACGGATGCTTATAAAGCGTTAGAAGAAGCACACGGTATAGCAGTATTAACAGAATGGGACGAGTTTAAATCGTATGATTGGAAGCGTATCTATGACAATATGCAGAAGCCAGCCTTTGTGTTTGATGGGCGCAATGTGTTAGATCATAAGGTTTTGGAGTCTATTGGGTTTGAAGTCTATACGATAGGTAAAGGAAAGTAATGCTCTTATGATATATGATAAAAATGAGAAAGCCTCCAAGAAATTGGGGGCTTTGTCTTTATAAAACGTGAATTCAAGTTATAAATGCAACATTAGTC
>NZ_WMJY01000078.1 GCF_009711055.1 Myroides pelagicus
AAGAAGATACGTTCTAAGACATATTGGACAACAGCATACAGAAAGAGTAAGGCAAATCGAAAGATTTGGAATAAATCTGCTAGAAGATATAAAAAATATACGATGAAGAGTTTGATCCTGGCTCAGGATGAACGCTAGCGGCAGGCCTAACACATGCAAGTCGAGGGGTATAATTAGCTTGCTAATTAGAGACCGGCGCACGGGTGAGTAACGCGTATGCAACCTACCTATTACAGGGGAATAGCCAGAAGAAATTCTGATTAATGCTCCATGGTTTACTTGAATGGCATCATTTGATTAATAAAGATTTATCGGTAATAGATGGGCATGCGTGTCATTAGCTAGTTGGTATGGTAACGGCATACCAAGGCAACGATGACTAGGGGTCCTGAGAGGGAGGTCCCCCACACTGGTACTGAGACACGGACCAGACTCCTACGGGAGGCAGCAGTGAGGAATATTGGTCAATGGAGGCAACTCTGAACCAGCCATGCCGCGTGCAGGATGACGGTCCTATGGATTGTAAACTGCTTTTGTACAGGAAGAAATGTTACTACGTGTAGTAATTTGACGGTACTGTAAGAATAAGGATCGGCTAACTCCGTGCCAGCAGCCGCGGTAATACGGAGGATCCGAGCGTTATCCGGAATTATTGGGTTTAAAGGGTTCGTAGGCGGTTGGATAAGTCAGTGGTGAAATCTCATAGCTTAACTATGAAACTGCCGTTGATACTGTCTGACTTGAATAGTATGGAAGTAACTAGAATATGTAGTGTAGCGGTGAAATGCTTAGATATTACATGGAATACCAATTGCGAAGGCAGGTTACTACGTACTTATTGACGCTGATGAACGAAAGCGTGGGTAGCGAACAGGATTAGATACCCTGGTAGTCCACGCCGTAAACGATGGATACTAGCTGTTCGGACTTCGGTTTGAGTGGCTAAGCGAAAGTGATAAGTATCCCACCTGGGGAGTACGTTCGCAAGAATGAAACTCAAAGGAATTGACGGGGGCCCGCACAAGCGGTGGAGCATGTGGTTTAATTCGATGATACGCGAGGAACCTTACCAGGGCTTAAATGTAGATTGACAGGTTTGGAAACAGACTTTTCTTCGGACAATTTACAAGGTGCTGCATGGTTGTCGTCAGCTCGTGCCGTGAGGTGTCAGGTTAAGTCCTATAACGAGCGCAACCCCTATTGTTAGTTACCAGCGCGTTAAGGCGGGGACTCTAGCAAGACTGCCGGTGCAAACCGTGAGGAAGGTGGGGATGACGTCAAATCATCACGGCCCTTACGTCCTGGGCTACACACGTGCTACAATGGCAAGTACAGAAAGCAGCTACCTGGCAACAGGATGCGAATCTCCAAAGCTTGTCTCAGTTCGGATTGGAGTCTGCAACTCGACTCTATGAAGCTGGAATCGCTAGTAATCGGATATCAGCCATGATCCGGTGAATACGTTCCCGGGCCTTGTACACACCGCCCGTCAAGCCATGGAAGCTGGGGGTACCTGAAGTCGGTGACCGCAAGGAGCTGCCTAGGGTAAAACTAGTGACTGGGGCTAAGTCGTAACAAGGTAGCCGTACCGGAAGGTGCGGCTGGAACACCTCCTTTCTAGAGAAAAAAGCAGATAAGCTTACTCTTTGCTGATTGTTCAAAAAAAAGTTAAAAGTAATACAGAGTCTCGTAGCTCAGCTGGTTAGAGTACTACACTGATAATGTAGGGGTCGGCAGTTCGAGTCTGCCCGGGACTACAAAATTACAAAACAGGAAAAACTAGAGGTTGTGTTATCCCCAACCCAGAAGGAAGAGGAGACAAGACATCTACACTTATGGGGGATTAGCTCAGCTGGCTAGAGCGCCTGCCTTGCACGCAGGAGGTCATCGGTTCGACTCCGATATTCTCCACAAGGATGAAAGTCCAAAAGTTCATTGACATATTGATAAAACTTAACTAACAAACAGTTAGAAAGAACAAAAAATATAGAAATATATAGAAAGTACGATTCGAAAGAATTGTAAGCACATAAGCAAAATAAGGGCGTATGGGGAATGCCTAGGCTCTCAGAGGCGAAGAAGGACGTGATAAGCTGCGAAAAGCTACGGGGATTGGCACACACGATAAGATCCGTAGATATCCGAATGGGGCAACCCACTATGTTGAAGACATAGTATCCGAATAGGAGGCAAACCCGCTGAACTGAAACATCTAAGTAGGCGGAGGAGAAGAAAACAAAAGTGATTCCGTAAGTAGTGGCGAGCGAACGCGGAATAGCCCAA
>NZ_WMJY01000079.1 GCF_009711055.1 Myroides pelagicus
CCCTGATACTATTTTAGGACTTTTTCAGTGCCCTCAAGAATGCGGAGGATTTTGTTTATGCGATGAGATTGGATGGTAAAATAAAAGAAACAACCGTTTTGAATATGGATAGTGAAGTAGTTGATTGGAATCTAAATATATTGGACTCTTTTGTTGGAGAATTGGGAGACTCAAGTATTATTGATAGCAATAGTTTTCTATGGAGAGATATTGATAAAAATAAGATACTTAATTTTGTTAATAGCTTCAAGCTCAATATCGATGATGAACTAGGTATTAACTTTAAAATGCCTTTGAAATTTGTCAAGCAGTATATAGAAGATAGAGATACTCTATGGGATGTAGCTTTGTATAGTGGTGAAGGAGATGAGAAATTTTTTTATAATAAAACCATCAAAAAAGAGAAACGTAAATTAAAATTAAAAGAAAATAATCATTTTATATTTTCTAATAGAAACATCAGTTCAGGAGAATCTGAGGGAATTGTTTTAGGTGGTAATAATAATTTTGGTAGTAATCGTCGATTAATTAGATCTAAAATGACAAAACCCTTATTAATGCTTCACATTATTCAACCAGAGTTTTTAGATATTAAACCGAAAGATGCTAATATAGAAGTAGTGGCCGCTTATGGGGTAAGTTTTCCTGGAGATGTCAGTTCTAAAGAGGAAGCGACTAAGGTTAAAATTAATTCCGTATTTATACAGAATTTAATTAAACAAATGGAAGAAGATAGCAAAGGGGATGATTAATTATTTTCTTTGTTGTAATGGATTTTAATATATAATTTATAGACTATATGATTAGTTTAGAAGAGTTTTATGAGCATTTCAGACAATCAGTAATTTCTGATGCTGAAAGCAGGGGATTAATGAGACCACAGGCTTTTTTTGAAACAGTTTGTGAGGATTTAGTATCTATTGGAGATTTAACTAATAATTATAGTTATTCACAGTTTAGTAAACGCGGTATCGAGATACATGGATATGATTATGATGAAGAGAGACGGGTGTTAACTCTATTAAATTATCAGTATTTTCAAAATGATTTTATCGAAACATTAACCGGTGCTCAGATCGATACTAAGTTAACGCGAACAAAGAATTTTTTTAGTGAATCAACAAGACAGGATGGTAATGCTTTATGGAAAAAAATAGAAGAAAGTAGTGAAGCTTATTCAGCGTCTTATCTTTTATACGATTATTGTTTAAGAGAAAAAGTTGATAAGGTTAGAGTATTGTTACTTACTGATGGAAAAGTAACAAGTAGGTTAAAAGAAATTCCTGCGGAGAGAATAAATGATTTTGACTTTGAGTTTAGAATCATTGATATTGAATATTTACAAAAGATTTATTTATCACAAAATGAATTGAGTGATTTTGAAATTGATGTAAATCTCCCTGCTTTAAAAATAGATAGTGGTTCAGGTTATTATCAATCTTATTTGACTGTTATAAACGGGCTAGATATTGTTGATATCTATGATAAACATGGACAAAAGCTTTTTGAACAAAATGTTAGAACATTTCTTCAGTTCAGAGGAGATGTAAATAAAGGTTTAAGAAATACAATTGAGAATCGTCCAGATATGTTTTTTGCCTATAACAATGGTATTACTGCAACTGCTTCAGATGTGGAATTGGATAGTGATGGACGTATTACGAAGATCAAAAATTTTCAAATTGTAAATGGGGCACAAACAACATCGGCTATCTATGCCTCAAATATAAATAATGGACATAATGTCTCAGATGTTAATGTGCAGATGAAACTTTCTGTGGTTGATGATGGTAAAAATTTAAGTGAATTTGTTTCTAAAGTAGCTGAATATGCCAATACGCAGAATAAAGTAAATAAATCAGATTTCTTTTCTAATAGTTCATTTCATAGAGAGATGAAGGATTATTCAAATAGAGTATTTGCTCCTGCAGTTGGCGGTGTACAAGTTAGAACTCATTGGTATTACGAGAGAGTTCGAGGTGAATATCTAAATGAAATGACTTATATGGAGTCTAAAGAGAAGCAAAGATTTATCAATGAGAATCCTAAAAACCAACTTATTGATAAAAGATTTCTAGCTAAAGCTGAAAATTCCTGGAATCAAAAACCTTATATTGTTTCCAAAGGTGCTGGTTATTTCGGTCGGACCATGCCACCTATTTCGGTC
>NZ_WMJY01000008.1 GCF_009711055.1 Myroides pelagicus
TTTTGACTCTCTGTCCATTTACTAGTATCTTTTGTTAGTAGATATCTACTTCTTATAAGTAGTTGCTTGGCTGTATCTCCATTATCAAACTCAAAAGGTATAAAGTGCTCACCTTGTTTTTTTGCTTCTAATATTTGAGTGTTTTCGACATCTAAAGCTTTCCATCGTTCTTGTACCTTAATGTCTTGTACAGCTTCATTGACAAGCTTCTGTAAGGTGTTCCAATGTACAATTGGTCTATTCCAAGTGGACTAAAAGCTTATATCGACCAAATTATGCGTATTAATGAAACTTGGAAATTTCGCTCAAGCATTCCTGACGGTGATTATGTAGGACTACTAAAAAACAAACAAGTATACATTTTATCTAGTAGAGGTGATACAGGATATGGTCAAGGAGAAAAAAATCAACACATGAATTTTCAAACAAACTACCTCGAACTCATCTTTTCTATCTTAGGTGTAAAAAATATCAAAACTTTATCTTTAGACAATGAAGAATTTGGAGGAGATATCTTTCAAAAAGGACAAATGGAAATCTACCACGCAATAAAACAGCTAAAATAGATGTATAATACCACAAAAGCGATTACAGTATCTGTAATCGCTTTTGTGGTATTATATCCTATTTTTTTTTATGGCTCTTACTCCTCTTCTTCTTCGTTATCGAACTCTAACCACTCCATATCCTCTGTCATTGTCTTGTCGAAAAACATATCCATTTGCTCGACATAGTCTTTTCCAAAATACACGCGTTGTGTTTTTCCTATACTTTCAGATAATCGATATAGCTTAGGTTCTAAGCGATTTCTCAATTGCACATCAACATCGTCAATAACATACATTTTCAATTGATTAACGTCAAACCCTGCACTACTAAACATCTCGTTTAAACGGTTGGCCGTACCAATCAAAATATCGTTACCTAAAGACAATTGGTTTTTATCTTCATCCATATCTGTATGGTCATATGTACCATATACACGAATACCTAAATACTTCCCGTATAGATCAAATAATTCCAATAAACGTTCCACTTCCTGCTTATCTTTAACAACAATAAGCACCTTTGTTGCAATTTCTGTTTCAACAGGTACTTCACAACGCTGTATTGCAGCCATTATCATCGCGGTCGTTTTTCCTTGTTCACTAGGTGCTAAAAGGACAAAGTCTTGACCACTTTTAATTCTTCCAAAAGTAGCTTTTTGCATTTCAGTTGGCATCTCCAACCCGTTGCGTAATAAGTTCTCTTGTAATGTACTATTAATCTTTTTTAACTTCATAATTATTTATTCGCAAATAACTCCACATCTTCTTTAGAGATTTCTTTACCTCCTAATATAATCAAACGTTCAACTACATTTCTAAGTTCACGGATATTACCTGTCCAATCGTATTCTTTTAATAATTGTATTGCCTCCTCTGTAAGCACTTTGGCGACTGTTCCTTGTTCATTAGCTATTTGCTTGACAAAATGAGTTAATAACAAAGGTATATCATCACGACGATCATTTAGACAAGGTACTTCTATCAAAATTACCGCTAATCGGTGATATAAATCCTCTCTAAAACGCCCTTCTGCTATTTCTTTTTTTAAATCCTTATTCGTCGCTGCTAAAACACGAACATCTACTTTCACATCTTTTTCTGCTCCTACACGTGTAATCATATTTTCTTGTAGCGCACGGAGTACCTTTGCCTGAGCAGGCATACTCATATCACCTATCTCATCAAGGAAAATAGTTCCAGAATTAGCTAATTCAAATTTTCCTGGTCTATCCTTTACAGCAGAGGTAAAAGCTCCCTTTACGTGACCGAATAACTCACTTTCGATTAACTCAGAAGGTATCGCAGCACAGTTGACCTCTATAAATGGTTGAGCAGCACGTTTACTTTGCAAATGTAGTTGATGAGCCACCAACTCTTTTCCTGTACCATTGGATCCCGTGATTAAGACTCTTGCTTCTGTTTGAGCTACTTTCTCTATCATTTCCTTAATACGTACAATTGGTGTACTCTCTCCTATAATATCGTATTTCTTATTAACTTTTTTCTTTAATATTGTGTTTTCAACCACTAGTTTACTTGTGTCCAAACCATTGCGAACAGTAGTTAACAAACGATTTAAATCTGGCGGCTTAGAAATATAATCAAAAGCACCTAATCGCATAGTAGTAACTGCTGTTTCTAAATCACCGTGTCCTGAAATCATAACAAACACAGTCTCCGGCTTCAACTTTTTAGCTGCAACTAAGAGCTCTTCCCCGTCCATTTTAGGCATCTTGATATCACTAATTACAAGATCATAATCTTCCGCCTTAATTTTTTCTAACCCCTCTTCTCCATCTTCAGCTACATCAACTTGATAGCTGCTTGACTCCTCCTCTAAAATCTTTTTTAATACTCTTCTAATTGAGCTTTCATCTTCCACAATTAGAATTTTCGAAACTTTTGTCATACTACTATATTAGGAGTTTGTTTTAATACTTCAACCATTTGTATAATTCCTTCCAAGAAGGGCGCTTACCATACATTAAAATACCAATTCGATATACTTTTGCAGCAAGCCATACTACTAGTATAAATGTAGCAAATAATATAACAATAGACAATAAAACCTCCCATACTGGAACGCCAAATGGAATACGCATTAACATCACAATTGGCGAGGTGAATGGTACCATTGAAAATATTGTTGCTATTGATCCATGCGGATCATTAATCACTGTAAAGAAACCGATATAAACACCTAACATTAATGGCAACATAATCGGAAATAAAAACTGTTGCGTATCAGTCTCATTATCTACTGCAGCACCAATCGCTGCATACAAAGAACTATATAAAAAATACCCTCCTATAAAGAACACGATGAAATAAATAAACATTGACAACAATGGCAAACTCAATATCTCGTGAACATAGTTTTGGATATCTCCTAAAACTTCTGGTGAAATAGACCCTGCTGTATTTACTACCTCTACAGTTGTCATACCTGGCGTTCCATTTATACCTAATAAAAAGCTACTTCCCATCAAGAGAAAAGCTCCTACAACTCCCCAAATAATAAACTGTAATATACCAGCCATTGAGGTTCCTATAATTTTCCCCATCATCAATTGAAAAGGCTTTACGGAAGAAATAATAATTTCAATAATACGATTAGTCTTCTCCTCAATCACTGAGCGCATTACCATATTTCCATAAATAATTATAAACATCATGATGAAATACCCAAAAGCTCCACCAATAATAATCTTTATTTCATTAAGCCCTCTTACTGTCTCTTCACCTGTTGCTTTAGTTAGTTTTAAGTTAACCTTTGCCTGGGCTTGATCTATCACTTGTGTATCAATCCCTTTATTCTGTAGATTTACATGTGTAATTTTATCAGCTACTAATAACTCTACCTTACTAATAAAAGTAAGACTAGGGCTATCATTCGAGATATAATAGATATTCTTTTCATAGTCTGTTATTACCTCTTGCTTTGGAATATAAATAAGACCTTCATATTTCTCTGCAGCGACGCTATCTTTTAATATTTCAACATCTATTGCTGATAGATCTTGATAAGTAAAAGCATCATTATTTTTGAATTGTTTAAAAAACAATCCACTTTCATCGTGTATAGCTATTTGTTTGTTTTCACCTTTCATTGAAGCTAAATAGGCTACAAAAACCATTAAAGCTACAAAAAAAAGTGGACTCAAAAATGTCATAACAATAAATGACTTATTTCGAACCTTAGCTATAAATTCTCTTTTTATTATTAAGGATAATATATTCATTTTATTTACTTACAGTTTGAATAAAGATATCATTTACAGTTGGCAGTTTCTCTACAAAATGAGTTACTTGTCCATTTTCAGTCAATACTTGCAACAATTCATTCGGCAATCGGGTACCTAAATCTATCTCTAATTGAAGCTCATTATTTAAGGACTTAAACTCCGTTGTGGTCAATTTATAGTTTTCTGAAAGTTTAATCATTAATTGTTGAACGTTATCTGTTAGGATTCCTACTTGATACAAATGTGTTCTGAATTCCTTCTTAACATCAATTAACTTTCCTTCAATTAGTTTATTTGACTTATTAATTAAAGCAATATGATCACACATTTCTTCAACACTTTCCATACGGTGGGTAGAAAAGATAATAGTGGTTCCTTTATTTTTTAACTCAATTATTTCATCTTTAATAATATTGGCATTTACAGGATCAAAACCTGAAAAAGGCTCATCTAGTATCAAAAGTTTAGGTTCGTGAAGTACCGTTACAACAAATTGAATTTTTTGAGCCATTCCTTTAGAAAGCTCTTGTATCTTTTTATTCCACCACTCCTCAATCCCTAATTTTTCAAACCAATATTTTAATTGCTTTTTAGCATCTTGCTTTGACATTCCTTTCAGTTGTGCCAAATACATAGCTTGCTCACCTACTTTCATCGTCTTATAAAGACCGCGCTCTTCAGGCATATAACCAATATCTTTTATATGACTAGGGTTCAATAGCTGTCCATCTAATAAGATTTGACCACTATCAGGATATGTAATTTGATTGATGATTCGGATTAATGAAGTCTTTCCTGCACCATTAGGTCCTAACAATCCATAGATGGTTCCTTCTGGTACCGAAAGCGATACATGATTTAAAGCTACTTTATCAGAATATTTTTTTACAACATCATTTACTTCTAATATCGTTTGCATAGGTAAGGTCTATTATTTTGTGTAAAAATACTTTTTTATTTCTAATATTTTAAAGCAGTCCTACATTTTCATATAGGCATAAAAAAACCCAACCTTATTTATTCAATAAGGTTGGGAAAAATTGCTATGAAAAAGAAAATCCACTGTTTAATAAGTGTGCGTCAAAAGTATGACTAATTTTTTAATTACGAAAACATTTCCTTTACTTTTTCAAAAAAAGATTTGTCGTTTTTTGACGGCGTTGGTTTAAAGTTATCATCTTCCAACATGCTTTCGAAAAATTCCTTCTGTTCTTTTGACAATTTCTTTGGTGTCCAAACGTTTACGTGGATCAATAAATCCCCGTTACCATAACTATTGATTGACGGTAATCCTTTTCCTTTTAAACGTAGAATTTTTCCAGACTGAATACCTTCTTCTAATTTAATACGGACACGTCCAGTTACTGCTTCTATTTCTTTCGAACCACCTAGAGCTGCCTCTGCAAAGCTTATATATAGATCATAATGCAGATTATCACCTTCTCGTTGTAGTGTTTCGTGCTCTAATTCTTCAATGACTACTAATAAATCTCCCGCAATACTATTTTTACCTGGTGCTTCATTTCCTTTACCTGCTACTTTTAACTGCATGCCATCTGCTACACCTGCTGGTATTTTAATAGATACAGTCTCTTCTTGCATGATTAATCCATCTGCATCTGCTCCTGCTGGTTTGTGATCCATTATCTGACCACTTCCGTGACATGCATCACACGGTGCCGCTGTCTGCATACGTCCAAGCATTGTATTCATTACCTTGACTACTTGCCCTGAACCATTACACGTTGTACAAGTTTTATACGTTACACCTGGTGCTTGTATTTTGCGCTTTACTTTTATCTTTTTCTCTACTCCGTTAGCGATATCTTCTAAAGTTAGTTTAACTTTAATACGAAGACTTGTTCCTTTAACTTTTCGCTGACCACCGCCAAAGCCGCCGCCGCCGAATCCGCCAAAACCACCGCCGCCGCCGAATGCGCTTCCAAATATATCTCCAAATTGACTGAAGATGTCATCCATATTCATATGGCCACCACCACCGAATCCACCAGCTCCATCAAATGCCGCATGCCCATACTGGTCATATCTTGCTTTTTTATCTGGATCACTCAATACTTCGTATGCTTCTGCCGCTTCTTTAAACTTCTCTTCAGCTACTTTATCATCTGGATTTTTATCAGGGTGAAATTCAATAGCCTTCTTGCGATATGCTTTTTTTATTGCATTGGCATCTGCATTTTTATCAACTCCTAATATTTCGTAATAATCCTTTTTCATTGTCTTGTTTATCTATTATTTATAGGTTTGATACTATATTATTGTCCGATTACCACTTTTGGAAAACGAATGATCTTATCACCTAGTTTATATCCTCTTTCTATTACATCTACCACTTTTCCTTTCATCTCATCGCCTGCTGGTATTTGTGTTACAGCCTCCGAAATATCAGAATTAAAGTCATCTCCTGCTTTAATTTCTACTACCGTCAATCCTTTATTTGCCAAAGTGTCATTTAATTTTGTAGAAATCAACTTAACTCCAGTCAAATGGTCACTGTCTCCTTGTTTCTCTAACTCAGTTAGAGCACGATCAAAATCATCAAGTACAGGCATCATTGCTACCATTACTTCCTCACTAGCTGTTTTAAACAATTCGATACGCTCCTTAGCTGTACGGCGCTTATAGTTTTCAAACTCAGCAAAAAGACGCAAAAATTTCTCTTTTTCTTCTGCTAATTGTATCGTTAACTGCTCCTCTGCGCTAAGGGTTTCCTCTTGTGTTAGGTTCTCTGTTTGTTCTATATTTTCTTGAACGATGTCCTTCTCTGTATTTATATCTTTATTTTCAGTACTCATATCTTACTAAGTGTTATTGTTATACTTTGCTTTCTTTATAAGCAAATCCTTTGCCAACTATACATTACTGCCACAATGACACGATAATTATCATCACTCTATCCCTTATCTTATGAGGTACGCTTTTACCACCAGTATTTATATAATCTAGTAATACAATATTTTAATAGACACCCTCTATTGACTATAGATATCTTCCAAAGCATCAACTAAATTGCTATAAATAAATTGATACCCTTCTGATTCAACTTTATGCGAACTTACGCGCTGCCCTTCCAAGACGAGACAGGATTTTTCTCCTAACCCTAGTCTAATCAACCAACCAGGTATCGTAGGTAAAAATATTGGTCTATGAAGTACTTGACCCAAAGTCATTGTAAACACGCGATTACTTACCGCTTCTGGAGCAACAGCATTGTAAATCCCTTCTTTACGATTTATCATTAAATAATAAAACAATCCTACCAAATCATCTATATGAACCCATGAATATACCTGTTTTCCACTACCTAAGACGGAACCCATTCCCCAGCGTATTGGCATCGCCATCTTCGGAAGTGCTCCTTCTTGACTATCTAATACTAATCCAATACGCAATAGCGTCACTCCTATGCCCAATTCACTCAGTTGAGTATTTGCCTTCTCCCATTGCTGTACGACCTCTCCTAAGAAATTAGTAGCTAAGGTAAATTGATCTTCAGATTGTACTTCATCCGTATTTGCATAAATACCAATTGCTGAAGAGCATATTACTTGACTGACATTATGTTTTATCCTTTTTAATGTATTGTATAGCAGCTTCGAACTTTGTACACGGCTATCTATAATTGCTTGCTTTCCTAGCTTAGACCAACTTCCTGCAATATTTGCTCCAGCTAAATGAATAATTATATCTACTGCGTCAAAAGCGCTGACGTCAATTTCTCCCGTAGCTATATTCCAATAATAACCTCGAACATTATTTTTTTGCGTAGCTAACTTTCTTTTACTCGTCGATAAAAAGTGAATCGTATGCCCTTGCTTTAATAAATGACTAACTAATCTTTTTCCTATAAAACCTGTAGCACCTGTAACTAGAATTTTCATAAGCTATGTGTTTATTCTTATCAAAAACACGAATGTAACGATATTAAATCATTTATATATACTTTGAAGTAACACAATAACATTATTGCTTCAACAAAGCTCTTAATCCCTTATAAACAGTAACCTTAGCAATAAAAAAACACTTCTTTTTAATTACTTAAAAAGTTAAAATATAGTTAAATTAAACTACTGTGTTATACAAAGTACTGTCTTTTAAACATATCTTTGTATAAGAAAATTAAGAGAACCAAAAAACAATATATATGAATATTGAGAACACCAAAGCCCAAATGCGTAAGGGTATTTTAGAGTTCTGCATTCTATCCATACTAAAAGAAAAAGATTGCTATACTTCTGAAATACTAGACGAATTGAAACAAGTAAAACTTGTCGTAGTTGAAGGTACTGTTTATCCCCTATTGACAAGGTTAAAGAACGACGATTTTCTTGGATATCGTTGGGAAGAATCCACCTCAGGTCCACCAAGAAAGTATTACTGCTTGACTGAAAAAGGAGATCTGTTTTTACAAGAATTAGCCAAAACGTGGGACGAACTATCAAAAGCCGTTAATCAAATAACTATTAAAACGACAAACGATGAATAAGACTTTAACTATAAATATTGCAGGATTAGTATTTCACATTGATGAAAATGCTTACTACAAACTCGACAATTACCTAAAAGCGATCAGACGCTCTTTTACACAAGAGGAACAAGACGAAATCATACACGATATCGAAATTCGAATCGCTGAATTATTTACAGAGCGAATTACAGATACCAACCAAGTAATTACAGTAAATGATGTTGATGCTATCATTAATATTATGGGAAAACCTGAAGATTACACTTTAGGAGATGATGAAACCACACAAGAGACACAATTCGTCTATTCTGGATCTAAAAAATTATATAGAGATAGTAAAAATGGAATATTAGGAGGGGTATTATCTGGACTATCTCATTATTTAAAAATCGATGTGTTGTGGTTACGTATCCTTTTCTTAATCTTAGTATTGTTCTATGGAACAGGAGTATTGTTATATTTCATCTTCTGGATTGTAGTCCCAAAGGCAAAAACTACGTCACAAATACTAGAAATGGAACGAGAACCTATTAATATCTCCACTATTGAAAAAAAAGTAAAAGACAACATTGATTATGTGACTAACAAAATTAATGATGTGGATTATAACAAAATTAAACAAACCACTGAAAAAGCAGGACAAAAAAGTGCTAAGTGGTTAAAGAATTTGATTGGTATTTTCCTAATTGCTATTAGTAGTTTAGCGTTATTGGGTATCATCATAGGAGGTATCGCTACCTATGTAAACAAAGATATAATCATCACAGAAGGGATAAACAACCATATCCCTTTCTTTGTAACATCTCCTTTTACATATACCTTGAGTACAACCCTAGCTTTCTTTATTGCAGCTATTCCTTTCATTGGATTGATACTTATCGGACTTAGACTGATCTATACGAACATTCGATATGTCTTTGCTACCATAGTAGGACTATTTATTGTATGGCTGGTTCTAATTGGCGCATTCGCAGTTCCATTTTTAAACATGAAAAACTACGACTTTAACCAATTCAACTCTGTTCAAATGGATTCAAAGGAAATTATCCAAAAAATCAATATTGACTTTCCTGAAACAGAAGTATTACACATTGCTTACGTAACTCCTGCTTTTTTTGAAACTGATTCAGAAGACTTTACGAATTACTTATCGACAAAACTAGCAAGTGATTTACCTGTTGATTATGAAATCCTTCCTACTTACCAAAACAATACGTATGTAAAGATAAATGGTGATTTCTCTAAGACTATTACAACAAAAAACAAGCAAATGGCATTAACGGTTGATATCGAAAGTATCAAAACACGCAAAGTAAAAGACACACTTGTTGTTTCGGATACCTATTTAGACGCTAAAGACTTGGAATTCAAAATTTACATACCTGTAGGTAAAAACATATACATCGATGCGAAAACAAAAGAAAACTTAGATGATGATGACTTTGCACATATAAAAGAAAACCACACATACAAAATGAGTGAGGACAGAGTCTTAAGCTGTACAGATTGTTAGACTTGTCATCGAACAATTACTATTACTTATTCAAAAATCTAAAAACGAGTAACCTTAAAAGGTTACTCGTTTTTACTTTGTTAGCGAACACCTATTCACTTTATCTAACAAAAAAGTGTCGTAGATAAACTACAACACTCCTTTATATATCATGTAAAAGCAGAATCTAATTAATAGCTTCCTGCTTCGTTTTGTGCATCTTGAATCATTTTCTCATTCGCTCGAATACCAAATTCAACACGTCTATTTTGTGCTCTACCTGAATCTGTATCGTTTGAAGCAATTGGATCAGCAATTCCCAATCCATCTGTTTTGATACGAGAATGTGCTACCCCATTCTGTACTAAATATTGTTTTACAGAGGCAGCTCTTCTTTTTGATAGAGCAAGATTATACTCCTCTCTACCTGTATTATCAGTATAACCGTAAATATCAATATAAGTATCTGGTTCTTCTTTAAAGACAATTATCAACTTGTCAAGGTTAGCTTTTGCTTTATCAGTAAGTGTTGCTTGATTAAGGGCAAAGTTTACAGAGTTTTCTCCTAAGACTAATTTAATTCCCTCACCTACACGCTCTACTTGAGCTCCTGGTACAGTTTGCTCAATTTTGCGTGCTTGTTTATCCATTTTATTTCCAATGGTACCACCGGCAGCACCACCGATTACTCCTCCTAGTACAGCTCCTAGTGCTCCATTACCTCCTTTACCTATATTATTACCCAATATACCGCCAATAATAGCACCACTCGTAGCACCTATTGCCGCACCACGCTGGGTATTATTCGAATTCTTTACAGCAGTACAGCTCGTAAAACTAATTGATGTAGCTAGTAGCGTACCCGCTAATGCATAAGTTGCTATTTTTTTCATACCTAACAATTTTAATTTTTCACGAATTTATATGTTACATCATAAGCCTGACCTCCTGCATAAAATTTATCTACTAATTCAAATGAAGTCGCGGTCTGATTTTTCACATGCATCGAATATCCTGTAGTAATGTGTTTAGCTTTTACACCTTCATCGATAAATTTAAACTCAAACTGACCTGCTGGAGAAATAGTCCACTTGAAATCACTTTCAAATGCTGGACAGTTACCTGCTTTTGTCAAAGCTAAATGACCTGTATTATTATTTGATACAAAGTTCCACTGGCTACCTACAAAACAGTCTGCATCTGCGATATTAAAAGAATTAACCTTTACGAGGTCCCCTCCTAATCTGTTTACCTTCACTAAAGTCCAGTTTCCTTTTAGTCCTACTTGTGACTTTGTATCCATTGTGGGCTTACACGAAGCAACAAACAAAGCTATTGCTCCTAAATAAAGTACTTTTTTCATATCCTTTTATTATTTTCAAATTTTTCATTACAAATTTACAAAGAATCAATATACCTCAGACACTAATCTGCCAAATTGACACTTTTTTTTCATTTGGTATCTTTTTTGTTTTTTAGCCATTACAAAATACGAAGATTATATAACAACATTAAATATAATATTATGACATCTGGAAAAATTAACGTTACAGTGGAAAACATATTCCCACTAATCAAAAAGTTCTTGTACAGTGATCACGAAATCTTTTTAAGAGAGTTAATTTCAAATGCAACTGACGCAACACTAAAATTAAAACACCTAACAACTATAGGAGAGACTGACGTAGAATATGGCAATCCTATCATTGAGGTAAAAATAGATAAAGAAAACAAAAAACTGCACATCATCGACCAAGGTCTAGGAATGACTAAGGAAGAAGTAGAAAAGTATATCAACCAAGTAGCTTTCTCTGGAGCGGAAGAATTCTTAGAAAAATACAAAGACTCAGCAAAAGACTCAGGAATTATTGGACATTTCGGGTTAGGATTCTACTCTGCCTTTATGGTTGCTGATAAAGTAGAAATCTTCACTAAATCATACAAAGGCGAAGCTGCTGCGCACTGGACTTGTGACGGTAGCCCTGAGTATACCTTAGAGGCATGTGATAAAGCAGACAGAGGAACAGAAATCGTATTACATATCGCAGAAGATTCTTTAGAATTTTTAGAAGAATCAAAAATTCGTGAATTACTTGTAAAATACAACAAGTTCATGCCTGTAGCTATCAAATTTGGTACACACGAAGAAGGTGAAGGTGACGATAAAGTAGAAGTTGATACTATCATTAACAACCCTACTCCAGCATGGACAAAACAACCTTCTGAGCTTTCAGACGAAGATTACAAAAACTTTTATAGAGAGTTGTATCCAACACAGTTTGAGGAACCTCTATTCCACATTCACTTAAATGTTGATTATCCTTTTAACCTTACGGGTATTTTATACTTCCCTAAGTTAAGTGCTGATTTATCGATGCAGAAGGACAAAATCCAATTGTACCAAAACCAAGTTTTCGTTACTGATAATGTAGAAGGTATCGTTCCTGACTTCCTTACGATGTTAAAAGGGGTGATTGATTCTCCAGACATCCCATTAAACGTTTCGCGTTCTTACCTACAAGCAGATGGTAATGTGAAAAAGATCTCTAACTATATCACACGTAAAGTTGCTGATAAGTTGAAATCTTTATTTAATGAAAACAGAGAAGACTTTGAAAGCAAATGGAATGATATCAAAGTTGTATTGGAATACGGTATGCTTTCAGAAGAAAAATTCTACGAAAAAGCAACCTCTTTTGCTCTTTATCCTACGGTAGATGGCAAATACTATACCTTAGAAGAGTTGAAAGAAGCTACAAAAGATGTACAAACTGACAAAGATGGTAATCTTGTCATCTTATATGCCTCAAACAAAGATGCTCAACACAGTTATATTACGGCTGCTCAAAATAAAGGATACCAAGTTGTACTACTTGACTCTCCTATCGTATCTCACTTAATTCAAAAACTAGAAAGTGAAAACGAAAAAATGACGTTCACACGTGTTGATGCTGATCACATCAATAACTTGATCAAGAAAGAAGAGGACACGATCTCTAGACTTTCTGAAGATGAACAAAAATCACTTCAGGAGATCGTAGAGAATTTAGTTCCTAAAGACAAATACACCGTAAAATTAGAAGCTATGGACAGCGCTGATGAGCCATTCATTCTGACGCAACCTGAGTTTATGCGTCGTATGAAAGAGATGAGCCAATCATCAGGTGGCGGAGGTATGTTTGGTATGGGGAACCTACCAGAGATGTATAACCTTACAATTAATACAAACTCTGATTTGGCTAGTAACATCATCAACAACAAAGATGAAGCTACAAGATCAGAAAGCATTAAACAAGCAATGGATTTAGCCAAACTTTCACAAGGTTTATTAAAAGGAGAAGAACTTACTGCTTTTGTGAAAAGAAATTTCAACAACTTGAAATAGTTAATACCCTTTATATTTTGATTTTTAAAAAGCTGAGTGATTACACTCAGCTTTTTTTGTATTAATGACTCCTATTTATAGCTGTCTTTATTTTATATACAATACTTTCTCTTCTAAACGCTTATCGCTTTGAAACAAAAAGATTAGCTACTTCTGGCTGATAATCCCTTCCTTACAATTTTGTAATGTCTCTTTTTCTAAGTAATACACTTACTTTCTTTACTGCATATCTTTTCCATTTCCTTTAAAAACTTAACCATTAGTGATTTTCACTAAAAAAAAATATACTTAACCCACCCTAAACTAAGTGAAACAAACATATTTCTACCCTATCCTTGCTGATTAGTGCAGAATACCTGAGGTATACTGCCCAAAAACATAGTTCTCGGCAACAAAACTGCACGCATACCTCAAGCATACTGCACGCATCATTGCACATATCAAAAAATAAGATAGTCAACTCAAGGAACAAACTAAACGCTCAAAGCTAAGTAAATATCAATCAAAGTATTCAAAATACACACCTACAATTCGCGAACTTTTCATTATATTCAACCCTTATTACGTCTATTTAGTAACAGAATAAAAATATAACAATACCTAGGCACCAGGTAGACATTTGTCCTATAGGACAGATAAAAATATACCTACCTTTGCCTTGCAAATTTGAAAGAGATGAAAGAACAAAATAATGTGGTCAAAGGAGTTTTCCTTGTTGCTTTAGGTGCATCAAGCTTTGGTATGCTAGCGTCATTTGTAAAACTAGCATATAAAAGTGGATATACAACTGCGGAGGTAACTTACTCTCAAGTTATACTGGGACTACTATGCGTATCGTTAATTCACTTTTTTCGCAAGAAAAAATCAGACGAAGCAAAAGCAACGGGTAAAGATATCCGCAACCTGATTTTGGCAGGTACATCTATGGGATTTACATCTGTACTTTACTACATGGCTGTGAGTTATATTGACGCCTCTATTGCCGTGGTATTGTTGATGCAATCGGTATGGATTGGTGTAGTACTAGACAGTATTGCGACCAAAACATTTCCTAATACAACCAAGCTAGTCGCTATTTCCTTAATTCTCTTTGGAACCCTTTTAGCAACAAATGTTTTAGCCAACGAGATCAACCTTGATATAAGAGGTGTAATCTTTGGTTTCTTAGCATCATGTTCATTTGCTACTACGATGTTTGCTTCCGGAAGAATTGCAAACCATTTAACAGCTACTAAACGTAGTATGTCTATGCTAATCGGAGCTACTATCATTGTTAGTATTTTTGTTTTTATCACACAAATAGGCCCTAACAACTCAGAAACTATGATGAACTTATATCAACAATTCTCTGATAACACAAGTGGTATCCGTGATTTTGACTTTAGTATTTTCTATGGCTGGGGATTAGTATTAGCCTTATTTGGAACAGTACTCCCTCCTATGTTTCTAAATATGGGATTTCCATTGACAGGTGTAGGGTTAGGAAGTATTATTTCATCCTTAGAATTACCCGCTTCAGTTACGGTAGCATTCCTTGTACTAGGCGAAGATGTTATCCTAATTCAATGGGTAGGTATTCTACTCATTTTATCCGCTATTGTTCTTATGAATAGTAGTTTGTTGTTCAAGAAAAAAGAACTAGAACTAGAGTAATACACTGCTGAACTAGGTGTATTCGTTTGACTAGTATTTTATATCAATATTACAATTACTTAACTTACTTATTACTAAGAGCCTTCACTAACCGTGAAGGCTTTTTTTTTCAACTAAAACGACAATTAAGTCAAAAAGAAAACTCGTCGAACAATCAAGTAATCCACTTCATAAAAACGCATTGTAAGCACCTCACTTATAATATCACAAATTCTTGTGAACATTTTATAATTTTTAAGATTGTTTACTACTTTTACTTTCTTATATAAAGAAAAAAAACACGATCAAATGATTAAAAGATTATTACCTGCAGTTGTCTTATCTTCTCTGGCTGCACAAGCCCAAGTTGCCAAAGACACAATCTTTACTACTAGGTATAATACGCCTGTAGAGAAAAGTTTAGCCCTAAACTATACTCCGTATAATGCTGAAAAAAAAACTATTCAACCCCTTAATACTTATACGCTTGAAAACGACCAACTAATCATAAAAGGACAAGGTATAGTCAGTAATTCTAAAACAATTTCTTATAATGGGAAGGTTAGTTATTTCACTCCTGACGGAAAAGAGCAAATGAGCTATATGTACAACGAAGAAGGAGAACCTACAAATGCTGTATCACACAATATATTTACAGGTGAAACTTACCAAGCCTCATTTAGAGAAAACTCTTCTGGTTCACTAGAAAACGGTAAAGTAATCCAATATGTCAATGGCGTGTACTATTTAGGTGAAGCAGAACAAGGAATTTTCAAACAATTTGAATACATCAATCCCGCATCCCCTAAAGAGAAGATTAATTTCACTTTTGATGAAGAAGGAAGAGTAACTAGCTCACAAACCTTTGATGCCAATGGTAATGAGATAGAAAAAATGAACTATCAAGATGGATCTCCTTATACTGGAACAATGTCTTATCTTGCGGAACAAGATTATGTATTTGCACAAACAGTAACCTATGAAGCGGGAGAATTAATTGCTCAAAAACACTATTACAGCAATGGTCAGCTAAAAAGTGAAATGAAGGTGGAAGGGACTACTAAAACAGAAACTTACTATAACAAAAACGGTGAAGTTTTGGGAACTTATACAGCAGATATGACCAATGGATATGAAGAAAATTATGATGGGCAAGTTATTTACTTCTACGATAATAGTACTCGTGATATCATTTCCCAGATTTATGAGTACAACAAAGGAACTATAGTAAAGTTTACCAACTTCTATACGACAACGGATAAAAATACCATTCAAAGTATCATAACTTATGACGCAGAAACATCTAACCCTAGTCATACAGTCTATTATGATAAAGATGGCAAAGAACTAGGGAACCTTACTTATGATGGGTATTCTCCACAAGATGGTACATCCTATGAAGAAAATGAAATAGTTACTTACAAAAATGGAGTTATTATTTCTAAAAAAGTGTACTATCCAAATACAAAACAATTAATTGAAGAGCAAAAAGACAACCTGAGCATCTATTATGCAAAAGATGGAAAAGAGCTTGGACGACTTACTTATAAAGCTGATGAATATTATGGTAGTAGTATACCATACAATGGAACTTCATACCTTCATTATGGTGGAATATTTAGCTCAGTAATCAAATATGAAAAAGGACTAACGACTTACGTAGCAGAATATGAAACGAGTCAAGGAACTCCTCCTTTTCAACTCGTACAAGAAACTTTTTACAGCAATAATACTGAGACAAAAAAAGTAAGTTATTTCACCAATGGTAAAGTAAAAGAAGTTCAATTACTTGAACAGGATTATTACAACACTACCCCGTCAAAGTCAACGTACTACGACCTTAAAGGAAAAGAAATTGGTACGTATGATTATAACACAAATACAGGAGTTAAATATGAGTATTACTCTGACAAGCAAATCAAGAGTATTGAAAAATTTAATGCTGGTGTAGCAACGTATGCAAAAGTGTATATTCCTGTAGAAGCAATAGCTTATTTGTCTTCTGAAGATGGGCAAGAAATAAAATACTTCTTGGCATATGAAATTGACTTTAATAAAGAAGGAATATTCTATGATGCACAAGGAAATATTGTCACTAAAACTACGTATAAAGATGGAGCTCCATATAATGGAAAGACGCACATCTTAGATGAGTACACACTAACGGTCACACCTTATGTAAACGGAAAAAAAGAAGGAAAAGAAACTTTATCTTACACCTATGACGGATCTAACAGTCCGTATGCTATAAACCATTATGAAGCAGGTGAGTTAGTGCGCGAAGAGACCTATGAGTATGACCAATTAACTAGTATTACTGATTACAAAGACGGATTAAAAAATGGTCTTTCACAGACTTATAATTCGGAAGGGAACTTACTATCAAGTATGGAGTACAAAGCAGGAGAACCATATAATGGTGTCTTAACCACAGATTATTGGCAATATACCTCAGAAGAGACCTATGAAAGTGGAAAGAAAACAAAAACTATTTATCGCACGGCTGATGAGGATAAAAAAATATTAGCTGAAGAGTACTTTACTAATCCAAACACTTCTGAAAGAAAAATATACGATGTTTCAGGTAAGCTAATGCTACATTACCGTATAACAAATGGAATGCTTAATGGAACTTATTTAAACTATGAAGATGGTAAATTAATACACCAAGCAACAATAAAAGATGGGATTCTTGAAAGCGGTCAAGTAGCTTTGAGAGCATTGGATTATGTATATGACTACTATAGTGATACAGAAGAAATCAATGAATACACTGTGTTAGATTATAAAAAGAATAAACTAAAACTAAGTATTTACAAAGCTGAAAATGATGAACTTCTTTATAATATGGACGCAAAAATAAATAAAGCTAATCAAGCTTTAGACCCTATCTTATCTAAGAAAATCGTACCGACAAAACTATTTCCACATAGTCAATTCAACACAGATGTTGAGGAAAGTTACGAAGGTTAACTCTTTCAAATGATATAACACTAGAGCGTCACGAAGGTTTATACTAAGTGACGCTTTTTTTAGTTATAGAACTATACACATTGAATAATTATTACTTTTACAAACCTACATTGTAAAATTGCTATTATATGTTTAAGAAATCAACTATACTATTTATCTTATTAACTACAGGGGTAAGTGCACAAGAAATTACACAAACCTCAACGCTAAAAAGCCAAGTAAACATAGCCTTCAAAGACAATACACCTTATCAAGGAGTATTGCAAACAATGCAAGGATCGTATAAAGTAAAAACCAACTATGATGAAAATGGTTATAAACTTGATGTACATTACTACACAGAAGAAAGTAATCAACTAGTAGCCTCTATCATGTACTTGATCAATAATTATGTTTCTAAAAAAATATATTATTCAGATATCACCCCTTATGCTTCTTACAAGGTAAAAGATGGTGTATTAGAAGATCAGTATACCCTGTACGAAAACGAAGAAGTTAAGTATGAAGCTACTTTTGATAAAGGAGTGCTAATAGAAGGTACTGTTGCCTTGAAAGATATTGGTATACTACCGAACTATATTGGACAGCGCAATAATCGTGAGACTTATACGGTGCTTAGTTTAGATAAAAAAACTTTAAAAATTGTGATTAAGGACAGTCAGACCGATGAAATCGTCTATCAAGAAAAAACAAAGATCAAAAAAAACAAAGAGTTTATCAATGCAATCAATACCAAGTTAATTACTCCAAGCAACTTATACCCTGATCACCCTATTAATCATTGGGACAACAGACAAGATGAAAAACCTTTATTAAAAAGCGACTTATAAAATAACTACTGCGCAAAAAAGAGACTCCTTGATTTTCAAAGAGTCTCTTTTTTTTCATTGAAACAAAAACACTAGAATATATTATCAAACAACATATAAATAATATTAAACTATTAATTAATTTTATTTATATTTATCTGAATAAAACAAAAAAATAAATGACCTTTAAATCTAAACTCCCTATAAACTGCCCGAGTTGTGAAAGTGAGCTCAAAGTCACTCAACTATCATGTGAGCACTGCCAGACTACGGTCAATGGTCTATTCACTCTTCCATTACTATTGCGATTAAGCAAAGAGGAACAAGAGTTCATTCTAGCCTTCTTTTTAAGTAGTGGTAGCCTAAAACAGATGGCACTTCAAATGAATATTAGCTATCCTACTGTACGAAACAAACTAGACGATATAATAGCTCATATCCAACAGCTACAAAAGACGGAATAACGAACTATATACCAACCAACTTATGACACTAAAAAATTATGTAATCAAACCGTTTGAGAATGTTCAGGAAAAGACTTTATTACTCATTGGTCTTTCTGCTGGAGTAGTCAATTGTTATTTGAGCACACTGACCTATTCTAGATCAATAGCTATATTGAAACAGGCCACTATCAATAAAAACCCAAGCCTACTACAGACACTTGGCGATTATGTCATTACATCATTAATTATGGCAATTGCCCTGTTTCTACTTGGCAGAGTAATTAATAAGCGAACAAGGTTTATCGATATTATAAATACCGTTTTGATTGCACGTATCGGTTTAGACATTAGTGTGGTATTCGATATAAATGGATATATGAGCAGTATAGTCAATCAACTACTGAAAAATCCACAGAACCCAGAATTACTCCTACAAAGCGACCCTTGGGCAATGATCTATCTCATCATCGTTTCACTGGTCAGTATACTGATGCTTGTTTTATTTGGATACTATATCTATCAAGGGTTTAAAACGGCTACACACTTAAAAAAGACCTCAATGATTATTGTCTTTGTCATCACTATTCTTGCTGTCGATACATTGACTAGATACATCACTCGACTATATTAACCAAACCGTTTACATAATGAAAAAACTACTACTAACTTTCGCATTTATATTAACTGTTGCTTATAGTTTTGCACAAGTTCCAATCCAAATAGACAGTGAGATAGACGGAGACTTATACCTTGCTAATAAAGACAGTAAGCAATTAGCTATCATCATTGCAGGCTCTGGGCCTACAGATAAAAACGGCAATAGCGCAGCTGGAGTAAAAGCCAACTCTTATAAATACTTAGCCGAAGGACTACATGCTAATGGAATAAATACATTTACTTACAACAAAAGAATGTTTGCTCAGATGAAAAAGCAAACGTTGAAAGAATCAGACATGACTTTCGAAGACAACGTAAAGGATTTAAACTTAGTGATTGATTATTTCAAAAAAGAGTACCCAAACATTATACTCATTGGACATAGTGAAGGAGCATTAGTTGCTACTCTGGCTAGCCAAAACAATAAAGCTGTAAGTAAACTTATTTCTCTACAAGGACCAGGAGAATCCATAGACAAAACATTGTACAAACAATTAACAACTCAGGCTCCTTTCTTTGCGAAAGCTGTAGAAGATATTCATAATAAGCTAAAAAATGGAGAACAAGTAACTGATGTTCCTCCTATGTTAATGAACCTGTATAGACCTTCTGTTCAACCTTACCTAATTTCGTGGATGAAGTATAATCCAACAATCGAAATACAAAAGGTAAAACAACCAATCTTAATTCTTCAAGGTGATAAAGACTTGCAAGTAAAAACAGATCAAGGTAATTACTTAAAACAAGCTATGCCTACTGCAACTCTGATCACCCTAAAAGGTATGAATCATGTACTAAAAACTGTAGTAAAAGATGAAGATAACTTAGCTTTATACAACAAACCTGATATACCTCTACATGATGAGTTAGTACCAAGTATTGTTAACTTTATAAATAAATAAGATGGAACCATTTATTGTAATAGGTTTACTATACGTAGGAATAAGCTATTTTCTTACACCAGATAATGCTGATGGTCTATTAGCTGGATATAACACGATGTCTGACGAGCGTAAAAAACTATATGATATTGCTTCTATGGTTAAGGCGTTAAACTTGACTATGCGCTACACTGGGATATTTATAGGTGTTTTTGGTACTCTAACTATAATATTGGAGTGGTTTATAGTTGCACAGTCTATTTTATTAATTGGAGCCATTGTACCGCTAATGAGTGCTAATGTTTACACACGACTAAAATACTCTAAAGACCCAATGCGCTGGTATGATTGGATACTTCCCTTAGCTATAAGTATAGGCAGTATTGTTTTGACTTATTTGACCATTACCAACTAACAACACTATGATAGCAACACATTACATACTCTTTCCCATTTTATTTATTGTACTAGGATTAATAGCACCTCATCTCAAAACAATCAATGGGATCATAGGATATAGAACTTATCGAGCGATGAAGAATCAGCCCAATTGGGACTATGCGCAAAAGTATAGTGGCAAATGTTTTATCTATATGGGAATAGTCATACTTCCTTTTATATTGATAGACTATCTTGACTTGATAAATTCTAAACTACTAAGTAGCATATTCTTTGTTACCATAACTCTAGCAATCGCTTTTATTATTTATAAAACTGAACAAGGACTAAAAAGACTCGAACAGAAGTAACAAAAGCCTCCAATTATGGCAATTAAAGACTTTTGTTTACCTATAATATTATCTTGTTGATTAACTATTCTCTAGGAAAGTCAGGTCTATCCATTTTAAATCGACTACCTGATAACGCCTCTAAGAAAGAGACAATTGCTTTGACCTCATCTCTTGTCAACTTTAAAGGTTTCATTAAAGAATCTGTTACGGGATATAAAGGATCTTGTAGTTTCTGCTCTTGCGTTGGATCAATCATATGCATACCACTATTGTACAAATTGACAATGCCTTGTAAATCGTCAAATAATCCATTGTGCATCCACGGTCTTGTGTTATTCAAGTCTCTCAGTGATGGGGTCTTAAATTTGCCTACATCATCAGGATTATTAGTTACTTTATAACGACCTAAATCCTCGTAAAATCGCTTGTAATACGTCAAACCGATATTGTGAAAAGAGTCATCTGTCAAATCCTTTCCGAAATGACAATTCATACATCTACCTTTTGTTCGAAACAAGTGCATACCATAAATCTCTTGATCAGTTAAATAGTTGTATTTTCCATCTATAAAGTGATCTACACGACTAGGCTGACTCTTAATCGTTCGTTGAAAAGCAGCAATAGCACGAATAATCTTTTCATTGGTGATCTCAGGACTACCATAGGCCGACTCAAACAAAGGTAAATACCCTTTCACTTGACTTAAACGTTCTGGCAATTCTGCAATATTCATAGCCATCTCATTATGTGCAGTCAATGGACCAACTGCTTGCTCTTCAATACTATTTGCACGACCGTCCCAAAAGAATACTTTTCGATCAGCAATATTGTATAAACTTGGCGTATTACGTCTTCCTTCCAGATGGTCATGTCCCAAAGCTACTTGTCGGCGGTCTGTCCACCCCATCTCAGGATCATGACAAGAACTACATGAAATTTGCTGAGATTTCGACAATTTAGGATCAAAGAACAACATCTTCCCTAAGATAACCTCTGGCTTATCTTGTGTCGTAAAATAAGCTGTATCTCTTTTAATGCTAGTCATTTCTTCCCAAGCTACGCCTTGATCAATCGTTGGCTTTGGCCACTGGCTAATAGGCTTCTTATACCCGTCTATTATCTGTTCATACGCTGGATCTGTAGTCCATGCTTGGTCAAAACTATACAAACACACTATCATCACACCAACCATTAGGCTGGTAAAACTTCTTTTCATGTCGCTATTATCCTCTATATTAAAACGTTATTCCTAATCTAACTCCCATGTATTGATTTACAGGAAATTCACTGTACTTTTCTTGTTGATACTCCACTAGCGTATATAAACCTAATTTACTAGCCAATTGATGATCATATCGAACAGAAAGATTGCTACTTATACAATTACTACTTTTGAGTAGGTAATCGCTTTCTAACCACTGACCTATCGATGGTTTCATCAAATCTGTATTTAACTGATTGTTCGCTTGGATAATTGCTCTGTGTTGAACAGAAGTAGAAAGTGTCAATACACTTTTACTAGACAGCATACGTCTATACTCTCCCATACCTCCTATAACCCCATAGGTAAATGACTGATTTCTATCCAATAACAACATGCTCTCTTGTTCTTTCTGATAAATATAAAAAGGCTTAAAAGAAACAAAATCACGTTGACCTTCCCATTGATACATCACGCTAAATTCACTATAATCAATTGATTTTTTATAGGCTTTTCGTTCCATTAACTTATCTAAGTTAGTATCTATATTCGTATATAATATATCTGTTCCCTCTCTTTTGAAAAAAGAAAACACCACATGTGCCAACAAGCGATGTCTCCCAATAGTAAACCCTTTGAAAGCATCTATACTCCACTGTTTGTTCTCTAATCTATTTATATCATACTGAGAACTGACTTGCTTGTCTAATTTTCCATGAGTAAAATAGCCCACTAAACCAAAGTCAATATCCTCATGAGAAACGATACTAACTCCTGTATGTATCCCATTATAATTATAATGAGCATCTTGTGTCTTATTACTAAAATAAAAACTATACTCTCCTAACCCCGTCATTTGATAAAGACTTGCACGCCCCGTTTGATTAAAAAACTTCACGTCAGTAGACTGTTTATAGGAAGTTAACTCGGCAAAAGTTCCTATCTCAATATCTTTGTACAAGTTATAGGCGATACCTGCTTTTAACTTCAAGTCAGATGTGGTCGCCTTTGGCCGTGGATCTCTATCTCTATGAGCCATCTGAGCTTTATAACTCATTTCTGCACCAAAGCGCCAATTACTTACCTGTTTAGCTACTCCTCCCATAAAAGCATAGGATTCATATTTATTCGTTCCTTTTGTAGAATCTGCTAATACATAAGGTCCGATATAATCCAAGTCTAATGATGAATTCCATTGAACTCCTTTATGTTGCTTATCTTGATAAACAACCTCACCCCACAATACACTGTTATTTTTTAATCGTTTAAACGAACTTCCTTTCACCTGAATGCCTTTGCTTTGATTACCCTCTTGCAATAAATAGGTTTTCTTTTTGTGTTGACCATATCCAGCATCAAAATCAGAAAAAGAATATATACTATAACCCGACATAAATGCCGGGTTACTAAACAAAACTTCTTTCTCTTGTCTTACTGGATCATACTGTTGGTTTAATCTCTGAAAATAACCCCTATCTTTTTGAGCATACCCAACAATGCTAATCAACCACAAGCATATAAACAAAATACTATTTTGAAACCTCATCAATATAATATTAATGTACTATTCCGTTTTTAAGACTTGCCTCTGTTCCCCACTGAATAAAGTCCTCTGTTGAATTATTCGTGTCTTTATACAATGGTTTTCCATTTTCCATTACCCCTAATTGCTTACGGCGAATAGATTTACCAAATCTTGCAGGATCTCCATCCTCAGTACCGACACCAGTATAACCACTATCCACTGAAGTTCCTATAGGGTTGTGTTCCCAAGCAGCTTGAACTGAACTATTCACTCCGTCTAATATCCATTGATTAGGTACTTTATAATGTGTGCGATCAACCACTCTTCCATTAGCTGCAAATTCAAAAGAATAATCATACTTATAATCCTTCAACCAAGACTCAACTGTCACACCTTCAGGAAAACGAGCAATAGCATAACTTTCAAATCCTCTATTGTGTAAAAAGAACATATTAAAATTCATCTCTGAATAAATAACAAGTGCATTAGGCACTCCAGGACTATCTACCTGTCCCAACCTAGGATTATCCATATTTGGATACTCATAATCCGATCCAGATAAATCAAACGCAGTAGAAACCTGTGCACTATGATCTAATCCCATATCTGCCACTACTATAAAATCCCCAGGTTCAACTTCTTTACCAATTTCATGAGGAATATACAATACACCTCCAACAGGCATAGCCTCTTCTCGAATCTCTGGTGTATAATTATTTTGTTTGATTGCTGAATTAAATGCTGAACGAAGAATTAACAAACCTCCTGTTGATAAAGTCTTATCTGTATTATTGGTGATTTTAAAATATTTACCAGAGTTATACCCTTTTCCTTCCTTAGATACAACCCCTGTAAAAAATACCTCTTCGATAATAAAGTCATTTGCAAATGCTTTTGCAATTAGGCTTAATGTTAATTTGTCTTCTGCATTAATTAACTTCACCTCGCTATTAGATGCAATTCCAACTTTATCTCCACTTTCTAATATTGCAATACCATCTATCGTTACGCGATAAGATCCCTTTGCAGCAACAATAGCCTTTGTAGAGTCTTCGCTTAAGTCCGCTAATATTTCTTTACCTGTATTTAATTCAACTAGAACAACTGTAAGTTTTTCAAAACTTTTAAAACCCGTAATCTTATTTGTATTAAACTCTAATCGCAAATTACTTACTTGAGATTGTTGATCATTTTCAATTGCAGTATCATCACTACTACATGATATTGTGGTCATTGTCAGACTCATTACGGCCACTATTATGGCTAATACTCTTTTTTTCATACTATTAAAAATTATAAGTTAATTCCATTCCGAAATACGGATTAGTAGAACTTGGTCTTTCTACTTTTTTATTGTTAAAATAATAGGGCTGATAATAGTCAAACAACTTGTTGACAAATAAAGAAACCCCCAAACTCTTAAATATCTTTTTGGTTACCTTTAGATTAACCTGAACATCAAAAGGTAATCGCTCTTCCATATTATCAGTGACAGATACAGGTCGTATTAACCACTGTTTGTAGGTATCAGTACGATCCATATCCGTATAATCATGGATCACTCCATCTAAACCAAAATAAGCTATAGGAGCATCGTGCTTGAATGCTCTATACTCGCGTAAAAACCATGTTCCCTGTACCGAAGCCGAGATATTCATATCAATACTAGACAAATACGTATCCACTACAAGATTATAATTCATTCCAGACTTTTCGAACCCTGTATCATTGTTATAAATTCCAATATACTCATATCCTTTACCAGCAAGAGAAACATTAGGCTTTTCTTGTATAGGTTGACTATTTTTATAGGTTGTCCTAAACCACGCTCCCATAAAAGTAAATCTGGTTTGCAATGCTTTAATACGGGGAGAGTAATAACCAAACTCTATTCCTCGCTTATAAGTTTCACTACCGTTGTTTTGTTGACTTCTACTCATCAGTACTGCCTTATCTTCATATGGCAGCTCAGCTAACACAGGAGGAGCTGTCATATTTGCTATATCTAATCCTGAAGTATCATACAGCTTATAAACATAGGAGTTATAATTACTTACTGATCGAAAACCAGAAGGCATCTGTTCATCAAAATAGGTCACAAACAGGCTATGCCCTTTATACCCTAGATCTAAACGAATTTCTTTCTTCACGTTCTTAGCTGCCAAAAGTTTCTTATTGGTAATATCTACGACATACGTCATATAGTTAACTCGTCTAACATCTGGATTGATATGTCCAAAATTGAGCTGAGTAAAATCTAAATACTGTAAATTAGGGTAAAGCATTCCTAAAGTTGGTTGCTTGTACAGCTCTCCATAACCTAAGGTCACCCCACTTATCAGTTCTCCATTTCCAATAATTACTTTAGGAAAATTCCACTGTAGATTAACTCGAGGTTCAGCATATATCTTATTGGCAATGCTATATTCTTGAGAAACATCCAACATCTTCGATAAACGCATACCTGCATATAAGGATAGTTTATGCTTTTGTATAGCATATTCCATGCGATCACCAAGGAATAATGCTAATGTCTGATGTGCTGGAATATCATTAAATGATCTAGGCCGAGTAGTCATATTATCCGATGGTGGTTGAGCTACATCATATATTTGTCCTTTCCCATTATTCTTAGAATAGCGGTAATCTACACCAAACTCAATATTGTGCTTAATACTTGCCGTAGTAAAATCTCCCTCGCCTTTTAATTGAGCTTGAATATCCAGTGGACGTCCTTCTGTACGAAAATTAGACACAAAGGTAGTCTTTGGGTAATAGCCGTCATTAACACCTGTTTCTGTAGCTACAGAAATTGAAGTAGGCCCACTAAACTGTACGAGTTTACGCTGTTTTAAGTTCTCTACTGCTTGTCTAATATTCGTTTGTAAACTAAGTTTATCAATAAACGAATTTCCAAAGAAACGCTGCTCTAATTTATTGGTAAGGTAAAAGACATGTTTTTGATTTTTGTATCTATCAATTTTTTCATACCCTACATCTGGATCTACTACATTCTTATCAATACTAGCTTTATAATCTAAATTCGTTTGCCAACTCAAATCGCTTAAGCCGACGGAATAGATTTTTTTCGAACGAATAGAAACTCCATAACGATTATATAATTGAGTTATATCACGAGGATCACTTTTCGCATTTAAATAGTCCACATTCACATTAATATCCCAAGTTGCTGAAACTGCAAAACCTCTACTTAAATAAAACAGCTTACTAAAGCCATCTGTCTTGAGACGTGCTTCAAGCGATTTAAATCCTGATTTACGAGTAATCTTCACAAGTCCAGAAGTCAAGTCTCCATAAGCTGCAGATGGTATTCCTCTAACAATCTCAACACTTTCAATATCGTTAGTTGCTATAGTACGCATATCCACCCCAATATTAGTCGTATTATGCGTCGGTCCATTTCTATCCACCGACACTTGAAAATCGGCATTTGTATTCAATATAGCTCCATCAATCATAAACTGTGTCCCTAATGAACCAGTATTATATTGCCCTCCACCTTTTCCAAACTCGCGAATAAGCACTCTGTTCGTAGACGTTAAATTCGGTTCCGATGCTTTACCTCCTGGAAGTAACTCCATTAAATCAGAAAAACTAGAAGGTTGAAGATGAGCCATTGCTTTTCTATTGATAATAGAACTACTGCTCAATCCTTTGCCTTCTTTAGCAGTTACCACAATATCTTGCAATGCTGTAGTTACCGGAATAAGCTCTAGTTTATAGATTGCTTTATTGTTAACTGTAAATTGCTTTTGCTCAACTCCATACCCCAAATGACTGGTGATTACCGTGAAAATATTCTCTACTTTCCCAAACTTAGCACTCCCTTTATTGTCCGTCAAATCTGTGTATGTGTATTCTCCTGAAATAACTTGTACATATACATCGCTAATAGGCTTACCTAAGGGATCAATAATCAAAAGTGTATTTTTCTTATTCTGTGCCTTTACACTTATCACACTAAACAAAAGAATAAAAAAAGTTAGTAAAGATAGTTTCGATATCGTGTTAAACATGATGCCATTTTTTTTCAAAGTGCAAATGTATACAATATTATTTTATTTAGACTAATTTTACACAATACGCAATACATACTGTAGTACACTCCATAAATCAATTCACAAGCAAGTTTATTAAAAAATATAATATAGATTAAGTTTAAATAAACTAACAGATGATATCACAAGCTTTCTTATAAAATTTGTATAAAAAGAAAAAAATAACTTTTTAACCATTAAACTAAAAACTTTCTATTTTTAATTATATTTGAATATGAAAACATACATAACACTTCTTAGAGGAATTAATGTCAGTGGTAAAAACATCATAAAAATAGAAGCGTTAAAATCGTTGTGTACTACTCTAGGGCTACAGAATATAAAGACCTATATACAAAGTGGTAATATTGTATATCAAACTACGACACAAGATCCTCATGCCTTGTCTCTAAAAATACACCAAACAATACGAGATAACTTTGGGCTAAACATCTCAATACTAACCATGTCAAGCGAACAATTCGAGGACATCGTCAACCAAAACCCCTATAATACGACAGATGAACTGTCAAAACTATATATCTCTTTCATTAATAGTCCACCTCAACTAAATCACTTAGATTCTCTTAATGAAAAGAAAGCCGACACAGAGCTTATTCACATTACAACCTCTGCCGTATACCTAGTCGCAGCGATTGGTTATGGAAAAACAAAAATCACTAATACGCTTATAGAAAACAAACTAAAAGTAACTGCTACCACACGTAACTACAAAACTTGTTTAAAACTAATTGAGTTAAGTAAAACCTAAACATAGCTGTCTAACGAACAATTATGTCTGTCCTTGTCTAAGCCAATAATACCACATAAGTTTGTCAAAAAAGATGAAACTAAAAGATAACATTACTGCTTTTCATCACTATGCTATCAAAGCACAAGCATATAGTGAAACTATCCTCTTCTATGAGCAATTAGGTTTTGTACAAGTACATACATGGTCATTACCAGACTTTAATTTAAAACAAGCTACTATGTTGTTTCAACCCAAGTTAAATATGTACTTAGAAGTATTTGATAAAGATGCTGATATTCCTACACAAGGACGTAAAAGAACAAGTAATGACGAGTATATCGAAAATGCCTTACTTCACATCTGTTTTACGGTAAAAGATGCAGCACTGGCTAGAACAGAAGCTCTAAAGATAGGTGCAAGAGATTTAAGTCATGGCACTTTTGACATCACACTATCAGACAATAATAAAGACGTAGCTGTAACTAATAGCCTTGTCTATAGCCCTAATGGAGAAGTAATCGAATTCTTAGAAGAAGTCTGCTTTCTATAAATCACCTAATGACTGAAAAGATTTTATTATCGTAATAAAGTCTTTTCCCTTTGATGTTAACCAATAAACGGAAGCTGTTTTATCCTTCTCTTTTCTAATCAAATTGTCTTTTTGCAATTCGCTTAACTGCTTAGTAAGAATGCGCTCTGACAGATTAGGCAGTACTTCGATAAACTCATGATAACGCAATTCTCTCTCAATCAAGGCAAACAGTATAGACATCTTCCATCGGCCACTTATTTGCATTAAGACGCGATGAGCTGCACAATACTCTTTTAGCGTATTCTCGTTACTAAAGTTAGTAGAAGTCTCCTTTCTCATAATAGATCAACTTATAAGACTAATAATGCCATTTCTTTTAATGCCAATGCAGGTTTAGAATACCAGAAAGGCTCGAAGTCTTCGTTGGTAAATTCCTCAAAACTTTTCTTCATCTCTTGATAAGTCATTGTTTGTGACGCTTTCTCTTTTAATGTTTCAACGAAGTGTACAAACCAATCTCCCACTACTCTATCCACATCTACAGCAATAGTTTCTTTCTTGGTATAAAACACCAACTGAGCCATCTCAAACACTCTGTTCTTTTTCTTCTTTTCGAAGTATTCGATATAAGGGAAGGTTCCCAACCATACAACCTTTTGATTAGGCTTACACACTGTCAAAGGTTCGTTGTTTAAACAGCTAAATATATAATCTGACGCTATACTCGTACGGGGTACTTTAAAATCAAACCATTCGTTCAACGGCCAGTCAAAGCACATACCATGCATATAGTTAAACAGTGATTTTTTCAATCCAAAGGAAAACTTGTCGTGTATCGCACCATTCATCTCTACGTGAGGCACATCGTTATTTGCAAATGTTCCCATCTCAGCATTTATTCGTTCTACTTTATACTCTTCAGGATTAATCCCTACAGGTGAATGAGCTGTCATCGCGAACTGATGCCAGAAACCCGACTGCATAACCCCAGCCTCAAAAAGCTGACGTACCATCTCTAAACTGTCTATTGTTTCTTGTGCTGTTTGTGTTGGGAAGCCATACATCAAGTAAGCATGTACTAAAATACCGGCCTCTGTAAAGTTTCTATTCACACGAGCCACTTGCTCTACTGTTACCCCTTTGTCAATTAGTTTAAGTAAACGATCTGACGCCACTTCTAGTCCTCCTGATACAGCTATACATCCAGATGCTTTTAGTAGTAAACACAAATCTTTAGTAAAACTCTTCTCAAAGCGAATATTCGTCCACCACGATACTGTTAGTTTACGTCTGATAATCTCTAAGGCTAATTCTCGCATTAATGCTGGTGGTGCAGCCTCATCTACAAAGTGAAACCCTGTCTCTCCTGTCTGTTCTATTAGCGTTTGCATACGATCGACAATCTGCTTAGCCGCTATTGGTTCATACACTTTGATATAATCTAAACTAATATCACAGAACGTACACTTACCCCAATAGCATCCATGAGCCATGGTCAGTTTATTCCATCGGCCATCACTCCACATACGATGCATTGGATTCACTACTTCTATCACGGAGATATATTCTGTTAGTAGTAGATCAGAGTAATCGGGTGTACCAACTTCAGCCTGTTTATAGTCACGCTTTAGAGGATTATTAACATAGACTACCTCTCCCTCTTTAACAATCAGTGTACGTTTTAATTCCTCTTGTGTAATCTTACCTTCTACATATAGAATCAAGTTTTCCAGTGGAGCTTCCCCATCATCTAAGGTAATGAAGTCAAAGAATTCAAATACTCGTACATCTTTTAACGAACGTAACTCTGTATTTGGGAATCCTCCACCCATCGTTATCTTGATATGAGGATACTCACTTTTGATGTACTGAGCACATCTAAAGCTACTATATAGATTACCTGGAAAAGGTACTGAAAAACCAATAATCTTAGGATTAGTCTTATCTATTAGCTGTTGAAGTAACGCTATCGTAATCTCATCGATATAGGTCAATGGCTGTTGAAGTACCTCATACATCTCATCGAATGTATGTGCCGAACGTCCTAAACGCTCTGCGTATCTACTAAACCCAAAGTTAGTATCTACCGTCTCTACGATCAAGTCTGACAAATCTTCTAAGTACAAGGTAGATAGATGTTTTGCCTTATCCTGAATACCCATTGTCCCGAATGCCCACTCTAACTCTTCTAATTGCTCAAAGCGAGATGCTCTTGGCAAATAATCTTCTTGTACAATAGCATGTGCTAACGTAGGATTCTTTCCTTGCAAGAAAGCGATTACTGCATCTATCGTAGCGATATAGTCTTCTTCTAAAGCTAAGATACGGTGAACATTAGGAGATACCTCTTCTATGTGTTCATGCACATAGTCAAACAAATCTACTAACCCTTGTTTACTAAACAATTGTAATATAACCTCTATCCCTAAGTCCGCCTGATAACTATCTATATTTAGAGTATTCAAGAACCCTTTAATATATGCCGTAGCCGGATAAGGTGTGTTTAACTGTGTAAACGGTGGAGTTATAAATGCTATTGTTGTATTCACTGTATCTAATTTTGGAGTGCAAAGATACTACTATTCAATGGAGTAAAAAACTGTATCTGTTATACAAGCAACACTATTTAATTGCAAATTAACACTCAAAAAATCAGCACATTAATAATAAAAGTAATTTTACTATTCAGTTATTCTACTTATAAATAAAATCACACGATAATTTATTTCTATAACTACTATCTCTATCACATCTATCATATTCCTATCTTTGTACAAAATATTAGAGATATGGAGAACAACAGCATTCCCATTTACAACATTTGTAACTTACTCGACAATAACAACATATCACAAGATTGTGTTGTATATCGATTAGAAGAGTATATTTCTAATAGACCTACCATGGTGTCTTCTCCGCATAGACATGCCTTCTACCAAATATTATTTGTATCAAAAGGAAAAGGAATTCACTCTATTGACTTTGAGAAATTCTCTATCGAAGAGAAATGCCTATTCTACCTAAATCCATCACAAGTGCACAAATGGGAATTCGAACCAGGTACTGAAGGTTTCTTGATAAACTTTAATGACAATTTCTTACGCACCTTTTTAGTAAACCCAAATTACCTAAGTGAGTTTACTTTTTTCGGAGGCAATGCACACTATTCCAAGTTCTCTTGTGAGAAGTGCTATGAAACTTTACAAAGTAAATTTGAAAAGATATACTACGCTTACTTAGAGAACCAGCCTTTACAAAAGGATTATATGAAAGTACTCATGCTTGAGTTGTTTCTAGAAACACAATTATTTCTGGTCAAAAAAGTCTTTGATCACGAAGAGCACAACGAAACAAATGGAGCACATGCGATAGTTAAAAATTTAGAAAAACTAATAGAAACTCACTTCATAGAAAAACGACTACCTAGTGAGTATGCAGAATTACTATATATAACACCAAATCACCTCAACTCACAGTGTAAAAAAGTACTAGGTATAACAGTTGGAGAAGTGATACGCAATCGCGTTATTTTAGAATGTAAACGCTTATTAGTTAATGCTGATTTATCTATTACAGAAATTTCGTATGCCTTGGACTTTAAAAATAATGCCTATTTCTCTAGGTTCTTCAAAAAATACACTGGATTGTCCCCTGAAGAATTCCGCAGAAAGAGTAAATAATTGATTCTTTATATCAAAATCCCTATTTACAAACTACGTGGAATTGATTAGTGTAAATATCACCACGTTTAGTGTAATACTTTTCAGTAGCTAGCATTCTAACTTTGCTGAAAAATAACACAATATGGATTTTCCTTTATTTCATTTAGACTGGTTGAACGACCGTTTTCTTATCGCAATGATAGCGATTATACACGTTTTCATCAATCATGGTCTTGCAGTTGGTTTTATCCCATACATTACATTACTAGAGCAAAAAGGAGTAATGAGAGGTGGCCCTGACCAGGTCACTGACTTAGCTTGGGACAAAATGGTACAACGCATGATGATGGTTGGGTTCGTTATCACAACCACAATGGGGGCAATGACAGGAGTAGGAATATGGTTTTCTGCAGCATTAATTAGCCCAAACTCAATTGGTAGTTTAATCCGCGTATTTTACTGGGGATGGTTTACAGAATGGATTGTCTTCGTTTTAGAAGTAATCTTTATTATGATCTACTTCCTTACATGGAAAAACTCTAACAAATCACTACGTGCCAAACAACGTCATATCCGATTTGGATGGTTCTTATCAGCCTTCTCATGGCTAACGATGGCTATTATCGTAGCGATCCTTGGTTTTATGATGGATCCAGGAAACTGGATAGAAGAACACTCATTTATTAATGGATTAACAAACCCTATATATCTACCTCAACTACTATTTAGAACGCCAACGGCTATGGTTATAGGAGGTGCATTCGGATTCTTGTTAATCATGTTATTCACAAAAAAAGAGAGTCCTATTCGTCCAACTGCCATGAAAACAACAGCGATATGGACACTGTTGTGGTTACCTATGTCAATATTAGCAGCGATACACTACTACAATGTGATACCGGAAGCCATGACAGCAAATATGAGTACTGCTGTAGGTACTATGGAATTTGAACTTTACTACGATATACTTAAGTATATCATTTTAGTAGCGACAAGCTCGTTAGCTCTTCTAGCAATATGGGTGTTGTGGAAGCCTAAAAAGGTCAATCTAATTATGGTCATTATTCCATTTGTACTTTCTCTTGGATTCTTAGGTATATTTGAACGTGTACGTGAATTCATTCGAAAACCTTATGTCATTGGAGACTATATGTATTCTAACCTTATTCGCGAAGAAGATTACCCTTTATTACAGCGCGACGGTATACTGAAACACGCAACCTATACTCGTATCACAGAAATCACAGACGAAAATAAACTTGAAGCAGGTAGAGATGTATTTATGATCGCTTGTTCGAGATGTCATACTTCTCAAGGAATAAACTCCATAATCTACGTATTTGAAAAAATGTACGGCATTGGAAAACCGTTAGACATCAACGGAATGAAAGCCTATATACCAAATATGCACAATGGTAGACCATATATGCCTCCATACCCAGGTAATGAAGAAGAGTTAGATGCACTAGCTCATTATATCTACTACTTACAACAGAGTGGTACCGCATTAGAAGGATCACAAAGTGCTGGATCACAATTAAATCCAACACACTCTGTTGAACATTTTATCGAACAAAAATCTAAACAACAATAATTATGAACAATACTCCATTACCTAAAGATATACCATTAGACTTACCTCTTCCGGAATGGCTATTGGTCTTGCTATTAGTCGTTTCATTTTTAGCACACATCGTCTTTGTCAACCTGATGGTAGGCGGATCAATTGCAACGCTGTGGGCAGAAATAAAAGGACTTAAAAACAAAGAATACGATGTCTTAGCACAAGAAATAGCAGCTACCATCACAGTCAATAAATCACTTGCTGTGGTACTTGGTGTTGCTCCTCTACTAAGTATCAATGCCCTATATACTGTTTATTTCTATACGGCGAATTCGCTAACAGGAATTATGTGGATATTGATTATCCCTTTAGTGGCTATTGTTTTCCTATTAACTTATTTGCATAAGTACACATGGGAAGCCATGGCAAACATGAAGCTTTTACACATATCTATTAATGTGTTAGCTGTCTTGATGTTCTTATTTATCCCATTAATATTCTTAGTGAATATCAACTTAATGTTGTTCCCTGAAAAATGGATGAGTGTTCGTGGTTTTCTATCAGCACTTGCTTTGCCAAACGTATTCCCTAGGTATTTCCATTTTATTTGTGCTTCACTAGCCCTCACAGGTTTATTTATCACATGGTATATGGGACGTAAAAATTACCCTTTCGAAGAATATTTTAAAGTGTTTACAAGAGCAAAAGTAAAGCGTATTGGATATCAATTAGCCCTTGGTGCTTCTATTGCTCAATTCTTATTTGGACCAATAGTTATGGCTACTTTACCAGCCAAAGGATTTAGCTGGACGATGATGGGAATCATCCTTACAGGAGTAGCTGTAGCTATTTATGCTGTCTATTATATGATTCAAACCTTAAGAGGAACAGACGAACAGCTGGACCGATACTTCAAGCGCATCGTTATAGCCATGAGTATCGTAGTCGTATTCATGGGAAGTGGTCGTCATGTATATAGAGCTAATGCAATCAACCCTCACCGCGAATTAATGGCTCAAAAAACAGCAGCCTTCGAACAAGCTTCAAAAGAAGCTAGAGAACAACTCAACAACAAACAGCAACAAGAAGAACTAGCATTAGCCGAAGCATCAGCTGTAGGAGATAATACTGCTAAGGGAAAAGCTGTTTTTAATAGCTATTGTGCGGCTTGTCACAAAGAGAAGACACCTCTAGTAGGTCCTCCTGTAACAGAAATGAAAGAAATCTATACAGGAAATAAAGCTGATCTAATCAAATGGATTAAAAAGCCTGGCAAAAAACGACCTGATGCACCACAAATGCCTCCATTCCCTCAAATTAATGATGCGGATATGGAAGACTTGACTCAGTATATTTTAAACATTTAAAAAAAACACATGTATGATTACAACCTTATATGTAATAGTAATATTAGCTATCTTAATAATCTGTGGTATCACAGCTTCTAAAGTAGTTCAAATCTATTTGTATTCCACCAAAAACAAAGAATTGTGGAAGAAAGAAATCAAGGAAGAAAAAGATTATGAGTTCATCAAAGGACTATACTAAATAGCAAACACTACAATTTCATTCATAACAAACACTACATCCTCTATCCCTTATTATTAAGTAATCACGCTTAGTTACACAATACTTTTTGCAACTATAACCCGTTTTTCAAAAACAACAATAGTCCTAAATCTAAGTGTATGAGCATTACTTTTTAATGAGGGATAGCTTTTTGTCTATACCTATATATTTCTAAAAATTGAACAGCTAATATATTAGCGTCCGATTTTTATTTCAATTCACATAGTAGTTTCAACCATATTTATCAAATAATAAAAAAACTTTCATATCTTCACATCGTACTCTATTCAATTAATTCGGTCTTTTTTAAATATTTTAATTGATTAATTTATCGAAGAAAAAAAAGGTAATTAGCAGAAGAATAACTTCGGCTAATTACCTTTTTTATTTCTACTTATTTTTTTCCCAATGGTCGGGACATGATCATATCTAAATCATTTCAACGATCAAAAAACTACTAATTTCACATTCTCCCAAGGTCTAACAAAAACATCACACCTCACTTCCTCCACTACCGCACCTCAGACTTATATTCTTTTCCACACCTAAAAAAGTATTTTTTAAAGAGATTTTTTTGCCCCATTTTCGTTGTAGAATAAGCTTTATATTTAAAAATAGGACATTTAATGGTAAAAAATTGCTTTTACCTATTGCTTTAACAACTATTTCAGTAAAGATTATTACATTTAATCCTAGGACAATAATCTTTAAACAACGTTAAACCTGAATTTAAAAAGCGATTATTATTTAAATTAGCAAAAAACAAACACTATGCCTACAGATAAAATTACGTTTCAAAACGCGGGCTATTTTTCAAAACTAATGGTCGATTACCTCAATCAAGAGGATAATCTAAAACACTTATATAACCACTTTCCAACGCTACAGAACTTTAAACAACAGATAGACGAAAAACGTGTGAACTATCCTACAGCAAATAGGGCTGTACTCTCTCAAGCGTTGTTAAGCCAATATAAAAATACAAAAGTATCTGACAATACTATAGAAAACATACACGCATTAACACAAGAAAACACCTATACGGTTACTACAGGACATCAATTAAATTTATTTACGGGTCCACTATATTTTTTATACAAGATAATTTCTGTTATCAAATTAGCGAAAGAGTTAAAAACTAAATACCCAACTGATCACTTTGTACCCGTATACTGGATGGCTACAGAAGATCACGATTTCGAAGAGATTAATCACTTCGTATTTGAAGAAAAAGTAATTTGCTGGAACAAAGAAAGTAAAGGACCTGTAGGAAGACTCAGTACAAAAGGGTTAGATAAAGTATTTGAAGTATTCCAATCACATATAGGCGTTGGAATTAATGCGACATATATCAAAGAATTATTCGAAAATGCCTATCTAAAACACGACACCCTAACAGCGGCTACGCGCTACTTAGCCAATGAATTATTTGCTGCCTATGGATTAGTAATCATAGATGGCGATGATGCTGCGCTAAAAAAACTATTTACGCCACATATCAAAGAAGAGTTGCTTCAACAAAGTGCCATCAAAGAAGTAGAAAAAAGTTATGCTACACTAGCTGACTACTTCATACAGGTAAACCCTCGTGAGATTAACTTGTTTTACATACAAGACAATCTTCGAGAGCGCATTATTTTTGAAGATGAGGTTTATAAAATAAACAACACAACGATCACATTCTCTAAAGAAGCCCTACTAGAAGAGCTTGAACATCACCCAGAGCGATTTAGTCCGAATGTAATCCTTAGACCTCTATACCAAGAGGTCATCTTACCAAACTTGTGTTATACTGGTGGTGGTGGAGAGTTAGCCTATTGGTTGGAATTAAAAAGTGTATTTGACTTACATAAAGTAACATTTCCAATGCTTTTATTGAGAAATTCAGTCTTATTAGCTACTTCCAAACAAGTAGAAAAAATGGATAAATTAGGTTTGTCATGGAAAGATATATTTCAAAAACAAGAACAGTTAATCAATGCTAAGACAGAAGAGTATTCGACGATACAATTTGACTTTGACCAACAACGTCAATTCTTAGAAGAACAATTCGAATCACTAGAAAAGATTGCTCTACAAACAGACCAATCATTTGTAGGAGCGGTTAATGCACAAAAAACTAAACAACTAAAAGGGTTAGACAATCTAGAAAAACGACTGCGCAAAGCAGAAAAACGAAAATACGCTGATCAGTTAAATCGAGTTGTTTTACTGCAGAATGAATTGTTTCCCAATCAAAGTTTGCAAGAAAGACGAGAAAACTTTTCAGCTTTCTATAAAGCCTTTGGAAACCAACTAATCAATCGTCTATTTGAGCAATTAACCCCCCTTGACCAAAACTTTGACACTATAACATTAGAAGGTTAAAAACCTACAAATCAACTATATTACCGCTTAAACAATTAATCTATATACAATAAAAAGGTTCATAAACTGTTAATAAATAAGATTTTAAAAACTAATAAATAATCGTATTTTTACGACTTAATTAATTTCATTAACAGAATGGGAAAAATCATTGCTGTCGCAAATCAAAAGGGAGGAGTAGGAAAAACAACTACTTCAGTTAACTTAGCAGCTTCATTAGGAGCACTGGAGAAAAAAGTACTTTTAATAGATGCTGACCCACAAGCGAATGCTACATCTGGTCTAGGAGTAGATGTAGATGCAGTAGAGATCGGAACGTATGAAATTTTAGAGCATAGCTGCTCCCCTGCCGATGCAATTGTCGATTGTACAGCTCCAAATGTGTACTTAATTCCTGCACATATTGACTTAGTTGCAATTGAAATCGAGCTAGTTGACAAGAAGAACCGAGAGTACATGCTAAAAGAAGCATTAAAATCAATCAAAAACAACTATGATTACATCATTATTGATTGTGCTCCATCATTAGGGTTGCTAACATTAAATGCACTGACAGCGGCTGATTCAGTAATTATACCTATTCAATGTGAATACTTTGCCTTAGAAGGGCTAGGGAAACTATTAAATACAATAAAAAGTGTACAGAAAATACACAACCCAGCATTAGATATTGAAGGATTATTGCTGACAATGTATGATTCTCGTTTAAGACTATCTAATCAAGTCGTAGAAGAAGTACAAAAACACTTCAATGACATGGTATTTGAAACTATCATACAACGAAATGTAAAATTAAGTGAAGCGCCTAGTTTTGGAGAAAGCATCATAAACTATGATGCAACAAGTAAAGGAGCGACAAACTATATTAATTTAGCAGAAGAAATTATACTTAAAAACAAATAAGTTAAGTATAGAGAATTTAGAAACTATTATGGCAAAGGCATTAAAAAAACAAGCTTTAGGAAGAGGTCTTTCAGCTCTACTGAAAGATCCAGATAATGATATTAAATCTATTGAAGATAATAACGCAGATAAAGTTGTTGGGAACATTATCGAATTAGATATAGATTCCATCGAAATTAATCCTTTTCAACCCCGTACTAATTTCAACGAAGAATCGCTAAACGAGCTTGCTACTAGTATTCGTGAATTGGGTGTAATCCAACCGATTACTGTACGTAAGATTGACTTTAATAAATTTCAATTAATCTCGGGAGAGCGAAGATTGCGAGCATCTAAACTTGTTGGTTTAGATACAGTTCCTGCTTTCATTCGCATTGCTAATGACAATGAGTCTTTAACAATGGCATTGGTAGAAAATATCCAACGTCATGACTTAGATCCAATTGAAATAGCCCTGTCATATCAACGCCTTATGGATGAGATTGACTTAACACAAGAACAAGTAAGTGATCGCGTAGGTAAAAAGCGCTCTACGATAGCCAACTATATTCGATTGTTACGCTTAGACCCAATTATCCAAACTGGTATCCGAGACGGTTTCATATCCATGGGACACGGTCGTGCTATCATCAATGTAGAAGACTTAGATATTCAAACTGAAATCTATCACAAGATTATACTAGAAAGTCTATCTGTACGCGAAACAGAAGCCTTAGTAAAGCAATATCAAGAAGACTTAAAAACTTCTAAAATTCCGGAGTTACCTAAAAAAGCTAAAACCTTTGAAGTACCTGCTACTTATACCAAATCATTTGGAGAGTTTTTTGGTGCTAAAGTAGATATTAAAGTGTCTGCTAATGGAAAAGGGAAAATTTCAATTCCTTTCCACTCTGAAGAAGATTTAAATCGCCTAATCAAACTTTTAGACAACTAGTGAGAACCAAAATATTATTTTTCATATTCCTTTTCTCATGCATTGGGCCTTATGCTAATGCACAAAAAAAAGAAAAAGAAAGCAAAACAACATTTGATACCGAAGCCGATTACAAGCCATTAGACCCTCTTGCACCTGCAAGATCGGCATTCTTTACATCTGTTGTTCCTGGACTTGGTCAAATATACAATAAGAGCTATTGGAAAGTACCTCTAGTATATGCTGGTATAGGTATTCCAGCCTATTTTTGGGCTGATAATCAAAGACAATACACAAGATATCGAGACGAGTATAAAAGACGTTTACAGGGAGTCCATGACAAAGACCATCCAACATTTGGAGGGTTAGACAATGCCCGTTTATTAGAAGCACAAAAATTTTATAGACGAAACCGAGATCTATCTGTTGTTATTACAGTTGGTTTTTATATATTGAGTATCGTTGATGCAAACGTCGATGCACATCTAACCCAATTCAATGTCAATGAAAACCTAAGTATTCGACCTGCCTTTGAATTCAACAACCAATACTTAACACAAAATCAATTGCAACTGCAGTACGCAGTGAACATACAATATAAATTCTAATCAATCACAATACTATAAGAATGAAAATAGCGTTATTAGGATATGGAAAAATGGGGAAGATAATTGAGCGTATCGCCTTAGAACGCGGACACGAAATCGTGTTGCGTAAAACAAGCGAATCATCATTTAATGGAATAGAAAAAGCTGATGTCGCTATTGACTTTAGTGTTCCTTCATCCGCAGTTGAAAATATAAAAGCTGCATTAGATGCTCAAGTACCCGTGATCAGTGGTACTACTGGTTGGTTAGAACACTATGATGAAATCACATCCTACTGCAACGAGCAAGAAGGTGCATTTCTATATGGATCAAACTTCAGTCTAGGAGTAAATATTTTTTTTAAACTAAACGAGTACCTAGCTAAAATGATGAATCAATTAGAACAGTACAACGTTTCGATGGAAGAGATACATCATACACAAAAATTAGATGCTCCTAGTGGTACAGCAATCTCTCTAGCTGAAGGAATAATAGCGAATTCTAACTACACAAATTGGACACTAGAACAAGCTAATACACAAGAGATCCACATTGATGCAAAACGCATTGATAGCGTTCCAGGAACCCATAGTGTATTCTACGACTCAGCTATTGACCAAATCGAGATAAAACACACTGCACACTCACGCGAAGGTTTTGCTTTGGGAGCTGTGGTAGCAAGTGAGTGGATTAAAGACAAAAAAGGTATATTCACTATGCAAGATGTTTTAAATCTAAACAATAAATAACCTTACAGACAAAAAAATAAACTATGACAATGTTACAATGGTTTTTATTCTTTCTATTGATACAAGTAATTCACTTTGCTGGTACATGGAAACTATATACTAAAGCAGGATACAAAGCTTGGCAAGCACTTATACCAGTCTATAATGCTATCATCTTAATGCGTATAATAAACCGACCTACCTGGTGGGTGATTTTATTATTTATACCTATCGTCAATCTAATTATGTTTCCTGTAATATGGGTAGAAACGATTCGAAGTTTTGGCAAAAACTCAACTTTAGACACCGTATTAGTTGTTCTTACTCTAGGTTTTTACACCTACTATATCAACTATGCGACATCAGTGACCTATATCGAAAATAGAAGTACTAAACCTGCTTCTGAAGCAGGAGAGACAATGAGTTCTATCCTATTTGCAGTAGTCGTAGCTACAATTATACACACCTATGCAATACAGCCTTATACTATTCCTTCATCTTCATTAGAGAAGACACTATTAGTAGGAGACTTTTTATTCGTGAGTAAATTTCACTATGGAGCGCGTACACCATTGACAACAGTAGCTATGCCAATGGCACACGATACAATCCCTTTCACAAAACAAAAGTCATATCTAAAAAAGCCACACCTTCCTTACTTTAGATTACCAGGTTTTCAGAAAGTACAACATAACGATATTGTTGTTTTTAACTGGCCAATAGATACTGTTTATACATTTAGAGACCCATTAAGAAGACCCGCTGTTGATAAGCCAATTGACAAAAGGACGAATTATGTAAAAAGAGCTGTTGGATTACCAGGTGAGAATCTATCCATTAAAAATGGTTATGTATTTATCAATGATAAACAACTAGTACTAAACGACCGTGCTAAATTACAATTTGCTTATGTCGTTAAAACAGATGGTAAACCTTTTGATATCATGTCAGTAATTAAAAAATTTGATATCACAGAAACACCTTATTATCCAAGCAATGCTACACAATCAATCATTGTATTCCCGGCATTAACTAACGAAGCTGTTGATTACATAAAAACATTCAGTGCAGTACAGTCTATCGATCGTATTCCGGACACACCGATGCCAGGTTTTATATTTCCACACAACAAAAAAGACTGGACAACAAATAACTTAGGTCCTATACATATCCCAGCGAAAGGAGAGACAGTAAGACTAACTGCTGAGAATTTACCGATGTATAAACGCATTATAGATACATACGAAAACAATACATTGGCGTATGCTGATGGATCATTTATCATTAATGGGGTTCGTACTAATGATTATACCTTTAAGCAGGACTACTATTACATGATGGGAGACAACAGAGATAACTCTGAAGATAGTAGATTTTGGGGATTTGTACCAGAGGATCACATTGTAGGTAAGCCGGTATTTATCTGGATGAGTTTAGATCAAAACACACCGTGGTCAAAATTCTTAGATAAAGTCAGATGGGATAGACTATTTACTACAGTCAATGGTAATGGTGCCAAAACATCATACTTTCCATACTTCATTGTAGTTTTAATTGGATACTTTGGCTATACTACATATAGAAACAGAAAAAAGAAAAAAAATAATAATTAAATAAACAAATGAATACGATCGTTATTCACCCAACATATTTTCCTTCAATAAGTCACTACGTAGCAATGCTACAAAGCGAATCAATACTTCTTGAAGTTGAAGATAACTTTCAAAAACAAACCAACCGAAATAGAATGTACATTTACAGTGCGAATGGTATCCAAATGCTAAACATACCGATCAAACATAGTAAATCAATTCACCAGAAGTTTAGAGATGTTGAAATAGAAGATGCTTTTGGTTGGCAAAAACAACATTTTAAGAGCTTAGAAGCTGCTTATCGTACATCGCCATACTTCGAATACTTTGAGGACGATATACGCCCTATATTTGAAAATAAACAGAAATATATGATGGATCTTAATTTGCAGATTCATGAGGTTATTACTGAATGTTTAGGTATAACCTTACCATATGAAAAAACATTAGAATATCACAAAACCTATGATAATGACAATATTCTAGATTTTAGAAATCTTGTTAATGGTAAAAAAGACGAAAATCAGTTTACATCGTATACACAAGTTTTCGAAGAAAAGGAAGGGTATCTAAACAACTTAAGTATTCTAGATTTACTATTCAATGAAGGAAGACATGCCATAGACTATCTTAAGCAACAAAAACTAGTCTACTAATAATAAAATAAAAGAGGTAAGCAATGCTTACCTCTTTTGCGTCAAAGTGTTTCTACATATTAAAAAATACGTAAATCTTTCCCATAATAACAGATCGTTATCCTACCAAATTAACATATCTGCCTTTATACTTTAGACAAAAAAAATTACAAAAGTCACATTAGTACACGACAAATCAGTCTATCAAATCACTTTCAATACTATTGCAATTAATTATTATTACCACACCCAACCTATAAATAAGTAGACTAAAATTACAGAGTGCATACCTAGATTACTATTGACGAAAAGTGATCTAAGAAAGGGTAGCAAAAAAACACAACCATACATACAAAAAGAAACCAATGATGTAGTGGAAAAAAGCTTTACAATCGTAATTCAGGTCAATTGATTTACTCCATAAAAAAAGTAGATCGTTATGACCTACTTTTTTTAATTCTTCTTTTCATAGCTTTTACTAGATGTATCACAATCCACTTAATCCTCATCTAGTATACGAACAAAACTTATCAAACCTTTTTCATAGCAATATGTTTTTTTGCTTGTTCTACTATTAAGACAACCAATAGTGTATTTGGTCACTTCTTTTTTGCAAAAACATTCGTAACGACATATATCCATAAAAAAAGCAGATCGTTATGACCTACTTTTTTTAATTCTTCTTTTCATAGCTTTTACTAGATGTATCACAATCCACTTAATCCTCATCTAGTATTCGAACAAAACTTATCAAACCTTTTTCATAGCAATATGTTTTCTTTGCTTGTTCTACTATTAAGACAACCAATAGTGCATTTGGTCACTTCTTTTTTGCAAAAACATTCGTAACGTCATACATCCATAAAAAAAGCAGATCGTTATGACCTACTTTTTTTAATTCTTCTTTTCATAGCTTTTACTAGATGTATCACAATCCACTTAATCCTCATCTAGTATTCGAACAAAACTTATCAAACCTTTTTCATAGCAATATGTTTTCTTTGCTTGTTCTACTATTAAGACAACCAATAGTGCATTTGGTCACTTCTTTTTTGCAAAAACATTCGTAACGTCATATATCCATAAAAAAAGCAGATCGTTATGACCTACTTTTTTTAATTCTTCTTTTCATAGCTTTTACTAGATGTATCACAATCCACTTAATCCTCATCTAGTATTCGAACAAAACTTATCAAACCTTTTTCATAGCAATATGTTTTCTTTGCTTGTTCTACTATTAAGACAACCAATAGTGCATTTGGTCACTTCTTTTTTGCAAAAACATTCGTAACGTCATATATCCATAAAAAAAGTAGATCGTTATGACCTACTTTTTTTAATCTTCTTTTCATAGCTATTACTAGATATCAGACATTCTATCTGGTAGTAGAACTAACGTATCAAACCTTTTTCATAGCACTGTTTTCTCATAGTTCTAAGGTTTAGACTACTATTCTGTAAAAAGTCACTAAAAAAAGCTAAAAAAGAGAAAATATCAACAATTCGGTTCGGAACGAACGAATAAATTTAGTGTATCTGGTGATAGAAAAGGAATATCTAACCCTAACCCTCTAACAATAAATAGCATACCGAAAATAACGATAATGATTGGATAATACTTCAGAATTGCCCCCCTAACTTTCATAGAAAATAGATCACGCACATAAATCATCAAACTCATCAAAGGAATAGTACCTACACCAAACAGAACCATATAGAGCATTCCATACAGAATACTTTGAGTAGATAATGCGCCAAACAAGGCGACATAGACCATTCCACAAGGCAAAAAGCCATTAAAAAATCCGATTGTATAAAGAGAGGATGTGGTCTGTTTCTTAAACTGCCTACCTAATGCTTGCTGAATTTTAGATACTAGTTTATAAAAAGGCATCAAAAAATTAAGTTTACCAAGCTTACTCTGGGGTACCAAAACAAATAAGATCATTAGAATACCGACTATAATCGAAACTTGCTGTTGCAAACCAGCTAAAAACAACCCTTTTCCAAAAATACCAAACACAAGCCCTAAAATAGAATATGCAGATATACGACCTAAATGATAGGTCATAATCTGCATAACTTTTTTAGCTTGATTATCACGAGAGACTGGTAGCATTATAGCAATTGGTCCACACATTCCAATACAGTGTAAACTACTTACTAAACCAAAAACAAGTCCTGTTAAAATCACAAGCAATACCTTTTATATGATTATTTAACTGTCTTTTCTGTCAAATTAAGGCTGTATAAGTTTCTATAAGCTACGTTATTATAACTCCACTCAACAGAAATATCCCAGCGACCGCCTGAACCCAGCTTTGTGTTAGGTATGAGCAAATTGGAAGAAGACAATGATATTGGAATGTCAAAGTCTAATGTCTGGTCAGACGGTCTGTATAGGGATACTTTACCTTTTATTTTTGAGTAATCAAATTCTTTAGGAAACACAATACTAACTTCGCTATTGTCATTAATAGTAACCTTAATTGGCGTTTTAAGCTTATTAGCATGTAGCTCACGCTCTGCTCTACCATCAACCTCAATTTCCTGTTGATAGTAATTCTGAGTAACCAATTGATTATCGTACTTTTTATCTAACTGTACTCTTACAACATATTGTAAAATAAACACCATAAAAAGTCCCATAGCAATAACGATTCCTGTTCCAAAATTGAATTTCATACCTATATATTTTATTTCATTAATCCATAATTCTAGGGCCTAAGAAGTTGGTAGAAGTCGTCTGTATCAACTTGTCCCCATCGTAAACCTGAATTTTAATTTTTGTACGATGACTTTCCAGGATATGATCAGGGATCTTAATAAATAAACTACCTTCTGCAAAGCCTTCTTTTTTAACTTCTATAGAAGTTTTACCAACTAAATCAACTGTACCCTCAGCCGGTTCAACAACCTTAAAGTTAACATCTTCAAAGTCCTTCATTGTTTTATTAACCACTTTATATGTATAAAGATTAGTTATAACATGTTCTTTGTGTTGGTAAGTCTGACCAGCCACACGCAAGATAGTAGCTTCTATATCCGTACGCAAGAACAATAACCCTACCAAGACAGTAACTAAAACCATTAATACAGCCGTATAACCTTTTTGTCTAGCCGTAAACTTAGTTTTAATACCTTCAGAAATTTCGCTCTCAGATGCATATCTAATCAGTCCTGTCGGTAAGCCAACTGATTCCATCATGTGATCACACTCATCGATGCATGCTGTACAGTTTACACATTCCAATTGAGTACCATTACGAATATCAATACCAGTAGGACAAACGTTTACACATTGTTTACAATCAATACAATCACCAAAACCCTCTGAAGTTCTATCAATTCCTTTTTTAAACTTAGCACGTCCATTTTCTCCTTCACCTCTAACATAGTCATAAGCAACAATAATTGACTTATTGTCTAATAACACACCTTGTAAACGACCGTAAGGACATGCAATAACACATACTTGCTCACGGAACCAAGTAAAAATAAAATAAAATGCCCCTGTAAAAATAAGTAATCCTATAAACTTACCTAAATGTAAAGCTGGTCCATCTTTCATCATTTGGATAACCACATCGCTACCAATAATATAAGAAAGGAAAATATTAGCAATTAAAAAAGAAATAATAAAGAAAATAAACCATTTCAGAAGTCTCTTTCTAATCTTCTCGCCATTCCAGGCTTGCTTACGAAGTCTAGCTTGCGCACCTCTGTCACCGTCAATCCAGTATTCAATACGTCTAAAAACCATCTCCATAAAGATCGTTTGTGGACATATCCAACCACAGAATATACGACCGAATGATACTGTAAACAAAGTAACGAAAACAACACCTATCACTAAAGAAATAACCACTAAATAAAAATCTTGTGGCCAAAAAGGAAATCCGAAAATATTGAATTTACGGTCTATTACATTAAAAAGTAAAAACTGATTACCGTTAATTTTTATAAAAGGTGCCGCAAATAAGAAAGCGATCAATAAATAACTAACGATTTTTCTTTTGTCATAAAATGGTCCAGAAGGCTTTTTAGGAAATATCCAAGCTCTCTTTCCATCTTTATCGATTGTTCCAATGGAGTCACGGAAACTTTCGTCTTTAATTGTAGCCATAATGTGTAGTGTTTTTAAAAAAGGCAGAGCAAATGAGTAACATTTACTCTGCCTTTATGTTTTTTTATTTATGTTCACCGTTTTTTTTAAAAGCGGCAAAAATGTATTCTAGTTCATTACGCTTAATCTAATAAATTTGTTGTCGCTACTCTATTAGAAACGTAACAATCCTTATATAGCTGATTCTTCAGTAGAGGCTACTTCTCCTGCTGGAGCTACTTGTTCTGCTGGAGCAGATTCCTCTGCTGGAGCTGCATCAGCTGCTCCTTCTTCTAAATTAGCTTTTGACCAAATAATATCTCCTTCTGGAGCTTTTGCATCAGCTGGGTTTGTACCATTAAGTGAAATTACATAAGATGCAATTTTCTCAATTTCAGAAGGCTTAAAGTTATTTTTCCATGGAACCATTCCTTTTCCTGGTCTACCACCCTCAGAAATAGTATGGAAAATATTTTTAATACCTCCACCTAAGATCCAATGATCATCAGTTAGGTTCGGTCCAATAGATCCACCACCATCAATTTTGTGACAAGCCATACAGTTAGAATCAAATAACTTCTTACCTACCGCTAAATCAGCTGGATCTGTTAAATATTTAGCATCGTCCGCTGTCAACATATCAGGAGCATTCTTTTTATACTCTTCAATTTGCAGCTGAGCTTCCGCTACTGATTTCTCATATTCTACAACTTGATTATCACCATCGAAAACGTGGAATCTCAATAGGTATATTACAGAGAAAATAATAGTTACGTAGAATAAACCTACCCACCATGGTGGTAACTCATTATTTAACTCTTTAATTCCATCGTAATCATGATCCATCATTACGTCAGCCTCCTCTTGGATTGTTTTAGTTTTAGTTAATTTACTCATTAACTTTTTAACCCAAGGTTGTTGAGAGAAAGGAAGACTAGTCTCTGCTTCCTTAGCTGCTCTCTCTTCAGGAGTCATTAATCTATCTAAAATTTTATTTGTAGCAGAAGCTACAATCTCAACTGCAATCAAGGCGAATAAGAATAAACCTAACAGGATCAACACTACAGGATGCTCCATAAAAGCAGGTTTCTCACCATCTCCACCTACTAACCACTCTACTGCAAAGAAAAACAAGGCAAATAAAAGCGGTACTCGTACATATACTGGAAAAAACTTTTTCATAATTTTTCTGAATTAGGATCAACATTGTGCTCTTCATCATCCATGAACGGCATATTGCTCAATTCTTGAATGGTTTCCTTTTTGTAGGTTATAACCCATACAAAAAGTCCAACAAAGAAGGTAAAGAAGATAATCAAGGAAATAATTGGAAATACTTCAATCCCTCCTATTGTTTCCATATTATGTTTAATGAACTTTAGCATATTGATTCATTTAATTTATTATTATTCTTCTACTCTTTGTTTTATGTCAGTTCCTAGTCTTTGTAAGTACGCGATTAATGCAATGATCTCACGATCTTTCATTGGCACGAATTCTTCTCCTTTCGCTTTAGCGCGTTCTTCACTTTGCGTATAAGATTTAACATAATCAGGATCGTTCTCTAAGTTCAGAGCGATTAACTCTGCTTGATCAGCAATACTTTCATTAGCATTTGCAATATCCTCGTCTGTATAAGGAACACCTAATGTTCTCATTACACTCATTTTTTTCTCAACTTCAGAATAGTCTGCTGCTTTATTAGCAAATAACCATTTATATCCTGGCATGATTGAGTTAGGAGAAGTAGATTGAGGGTCATACATATGGTTGTAATGCCAGTTATCAGAATATTTACCTCCAACTCTCATTAAGTCTGGACCTGTTCTCTTAGATCCCCATAAGAATGGGTGGTCATATACATACTCTCCAGATTTAGAATACTCGCCATAACGCTCAACTTCTGAACGGAAAGGACGAATCATTTGAGAGTGACATCCCACACAACCTTCTCTAATATATAAGTCACGACCTTCTAACTCTAGTGGTGTATAAGGTTTAACACTAGTAATCGTTGGTATATTTGATTTTACAAATATGGTAGGAATAATCTGAACCATACCTCCGATTAGGATAGCTACTGTAGTTAAGATAGTAAACTGTATAGGTCTTCTTTCCAACCATACGTGCCATCCTTCACCTCTAAGTCTACCAGCAGAAATTCTTTGTAATGCTGGAGCTTCAGCTAATTCATCCTCTACTTTTTGACCAGCAGAAACTGTTCTAGCAATATTATAGATTAATACGAATACCCCAATTAAGTATAATGAACCTCCAATTGCACGCATAATGTACATTGGCATAATAGCAGTAACAGTTTCTAAGAAGTTACCATACATTAATGTTCCATCAGGGTTAAACTCTTTCCACATTAAGTGTTGAGAGAAACCTGCAACATATAAAGGAATTGTATATAAAATAATACCTAAAGTACCAATCCAGAAGTGGAAGTTTGCTAATGCTCTAGAGTATAGTTCTGTTTTTACCATACGAGGTATTAACCAATAAACCATACCGAAAGTCATAAATCCATTCCAAGCTAATGCACCAACGTGTACGTGAGCTACGATCCAGTCAGTAAAGTGAGCAATCGCATTTACGTTTTTAAGTGATAACATTGGCCCTTCAAATGTAGCCATACCATAACCTGTAATACCTACTACAAAGAATTTAAGCACTGGATCAACTCTTACTTTATCCCAAACACCACGAAGTGTAAGTAAACCATTGATCATACCTCCCCAAGATGGAGCAATCAACATAACAGAGAATACTACTCCTAAGTTTTGAGCCCATTCTGGTAAAGCTGAATACAATAAGTGGTGAGGTCCTGCCCAGATGTATAAGAAAATTAAAGACCAGAAGTGAATAATAGATAATCTATATGAATAAACTGGTCTATTCGCTGCTTTTGGTAAATAATAGTACATCAACCCTAGGAAAGGTGTTGTTAAGAAGAATGCTACCGCATTGTGTCCATACCACCACTGCACTAATGCATCTTGTACACCTGCATATACAGAGTAAGATTTAAGCGCATTAACAGGTAACTCTAAAGAGTTGAAAATGTGTAGTACTGCTACAGTAACGAATGTCGCTAAATAGAACCAAATAGCTACGTAGATATGACGCTCTCTTCTTTTGATAATCGTCATAATCATGTTTACACCGAAAGTCACCCAAATCAACGCAATAGCGATATCAATAGGCCACTCTAACTCAGCGTACTCTTTTGATGTTGTATACCCTAATGGTAGAGTAATAACAGCACCAATTAAAATTAATTGCCATCCGTAAAAGTGAAGATTACTTAAAAAATCACTGTACATTCTGGCTTTACATAATCTCTGTAAAGAATAATAGATTCCCCCAAAAATAGCGTTACCAACAAAAGCAAAAATTACTGCATTGGTGTGTAATGGTCTTAATCTCCCGAAACTTAACCACGATATTCCGTCAGTTAAGTTAGGAAATATAAACATTACCGCTAGTAGTAAACCTACAAGCATACCTACTGCACCAAAAAAGATCGATGCGTAAAGGAACTTCTTTACAATTTTGTTGTCATAGTAAAATTGTTGCACTTCCATAGTTGTTTATATTTGATTTTCTCTTTGATTTTCGTTTACTAAATGATTGGTCTTATTTTTAGATGATGATTTTTTAACATCGCTTTTAATCTCATCATCAAATAGCATTCTGACCGAAGGAGTATAGGCATCGTCAAACTGTCCACTCTTTACTGACTTGATAAACAAGTAAAGAAATATACCAGCGACAACTACACTAATACTAATTAAGAAATATATAACACTCATACCTAAAAACTATACGTCAAAATTAACATTAACAAAATTGGTAAAATATGATAATCGTCAGTTTATCGATTTTAAATAAATTACTTCAATATTCGCTTCGCAAAATAATTAGTCAAGATCGTTACAAAACTTATAATTGAAATTGTACTGACAGGCATAATTATCGCAGCAACTAATGGTGACATTTTATTTAACAAACAAACGCTGATACCAATAACATTATACGTTAACGCTAAGATATAACTTAATTTGATTATTTTAACAGATTTTTTCGAATAATCCATAAACTTTTCTAAATATGCGAACTTACGAGCGTCCAAGATCGCATCACTTGCTGGAGTAAACACATTGACGTTTTCTGATATCGAAACCCCAACATTACTCTGGGCTAACGCTCCTGCATCATTCAACCCATCTCCGACCATCATGACATTTGCACCTGTTTCTTGTAATTCTTTAACATATTCCAGCTTCTGCTCTGGCTTTTGATTAAATACTAATGCAGTAGAAGGTGGTAATAACGCCTTTAAAGCTTCAAGCTCTCCATCGTTGTCACCTGATAAAATAGCAAATTTATAGTGTTTCTTATCTAATTGTTCAAATAACTCTTTTACTCCTAAACGATAGTGATTAGCAAATACAAACTTACCTTTATATTCCCCATCAATCTTTATATGAACAGCTGTTTCATTAATGATTTTATCATGAGGGATTCCCACCAACTCTTGAGACCCTATAAAATAACTACGATTATTCATCGTTCCAACTAACCCTTGTCCTGGAATCTCTTCAAACGTATTAGGTTTTGCTACAATTCTAGCTTGTAAAAAACCATATAATTTTCTACTCAATGGATGGTTAGACCCTCTAATAATATTTCGGATATCACTTTGCTCTTCGCTAGTCAGTTCTTCCCCTTCATACTGAATAATAGATTTAGCGTTAGTAGTAATAGTTCCTGTTTTATCAAATACTATTGTATCAACCTTTGCCATCTGCTCTACTACAGTTACATTTTTTAGGTAAAAGCTACTCCTACCTAATATGCGTATAGCATTTCCTAGTGTAAATGGAGCTGTCAATGCTAAGGCACAAGGACAAGCGACTATCAAGATAGCTGTAAATACATTAAAAGCAGCATTAATACTAACAAATGACCAGCCAATAAACCCTAAAATAGAAATGGTTAGCAATACTGGAGTAAAGAAATGACTAATAGTATCCGTAATCGTCTTATACTTCATGTCCACTCTCTTCTGAAAGACATCATTACTCCACAATTGAGTTAAATAACTTTGCGAAACAGAATTTATCACTTCTACTTCTATAATATCTCCTACTTGCTTTCCACCAGCAAACAATTTGTCTCCTGATTTCTTTTCTACTGGAACTGCCTCTCCTGTCACGAAACTATAATCTATAAATGTTGATTCTGATATTAAAATAGAATCTACTGGCAATAGCTCTTGATTTCTAATAAGTAAACGATCTCCTTTGACTACGTCATAAATTTGAATTGGTTCTTCTTTATTTCCTTCAACAAGCTTAGTAATCGCTATTGGGAAATACGATTTGTAATCACGCTCGAAGGATAAGAAATTATAGGTTCTCTGTTGAAACAACTTTCCTAATAACATAAAGAAAACCAACATGGTCATACTATCAAAAAAACCTGGACCTAAATCAAAAATAATATCGACAGCACTGCGGATAAACATTACGATTATCCCTAATGCCATAGGGATATCAATTGTATAGTTCTTTGAACGAATACCTTTCCATGCGGCAATATAATAAGGCGAAGCTGAATAGAAAAACACAGGAAGAGATATGATTAGAATAAGCCATCTGAAGAAATCCTTATATTGACGCATCCATATATCATCAATATTAAAGTATTCTGGAAATGAGAGCATCATGACATTACCAAAAGCAAAAAAGGCTATCCCTATCTTATAGATTAGACTACGATCGACTTGCTGTGGCTTATCGTCGTAATTCTTCAAACTAATATATGGTTCGTACCCTATTTTATTCAATAGGAGTACAATTTCCTTTAGTGAAGTCTTCTCTTTATTAAATGTAATTGTAGCTTTCTTTTCAGGGAAATTTACTAATACTCGATACACCCCTTGGTTTAGCCTATTCAAATTTTCTAGTATCCATATACAAGAACTACAATGAATATGGGGTATATACAATGATACAATCGAAGTAGGTCCTTCGTCAAATTCCAATAACTTATTTATAATCTCAGACTTATCCAAGAAATCATACTTACCATTTGCTTCTTCTGGAGTAGCACCTGGGGCTTGTTGCATATCATAATAACAGCTTAAGTCATTTTCACTAAAAATCTCATAAACTGTCTTACATCCATTACAACAAAACTCTTTCTCATCAAAGACTATCCGATTAAAAGTAGTTATCTCATTACCACAATGATAACATCCTTTTTTTTCCATAATATTCGCTCATTTTACCTTATACAAATTTCAAAGTTTATATTAGCAGAATATATGACATTTATCATAAAAAATAACTATCTTTGTTTAATCTTTTAACAGATATAAAATATTTTATGGGTAGATGTGAGCAATGTATTATTAGAGAATTTAGTTCTTTAAAAGCTTTAACTCGAGAAGAACTAGAAACAATCTCAGAAACGAAAAACCATTTCATCGTTAGAAAAGGAGAGGTTCTATTTTTTGAAGGAGACAACCTCAACGGAGTATTTTGTGTGAAATCTGGTTTTTGTAAACTGACAAAACTAAACTCTAACGGTAAGGATACCATTATCAAGCTTGCTAAAGGTGGTGAACTTTTAGGACAAAGATCTATTATCAATGAGGAAACCTCAAACCTTACAGCGACTGCGTTAGAAGATATGCAAGTGTGTTTTATTCCCAAAAAAGAAATGTTAGACTATTTTGCTGATAACAACAAATTCTCTTTGTTAGTTACCAGAGATATTTGCAATCATTTAAAAGATGCTGATAAAGGTCTTGCTGATCATACACACAAAACTGTTCGTGAAAGACTTGCCATTATTCTATTAAAACTAGAAGACCTAGGTGGTGTTAATCCTGAGACTAAAGCCCTTAATATCCAGTTATCAAGAGAAGACTTAGCTAATATGGTTGGAACAGCAACAGAGAGTTGTATTCGCCTATTATCTGATATGAAGAAAGAAGGACTTATTCAACTATCTGGTAAGAAAATCATTTTAGTTAATAAATCTGAGCTTAAAAACTTAGCACAATAGTCTTATTCATTTTGTATTTATAAGCTATATATTATGATATTAATATAAATAAGCCTTACTTTAGCATTCTTAATTTGTATATTTTATCATGATTAGTGAAAGTAATTTAAATGCCTTAAAGTCAATATTATCAAATAACAATAACTTTGTCATCATCCCTCATCGCAATCCCGATGGTGATGCTATTGGATCTACTCTTGGTCTATACCATGTATTGACTAAGCTAGATAAAACAGTTACTGTTATTAGTCCAAATGACTTACCTCACTTTTTACACTGGATGCCTTGCAGCAAATCGATTGTTAACTTCGAACAACAACGCAATAAAGCTACTCAACTTATCGAGCAAGCAGACTATGTTTTTACCTTAGACTTTAATGTATTGCTTAGAACTGGTGATGAAATGGAGAAATTTCTACTATCACTAAATAAGCCCTATATAATGATTGACCATCATCAGATGCCTGATGATTATGCAGAAGTCATGTTCTCATGTCCTGAGTATGGCTCAACCTGCGAGTTACTCTATACTATTTTAGATAAGATTGGACTAGATCAATACATCGATCAAGATGCAGCTACTTGCATATATACTGGTATTGTTACTGATTCAGGATCGTTCCGTTTTCCGAAAACAACATCAGCTACACATACAACAATTGCTAAACTAATCGACAAGGGAATTGAGAATCCTAAAATTCACAATAGTCTATTCGACAACAATAGTTACAACAAGCTTCAATTAATGGGGAAAGCTTTACAAAACCTAGCTATCCTACCTAAACTTAATACATCTTTTAGCTTCTTAAGTGAAAAAGACCTAAAAGAATTTCACCATGAAAAAGGTGATACTGAAGGATTAGTCAATTATGGACTTAGTATCAAAGGGGTAGATTTAACTGCTTTCTTTATTGAGCAAAAAGAAGAAAAGATTATAAAGATATCTTTCCGTTCTCATAATAATTTTAATGTAAATAGATTTGCTAGAGCTTACTTTAATGGAGGCGGACATATCAATGCTGCTGGAGGGAAATCAGATAAATCACTCCAAGAAACTATTGCTTATTTCAAAACAATTATAGCTGAGCATAAAGACGAATTTTATGATGAACTATCTTAAGTTTTATTGTGGGATTATACTTTTAATTTCAATAGCTGGTTGCGGACAAAAAGAAGAAGCCAGAAGACCTATTTCTGAAAAAAGAAATAGTGTATTAGTGAATTCAGTTGAGCGCAACCAAACTCAATTAGAGAACGAAGAATCTCTGTTAAGTGAATACATGAAAAAGAATGACCAACAATCATTCTTAAACTCTCAAAATGGTTTTTGGTATTCTTATAGCAAACGATTAGTCAAAGATTCTATTTCACCTAAAACTAATGACCAGGTGACCTTCACCTATGAAGTAAGTAACCTAAAGGACTCCCTAATTTACAGTAAGTCTGACATTGGTCTGTTAACTTATATAATAGAAAAAGAGGAGTTGCTACCGGTTCTAAGACAAAGTCTTAAACTCATGAAGCAACACGAAGTCATAAAGGTCTTAACACCTTCCTCCCTAGCCTATAGTTATATGGGAGACAAAAATAAAATACATAAAAATCAACCACTTATATTTACAATTGAACTAATAAAAATTGAAAAACAAAAATATGAAACGTATGAATAGTCTTATTTTAAGTCTTGTAGCAGTATTTGCTTCGTGCACTTCTCATAAAAGTGACCTTCCTGATGGTCTATATGCAGATATTACAACAAACAAAGGGCATATTGTCATTGAATTGGAATACGAGAAAGCTCCTGTTACCGTAGCAAACTTTGTAAGTTTAGCAGAAGGAACTAATCCATTAGTTGATAAGAAATTCAAAGGAAAACCATTTTATGACGGACTTACTTTCCATCGTGTTGTTCAGGACTTCGTTATCCAAGGAGGGGATCCTGATGGTAATGGAGCGGGAGGACCAGGATACGTATTTAAAGACGAATTTGACCCTACATTAAGCCACGATAAACCAGGAACATTATCAATGGCTAATAGTGGACCTTTTACCAATGGTAGTCAGTTTTTCATTACTCATAAAGAAACTCCTTTCCTAGACAACAAACACAGTGTATTTGGTTATACTGTAAAAGGAATGGATGTGGTTAATAACATTAAACAGAATGATAAAATTGAGTCAATCAAAATAATTCGAATTGGAAGACCCGCTAAGAAATTCAATGCTGAAAAAGTATTTAAAGAATATTCCGAAAATGAAGCTAAGGCAAAAAAAGACAAAGAATCAAAACTAGCTAAAATCAAAAAAGAGTATGCTGACAAGTTTGCCTCATTAAAAGAAAAAGCAATCAAAACAGATTCAGGTTTACAATACGTAATCACCGACTCTAAAGAAGGAGCTAAAAAACCGAACATCGGTAACGAGATTAAAATCAACTACGCAGGTTTCTTTGAAAACGGTATATTATTTGACACTAGCGTTGAAGACTTAGCTAAAGCATTCAATAGTCATGATGCACAAAGAGCTGCTTACAACCAATATATTCCTATTCCTTTTAAATATGGAGCCAAAACAGGACTTATACCTGGCTTTATCGAAGGAATTGAACAAATGAAAATTGGTGATAAAGCTGTTATTTTTATCCCTTCACACTTAGCTTATGGCGAAAGAGGAGCTGGAGGAGTTATTCCTCCAAATACTGATTTAGTATTCGAATTAGAACTAGTAGAATAAATAAGTAAATAAAAACGGGCACATTATAATTTAATGTGCCCGTTTTTATTGATATAATCAACGTTTACTTCTTCGTTAACTTCACCTTCAAAAATTCATATACGATTGGTAGTACTGACACCACAATGATGAGTAATACAATCTTCGAAAAATGCTCTTGTACAAAAGGAATATTACCTAAAAAGTACCCTGCTAATGTCAAACTTAATACCCATATCAACGCTCCTACTACATTATATGTCATAAATACAGCATACCTCATACTCCCTACACCAGCAACAAACGGCGCTAATGTACGAACAATAGGAATAAAACGCGCTATAACTATCGTACGCTCTCCATACTTTTCATAAAAAGCATGTGTCTTGTCAATATGTTCTGGTTTTACTAACTGTTTTCCAAATAAACGAACATCTGTCAATCGCATTCCTACTCTCTTACCTATATAATAATTCAAGGAATCCCCACCTATCGCAGCCACTAAGAGAATTACAATAGCTAAGACTATACTCAACTCATCTGACTGAGCAATTAGCATTCCTGTAGCAAATAAAAGTGAATCTCCAGGTAAAAAGGGCATGACCACTAACCCTGTCTCCACAAAAATAATTAGAAATAAAATAACGTAAATCCACGTTCCATATTGCTCTATAAACAAATGTAAGTACTTGTCTATATGCAAGAGATAATCTAAAAGTTCCATAAAAATTCTATAGTATATTTTTCATTGCTCCCAAAGATAACTATCCAAAAATAGTCTAAAATGTTTTTTACAAAATAATAACAGAAAAATAAAAGCTTTTAAAAACTAGAGGCATTCTATTTATCTAAAGTCAAAAAAGCAATTGATATTACTTGTTAAACACACAAAAAAAGAGGGATAGAACAACCTATCCCTCTCTTCAGTATTATAGAAATACAATTAAAATTCTAAATTACGCTTCGATTGACTCATTTGATTGAGGTACTTCCTGAACTGGTAGATCTGCTCTAGTCAAGAAAGTAGTTACTTCTGAATCTACCTCAGCAATTGTTTTCTTAAACAATTCGATCGCTTCGAACTTATAGATTAACAATGGGTCTTTTTGCTCATGTACAGCTAACTGTACTGACTGTTTTAACTCATCCATTTTTCTCAAGTGCTTTTTCCAAGCTTCATCTAAGATTGTCAACGTAATGTTTTTCTCAAAATCATCAATTAAAGAAGCCCCTTCACTTTGATATGCCTTCTCTAAATTAGTAACAATATTGATTGTTTTGATTCCATCTGTAAACGGAACTACAATACGCTCAAAGTTACCTCCATTGTTTTCATAAACGTTTTTAATCACTTTAAACGCCTCGGCAGCACTACGTGCACACTTGTCTTTATATGCATCAAATACGATATCGTATTGTTTGTTTGCTAAAGTTACAAAGTCTTGTTTATTAAAGTCTTCTTCTGATACAATTGTATTTATTCCAAAGTTTCGAATAACATCAAACTCAAAGTTTTTATAGTCATTCGCCATTTTGTTTGATTCTACAATACGCTCACATAAATCATACATCATATTAGCGATATCTACTTTCAGACGATCCCCAAACAATGCGTGTTTTCTTCTCTTATAGATCACTTCACGTTGTACGTTCATCACGTCATCATACTCTAATAGACGCTTACGAATACCGAAGTTATTCTCTTCTACTTTTTTCTGAGCACGTTCGATTGACTTAGTCATCATTGAGTGTTGGATTACTTCTCCATCTTCTAATCCCATTCTATCCATAATCTTAGCTACACGCTCTGATCCAAACAAACGCATCAAGTTATCTTCTAATGACACATAGAACTGTGAACTTCCTGGATCTCCTTGACGTCCTGCACGACCTCTTAACTGACGGTCAACACGTCTAGAATCATGACGCTCTGTACCTATAATAGCGAGTCCTCCTCTATCTTTTACCTCTTGAGAGAGCTTAATATCCGTACCACGTCCTGCCATATTTGTTGCAATTGTTACAACTCCTGGCTTACCTGCCTCTTCTACGATCTGAGCCTCTTGTTTGTGTTGTTTAGCATTCAACACATTGTGTTTAATACCTCGCATTTTTAATGATCTACTCAACAATTCAGAGATCTCAACTGAAGTAGTACCAATCAATACTGGACGTCCTTCATTAGATAATGCTACTACATCTTCAATTACCGCTTTAAATTTCTCACGAACCGAACGATAAATCTTATCTTCTTTATCATTACGCGCAATACCTCTATTCGTCGGAATTTCTACTACGTCTAGTTTGTAAATTTCTAAGAACTCACCTGCTTCCGTAATTGCTGTACCTGTCATACCTGACAATTTATTGTACATACGGAAATAGTTTTGTAATGTAATTGTAGCAAAAGTCTGAGTAGCAGCTTCAATCTTCACATTCTCTTTTGCTTCAATTGCTTGGTGCAGACCATCAGAGTAACGACGCCCATCCATAATACGCCCCGTTTGCTCATCTACAATCATAATCTTGTTATCCATCACTACATACTCCGTATCCTTTTCAAACAAAGTATAAGCTTTTAATAACTGAGTCAACGTATGAATACGCTCCGACTTAACGCCAAAGTCTTGGAACAATCTTTCTTTTGCTTCAGCTTCATCATCTTTAGATAACTTCTGTGCCTCAATTTTGGCAATCTCCGTTCCAATATCTGGAAGTACGAAGAAAGTCTCATCTCCTCCTTGTGACAGATATTTTACACCATGATCTGTTAACTGAACAGAGTTATTTTTTTCTTCAATAACGAAATAAAGAGCCTCATCTACAACGTGCATCTCTCTATTGTTATCTTGCATATAATGATTCTCTGTTTTTTGAAGAATTTGTTTTACTCCTTCTTCACTTAAAAACTTAATCAATGCTTTATTTCGAGGTAAACTACGGTAAGATCTCAACAATAAGAAACCTCCATCTTTTATATTTCCTTCGCGTATTAACTTACGTGCTTCAGCCAAATAGTTATTCGCTAATTTACGTTGCATCTCTACTAAGCTAGCTACAGCTGGCTTAAGCTCGTTAAACTCATGTCTATCCCCATCAGGTACAGGTCCAGAAATAATTAATGGCGTACGTGCATCATCAACTAATACAGAATCCACCTCATCGACAATGGCAAAGTTGTGTTCTCTTTGTACCAATTCTTCTGGCGTATGAGCCATATTATCTCTTAGGTAATCAAACCCGAACTCATTATTCGTTCCATAAGTAATATCCGCTGCATATGCAGCTCTTCTTCCTGGTGAATTTGGTTGATGATTATCAATACAGTCAACGGTCATTCCGTGGAACTCAAACAAAGGTGCTTTCCATTGACTATCCCTTTTGGCTAAGTAGTCATTCACTGTTACTAAGTGAACTCCTTTTCCTGTTAATGCATTTAAGTATAATGGAGAAGTTGCTACTAACGTTTTACCTTCCCCTGTTTGCATCTCTGCAATTTTCCCTTGGTGCAATACGATACCTCCAATTAACTGTACATCGTAGTGAATCATATCCCAAGTTACTTCTTTTCCAGCAGCAGTCCATGTATTCGCCCAATATGCTTTATCTCCTTCAATAGTTACATATGGTTTTATTTCTGCGAACTCCCTATCTTTATCTGTAGCCGTAACTTCCACTACAGGATTCTCCTTAAATCGACGAGCAGTCTCTTTTACCACAGCAAATGCTTCTGGCAAAATATCCATCAATACTTTCTCTGTATTGTTATAAGCCTCTTTTTCTAAAGAATCAATATTAGCATAGATAGACTCTCTAGCATCAATATCTTGTGTCGTTTCAATTTCCTCACGATACGAAGCTATTTTAGCATCTTGATCTGCACGTGATTGTTGAATAATATCTTTAAAGTAAATAGTTTTTGCTCTAAGCTCATCATTAGATAAACTCGCTAAACTCCCGTCATAGGTTTTTATTTTTTCTATTATCGGTTTAATGCCTTTGATATCTCGCTCTGATTTATCTCCAACAAAAACCTTTAATATTGTATTTATAAGACTCATAAGTTATATAGTTAATATTAAAACTTTTTCTATTTTTCGGTTTAAACAAAAAAAAAGCCTTGATTGAGGCTTTTTTCATTTTTTATTATCTCGTCCTAGTACTCATCCTCGTTCCAAAGATAATCTTCGTCAGTCGGATAATCCGGCCATATTTCTTCCATCGATTCGTAAATCTCTCCTTCGTCTTCGATGGATTGTAGATTCTCAACTACCTCTAGAGGAGCACCTGTTCTAATTGCATAGTCAATAAGCTCATCCTTTGTTGCTGGCCAAGGCGCATCACTTAAATAAGATGCTAATTCTAATGTCCAATACATCTCTAATCCTTTTTTTTAATTTTAATGCAAAAATAATTTTTATTATGAAATTAACAAGCGTTTTTTATATATTTCACTCACTAATAAGAACGTAGTTGCTTTACTAAGCAATTCTAGGATATTTTAAAAACTGCTTTTACTGTTTTTTAGGGATCCATTTTACTTCTTCCGCTTGTAAATCAAAAGTCAACTTTCGTGCCAACACAAACAGATAGTCAGAAAGTCTGTTTAAATACCTCAATACAGACTCTTCTACGACCTCTACCTCATTTAATTGTACAGAAATACGTTCTGCTCTACGACAAACACATCTCGCTATATGACAATATGACACTGTAGTATGTCCACCTGGAAGTACAAAATGTGTCATTGGTGGCAAAGACTCCTCCATACGGTCAATCTCATGCTCTAATAACGCAATATCCTCCTCACTAATCTTTGGTATATTCAAGCGTTCTTTACCGTTTTTTAAAATTGCTTTCTCTGGATCTGTTGCTAAGATAGCACCAACCGTAAACAACCTGTCCTGTATTTCTATTAAAACATTTTTATATAACGGATTTATCTCTTGATCACGTATAAGTCCAATATAAGAATTCAATTCATCGACGGTTCCATAACTCTCAATACGAATATGATTCTTCGGGACACGCGTTCCGCCAAATAGTGCTGTCGTTCCTCTATCCCCTGTTTTCGTATAAACTTTCATTTTTTTTATAATATGTAGTTAACTCGTTTTTATTTTATTCGTTGATCGCTCTCTATTACCCCATCGCGCAATCGAATGATGCGATGAGCATGCTCCGCAATATCTTCCTCATGGGTAACCAAAATTACAGTATTTCCATTAGCATGAATATCATCAAACAAATTCATGATCTCAATAGAAGTCTTTGTGTCTAAGTTTCCCGTAGGTTCATCAGCTAAGATAATTGCGGGTTTATTTACTAGTGCTCTAGCTACCGCTACACGCTGTCTCTGCCCACCAGACAACTGATTGGGATGATGATCCATTCGGTCAGCTAAACCTACTTGTCCCAATACCTCCTCCGCTCTTTGTACGCGTTCAATTTTTGAATTTCCAGCATAAACCATCGGTAAAGCTACATTTTCTAAGGCCGAAGTACGAGGAAGTAAATTAAACGTTTGAAAAACAAAGCCAATATCCTTATTTCTAATTTCAGCTAGCTGATCATCATTAAGCACACTAACGTCTTTTCCGTTAAGTACATACACCCCTGATGTAGGCGTATCCAAACACCCTAAAATATTCATAAGTGTAGACTTTCCGGATCCAGAAGGCCCCATCAAAGCAACGTAATCACCCTTCTTAATCTGGAGGTTTACGCCTTTCAATACTTTTACAGTCTCCGTTCCTAACTTAAAATCTCGCTTAATATCGCGTATATCGATTATATTGTTTTCCATACCTAAGTCTTATACCTGGGATACCTCCATTGCAAAGCTTAAAAATAAGAAACCTTCTGTATAGTATCAATAGTTTTTTTAAGAAATGTGATTATATACAAAACTTTGTCTTAAAAAAGAAGTACACCTATCATCTTCTAACTTTTAGTCTTGATCCATTATGTTATGCTATGTCATGAAAAGACAACATATGTTGCCAAGCTTGCACTATAAGTGCAGTAATTCTGCAGTATACTAGCCCAGAAGCACATCCTTGGCAAGAAAACCTCAAGCTTACTGCTCGTATTCTGCAAGAAAGTGTGGAAAAAAGATATCTACAAACAAATAAACCATCTTAAGTCACCCTATTGGTAATGACAGAACAGAGTAAACTAATTTGAAAACAACGAAAAAATCATCACCTAATCTAAAAAAACAGGAGATTTTAAGCTTTATTAAAAAAATCTATAGAGTAAACAAACAATCTTTTGAAGTCAACAATGTAACTTTATCCCTAAACACAATTTTCTAGATTGATCGCCAACAACTACATACGCAGTACAAAGTGTTGTTTTAATTGCTCAGTACGAATAAACGCCACCCCGTAATAATAGAAATCAAGTGTAACTATAAATCGGTCATCGCAGACTATCTCTTGCCAAAGTTGCTCGGATACCGCATTTTTGAAACGTCGATCAATCATTAGTACAGAATCATTATGCATATAAGAATACAAATCACTAGTAGTGATTACATCTTTGCCTGCCTGCCCTACATATATCATATCTAAAGAAGAAATCACTTCACCAGACACTAGACCTCTACTGAAAAGATTATCATTCTTTAAATCGCCATTAATCACCACAAAGCTTGAAGGAGAAAAATATTCATATATACGCTCTAAGAAAGCATCTTTCTTCTTCATTTGGCTCCAACGATTATCTTTTAAATAAAGTCCCTTAGTCAATAACGAGAAAACAAATGGAGAATGCACGCCATGTTGATTCGACGACTTCTTCCAAAAACTAAAATAACTTTCCTTAATTGGCATATTAGTACAATTAGAATAAGGTGTAGAAATAAAAAAAGCTCCTTAAAAAAAGGAGCTTTTCGTGACCACGGCAGGATTCAAACCTGCAACCTTCTGAGCCGTAATCAGATGCGCTATTCAGTTGCGCCACGTGGCCGTGTTTATATTATTTACAAAATTTGTGACCNGTGGCCGTGTTTATATTATTTACAAAATTTGTGACCATGGCAGGATTCAAACCTGCAACCTTCTGAGCCGTAATCAGATGCGCTATTCAGTTGCGCCACATGGCCTATTGCTTTATTGCGAGTGCAAATATATAACGTTATTCTATAAATACAAACTTTATCGAATAAAAAATACAATTTATTTTTCATCAATCCCTTTAAACATCTCTACTTAAACGAATTATACTTTAAAAAAAATACATCAAAATTTATTGTTTGGTGGTAAATAATGTAGAAATAAAAAAGCAGTTATTAAAAACAAAATCATATTCCAATAAAGATCGTTTCCAGTAAAAAGTCCGACAATAAGAAATAGTAAAGTCGCTATAAATCCTAGAAACAAAAAATTGAAACTCTCTTTGTCCATTAACTCATCTTCCCATTCTTCTTCCTCTAATTCCTTTTCTTTATTAGTTAGATACTCTTCAGTACTATTAAACCTATTTACTGTGAAATACCTTCTCAAAACAAGAATAGCTATTACAACAACCCCTATGACCACAATAGTTACATTCATCTTTCGTATAGCTAAATTAACATTCATCTATCGCTCGAAAGTAATACATTTTACTTTGGTAACAAAATTAGGACTTTCAGAAACACTTATTACAAAAAAAGAGTGCATCTGATGCACTCTTCTTTACATTTTATTTACAATGTCTTGATTATCCGTTTAACGTTTTCAAGAAATCTTCATTTGATTCTGTTTTTCTAACTTTATCAATAATAGTAGTCATCGCTTCGAATGAGTTCATATCATCAATATACTTTCTAACTGCCCATGAACGCTGTTGAGCAGGAGCATCTAGCAATAAATCATCTCTACGAGTAGAAGAGGTAGTAATATCGATCGCAGGGAATATACGCTTATTAGCTAGCTTTCTATCCAACTGTAACTCCATATTACCCGTTCCTTTAAATTCTTCAAAGATTACTTCATCCATCTTAGATCCAGTATCTACAAGTGCCGTAGCGATAATACTTAATGATCCACCATTTTCAATATTACGCGCCGCCCCGAAAAAGCGTTTTGGCTTCTGTAAAGCATTAGCATCTACCCCTCCACTTAACACCTTACCTGAAGCAGGCTGAACCGTATTATAGGCACGTGCTAAACGCGTGATTGAGTCAAGTAATATAACTACATCATGACCACACTCGACAAGTCGTTTCGCCTTTTCTAAAACAATATTTGCAACTTTTACATGGCGATCTGCTGGTTCATCAAAAGTAGAAGCAATAACTTCCGCATTTACACTTCGCTGCATATCTGTAACCTCCTCTGGACGTTCATCAATTAGCAGTACAATTAAATAAGCCTCAGGATGATTGGCTGCAATAGCATTTGCTACTTCCTTAAGCAACATAGTCTTACCTGTTTTAGGCTGAGCGACAATCATTCCACGTTGTCCTTTTCCTATAGGAGCGAACATATCCATCAGACGTGTAGATACCGTACTTCTACGTGCATCTAAGTTAAACTTCTCATCAGGAAACAATGGCGTTAAGTGCTCAAAAGACACACGATCTCTCACTGCTTGAGGATCATGTCCATTAATCTTAACAACTTTCACTAATGGGAAAAACTTCTCGCCCTCTTTAGGGGGTCTAACCACGCCTTTTACCGTATCTCCTGTTTTTAAACCAAACAAACGAATTTGAGATTGAGACAAATAAATATCATCCGGAGATGACAAATAATTATAGTCAGCCGAACGCAAGAAACCATAACCATCTGGCATCATTTCCAACACACCTTCACTCTCTATAATTCCATCAAATTCATAATCAGGCTCTCTGAACGTATTCTTTTTATTGTTCTGAGATTGGTTATTATGTTGAGATTGGTTATTCTGAGACTGGTTATTGTTTTGTCCCTGAGTATTCTGAGACTGGTTATTGGCCTGAGACTGGTTATTGGCCTGAGATTGATTAGTAGCCTGATTGCGATTTTTATGCTGATTAGGGTTTTGCTTTTTCGGCTCTTGATCAACTGATGCAGTAGTATTTGCATCATTTACACCTATATTCGTATTAGTCTGTTGACGATTATCTCTTTTTTGGTTGTCACGACGATTGTCACCTTTTTTCTTTCCGAAATCTCTTTTATTATCTTTAGAGGAGTTTCTATTCTCAGAAGTATTATCTGCAGTTTTCTCTACAGCTGTTTCTTTTGAAGGATTAATACGTTTACGTTGTTGACGAGCATTATTATTAGCCTGATCATCAGTTGTTTCACTTGCTCTTTTACTATCATCGCCCTTCGCAACATTTCCTGTATCGGTTACTGATATCTTGTTACTAACTACCTCCTGAGCAGCAGCCTTAACAGATTCTTCTACTTTAACTGCTATTGCACCTTTACTCTCTTTCTTAATTGTTTTCTTCTCTGTAACATTAGGAGTTTTTACAGTCACTTTTTTCATTGTAGCTGTATGCTCAAGAATTTTACCAATTAATAATTCTTTCTTTAAACCTGAAGTTCCTAAGATGTTGAGTTCTTTAACAATTTTCTGAAGATCTGCGACCTTCAACTTTTGTAATTCGGAATTGTCAAACATATAAATGTTTATAGATTATAAAATATTGAGTTGTGTTCTTAAATATAAGAGTGGAATTTTTTCATATAGAATTGTCGTATTATGAAGAACTTACGACAGAACTGATGCAATATTACGAATTAATTTTAAAAAACAATAGGTTTTAATGAAAAAGAAACGTTATTTTTGTAGCTCAGAACAAATAAAAAGTATGTTACAGAGAATCCAGAGTATCTATTTATTTCTTGTTTTCGTAATTATGGGAATTGTATCCTTATTTATTCCTCTTTGGACAAACGGTCTAAATGAAACGATAATGGTAGGACATAGCCCAATTACAGCTATACTATTTGGTGGTAGTGCTGCCTTAAGTATGATTAGCTTATTAGGTTTTAAAAATAGACAACGTCAGTTCGTTATGAACAGACTAAACATGATATTAAACGTTTTACTATTAGGATTATTCGTATTCCGATCACTAACTGTATCTGGAGAAGTAGCAGAGGCTATTTCTGAGAAAGGTATTGGGATGTTCCTCCCTATTATTTCTATCCTGTTGCTAGTATTAGCTAACAGAGCCATAAAAAAGGATGAAGATCTTGTAAAATCTGTAGATCGCCTACGATAAACCTTACATCTTAGTTTATTAGTGCGTTAAAAAAGCCGAACTTATTATAGTTCGGCTTTTTTGTTTTTTGGCCATTCAATAACCTCCATATCTTTAACCACTCCTTTATCAATAACAAATCGAAGCATAGTTCTTACTTGATGAAACCCACTAATCCCAGCTGCTCCTGGATTAAGATGTAGCACATTATGAAGTTGATCATACTGCACTTTCAATATATGTGAATGCCCACAAATATAAATACCAGGTTTCTCTGTCATTAATCGTTCTTTTACAACTGCCTTATATTTACCAGGATACCCACCGATGTGAATCATATAAACCTTCATTTCTTCACACATAAAAAGCTGCTCCTCTGGGAACTCTGCCCTAGCTTCTTTCCCATCAATATTACCATATACAGCGCGCAAAGGTTTAAGTCCCTGTATCGTCTCTGTAACCGCTAAATCTCCTATATCGCCAGCATGCCAAACCTCATCAGCTTGTCTGACGTATTTTAATATAGACTCATCAATACACCCGTGTGTATCAGAAAGCAATAATATATTTTTCATTTGTACTTATTTACGTAAAAGTAAAAAGCTTTTCTTTTTAGAGAAAAGCTTTTTCATTCTATTTGGTATAAAACTCTATTAATTCTTTTATAGCATTTTGGCACACTGGACAAAACTCAGAGTATTGATTTGTTTTCATTCGGCAATCTAAGGCTCCTTTATATATTCTATTCCCTTCTAAACCTTCATACACACCTACGCTATACTTTTTAGCATCTTTAGTCGATGTAGGGATCGGTGTACCCTTTTTTAGCATTTTCTTCCATTTACTATCAAAATCAACTAAAGTAGTTATATTTTGCTCCCATGGTTCTGAAGCATTCGAAATCAAGTCACTTAACACATCGTTTGGGTAAAAATACTCATCTCCTAAACCTGCAAAACTATGACCAAATTCGTGTACTACTACCGGTTTAAAGTCTTTGTGTCCAGTAGTGGTAAGTGTATAAGAATTATAAATTCCTCCTCCTCCGTATACATCAGTATTCGCTAAAATAATAATGTGCTCATAAGGAATACCCGCTAATATATCGTGTAATTTCTTAATGCGATTCGTAGTTAGATAACGTTGAGAATAAAACGTATCAAAATTCGACTCTACAGCTGTCTTTTTCCAATCACCTTCACGTGGCACACTTACGCCTGAATCTATAGAAGGGCTCTGTACAGCAATAAAATTAAAATTAGCAGAGAATTGACTAAAAGGATCATGTGCAAACAATTGTTCAACCGACACATGAACTGCCTCCATAAACTTATCCATTTCTCCTTCCTTAAATCCCTCAGCAACGAATACTACGTTAATAGCTTTTGAATCATCTTCCGCCTTGTGTACATATTCATGTTTAGTAACATCGTGCTCTCCTTTTTTATGAATTAGAATATCACTAGGGTCAACATATTGTACTAATTTCGTTTTTTCCTTTCCATTCATATCAAATAAAACTAGCTCAATAGTTACTTTTTCTTTAGGAAAAGGAACTAAGAATACATTTTCAAAACTCTTCGTTGCCTTTGTAGCTTCTTCCGTAGAAAGCCACTCTTGGAACAACGTACTAAAACTATTGGTATATATCAATGTTTCACTCTTAGCGTCATAAATGCGAACCTGACCATTCCCTTTAAGCGCATTCTTATCTAAATTGTGAATCCTACCTGCCCATTGGGGATAAGAACTCACTTCATCCAATAAAATATATTGATCTTCTAAGTTTCCCCCAAAGATATAGTCTAACCTTAGGGTTTTCTGTTCAAAATATTGATTAAAATCCTGTGCTTGTAGTAAACAAACACAAAACAGAGTTACAAGCGTAAAAAGCTTATTCATGTTTTTAATTTATTTGTAGTTATTGATTAGTTATCTCGTAAAAATAAACATTATTTTTTCATATCCTCTTAAATCTCTCTACTAGAATCAAACGCACAAAAAAAGAGGTTGCCATTTGACAACCTCTATCTAATATTTTATACTACTTCAATCTTATAAGTGAATAACTTCACCGTAAGCATCAGCTACAGCTTCCATTACAGCCTCACTCATTGTAGGGTGTGGGTGTACCGCTTTTAAGATTTCATAACCTGTTGTTTCTAATTTACGAGCTACAACTGCCTCAGCAATCATATCAGTAACACCTGCTCCAATCATATGACATCCTAACCACTCTCCGTATTTAGCGTCAAAAATTACTTTAACAAATCCGTCAGGAGTACCTGCAGCTTTAGCTTTACCTGAAGCTGAGAATGGGAACTTACCAACTTTGATATCATATCCAGCCTCTTTTGCTTTCTTTTCAGTCATACCTACCGAAGCAATCTCTGGTGTAGCATATGTACATCCTGGAATATTTCCATAATCTAAAGGCTCCACATGGTGCCCAGCAATTTTCTCAACACATAAAATACCTTCCGCAGAAGCCACGTGTGCTAATGCTTGCCCAGGTACAACATCACCAATAGCGTAATAACCAGGGATATTTGTTTGATAATATTCGTTTACTAAGATTTTATCTCTATCTGTAGCAATACCTACTTCTTCTAATCCGATATTTTCAATATTAGACTTAATACCTACCGCAGATAATACGATATCAGCCTCAATAACTTCTTCTCCTTTTGCTGTTTTCACAGTTGCTTTCACTCCTTCACCTGTAGTATCAACTTTCTCTACAGAGGAATTAGTCATCACTTTAATACCTGCTTTCTTCAACGAACGTTCAAATTGCTTTGAGATATCCTCATCTTCTACTGGCACAATATTAGGCATAAACTCAACAATAGTAACTTCAGTTCCCATTGCATTATAGAAATAAGCAAACTCTACTCCAATAGCTCCAGAACCAACAACAATCATTTTCTTTGGTTGTTGTGGTAAAGTCATTGCTTGACGGTAACCAATTACTTTTTTACCATCTTGTGGTAAGTTTGGTAACTCTCTAGAACGAGCACCTGTTGCAACGATGATATGATCTGCAGATAATTCAGTTACTTTTCCGTCTTTATCAGTTACTTCTACTTTCTTTCCAGGTTTTACTTTTCCAAAACCATCAATGATTTCGATTTTATTCTTTTTCATCAAGAATTGAACACCTTTGCTCATTCCTTCTGCTACACCACGTGAACGTGCAATTACTGCATTGAAATCCTTATCTACCTCTCCACTGATTGTTAATCCATAATCTGATGCGTGTTGAAGGTATTCAAATACTTGAGCAGATTTTAAAAGTGCTTTTGTAGGAATACATCCCCAGTTTAAGCAAATCCCACCTAAGTTTTCTTTCTCAACTACTGCAACTTTAAAGCCTAATTGAGAAGCTCTGATTGCAGTCACGTAACCTCCAGGGCCACTTCCTAAAACAATAATATCGAATTTCATATATGTAAATATTTCTATATTTAATGCTACGAAAATACAGATTTATTTCTGTAAGTAAAACTTTCAATTAGAAAAGTTATTACTCCTTTATTTGGCAATTATCAATCATATTCAAAAAATAATCACCTCTTTTAATCACATTCACAAAAAAAGCCTTTGTTTTTTGAAAACACTCAAAAAACAAAGGCCTTTTTTCTGTACATAAAACACCTATTCTTTTTAGTAGGTATGCTTATTTTTTATAATTATTAAGCATTACTCTCTTCTTTCACAGCCTTAAACTGTGATTCATATAAGTTTCTATAATATCCTTCTTCAATATTTAACAACTCATGATGAGTACCTTTTTCCACAATAACTCCCTTATCCATTACGATAATCTGGTCAGCATTAACGATAGTTGCCAAACGATGGGCTATAATAATCGATGTTCTATTTTCTGTTAAATAATCTGTTGCCTTTTGAAGTAGCTCTTCAGAATAAGTATCAATTGAAGAGGTCGCTTCATCTAATATAAGAATACTCGGATTACTAACATAAGCACGTAAAAATGCTATGAGTTGCCTCTGTCCAGAAGATAACATAACACCACGTTCTTTCACATTATAGTCATACCCACCAGGCAAACTTGTAATAAATTCATGTATCCCAATTTGCTTGGCAGCTAACTCAACTTGTTCAAGGCTAATCGTTGGATTATGTAAAGTAATATTATTAAAAATCGTATCGCTAAACAAAAAGACGTCTTGGAGTACTACGGCAATCTGTTTGCGTAAAGAAGCAAGCGTAAATGCATTAATATCAGTATTGTCAATCTTTATCTCTCCACTATCAATATCATAAAAACGATTAAGTAAATTAATAATAGTTGACTTTCCTGCTCCAGAAGATCCGACAATAGCAATTGTATTCCCTGCAGGGATAGACAGACTTATACCCTTCAATACTTCTACTTCGTGAATATAACTAAATCGAACATCTTTCAATAAAATATTACCTTTAAACTGAGGTGCTATCACAGTTCCTCTATCAGTCATCTGTTCATCAGTTTCTAACACATCAAATACACGTTCCGCTGCTATAATCCCCATCTGCATAACATTGAACTTATCTGCAATTTGTCTCAAAGGGTTAAACAACATCGTAATCAGCATGGTATAAGCAAACAAATCTCCAAAAGTAGTCAGGTTATCTCCTTCAACTATCGACATTCCTCCATACCAAATTACAAATCCTAAAGTTAAAGAAGATACTATATCTGCAATCGGGAAAAAAATAGAATTATACAATATATTCTTTAACCAAGCTTGATTGTGCTTTTGATTAATTTCCTCAAATTTTTCATACTCTATTTGCTCCCGTGTAAATAGTTGTACAATTTTCATACCTGTCAATCGCTCTTGAACAAAGGTATTCAAATTAGAAATTTGTGTACGTACTTCTTGGAAAGCAGACTTCATTTTCAATTGAAAAATACGAGTTGCATAAACCAATATAGGCATCGCTACTAGGACAATTAAACTCAGTTTCCAATTCATATAAAACATAAAGCCTAACACGACAAACATCTTCAACACATCACTGACTATCATAAAAAGTCCTTGACTAAAAATACTGGCAATAGACTCAATATCTGACACCGCACGGGTTACTAACTTTCCAACTGGTTCTTTATCAAAATAACGCATCCGAAAACTCAGTATCTTATCAAAAAGCTTTTCTCGTATATCCTTAACAATATCTTGACCTAACCAATTAGCCCAATAGGTAAAGTAAAACTGTGACAATACTTCCCCTGTCAACACTAATGCCATCAAGCCGATGTAAAACAATAGCCCCTCTTGATCTCTAGTCTGAACATAGTTATCAACAGTCTGTTTCAGCATATAAGGACGAACAGCAGCAAATATTGACAATGCAATCGCAAAAACTATAACCCAGTTAAATCTTCTTTGATAAGGTTTTGCGTAACTTAAAATTTTTCTTAATGAGATTGATCGAAACTTTTTCATAGATAAGGATAGCTTACTTGAGTTAAAAATAATCCTTTTCCTGGTACTGAGAAACCAGCTTGCCCTCTATCCTTACTTTCTATTATTGTTCTAACATCTTCAACACTAATTTTTCCTAAACCAACATTTACTAATGTTCCAACAATTGCGCGAACCATGTTACGCAAAAATCGATTAGCTGAAATAGTAAAAACTAACTTCTGTTTATCAATAACTGTCCACTCTGCTCTATAAATTGTACAATTAAAAGTAAATACATCAGTATGAGTTTTCGAAAAACATTCAAAGTCTTCATATTCAAATAATACCTTAGCTGCTTCATTCATCTTTTGGACATCTAAAGCTTTGAAATGATAAAAACTCAGATTATTGCAAAAGGCATCTTTATATAAGTGCATATGATACTCATATGTACGTGCTGTCGCATCAAATCGAGCATGAGCTTCTGTATCTACTGGATGAATTGCATATACTACGATGTCTTGTGGCAAAAACGAATTCATCTTTTGAATTAAAGAATCTTTATCAAAGCTTATTTCATAGTCAAAATGAGCAAACATTTGTTTTGCATGAACTCCAGCATCAGTACGACCAGCACCAACCAATTCGATTGGCGCACGTAACAACGTAGAAATAGCAGTGGTTAAAGTCTCCTGTACTGTATTTGCATTAGGCTGTATTTGCCATCCGTGATAATGAGTTCCGTTATAAGCAAATTCTAAAAAATATCTCAAAATATATCTCCTCTTTTTTACAAAAAGCAAATATACTTTAAAATAAGGACTCACTTATTTATGTTATTAAAATTTATGATGACTGATCTCACTTTCAATGAATCTTTTTAACTAGCCCTGCTTATAGCGCATAGATTCACAACAGACCTTTTAGATTTAAACTACTATTTTGCCATTTATTTAATATTCAGTACCTTTAGAATACATTAACCATGAAAAAACATACTTATGGGTCGGACAAACCTTAATCTAATCAAAGCTATAGCTTTTTTGCTCTTAGTCGTCGGTGTAATACTCTTTGTAAAAAACGTTGATGCTATTATCTTTAAAGAAGAATTCAATATTTCTAGCATTCTTCTCTCAATAGCACTGATGACAGCGAGTTTTTTAGGAAACAGAAAAGTGAAGTCATTAAAGAAAATAACAATTTAAAATAAAGAAAGCAAATTTCTAATCTATAGAAATTTGCTTTCTTTATTTAGATTGTCTTTAAGAACTACTTCTCTACCTCTTCAAAATAGGCGATTAACTGCTTTTCTTGTGCTATACGTTTTTCCATAAGTTGCTCTTTTACTTCATATGTTCTATTATCTCCCAAAGCACTTAGTCTATCTAATAAATCTTGCTTAGCCAAATCTGTGCAATAGACTGGAGTTCCTGGTTCTTGTTTCCACGAATCAGACAATGTCCCATTATCAACAACATCGAATCCAATAGTATCAATTAACTCGCTGACCACTTCTTTGTGATGCTGTACATCGCCAGAAACAGGTAAAGCTATTCTTTTATCGTTTCCTTTTGGCAAACCTGCTTGAGCTAAGTTAAGGTAGGTAATAGAGTTAAAAGCCTTTACTACTGGTCTATCTATAATAGAAGAAACCCATTCAGAATCAGTCATTCCTAAGTCAATCGCTTCAATTTGCCCATCTCTTAACAATGGATAATAATTACATGTATCTATTACAATTACCTCATCACTAACACCTTCAAATAAGTCTCTTGGCAAATTTAACACACCTATCTGTGGAATAGCAATTAAAACAACATCATTATTTCTCGCTACATCATAAACCGTAGCTGCAGTAATACCTAGTGATTGTGTTAACTCCCACAAACTCTCGGATCCTCTCGAATTAGCAATACTCACTTGATGTCCCAAAACTTTAAAGTGTTTTGCCAATGTGCTTCCAATATTTCCGGCTCCTATAATTCCTATTTTCATATTTTCCTTCTTTTAATTAGAGATTTTTGTTTCAGCAAATCTATGTACTTTGGGTTTCTAAAATACACTAGTTACCTAAAGGTAATCATACAACCCTAATATTATGACCAAAAACAAACATATAGAGTGCCTTCATTCTTTATTACCTATTAGAGATGCAATTGATGTCATCAGTGGGAAATGGAAATTGCAAATAATTGTTTCTATCTGGTCAGGAAACCAGAAATTTAAAGAAATAGAGCGAAGTATTCCAAAATTAACGGCTAAAGTTTTAGCTAAAGAATTAAAAGATCTAGAGGAACATAAACTAATTAAACGTACTGTTTATGACGAATCTCCCATACGAATCCAATATACCTTAGAACCACATGCTAAATCCTTAGAGCCTTTAATTATGGCTTTAAGAGACTTTGGACTAAAACACAGAAAGGAAGTTTTAGCAAGAGAGTATGTTATAAATAAATAACTTAAAGCTCTAACTATATAAAAAATCCACTCAAAATGAGTGGATTTTTTTATATAGTCGATCTGTTTTACAATATATCTACACCTAAATAATTGGCAGGTGATATTTGTTTCAATTCTACTTTAATAGGCTCAGATACAGCTAATGTATCAATAAATGAATGTATTGATTCTCGATTAATAACTGTATTTGTTCTTGTCAAATCTTTCAATGCTTCATAAGGATTAGGATAACCTTCTCTTCTCAAAATTGTTTGAATAGCTTCTGCTACTACAGCCCAGTTATTTTCTAAATCTTGAGCAAACTTAGCCTCGTTTAGCAATAACTTATCTAATCCTTTCAATGTTGATTCAAAAGCAATAACTGTATGTCCAAAAGGCACTCCTACATTTCTCAATACTGTACTATCCGTTAAATCGCGTTGTAAACGTGAAATAGGCAATTTCGCCGCTAAATGCTCTAAAATAGCATTTGCAATCCCTAAGTTTCCTTCTGAGTTTTCAAAATCAATTGGATTAACTTTATGTGGCATAGCCGAAGAACCAATCTCTCCTGCCTTTATTTTTTGCTTGAAATAATCCATAGAAACATATGTCCATACATCTCTATCTAAATCAATAAGAATAGTATTGATTCGTTTTAATCCATCAAAGAATGCAGCAAAATGATCGTAGTGTTCTATTTGAGTTGTAGGGAATGAATGTTTTAATCCTAAAGTTAATTCAACAAAATCAGTTCCAAATTGTTTCCAGTTATACATTGGATAAGCTACATGGTGTGCATTGAAGTTACCCGTAGCACCTCCAAATTTAGCTGCAAATGGAACATTTTGCAATAAGCGAAGTTGCTCTTCCAAACGCTCTACAAAAACAAATAGTTCTTTACCTAGACGAGTTGGTGAAGCTGGCTGACCATGTGTTCGAGCCAACATTGGTACATCTTTCCACTCAGTTGCTAATTCTTTCAATTTATTTATTACACGAATAAATAATGGCATATATACATCGTGAAAAGCCTCCTTTGTTAGTAGTGGAATTGATGTATTATTAATATCTTGAGAAGTTAATCCAAAGTGAATAAATTCTTTGTATTGTTCTAATCCCAAACGATCAAAAGCATCTTTAATAAAATATTCAACTGCTTTTACATCGTGATTAGTGATACGTTCTTTATCTTTAATCCATTGTGCATCTGCTGTTGTAAAGTCTTGATACAACTTGCGCAGTTCAGGGAACAAACTAGAAGAAACATCTTTTAATTGAGGTAAGCCATGATTACATAAAGCAATGAAATACTCTACTTCAACAAGTACTCTGTACTTAATAAGGGCCTCTTCTGAAAAATAATTAGCTAGTGCATTAGTCTTTCCTCTATAACGTCCATCAATAGGGGAAATTGCATTTAATTCTGTTAGCATATTTTAGATTGTGTTGTTAAAGGACAAAGATAAAGTATTCATCATAAAGTAAGAAATTAAATAAAAAAAGATAGTCCACATGGACTATCTTTTTAATAATGACTTCCAATTAGGAAACTCTCTCTTTCAATAACGCAGACCATTTAGATTTATAACTTATCGGTGTTTATTTTTGAGAAGCTCTTTCATATATTCTCTGGTAAAATTAAATCCTTTAAGCATTACCTAATCGTATCTTTAATCACAACTAAATCTGGTAAACCTAAACCTTTTATATCGATTTAGACCACTCCTTTATAGCATCTTTATTAATCTTAATATAATCAAGATTATTCGCTTTTTCTGCTAAAGCTAACGCCCATTTAGCAGTTTCTACTGCAGCTACCTTATCTCCTAACTTTGCTTGAATTTGAGATTTTAATCGAACAAAATAGTAAGGTATCTGATCTCCTGACTTCTCAATTGCTTTATTTATCCAATCTAGTGCTCGGTCGTAGTCCTTATTTGTCAAGTAAAAATATTCTGAAGCAGCATAATAATCAATCACCTTTGGTCCTGCAAAAGTATCTTCAATTGTCTCCATTGCTAACTTATCAGTTGGGACATAGAAGCGAACAGGTACTACTGTCTTCTCCCACATGATCTCTAAGTCTGCATAGTCAATATTGACATTATTCACCGCTATAGTAAAAGTCTCGTGTTTGCGATTGGAATTCATCACCTTAACTTTTGTAGACAAGGCTACTTTACTATCATCCCACTTCTCCGGAAGCCCCCAGTTATTCACATCGTTATAAAAAATCACCTCCCATTCCTCTATTTTAGGAATAGTGTAAATAGCATATGATCCTTTCTTCAATGTCTTTCCATCAATCACCACATCATTACCAAAAGTTACAATGGAGTTCATATTAGCTCCTGTTCGCCAAAGTCGACCATAAGGAACCAAATCTCCATAAATTAACCGTCCACGCATATTAGGGCGTGAATAATCAACTTTCACGTCTGTCAGCCCCACCACTTGATGAACTTCTGATTTAGTACTTGTCGAAGGAGTATGAACTTGTGCTATTCCACAAATTGACAACAAAGCAAAAGCTCCTACAATTAAATTCTTTTTCATTTTATAGCGTTTTTATTTTTCTAAAAGTACCTCAATTAGCCATCCGCAATTCAATGAATACAGATACTCGAAACTATTGAGTCTTCCAAAGATATTAACTTAATTCTTAACTTTTTCTCAAAATAAACACTTCACTGCTGTTTTGCAAAAAAAAGAGCTTCTAAGTAAATTACTTAGAAGCTCTGCAATAATATCAATTATCAATAATTATTTCTTTTTATTGATTCCTTCTTTTAACCATTTTTTGTATTCTTCAATATCTGGAGTATAGCCTACATGCTCAGTCAATCGACTTTCATCTGTATCCAACACAATGTAATACGGTTGAGCATTTGCTTGATAATGCTTCATTTGAAAATCACTCCATTTGTTTCCAATCGTCTTTACCTTCTTACCACTTGTCTCAGATATATATTGTTCACCTTCTGGTAATTTTGTAGGATCATCTACATAAAGTGAAATCAAAACGATCTCGTTCTTTAAAATTGACATAATTGTAGGATCAGACCATACATAATCCTCCATCTTACGACAATTTACACATGCAAAACCTGTAAAGTCTAATAAGATCGGTTTATTAACTGACTTAGCATAAGCTAAACCTTTCTCATAATCAGTAAATGCAACTATATCATGAGCACCTAGTTTAGCGCCTTCTGGTAGAGCTGCTACTTCTCCAGCAGATGCACCTCCTTTACCTCCTACTCCATATGGGCTCTCCGCATACGTCAATGGTGGCGGAAATCCTGAAATAATCTTCAGTGGAGCTCCCCATAAACCTGGTATCATATATATAGTAAATATAGAGACAAACAACGCCATAAATAGACGACCTACCGATATACTTTCTACTGGTGAATCGTGTGGTAACCTTACCTTTCCAAACAAGTATAGTGCCCAAGTACCAAAGATAGCAATCCAGATAGCAAGGAAAACTTCTCTTTCTAACCAATGTGCTTGTAATACTAAATCAGCATTAGATAAGAATTTGAACGCTAATGCTAACTCCAAAAATCCTAAAGATACTTTTACTGTATTTAACCAGCCTCCTGATTTCGGCATTGAATTTAACCACCCTGGAAACATAGCAAAAAGCATAAAAGGTAGCGCTAAAGCTAAAGAGAAACCTAACATACCTACTACTGGTGCAATTCCTCCTTTAGACGCTGCTTCTACTAACAAAGTTCCTACAATAGGCCCTGTACAAGAAAACGAAACAATCGCTAAAGCTAAAGCCATAAAGATGATTCCTATTAAACCTCCTCTATCAGCCTGCGAATCTACTTTGTTTGCCCATGAATTAGGTAACATAATCTCGAAAGCACCTAAGAATGATGCTGCAAAAACAATTAATAACAAGAAGAAAATAACATTAAAGTACACATTGGTAGATAATGCATTTAATGAGTCTGCTCCAAATATTGCTGTCACTACAGTACCTAAAATTACATAAATTAAAATAATAGATACTCCGTAAAATACTGCGTTCTTAATTCCCTTTGCTCTTGTTTTACTTTGCTTTGTAAAGAAACTTACCGTCATTGGTATCATCGGAAATACGCATGGTGTTAATAATGCTGCAAAACCAGATAAGAATGACAAAAAGAATATGGTAAACAATCCTTTGCTCTCTGTTTTTGTAATCGCTCCTTGTGTTTTAGAAGTCTCAGTTGAAGTAACAACCGTTTTCCCTTGCTCGTACTCTTCAAAGTTTTTAACCTCCTGAGCTGTTAATGATTTCAAGTCATAGACAAATAGATTACTTTGTGAGATACACATTTCCTCACAAACCTGATATTCCATCTCTACCTGTATATTCGAAACATCTCTGTTAGTTACTTTCACCTTTTGAACCAGAGTGATTGGTCCTTCAAAAAAGGTCTCATCAACTTCAAAGATATCGTTATACTTTTTGACAGTCTTACTTTCAGTCGTTGATCCGACTAACTCGTAATTACCCTCCAAGTTATTATACTCAAATGTCAATGGCAACGCTCCTCCATCAGCTGTATACTGAGAGTACAAATGCCACCCTTCTTCCACTGTACCATTCCACGTAATCGTATATTCCGTGTCTGATTCTTTCTCTATTTTTGTCGTCCATACCGCTGGATTCATCATCATCTGTGCCTGCACAGTGAAAAACGACAAGAATAAGAGTAGCAAATAAGCTAATTTTCTCATACTGTAATTTGTATTTTAATAATGTTTTTTGTTGTACTTCGTATTTTAAATCGTTCATCCATTCGACTACCAATAACCCATACAATTTCATCTCCTGAACACAAAAGCCAAGTATTTTCTTTCTCAAACTGATTAAACTTCTCGTCTTTAAAATACTTACTTACCTTTTTTGTTCCTTTCATTCCAAAAGGAACAAACTTATCTCCACTTCTGTGTTTACGCACTATTAATGGAAATGTCAATCGATCCTCATCAACTAATATAGTTGTAGAATCTACCTTCATTTCTCCATCTTCATGCGCTATTATTGCTAACTTAAGTGGTTCTTCTAAATTTTGCCCTTTTGCTAAATAATATATTTGTTCTTTATTCTCTTCTTCTATACTTTTCGGTTGCAATATAAGTACTTGTCTGTCTTTTAGCAACACATATTTCTTAGAATATACAATTTTTCCGCTTTCCGCTTCTAGCAGATGTACGATATCATCCCAAGCTGTAAAACCATAGGGTTGCAACCATTGATACAAATAAGCCTTAGGTTCAGATAGTTTATTTAATTTATCTATCGCAAACACAAGACTTCCATCTCCTTGCTTTGTTACCACCTTGTTATACTCTAATGTTGATGCATCATTCGCTAATAACGCCGTATCAGTCAAATTACTAATCGTATCACTAAAGCATCTTGTGAATTGTGGATTGATCTCCTTCAACAAGGGAACTATTTGCTTTCGAAACTTATTACGCAAATATTTTGTCTGAGCATTTGTATAATCTTCTCTCCACGTTATTTTATGTTCAGCTGCATAGGTAGCTATCTCTTCACGTGTAAAAGGCAACAATGGCCTAAGTATATAATCATTCTGCTCGGGTATACCTAATAGTCCCGTAATCCCTGTCCCTCTTGAGAAATTAATCAAAAACGTCTCTATAGAATCATCTAAATGATGAGCGGTCAATAAATAGTCATATCCTTCCTTTCGAATCAAGGATGCAAACCAATCATACCTCAAATCTCTAGCTGCAATCTGAATTGACACTTTCTGTTCTGATGCATATTGTTCGGTATCAAAAGATTGCACCAAAACATTTACGCCTAACGTTTGGGCTAAAGCTTCTACAAAAGCCTGATCCTCATTACTGTCTTCTCCTCTAAGGTGAAAATTACAATGTGCCATGACAAAAGGAATCTTAGCCTCCTTGCACAAATGACACAAAACAACACTATCAATCCCTCCACTTACCGCAATAAGTAACCTTTTCTTCGCTACAAGCGGAAAACGATCACGTAGATGTTGTTTAAACTGTTCTAACATTGTTATTTATCGTATGACATACACTTAAAAAACGAATCTAATGCTAAAATAAAAAGTTTACTAAAAAATTCGTTTGTGTATATTTTTATTTCAATTGTAAAAGTATAAAATAGGAATAGAAAATAAATAATTAAATGATATACTTTAACAAAGTAAACTAAAAAAGCTACATCTTTTAATCGATATAGCTTTCGTTATTATATATTTTCTTGAATTGAATTATGTGCGTAATTCCTCCATTTTGCAATACATTGTTGCATATCATCTGGAACTTCTGTATCAAATCGCATATATTCTTTTGTCACAGGATGCTCAAACCCTAAAGTCTTCGCGTGTAATGCTTGTCTAGGCAATACCTGAAAACAGTTTTCTACAAATTGCTTATACTTTGTAAAGGTTGTTCCTTTCAAGATTAGATTTCCTCCATATCGCTCATCATTGAATAATGTATGTCCAATATGTTTCATATGCACTCTAATCTGATGTGTACGTCCTGTTTCTAATCGACATGATACTAAAGTCACATAACCTAAACGTTCTAACACTTTGTAATGTGTTACAGCCCACTTTCCTTTCTCTTCATCGTCAAAAGCTGCCATTTGCATGCGATCTTTAACGTGGCGACCGATATAACTTTCAATTGTACCTTCTTCCTCTTCGACATTTCCCCAAACAATAGCTACATATTCGCGCTCTGTTGTCTTTTCAGCAAACTGTCGTTGCAGATCAGCCATAGCTACCTCTGTTTTGGCTATCACTAATAACCCACTTGTATCTTTATCGATACGGTGTACTAATCCTGGACGTTCACTGCTGTTCAATGGTAGGTTTTCAAAATGATATGCCAACGCATTCACAAGTGTTCCCGTATAGTTTCCATGTCCTGGATGTACTACTAAACCAGGCTTCTTATTCACCACTAATAACGCATCGTCCTCATAAATAATATCCAAAGGAATATTCTCTGGAATAATGACATTTTCGAAAGGAGGTTGCTTCATCAAGACACGGACAACATCCATTGATTTAACCTTGTGATTTGACTTTACAGGTACATCATTGACAAATATATTTCCATTAGCTGCCGCTTGTTGAATCTTATTGCGTGTTGCATTCTCTACTAAGTTCATCAAAAACTTATCTACACGCAACGGTGCTTGTCCTTTTCCCGCTTCAAACCTATAATGTTCATACAACTCTTCTTCCATGTCGTCAAACATCTCTACATTATTTTCTAGCATCTATATTCTCTTGATATTTATTCAATTGCTGGAGCTACATCCAATTGCTCTGGTGATAATGGTGCTCTACCATCCCCTAATACAAAGTCAATAACAGAATTCTTCTGCACTTGATCACCTTGTTTTAATTCTTTCCCATTTTGAGATACACGCAGTACTACATCTTTTGCTATGCTAGGACTATAACTAACTTTACCTTTGCGCAACCCTAATGAAGTAATCATTGTCAATGCTTGTCTATACGTTAAGTCCTCTAAATTAGGCAACATTAAATTTCTATATTTAGCAGCATTGATCTTTACGTATATTTTTCTGTTTTCTTTTACAAAAGTGGCAGCCTTTGGATTCTGCTCAACAATAGAAAGTGGTGGAATATTTTTATTGAAATCCAACGTATCTAGAACTACCATTTGTAGTTTACTCTCTTTTAACTTATTTATAGCCTGTTCACTAGTTAGTTTTGTAATATTAGGCACCTCTATTCTTTGATCGTGATTTGTCGTTTTATCTAGCCACTGTAATGCTATAAACGCTCCTAATACACAAAGTAATAAAGCTACAATTACAGATATCCAAAAAGCTTTACTGACAAAAAACTTAACTATTTTCATACTTATTAATTTTAGGCAAAGATATAAAATCAAGACAAATGCTTGATTTTTCATTCTTGATTTTTCATTCTTGATTTTTCTCTCCCGATTTATTTATATCCTCCCAGCACTCTTTTTCATGTAACCTTTTCAAAAAATCCCCTCACCTTTCTACCTTCTTGCAAAAGCTTATTTACTTGATATTTCAAGTAATACTTTCATCATTTCCTCCCTGGAATTTACTAGTTAGCAAGTCTAAATCATCAAAAAAAAACAATCCAAAAAAACTAGAAAGTATTCGTTGCGATTATTTAAGAGCAACTACTTACTTTAAAGGTTTTTTGTTTCTTTCTTTTATTATACATTTGTTTTAGAGAAGGATCAATAAAGATTACAACCTTCTAAAAAAAATATTTCTTATGAAGCATGTAGCAATCGTCATGGGAGGCTATTCAAGTGAATGGAAAATCTCTTTAACCAGTGGTCAAGTAGTGTATGAAAGTTTGGACCGAACAAAGTATACTCCTTACAAAATACATATCCTAGAAGATAAATGGGTGTACGTAAATGATCAAGACCAAGAATTTCCTATTGATAAAAATGACTTTTCGATAGTGGTCAATAATCAGAAAATTTCGTTTGATGTTGTATTTAATGCAATACACGGAACACCAGGTGAAGATGGTTTATTACAAGCTTATTTTTCACTTATTGGTATGCCACAAACTTCATGTGACTTTTATCAAGCTGCACTAACAATGAACAAAAGAGATATGCTGTCGGTATTAAAACCTTATGGAATTAAGACCGCTATTTCATATTACTTAAACCAAGGTGACTATATCGATACTGAAATGATTATACAACGCGTCGGTTTACCTTGTTTTGTAAAGCCTAATCGCTCTGGATCGAGCTTTGGCATATCAAAGGTAAAATCAACTGAAGAACTCTTAACAGCTATTGAAAATGCCTACAGAGAAGACAATGAGATAATCATTGAGAGCTTCTTAAATGGAACAGAAGTTTCGGTAGGAGTAATCAACTATCACGGAGAAGTGATAGTTCTTCCAATGACCGAGATTGTTTCAGAAAATGATTTCTTTGACTACGAAGCTAAATACTTAGGTAAGTCTCAAGAAATTACTCCTGCGCGAATTGATGAAAAAACTAAGCTTAAAGTAGAAGAAATAGCTATACGCATTTATAAAATACTAAACATGAAAGGGTTTTCACGTAGTGAATTTATTATTGTCGATGGCGTTCCATTCTTATTAGAAATGAATACGGTGCCCGGACTAACACGTGAAAGCATCTTGCCAAAACAAGCCAAAGAGGCAAATATTCCTCTGCCTGATTTGTTTGACAATGCAATTGTCTTAGCTTTGCAATCAGCAAATTAATTATAAACAGAAGAATATGAGAAGAGCAGTACTACCCGGTTCTTTCGATCCTATCACCAACGGACACTTCGATATTATACAAAGAGCACTACCTCTATTTGACGAAATCATCGTTGCCATTGGCGTGAACTCTGACAAAAAGTATATGTTTACACTAGAAGAAAGAAAGCGTTTTATCGAAGAAACCTTCAAAGATGAGCCTAAAATAAAAGTAGCAACCTATGAAGGGCTAACAACGGATTTCTGTTTCAAAGTAGATGCGAAGTTTATCCTAAGAGGATTGAGAAACCCAGCTGACTTCGAGTTCGAAAAAGCAATTGCGCATACCAATCGCTTTCTTACAAAACTTGAAACTGTTTTTTTACTAACTGCTGCTAGTACCTCTTTTATTAGCTCTAGTATTGTAAGAGATGTAATAAGAAACAAAGGTGATTATACTAAATTAGTCCCATCAACAGTGAGATTATAATCCTAAAACATACAAAAGCCTATCTAATACAATTTGTTAGATAGGCTTTTCTTATATACTTTCCTTTGTCTCTATTTCTTGCCAAATCCTATAGGTATACTTTAGGTTTAGGTGCACTTTAGTACCCAACAGCCTATCTCTTGGCAAGAAAACCTCAACTATACTGCAAGTATTCTTCAAGCATCATTGCATCTAAACGAGCTTAAAGACAAATATTATTCCTTTAATAAACCTAACTCATCAATTAATAGCTTGATATTCTCATAGGAATTATTCATTGCCTCACGTATTTGATCCTTGTTTAACCAAGCCACTTGTTCTATTCCTTCTTCTATTTGTCCTACTAACTCACCTTCGTATGTACTCGTCATTTCGTACCAAGTAGTTATTTTCAACTTATATTTACCATTTCGTTTAAAAATGTGATAGGTCTTTGGCAATTTTCGAACAATAGACAAATTTGACACACCTGTCTCCTCCTCAACCTCGCGCATAGCGGTCTCTTCCATCTCCTCATTCTTCTCAATTCCTCCTTTAGGTAAATCCCACTTACCACTACGCAAAATAAACAATACCTCTCCTCTATCATTAAAGACGACTCCTCCACCTGCTTTCTGAACAGGTATCTTCTCCTTTATCTTCTTTAATATCTGTTTTTCGTTAGGATGATATAAAAAAGCCTTATCTATTTTATTTTGAAAATATTTAATGATAATTTTGTCGATATCGACACTATCTAATAAGAACAGTTTAAAATCGGTTTCTTTCTCGATTTTATCTGTCAGAAACAATGGTTTGTCGTTTACAAAAACTTTATACATTTGTATTATGATTTTTAATAAAGAAACAGCACACAAAACAGCCGAGTCACTTCTGCAAATTAACGCAATTAAATTAAATCCTAAAAATCCTTTTACATGGGCTTCAGGATGGAAATCACCAATTTATTGTGACAACCGTATTACATTGTCTTATCCAGAAATCCGAAAATTCTTACAAAAAGAATTTGCAGAGAACATCATTGCAAAATATGGCAAACCAGATGTAATCGCAGGGGTAGCTACTGGAGCTATCGGAATAGGGTTACTTGTAGCAGAGGCATTGGAACTACCATTTGTTTATGTACGTCCTGAACCAAAAAAGCACGGAAGACAAAATCAAATAGAAGGACAATTAGAGGCTGGTAAATCTGTAGTGGTAATCGAAGACCTTATCAGTACTGGAAAAAGTAGCTTACAAGCAGTAGAAGCTTTAAAAGCTAATGGTGCTAATATCCTAGGTATGGCTGCAATCTTTACCTATGAGTTTCAAGTAGCTGAGGACAACTTTAAAGAAGCGGGTATTGAATTAACAACACTTAGCAACTATACTTCACTATTAGAAAATGCCGTGAATCAGAAATACATTTCAGACAGTGATTTTGACACACTACAAGAGTGGAGAAAAAACCCTGCCCAGTGGAATCAATAATAACCCCAAAAACAAAAGGATATGAATTTAGAAAGTCCAAAAGTAACCGTAAATAAATCAGCAGAATATATCTTTAATGCTTTGACAGACGTTAAAAACTTTGAAAAATTAATGCCTGAATCAATTGCTAAATTTGAAGTAACAGGAGAGGATTCTTTTATCTTCGCGTTGAAAGGTATGCCTGAGATTAAACTTAAAAAGAAAGAGCAAACACCTAACTCTACAGTAATTTTAGGAGCAGCTAGTGATAAACTTCCTTTTACATTAACAGGAAATATTACAGAGGTAGATGCTGAAAAAACCGAAATACAATTACAGTTTGAAGGAAGCTTCAACCCTATGATGGCAATGATGGTTAAAGGTCCTATCGGTAAGTTTATCGAAGCCTTAGCTGGAAACATGAATAAATTATAAGGCCAAGCATATAAAAAAAACGAGCAATTGCTCGTTTTTTTTATATCTTCTTTATTTCAATTTTACTTTATATCCTAGTATCGTAGGATCCTCCATAATATCTCCAACTTTAAACTCTTTCGTAAAGCTTTTTCCATCTGCACTAATCACAGCATCTGGATAAGATACAGATTTAATTTTTCGGTCAAAACTAACCTTTACAATATAGGTAAACATCTTATCCATTCCACCCATATTTGTCTTTTTCATTTCAGCAGTATCAACCTCTTTTACTTTTCGCTCAAATACTTTCTTACTGCTCTCGTAATAAGTCTTTTCACTGACTACTGAATTAAAGTCCATTGCATCTTTTGATGGGTTCTCTTTATCTTTTGTTACTTTGCTTAATTCTTCTAATTGAGCAAACGTTTTATTCAATTGATCAGAATCCTCAGCATCAATTCTAAAGTTTACATCACCAACACTATCATTCATTACAAATTTAATAAGAACATTGTCTAAATTTTTGAACAGGTCTGGATGCTCTGCTAACAAACTATCTTTTTTTTCTTGTCCATTCTCTTCTTTTGCTAAAGCAAGGTCAAGATATTGTTCGATTGTCAACTCTTTTCCATTAAAGAAATCTAAAGCTTTCCCCATATCCTTTTGCATACTATCTTTTGCATCAGGTGAAAACTTCATCAATTCAGAAAAGTCTAAGTTGAAAGAATAATCGATATTCCCTTTTCTATTAACGTGTATTTCCTCTTTCATTACACATGACTGTAGAGAAACAACCATGAGCATACACAACATAAGTATTTTCTTCATAATGATTATTTTTTTCAAAGGTAACACATTAGATATATAATCCTATAAAAAACTAGATAACCTAGACTTCACCTGTTACTAGAAAAACTACTAATTGCAAAGAAACTAATTCAATCTTTTTACTGAGTAATAAGATACAGGTCCGCTTCCTGTATTTCCCTCACTAAAAGCTTTAACTGTTAACTCATGCTTTTTTGAAAGAAACCCAGTAACAACACGAAAAGACTATTTTACATCTTTAACTAATTTCACAGCAGTTATTAAAGTATATGTTTGGAAACCTATCTTATTATTAGGCATAGCCGTATAAGTATCATTTGTTCTTGCCAACCATCTTCCAATTTTTGCGGTTTCAGGATTTACAAAATTATCTTCCCAAATTCCTATAACAGGACGAATTTTAATCGTTTGATCATAAGTCGCACCTCTACTTTCCTCATCATCACCAAAAGTATCATAAGAAAGTTGAGCATTAATAGTCACTAGATAAATACCAGTTTCATCAACTTTAAAGGATCCAGAATTTAAATATTATTACAAGTATCTATAATTTTAGTATTTAGAGTATTAATAATCTTAGGTTCAATCATCGTTTCAGTAAACTTAAAATCAGTATCCATTAAATATGTAATCTCCTCTGCAATCTGCATATTACCATTTACAGCAATTAATGAACCTGAACTTGTAGCTGGCACCTCTGGTATTGCTAATGTAGCCCAACTAGCCGCTTTGTCTGGACCATTAGACTTCAATATTTGACCATTTTTTCCAGGATCACCTAAAGTTGTTGCAGTACCACCTAATCGAATATCTTTTGACACTTGCATATTACCATTAACATGTAAATCTGGTAAAGGTACCTCTACCTTAACTCCCATCTGCGCATAACCATCAATACTAGACATTACAACGACAACCATTATCATAAAAATATTTTTCATAGCTTTTTTTGCAGTCTCTAAAAAGTCAATCTTGAAAATACATGACAATAAACTTATACCAAAAAAAAGCAAGTTATCTAATGTAGATAACTTGCTTTTTGTTCATTTTTATGATCAAATACAATTGATCTAAATGTCTATTAAACTATTTCTGCACTTAGACCGGCATCTAATAGTTGTAAACATTGGTTCTTTAACTTTTCAAACTCACCACTTTTTACAGTGCACTTTCCTTTATAATGTACTAACATAGCACATTGCTCAGCTTGTAAACTTGTGTGATTACACACTCGAATAAGTGTTTCTATCACATAGTCAAACGTGTTGACATCATCATTATGCAAAACTAATTCACTAGTTCCATTAAGTAGCTCTGCAATATCAACTTTCTCTAGAATTTGCTCCTTCGTACTCATATTTCAATGATTCTTAATTGTTTATTTAAGCCTTTCTGAATTTCAAAGATACCCAATTATTTCTTTCTAATTGATTTTCATACACTAAACCTTTTGCTTCAGCACAATTTTTTATAGCCTCAATATCTTCTGTATAAAATCCACTAAAATATATTTCACCATTTGATTCCAAACAAGCGACATAATGTACCATATCATTAAGTAGAATATTTCGGTTAATATTGGCTAGTATCACATCGTACTTCGGTTCTTTTGATAATATACTTGCATCACCTTCATATACAGAAATGTTCATGCAGTTATTACGAGTAGCATTTTCTATTGAATTAAGATAACACCAATTATCAATATCTATAGCATCAACTGTTACTGCACCACTCATAGAAGCTAAAATAGCAAGAATGGAAGTTCCACACCCCATATCTAATACACGTTTACCTATAACGTCATTATTTAATAGTTGGCGAATCATCATATAGGTCGTTTCGTGATGCCCTGTACCGAAACTCATTTTAGGTTCAATAACGATTTCATACTTTGCTCCTCTGGATTGATGAAAAGGAGCACGTACATAACAAATACCATCTACATCAATGGGCTCAAAGTTCTTTTCCCACTCTTCATTCCAGTTGACTTGAGCTATTTCCTCTTTTGTATAAGTAATGGCAAATTGATCAGACTCCATTATATATATTCCGTCCAAAATATCCTCGGTCCATAAATCCTTTTGCACGTAAGCATTTACCCCTACTTCGGTTTCTTCAAAACTTTCAAAAGCTCTTTCTCCAAGCTCTGCAATCAATATTTCCGTTCCTAACTCTTTAGGTTCAACAATAAAATGATAACCAATATATATCATAAACTATTACTTTTTTCATTCCTTAACGATTTCGTAACATTAACTTTACATTGAGAAAACATTAAAGACCTTCTTATTTGCAAAACTAATGCTAATTTTGCAATTCACAACACATTTTAATTTATGAATAAAATTTACACATTCATTGCCTTGCTATTTTCAGTAGCTCTTTTTGCACAAGAAGAGAAGAAAATAGATGCAAACAACGACTTAAAACTAGCGCAGCTACCATATTATAACTATGGTAAGGGGTTAGGAATGACATCAGCGGATAGTATATTCCAATTAAACATCCGCTTTAGAATGCAAAACAGAATAACTTCTGTAAACAATGAAGATGAGAAAAGCAAATACGAAGGTGAAATCAGAAGACTTCGTTTGCGTTTAGATGGTTATGTAGGAAATCCTCAATTTCTATACGTAATTCAGTTATCATTCGCTCCTAGAGATATGGGAAAGCAAAAAGATAATGAAGCACCTAATATAATTCGCGATGCTGCATTAACTTACCGACCAAAAAATTCAGACTGGAGTTTTATCTTCGGACAAACTAAACTACCCGGAAACAGACAGCGCACGAATTCATCGGGAGCATTACAGTTAACAGACCGCTCAATCAACAATGCTAAATTCAACATTGATCGTGATTTCGGTATCCAAGCTTATTACTTAAAAGAGAAAAAAGATGCCTTCGGGTATAACGTAAAAACTGCAGTAAGTACAGGTAAAGGAAGAAACTGGAGTGGTTCTTCTGCTAGTGATAGCTATGCGTTAACAGGGCGTCTTGAACTATTTCCTTTAGGTGAATTTAAAAACAATGGAGCCTTTTTCGAAGGGGATTTAGCGAGAGAAACTAAACCAAAGTTAATGGTTTCTGGAACTTTTTCTTATAATAACAATGCCAGCAAAACACGCGGACAAACAGGAGAAGACTTATTCCAGCCTAAGTCATTCCGTTCGATTATGGGAGACGCTATTCTAAAATATAATGGATGGGCTGCTATGGCTTCGTATATGAGCAGATATACTAGTGATCCTATCACATCTCAATTACAAGATAATGGTGAGTACCTAAAAAGTGCAGTATTTGCAGGTCACGGTATGGACTTTCAATTAAGTTATTTATTCCCAAGCAACTATGAATTAATTGGTCGTGTTTCTCAACAAAACATGCACAAAGATCTATACAAACAATTAAATATGCCTAATACAACTGAGTTTACTTTAGGAGCTACTAAATACCTTTGGGAGCACGCTTTTAAAATTCAAGCAGAGTTAACTTACGATAGATTGAGTTTTGATCAAAAACCATCAAAAGATAATTGGTATTTCAGAGTACAATTCGAAATAGGTATTTAATAATTGGCAATCCTTAAATATCTCAATTACAAATAAGCACAAAAATTAACCATTCTTTATAAAACATTTTAGGTATTTATACAAAAGAACATTTCTTTCATTGAGTATCTTTGTACAGATGTTTTAAATGTTTGAATAGAATGAAGAAATTATTTTTATCAATTCCTATACTGCTATTTTTAATTGTAGGTGCTTGTGCTAAGCGCAATAATGCAACTATGTTAAGCAAAGATGGTGTAGTACTAAATACCGCAGAAACTGCGGAAGACAGAGAGTTTCGAATTATTTCAGACGAACAGATTGATCGACTTAATACTATTATTAAAAAGAAAAGTCTAATAACTGAAGAGGAAATCATGAAAGAATATGCGCCAGAGGACAAAAATGCTGAAGGTAATTATCTATACATTCTAAAGAGAACTACTGATAATCCCAAAATGGTTACAGTAACTTTATTAGAAGACGGTATCATGGATGACACTTTAAAGGCTAGAAAAGTGGTAATGGACTTACGTCTAAAAGATAATCGCTTCTATGTAATTAATATTAAAGAAAGCTATTTATGTTGGGAAGGTAGAGGTAGTCAAGAATGGACTTCTGAGTTGTGCTACTAATTCAAAACTAACATACTTAATAAAACAATAAAAAAGGCCTTAGTATATCTAAGGCCTTTTTTATTATTCTTGTGTATGCTCAACTCCTACTCCATCTTGCTCTTTTCTCTCGATATTCATGTTCGGGAATTTCTTTTGAATTGATTTCAAAGCAAATTCATTAATTTCTGTCATTGCTTCTGGAGAAGGTAATTTTAAAGTATCTGCATTGTGCTTTAAAACTTCTTCTAATAGTATTTGTGTTCTTAATAATTGAAAGTTTAAATCAATTATTTCTCCTGCTACATCGATGTCTCCTAATGTCATGTTCTCGTTGTTTTCTAATTATACATTAAATATATGTTCTGTACCAAAAATAACAAACTATTTTAATTATTGAGCACATTTTACCGATTATTCTTTATAAAAATAATTTAATGGCTGTCTTAAATTATAGCGTGAAGACATCACTTCTCCATATGCTCCAGCAGAACGTATTGCAATCAAATCTCCTCGTATCAGTTCTGGTAGTAAAACGTCTTTCCCAAAACAGTCACTACTCTCACAGATTGGCCCTACAATGTCGTATCTAACCTTACTTATTTCTTCTTCCTCTATCTGCTTATCTTCTTGTAATAGCTCCACTTTATGATATGCTTGATACAACGCTGGCCTTAGAAGTTCTGTCATTCCAGCATCTAAGATAGCGAAGTTCTTTTTTAATCCATTTTTAATATATAAAACTCGGCTAATTAAACTTCCACAATTAGCTACAATAGATCTTCCCAACTCAAAGTGTACTTCTTGACCTGGCTTTAATTCAAGAAACTGATGAAACAAATAAAAGAAATTTGAGAAATTAACTATAGACTCTTCATCTGGCTCCATATAATTAATTCCCAATCCTCCTCCTAAGTTTAAAATCGGTACGGTATATCCTCTATCATAAAAGTAAGCATTCCATTCGTTTACTTTTACACATAAGCGCTTATATACATTCAAATCTGTAATTTGAGACCCTACGTGAAAATGTAACCCTACTAAACTTAAACTTGCGTGATTTTCAATAATTTCAAGACAAGTATCAAGTTCGTGCATCATGATACCAAATTTATTCTCATCTAGCCCTGTTGTGATATAATGATGAGTCTTTGCATCTACATTAGGATTGATTCGCAAAGCTATATTAGCTACCTTTCCTAGTGAAGAAGCTATCTCACTGATAACTCCAATCTCTTGAACTGATTCAACATTGAAAGCTAGAATATCATTTTCTAAAGCGAGCTGTATCTCCTTATCCGTCTTTCCAACTCCAGCAAATACAACCTCAGCAGGTTGAAAGCCTTTTTCTATGGCTAAAGCTATTTCTGCTCCACTAACACAATCTGCTCCTACGCCCAACTGACTAATCTCTTCTAAGATTCTAGAATTATTATTCGCTTTTATCGCATAATGTATTTTATAGCCATAGCGATCTGCTGCATTTTTTGCAACATTAACTGTCTCTCTTAACAGAGGTAAATCATAGTAATATAACGGCGTTGATTGATTTTGTAATTCTTCTCTTACGTTTTCCATTTTTGTAAACTCTATTCGATTAAAACAATCTATTGTGTAATGAGCGCAATGCTTCTAACTTTTGATCAGCAGGAACCAATAAAGAAATATTGTGTTCACTACCTCCATAAGAAATCATACGAATTGGAATATGTTTAACTGCTTCTGATACGATCGTTGCATAACCGTGTTTGTTCTTTTTAAAATCTCCTACAATACATATAATTGCTTGATTGTAATCCACTTCCACTTGTCCAAAATGCTCTAGCTCCGATATAATATTATCTAAGTGTTGTGTATCATCAATTGTTAAAGACACAGCTACCTCAGAAGTAGTAATCATATCTATCGGTGTTTTATATCGTTCGAATATCTCAAATACTCGACGTAAAAATCCATATGCTAATAGCATTCGCGATGAATTAATACGAATCGCCGTAATTCCATCTTTAGCTGCTACTGCTACTATTTGATCGCCATTTTGCACTTGTTCTGAAATCAAAGTACCAGGAGCGCTTAATTTCATTGTATCCAATAAGCGAACAGGCACATTAAAACGCTTTGCAGGAAATACACTTTGCGGGTGCAATATTTTTGCACCAAAATAAGCTAACTCAGCTGCTTCATCAAAACTTAAGTGAGCTATTGCCTTTGTATTCTGTACATAACGTGGATCATTATTGTGGAAACCATCTATATCAGTCCATATCTGAATCTCTTCTACTCCTAATACTGCTCCAATTAAAGAAGCTGTATAATCCGATCCTCCTCTTCGAAGATTATCGATTTCTCCAAATGCATTTCTACAAATATATCCTTGAGTAATAAACAACGTTTCTCTTGGACATTTATTCAATTCTACTGTAATATTTTCTCTGATATAATCCAGATTTGGCTCATGCTCCTCATCGATACGCATAAAGTCTAATGCACGTAATAGAACTGAGGAAACTCCTTGCTCCTTTAGGAAAAAGTGAAACAAAGTCGTTGAAATCAACTCTCCTTGAGCAAGTACTATACGTTCTTCTATAGCAGTAAATAAATCATTTCCCAAGTCATCTAATAACGTAAAATGATGTGTAATTACTTCTTCTCCTAAGGATAGCCCTTCTTCTGTTTTAAATAATTCTTTGATGAAAGTTTTATACTTACTGTAAAGAATAGCTATTAATGCTCTAGCCTCCTCTTTTTGACCTTTTAGATAAGCTTCTGAGATCTCTACTAGACTATTCGTTGTACCTGATACAGCAGACAGCACTACAATATGTTTATCACTGGGCTGTGATTGAATAATTGGTAGTAACTGTTCCATTCTCTCTGGACTTCCTACTGAAGTCCCTCCAAACTTTAAAACTTTCATATATTAAATTAGTTATTGATTTATTTTTGCAAAAAAAGGGGCTTGTCGTGATGACAAGCCCCTTTTTAATATCTCTAGTTATATCTATTAGGAAACCGCTCACGACGTTTGACGTAAGTACTGTTTCTTTCCCTTTTTTATAATAGATATAATCATTTTTCTTCTTTGATTTGAAACAAATATAAATACTTTATTTAAAAACAAGCCTTTCTTATAACTTTTTTTTAAAATAAAATATCATTCGTTACTTTTTCTATGTACATTAGAAAATATAACCCTCTGTACATAAGGTAGTCCATATTTTATAAAAAAACTATTCGATACTTGCTTTTTCTGCTCTTCGATCCGCTTCTGAAGCTGACTCTGCTTTACCAAATTTCCAATAAGAATAAGCATATACCTCATCTTTTGTCCACTGTTTTTCTTTTCTAAAGTAATTTCTCAACTCTTTTACCGTTGAAAACTCCGCCGCTAGATAAACAAATTTCGTATCTGGTATCACGTTGTTTTCCACAAAGTCTATTACTTTGCCTGCTACTTCTGAATTATTCCCTGGCGTTGGATTGATTACCCATTCAATATCAAATGATCCTGCTGATTTTAAATTCTGAACATCTTCCACAGTTTCAACCTCAATAATAACTTTTGCCTTTGATGTGCTAGGAATATTCTCCAAAATTGAACTCAACACCGGAATAGCTGTTGCATCACCAATCAAATAATACCACTCTACTTCCGGAAACAACTCTGATGGATCACAGCCCATGGCTACTCCTAACTCATCACCAATTTTAGCGTTTATAGCAAAATTAGAAGCTGGTCCTTCATCTCCATGAGCTACAAAATCAATATATAACTCATTCTTTTCTAAATCTAACCCGCGATGTGTATAAGTACGAATATAGGGTTTTATTGACTCGTCCATTGGTGTCCATGCCATTTTTTCCATATCAAATTCTGGCAGGTACACATGGTCGCATCCCTCAGGAGCAATAAATATTTTATTGTTTACCCCTACTGTAGTATATTTATAATCACTAACATCATTTCCTCCTAATGTTAAACGAATAAAGTGAGGAGTTATATATTCTCTATTCTTTAAAGTAAACACCTTACGTTGTATATTTGATTTCTTTGCCATCTTATTATCTAATTTACTTTCTGACTTGTCTAGCAAAGATAAGTACTTTATTTAGATTAATTACAAACAACTTGTTAAACAAAAAAGACAATGCTATTTACATAAGCTCGTATTACCTAAATACTACCTGAATGATAAAAGTAAAGGTGTTTCATATCAACTAACTCATTTATATAGTGTAAATACACCTACTTTTTTACAGATATTTCGTATAATTGACTTAAGTTTTGATCTAAATAACAATTTTAATGTACTAAGCACTCTACAATTATAATCAAACGTTTTTTGTAATGTTATTAATTTTTATAACTTAATTTATATTACCTTACAAATAGTTAAATATAAAAGTGTATATCCGCTAAAAGTAATATTAAAAGATAAGTTGATCTTTAACAAACTAAACAACAGATATTTACTTTTAAAAAAATGGCATAGTATCTTTTATATTTTTCGAAAAATCACTACTTTTTCTATTAATTTTAATAGTATTGTACTGATTAGGAAAACATTTTTTTTTAAATCAAGTAACTTGTTTTACCACAAAGAGAGTTCAAAATAATAACATTTGGTGCCAAGCTATAGCTATACTTGCAGTATACCTGCAGTTTAGTAGCCCAGAAGTACATTCTTGGCAAGGAAAGTGCACCTATACTGCACGAATAGGTAAAGAAAGCGTGGGAAAAATCTGTCCGTAAATAGAGCATCAGTTACAATAACCTGAACGGTTAAAAAAAAACAAATATAGCTAAAGTATTAGATAGCATGATTTATAAGACATTTACAAACATCTGTTTAATCTAAGATGGGGACAAGTTAATAAACATCTAAAGAAATAACGTAGGATAACTTTTTTTGAAGGCAATAGAATAGTTAGATATGCTTTTCTAATAACTACTTGTTTTCTCTAAGTCTCTAAATCATGGTTATGATAGTAAATGAGATATATAAAAATAAATATAATAACAGTATATGTGAAAATAGTTTCCCCCTTGATGGATTAATTTTTATTTTTGCTAAAAATACATTTAAACATGCTAATCATAGGAATCGCTGGAGGAACTGGAAGTGGAAAAACAACTGTAGTTCACCAGATTATGAATGAATTACCCGAAACTGAAGTAGGTATTATTTCTCAAGATGCTTATTACAAAGCAACAGATAACTTATCGTTTGAAGAAAGAACGCTTATCAATTTTGATCACCCTAGATCAATTGACTTTAATCTTTTAGTAGAACATCTAAAAGAATTAAAAAAAGGAAATAGTATCAATCAACCAGTATACTCTTTTGTCAAACACAATAGAACAGATGATTATGTCCTAACACATCCCCGTAAAGTAATGATTGTGGAAGGTATCTTAATACTTTCTAATCCTGAATTAAGAGAAATGTGTGATATCAAAATATTTGTTCATGCTGACTCTGACGAACGATTGATTAGACGTCTCAAAAGAGATATTGCTGAACGTGGAAGAGATATGATTGAAGTTTTAAATAGATATCAAAATACTTTAAAACCAATGCATGATCAGTTTATAGAACCCTCAAAGGCTTACGCTGATATTATTATTCCAAATGACACTTATAATACTGTTGCAATTGATATAGTACGTACAGTAATCAATGAAAAAATAGGATAATAAACCTTACTAATATGAATGTATCTCAAATATTTACTAAATTTAAGTTCGCAAACCTTCTAAAAAATGTATTCTTTTGGATTACTGTCTCTTTTTTAGTTTGGATAGTATTCTTTGATAGTTTTTCATTTTTTGAACATCAAACTATTAATAAAGAAATAGACAAACTTGAAGAGAGAAAACACTACTATGAAAGTGAAATCGAAAGGGATCGAAATTCTATCAAAGGACTCAAGAATGGTGATGCGACAGAGAAATATGCGAGAGAAAAATATTATATGAAACGTGCTAATGAGGATATATTTATCATTGAATTTGATACATTAGCACAATAATAAATCTACCAAAAACTATGAATAATCAACTATTTGAAGAATTTAACCAAGTATCTTCAAAAGAGTGGAAAAACAAAATTCAATACGAACTAAAAGGTGCTGATTACAATGAGACACTGATTTGGGAAAGTCTTGATGGCATTAAAGTACGACCTTTCTATCACTCAGATACAGATAAGATAGTCCTACCTATCGACACCCAAGCTACTAATTTTCAAATTGTACAGCGCATCTACGTTCACGACGTGAAACGTTCTGTTGAAAAAGCAATTGACTCTTTAAATCGAGGTGCTAATACAATCTATTTTACCATAGAAAAGGAAAAGTTAGATTGTAAGGAATTACTTACCCCATTACCCAAAAAAACAACCTATTTCTTTAACTTTGGATTCTTAGATACTACTTATCTAAAGGAATTAGCAAATTGGGCTACAAATAACCAATATACAATACATATTTTATTAGACCCTATTCATCAATTAGAAACAGATGGTAATTGGTTTATAAATCTTAATGAGGACTTCAAGCAAGTTACTAACTCCTTAAGTTCCAATACAAATATTCTTATCAATACAACTACCTATCAAAATGGGGGAGCTAATATGATACAACAAGTAGCTTATGCTCTAGCTCACGTGAACGAATATTTAAACCGTATTGACCAGTTAGGTAAAACCATATTCATAGAAGTTGCAGTTGGTACAAATTACTTTTTTGAAATTGCAAAAATTAGAGCAATACGCATGCTGTTTGACACTTTGATAAAAGAATATACAACAGAATTAGACGTAAAAATAATCGCTAGGCCTACCAAACGCAATAAAACTCTTTATGATTACAATGTAAATATGCTTCGTACTACTACAGAGTGTATGAGTGCTATATTGGGAGGAGCTGATTTTGTAAGCAATCTAGCTTACGACAGCATTTACCACAAAGAAAATGAGTTTGGTGATCGTATAGCGAGAAATCAACTACTTATTCTAAAAAGAGAAAGTTATTTCGATGCAGTGAATAACCCTGCAGAAGGGGCTTACTATATCGAAAACCTGACAGTTCAAATTGCAGAAAAAGCACTTGAAATCTTTAAGAAGATAGAGACAGCTGATGGATTAATCACTTCTTTAATAGAAGGGACGATACAGCGTAAAATTGCTCAAAGCGATGCTAAAGAACAAGCACTTTTCTATTCTGGAGAAGAAGTACTATTAGGAACTAATAAATATCCTAATCCACAAGACATGATGAGTCATGACTTGGAGCTATACCCTTTCGTAAAACAAAATCCGAGAAAGACACTAATTGTTCCAATCATAGAACGCCGATTGGCCGAAAAATACGAACAAGATAGACTAGCTAAGGAAGAATCAACTAAATCGGAGTAATATGAAAAGAAAGGACATACAACACTTGTCTATTAATACCACTAAAACAAGAACGGCAAGCGAAGCATCAGACTTCACAACTGCTGAAGGTATTAAAATAAACAAGACTTATAGTTTCAACGATATTGAAACTCTAGAACATATTGGATTTGCAGCTGGTTTTACACCTAACCTTAGAGGTCCCTATACCACAATGTACGTTAAGCGTCCCTGGACGATTAGACAATATGCAGGCTTTTCGACAGCCGAAGAAAGTAATGCTTTTTATAAACGAAACCTTGCAGCAGGTCAAAAAGGACTATCAGTAGCTTTTGATTTAGCTACTCATCGTGGTTATGACTCAGATCATGAAAGAGTAGTCGGTGATGTTGGTAAAGCTGGAGTTGCTATCGATAGTGTAGAAGATATGAAGATCTTATTTGATCAAATTCCATTAGGAGAAATGTCAGTTTCCATGACGATGAATGGGGCTGTATTACCTATTATGGCTTTCTATATTGTTGCTGCAATGGAACAAGGGGTTGATCAAAAACTACTATCAGGTACTATTCAAAACGATATCTTGAAAGAATTTATGGTGCGTAATACCTATATTTACCCACCTACTCCATCAATGAAAATCATTGCAGATATATTTGAATACACTAGTAATAATATGCCTAAGTTCAACTCTATATCAATTTCTGGATATCACATGCAGGAGGCTGGGGCAACAGCAGATATTGAATTAGCTTATACATTAGCCGATGGTTTAGAATATATCCGTACTGGATTAAATGCAGGAATGAAAATCGATGATTTTGCACCTCGTCTATCTTTCTTTTGGGCTATAGGAATGAACCATTTCATGGAAATTGCCAAAATGCGAGCGGGACGTATGTTATGGGCTAAATTATTGAAACAATTCAACCCACAATCAGAAAAATCACTTGCTTTACGTACCCATTGTCAAACATCTGGTTGGAGTTTAACAGAGCAAGATCCTTTTAATAACGTAGCACGTACAGTTATCGAAGCGGCAGCGGCAGCATTTGGAGGAACACAATCACTACATACCAATGCTTTAGATGAAGCGATTGCCTTACCTACAGATTTCTCTGCGCGAATAGCTCGAAATACACAAATCTTCTTACAACAAGAAACCAAGATTTGTAAAACCGTGGATCCTTGGGCAGGTAGTTTCTATGTAGAAAGTCTAACAAACGAAATTGCCGATAAAGCTTGGGAGTTGATTCAAGAAGTAGAAGAACTAGGAGGTATGACAAAAGCTATTGAAGCTGGAATACCTAAACTTCGCATTGAAGAAGCAGCTGCACGTAAGCAGGCTCGTATAGATAGTGGACAAGATATCATCGTAGGTGTAAACAAATATCGTTTAGCTAAAGAGGATCCTTTACATATCTTAGAAGTAGATAATCAAACTGTTAGAAAAGCACAAATTGACCGTTTAAATCACATTAAGGCGACTCGAGACAATACCAAGGTAAAAGATGCCCTAGAAGCACTTAGTCAAGCTGCTCAAACTGGCAAAGGAAATTTATTAGCATTAGCTATTGAAGCGGCCAAACTTAGAGCAACACTTGGAGAAATAAGTGATGCATTAGAAAGTATCTTTGGTAGATTTAAAGCACAAATTCAATCCGTTAGTGGTGTGTATAGTAAAGAAATAAAAAATGACGAAAGCTTTTTACAAGCAAAAGCTCTTGCTGATAAGTTTGCAGAAATCGAAGGAAGAAGACCACGTATCATGATTGCCAAAATGGGACAAGATGGTCATGACCGTGGAGCAAAAGTAGTTGCTACCGGGTATGCCGATGTAGGTTTTGACGTAGATATTGGCCCCCTTTTCCAAACACCTGCAGAAGCAGCCAAACAAGCTGTTGAAAATGACGTTCACGCTCTTGGCGTTTCTTCTCTTGCCGCAGGTCATAAGACGCTAGTTCCACAAGTAATCGAAGAACTTAAGAAGTACGGAAGAGAAGATATAATGGTTATTGTTGGAGGAGTTATTCCCGCACAAGATTACGACTTTCTTTATGAGTCTGGTGCTGTTGCTGTCTTTGGACCTGGCACTAAAATTAGTGATGCTGCTAGCACCATGTTAAAAATATTATTAAACGAAGAATAAAAAACAAAAGCGATTACATTAACATGTAATCGCTTTTTCTTTTAAACAGTAATTTCTTTTCTTGTATGTTAAAATCAAATATAAACCTTTGATATAATACTATACAAACATTAGGCCAAGATTACTATTGCATTTTATTTTTTTACAAAAAAACTCATTATCCATAAAAACATTCCTTCCTATAGGCTAAAAGTATATTTTTTAGAAGATATTAAAACAAATGTTGAAAAGTATCAACAACGTTATATTGATACAAAATATAGATTAACACACCAGCAACAGCTACACTTAGAAAACGAAGAATATTAAGTGTAAACATAAAATCTTCTTTATTTAAACTATTCCTAAACGTAAAAACGCTCGGTTTTGTTTTATAATATACCACTTTATACTCAGTACCAATATCTTCCAACCCTCTTTTTTGACTAGTACTAGTAGGGTCATCAGCAAGAGCTTTATCTTTTGATTTTTTCAAGTTGTACTCTCGTGGTATCCCTTGAATAGTCTCTCCTTCATTAGTTACAAATTCCATAACAACATAATCTTTTCTAGCATGAGATCGTCTACTGCTCGCAACTGTCGTATCAAATCGAGAAGCAATTTGGTGTTTAATTACTTTTCCTTTGACTACTATACCATTTCGAATAAGTCTTTCTGTCCAGATTATATTTCTCCAAATAGCTAAAAAGATAAATACAACTGGTAAAAACATTAAATACATCAATTCATTAGCAACTGCTAACAGAGAAATACCTATAGCAAGTAAAGCTATTGGGTAATATAATTTGTTTAAAATTTTATACATACTTCTATTATTAAATACTTCTACAATGTAATTAACTTTTTGATAAAATAAAATAGTCTAAATCAGATATATTACAATTTTTATCTCTTTTTACAAGAAAAACCTCTTACTTTTAGTAAGAAGAACAACTAACTACTTAATGCTAAAAAAAATAGAGTAACTTTGTGCAAAATAGATTATAGACAAATGACTTTCGAGAATTTACAGTTAAACAAGAATATTTTACGTGCCATTGAAGAACTGGGATATGAATCTCCTACACCAATACAAGAAAAAGTAATTCCTCTTGTATTAGCTGAAAAAGACATCATTGGCTGTGCCCAAACAGGTACGGGAAAAACAGCTGCTTTTGCTATGCCTATTATCCACTATCTTCATAAAATTGGCAATACAAAAAAAGCAAAAAAAGCAAAAGTATTAGTTATAACACCAACTCGTGAATTAGCTGGACAAATAGCTGATAACTTCACTGCATATGCTAAATATACAAATGTAACACAAGTGACTATTTATGGGGGTATGTCTGTCAAACCGCAAATTGAGCAGTTACAAAAAGGAGCTGATGTCATCATTGGTACACCAGGTCGCCTATTAGATCTTTATAAACAAAAACACCTAGACCTGGATAGCTTGCATTACTTAGTTATTGACGAAGCAGATTTAATGCTAGACATGGGATTTATAGACGATGTAAAGAAATTAATCCAGCTTACTCCATCTAATAGACAAACACTGTTGTTTTCAGCTACAATGCCTCTACCTATTAGAGAATTAGCGCATGAATTCTTACAAAAACCCGAATATGTTGCTGTAGATGCTATTTCATCAAGTGCAAAAACGGTTAAACAACAAGTGTATTTCGTAGAAAAATCGGATAAGAAAAAACTACTATACCACATCATTAGAAATCAAAAGCTAACAGATGTATTAGTTTTTACACGTACTAAAACAGGAGCTGATAGTGTAGTTGAATCACTTAAAAAGAATGGTGTCAATGCTGAATCTTTTCATGGTGATAAATCACAAACAGCTAGACAGGAAGCTTTAAATAGCTTTAAGAATAAAGAAACAAAGGTTTTAGTAGCTACGGATATTGCTGCTAGAGGAATTGATATTGATTCTTTACCCGTAGTCATTAACTATGACTTGCCTAATATTCCCGAAACTTTTGTACACCGTATTGGGCGTACTGGTAGAGCAGGTAATGAAGGTATTGCTATCTCTTTTTGTGATAAATCCGAAAAGACATATTGGGAGGCTATCGTCAAATTTACACGAACTCAACCTAAGGTAGTACAAGACCACCCATACCCTTGGAAAGAAAACGAAAGTAAGAGAGGTAATTCCTCTAGTGAACAACCTAAAAAAGACTATCGAAACAAAAATAAATCTAGAAAATCAGAAGCTTCTAAAAAGAAGAAAAAGCGTTGGTATTAAGTTTAATCCATAGCTATTCATCTATAACTAACCTGTAGTATGAAAAAATTTATAAAGCGTAGTTTGCTTATTTTTTTAGTTCTTATCGCTTTTACTTATATCTGTAATAGCTATGTATCTCATACATCAAAGGACAACCTATATTCGTCTGTAGAACTAATTCCATATAATAAAGTGGCTTTAGTACTTGGTACAGCAAAATATTTAAAAGGAGGGTATCCTAACTATTATTTTACATATAGAATAGACGCTGTTACGGAACTCTATAAAGCAGGTAAAATAGAATATATCTTAGTGAGTGGAGACAACAGTCGTATGGATTACAATGAGCCAATTGACATGAGAGAAGCTTTGATTGAAAGAGGCGTACCAGCCGATAAGATATACATGGATTTTGCAGGACTAAGAACATTAGATTCGGTTTATAGAACACACACAATATTCGATCAAAGCACTTTTACAATTGTCTCACAACCTTTTCACAATGAAAGAGCTGTATTTATTGCAAAATACCTTGGATTAAATGCCATAGCTTATAATGCAAAAGACGTGAACAAAAAAATGGGGTTTAAAACAAACCTAAGAGAAAAGTTTGCAAGAGTAAAAGTAATAGTAGATAGATTGTTTCATGTAAAACCCAAATATTTAGGGGACAAAATAATTATTGGTGTTGATCCAATTGTAGAGCCCCAAGTAACAAATAAGAAATAAAAAAATCCAGTGAGAAGTATCACTGGATTTTTTTATGTAAACATATACCAAAGTCTAGTAACGAGAAAGCACACAATCACTCCAAATACAACAGGAAGTAACGAAGCTATTGTCGTCCACTTAGCACTATTTGTTTCTTTATATATTGTATAAATAGTCGTACTACAAGGGTTGTGAAGTAAACTAAAGAGCATTAAATTAATTCCTGTCAGCGTAGTCCAACCTGCTTGATATAGTATTGTAGCAATCTCTCCATCAGATACTTCAAACATAACCCCAGCTCCTTCACCAAGTGAAGCATCTCCTAAAACCATCGCTGTCAACATCAATACCGTTGGTATCACAATCTCATTAGCAGGAATAGCAACAATATAAGCTACTAATATCACTCCATTTAACCCGATAAGAATACCTATTGGATCTAAAGCGTCTATCATCCAAAGCGCAATACTTTTATCGCCAATCAATACATTACTGATTAACCAAATAACTGCCCCTGCAGGTGCTGCAAATACTATAGCTCGCCACAACACAATTAATGTTCGATCAATAATGGAGGTATATATAGTCTGTAAGACACGTGGTGGTCTATACGGAGGTAATTCTAAGGTAAAGAAAGACGACTCGCCCTTCAACAGTGTCTTTGACAATAGCCAAGAAGTAAAAAAAGTAAAACTTATACCTAATAAAACAATACCAACTACTGCTAATGTAGATATTGTACCTGCCAATTGATTAGGTACTAATACACCAACAAAAATAGATGCCATTAATATCTGAGTAGGCCAACGACCATTACACAATGAAAAATTGTTAGTAATAATAGCGATTAACTTTTCTCTTGGACTATTAATAATTCGCGTCGCTACAACTCCTGCAGCATTACAACCAAACCCCATACTCATTGTCAATGCTTGTTTTCCGTGTGCTCCTGCCCCTTTAAACAAACGATCAAGATTAAAAGCTACTCTTGGTAGATAACCAAAATCTTCTAACAAAGTGAACAAAGGGAAAAATATAGCCATCGGCGGCAACATCACGGCAATTACCCATGCTGTAGCTAAATAAACACCATCTATTAAAAAACCTGATAGCCACCAAGGAAATTTTAATTGTATAGCTCCTTCCTTTAAAAACGGATACAATTGATCTAACAATAAGTTTGACAATGCACTTGATGGATAATTAGAACCTATAATTGTCAACCACAATACTCCTCCTAATAACAACAGCATGATAGGAAAACCAAATGTCCTACTTGTGACTAACTTATCTATTGTACGATCAATACGAAAAGCTCTTTGCCCTGCATCTACTTTCACAGTACTCTTAACTGTCTTTGTCACTTGTCCAAATATAGCTCCTGCCACATTATCTGCGTAATCCAAACCTAATTTGTCGTGGTATTTAGCCGCCTTAACCAAAATAGGCGCTATCTCTTCCTTGGTTATTTTATCTGATAGTATACCACTTATTAGTGCATCTTCTATACTTTCATCTCTTTGGATTAATCGCATTGATATCCAAGACACACTCGGAAGCTCAGCATCTATTGCCAATAATTCTTGAGATAATTCACTTACTGCTCTTCTCGATTCTCCAGAAATACCGCTAATTGTTTTTTGTTCAGGAACATACTTACCTGTAGCTACTTCGTCAATTGCTAAAAGCAATTCCCCTATTCCTTCTTTTCGTCGAGCCGAAGTTGGTATTACAGGAACCCCTAAATCACGGGATAATCCTCGCACATCTATCTCTACACCATGGCGACTTGCTTCATCCATTAAATTTAAGCACACAACTACTTTGTTAGTAATCTCCTGTATTTGTACTACTAAACTTAAATGGCGTTCTAAACGACCAGCATCTACAACTACTACAGTCACATCAGGTTTTCCAAATAAAATATAATCTCTAGCTACCTCTTCATCTTCTGAGGTAGACATCAAAGAATACGTCCCAGGTAAATCAATTAATTTATATTTATTATCCTTATATTGAAAGCTTCCTTCAGCTCTAGTTACAGTCTTTCCTGGCCAATTACCCGTATGTTGCTTCAGACCCGTTAGTGCATTAAATATGGTACTTTTTCCTGTGTTGGGGTTTCCAGCCAAGGCTATAGCGTAATCATATTTACTAGACACCTCTCCAAGTTTTTTTAGCGTAGTGGCTCCATTCAAATCACATATTTCACATGCTGATTTTGACATCTTTTTTTCTCCTCTCTTTTGCTTAATTATCAATCGTTATTAAGACACTATCTGCATCTTCTCTACGTAATGAAATAATCGTATTATAAATAGAATAGGCTATTGGATCTCTTAATGGGCTGATACTATGTACGTGAATCTCAGCTCCTGGTACAAAACCTAAATCAAGAAAACGTTGATGTTTCTCTGCAGAACACCCTTTTTCTATTCCTTTAATAATCGCTCGTTTTCCTTTTTCTAAATTTGACAACCTCATTTACTCATACTTTAGATATGCAAAACTACAAAATTAGACACGTCTAACAATTATTTTAGCATCAAAATAATTTATATAAATATATTCTAAACTAATACACTATGCTAGTTCAGTTATATTCTCAAAAAAATGAACCCCATATAAAGAACATCAATTGAAAAATGAATGAGAAAAGAAGTAATGTGATTATTCTACTTAGTTAATTTCTAAACATATCTATGTATTAGTATCATACTTATATATTAGTAGCGATCAGAATAGCTTTTCAAAAAAACATAAATAATCAACGATATGTTCTCTATGAATAATAACTATATATAATTGAGTTGGGGAACTTCCTATCATTACAGGAAGTAGAAACCTATTTGCACCACACATTTCAAATAAAAAGCCAAGGAGACTGCCTAAAGTTTTTAAGTCGTATTTTTTTATATTCCAATTGAAAAACAACCTGGCGTACTTAGAATGACAATCTCCTTATATCCTTCCTTTTACCATGCTTTGTTGACCTTTGGTTGCAGAATACATGCACTTTCCTTGCCAAGAAGAGCCTTCTGGGCTACTAAACTGCACCTATTCTGCACGTATAGCTATAGCTTGGCAACAAATGCTGTATTATAAACAGTTCTATGAGTTAAAATAAGTTGTTGGGGTTTACAAACATTCTGTTTTTTTATTTAGTTTCCTAGAAATGCTAATATCTACTTATCATATACCAAGCGAGGATTCAGTATTTCTAATAGACAAAACAAGTTATTACACAATAAAAAGAGTAATCAATAAAAAATACTAATTGCCATTATTATCTAATAATATCATTTAAAACAAATAATTACACAGCTTTAAAAGCATTCTCAAATGGAACACGATGTACTAAACTACGGCCTAAAGTAACTTCATCAGCATACTCTAATTCATCACCTACTGAAATACCTCTAGCAATGGTGGAAGTTATTATATTATAATCCTTTATTTGCTTATAAATATAGAAATTTGTAGTATCTCCTTCCATTGTAGAACTAAGTGCGAAGATAATTTCTTTTACTTTTCCTTCTTTAACCTTCTCCACTAATGATTGGATTTTTAACTGACTAGGACCAACGCCATCAATGGGCGATATTTTCCCTCCTAGTACATGGTAAATTCCTTTAAACAATTGTGTGTTTTCAATTGCCATAACATCGCGTATATCTTCAACAACACAAATCGTCTGATGATCACGTAAAGGATTCGCACAAAGATCACATACTTCTTTATCAGAAATATTGTGACAACTATTACAAAAAATAATCTCTGTTCGCATTTTCATCAGTGCATTTGCTAAATGCATTGTCTGCTCTTCTGGCTGCTTTAGCATATGCAGCATTAAGCGCAGCGCTGTACGCTTACCAATACCTGGCAATTGAGACATCTCTTCAACTGCTTTCTCTAATAATTTTGAAGGAAATTCCATGGTGACAAATATACGAAAAATGCCTTTGTTAATTGTTTACTCCATTTTTCACCAAATAAACAATCAACATATCATCACATCATACAGAAATAACACTATTGAAAAGAGTTCGTTCTTTTAAAAAATATTTACATTTGACAATGTAGAGTAAAATAGTTAAAAAACAGAATCATGACTCCGATCACTATCATCAGTATTATTGTAATTTATTTTGGCGTTCTTATAGCTATATCACAACTAATAGGCAAAAAAGACAGTAGTAATGATGCTTTCTTCAGTGCTAATAAAAATGCTAAATGGTATCTAGTAGCATTCGGAATGATTGGAACAGCATTGTCAGGTGTCACCTTCATTTCTGTACCTGGAGAAGTCGGTGCTCCCTCTGGAGAACAATTCAAATATTTTCAATTTGTGTTAGGAAATGCCGTTGGCTTTTTAATCACTGCAGCAGTTTTGCTCCCTCTATATTACAAATACAACCTGGTGTCTATCTATACCTTCATAGAAAAAAAACTGGGACACTATAGCTATAAAACATCTGCCACTATATTCTTAATAAGTCGTACTATAGGATCAGCCTTTCGCTTGTACTTAGTGGTTATCGTATTACAACGCTATGTATTCGACCATTATGGCATTCCATTCTTTGCCACAGTACTTATAGCCTTAGGACTAATCTATGCGTATACTTATAAAGGAGGTTTAAAAACAATCATTATCACGGATACTCTGCAAACGTTTTTCCTAGTTTCTTCCGTTATTTTCACAATAATATTTATTTGTAAAAGCTTAGATTTAAACGCAATACAAGCTTTTGAAACTATTAAACAAAGCAATTACTCTAAAGTATTTTTCTTTGAAGACCTCATTGGAAACCGTTATCACTTTATCAAACAATTTGTTGGAGGTATATTTGTAACACTAGCTATGGTTGGTTTAGACCAAGATTTAATGCAAAAAAATCTAAGTTGTAAGAATATTAAGGAATCACAGAAAAACATGTATTCTTTTACAGCTATATTCGTCTTAATTAATCTATTCTTTTTAGGTGTAGGAGCATTGTTATATATCTATGCTGAGCAAAAGGGAATTAGTGTACCCCTTGACCATATAACTGGTAAACCTCGTACCGATTTACTATTTCCAGAAATAGCATTTCATCACTTAAGTATAATACCAGCAATTGTATTCTTACTTGGCTTAACGGCAGCAACCTTTGCAACAACCGATTCAGCTTTAACAGCTTTAACCACATCATTCTGTATTGATTTTCTTAATATGGATAAAAAGAAAGACGATAAAGCTAATATTTGGAAAAGAAAACTAGTACATCTTTCTTTTTCAATACTTATGTTCTTAGTAATTGTCCTTTTTAATGCAATAAATGACGCATCTGTTGTAAGTATGATATTCAAAATAGCCTCCTATACTTACGGACCATTGTTAGGTCTATTTGCCTTTGCAATACTATTTAAAAACCGAATAGTTAAAGATAAACTAGTACCTTATTTCTGTATAGCAGCACCTTTTATCACCTTGTGGATTAGCAGCAACTCCACCAAATTATTTGGAGGGTATGTCTTTGACAATGAATTAATCTTAGTCAATGGTATAATAACTGTAATTTTATTGTTTATTAGCTCTAAATCAAAACTGATTAGTAGTCAACAAAACTAAGGTACAAGCCTCCTCATACGCAATGTGATTTGCCGTTAATAACTCGTAAAACTCAGGGTTTTCAGTTCCTGGATTAAAGATTAGGCGTTTAGGTTTTAGTCCAATGATGTAATCGTAGAATTCAACTTGTCGTTTAGGGTTGACATACATGGTAACAGTATCTATATCTTCATAAGCCTCCTTGGTCGTTCGAATACTAACGTCAGCTACCATTCCTTCTTTTAACCCATAGGTATATACCACATGACCATGAGTACGAAGTAACTCAATAGCTTTATAAGAATAGCGCGCTGAGTTTAATGAAGCGCCAATAACTAATACTTTCATAATTTTTACAGAATTAACATTAATACTACTAATACCTCTAATATAAACAATTATAACTACAATTTGTAACTAATTAAAAGGAACATTACACACAAATTATACTAATTCTTTAGTCTTTTTTTACTAAAAATTCGAAAAAAGCGTATAAAGATGACATCTATCATGTTTCTAACTCATAATTCATACTACCTTTACATCAAGAAATTTAATAAAAGAATTATGAAAAAATTATTACTATCTTTTTTAGGAGCGGCTTTATTTTTTAGTGGTTCAGCTTTTGCTCAAGACAATGGAAATACTACTAAAGCAAAAGAAGATTACAAATGGCAAATGCGTCTACGTGGTGTAGGAGTTATTCCTCACAACAGAGCTGACATTGGTATTATCGGTGGTCAAATTGATGTTAATAACAACTTCATCCCAGAACTTGACTTCACTTACTTCTTTACAAAAAACATTGCTGCTGAGTTAATTTTAGGTACATCAAGACACACTGTTGGTACTTTAGCATCTGACATTACAGCTGTGGGAGGTGGATCATCTGCCAACCTTGATTTAGGAAGTGTATATTTATTACCTCCTACATTAATGTTCCAATACCACTACAATGTGACTGATAACTTCAAACCATATGCAGGGGTTGGGGTTAACTACACAATCTTCTACAATGAAAAATCAGGTATTGCTAAAGATATTTCATACGACAATAAATTCGGGTGGGGATACCAATTTGGATTTGACATTGATATTACAGACAAATTCTTTATCAACGTTGACTTCAAAAAATTATTCTTAGAAACAGATGTAACTGTAGATGCATCAAATTTAGCAGGAGGTGCAACATTAGACATCCCTGCGAAAGTTAAAATAGATCCTATGTTAATCGGATTCGGTGTAGGAATGCGTTTTTAAATTATTTAATGAGACATTTTTTTTACCACTCTATACATCCATTGTATAGAGTGGTTTTTTTATGCCTTTAATTTTCACGACCTTTGCACCTCAATAAAGGTATAGGAAAATGAAAAGCACTATAACATTCAAGGATATTAATAAACTGGCTATACCAGCGATTTTTTCGGGAATTTCTGAATCTATCATTTCCTTAAGTGATATAGCTATTGTAGGAAATATTAAGGAGAACAGTGTAGAAGCATTAGCTGCTGTTGGATTAGTAGGATCTTTCTTATCAGCATTAATATGGGTAGTTGCACAAACGAAAACATCTATATCAGCAACTGTTTCACAACACCTTGGAGCAAAGCGATTACATGCTATAAAAACATTAATACCACAAGCGATTGTTTTCAACCTTTCATTAAGTATTCTACTTTTCTTAACAACTACAATATTTGTAAGGGAGATATTTCAAGCATACAATGCAGAAGGTTTAATCCTTCAATACGCTAAAGACTATTACCTAATCAGAGCCTGGGGATTTCCTTTAACTTTAATCACATTTGCACTTTATGGAGTTTTCAGAGGAATGCAAAATACTGTGTGGGCGATGAAATGTAGTTTAACTGGCGCAATACTCAATGTAGGACTTAACTATGCTTTTGTATATGGAATAGAAGGAGTAATACCTGCTATGCACATTCAAGGGGCAGCATATGCTAGTGTCATTGCTCAAAGTATCATGTTAATTATGGCATTTTACTACTTCTTTACAAAAACCCCTTTCAATCTAAAGCTCCGTAAAAAAATAAATCCTTCTTTGAAACCATTGATCATAATGAGTTTTAACTTCATAATACGTACAGCAACACTAAACATAGCGCTCTATCTTGCCAATGCTTATGCTACAGGATATGGTAAAAACTTTATAGCTGCTCAAAGTATCTTAATGAACATCTGGCTATTCTTCTCTTTTTTCATTGATGGATATGCAAGTGCAGGAAATGCACTTTCAGGAAAGCTTTTAGGTGAAAAAAACTATACAGCACTTTGGAAAATGAGTAAAGATATCAGTAAGTATGCAGTGGCGATAGCTGTATTGCTAATAGGTATATGCTTATTATTCTATACACAAATAGGACAATTATTCAACCAAGACACGAAAGTAATAGCGGTTTTTACATCAGTTTTCTGGATTGTACTAATAATGCAACCTATCAATGCACTTGCCTATATCTATGATGGGATATTTAAGGGCATGGGAGATGCAAAATTTTTGAGAAACAATTTATTGTTCGCAACGTTCTGTGGGTTTATTCCTACATTACTGATATTTGATTACTTTGATTTCAAATTATACGCTGTTTGGTTAGCTTTTGCGGTATGGATGTGTTGCCGTAGTTTTCCATTAATGTATATTTTCAAAAGAAATTATGTCGATAAATAGCAAATGCAACAGCATTGCAAAGACAGAGCAACATTATTTAAACTCATTTTAAGATGATACCTTTGTATTAAATAAATACAAAATTATCTAACTATGGGACAAGAACATTCAAATCGAAATCACACGCATAATAATGTAAATCAAGAACACAGCCATGATCACGACCATAGCCATGGAGGAGAAAACACTAAACTCTTTGTTGGATTTAGCTTAATTATGTTTTTCATAGGTGTGCTCCTAACCAATATACTTAAACTAGATTGGTTTATCAACAATCAACCATTACGCCTTACGTGGTATATTGTTGCGTACTTACCTGTTGGATTCCCAGTGTTAAAAGAAGCCTTTAAACTAGCAAAAAAAGGTGATTTTTTTAACGAATTCACACTAATGAGTGTAGCCACAATTGGAGCTTTCTGTATTGGAGAACATGCAGAAGGCGTGGCTGTAATGATATTTTATACCATCGGTGAAATTTTTCAAGAATCAGCAGTAAATAAAGCCAAAGGTAATATTAAAGCACTTTTAGATATCAGGCCAAATCAAGCTACAGTCTTACGCGATGGCAAATATCAAATAATGAGTCCAGAAGAAGTAGGTATTGGAGAAATAATACAAGTAAAAGTTGGAGAAAAAATTCCTTTAGATGGAGAATTACTAACAGAAAAAGGAAGTTTTAATACATCAGCACTTACAGGTGAAAGTAAACCAAGCACATATACCAAAGGAGAGGTTGTACTAACAGGTATGATAAACTTACAAAACGTTATAGAAGTTAAAACAACAAAGCGGTATGAGGATAGCTCTTTAGCTAAAATCTTAGAAATGGTACAAGAAGCAAGTGCAAGAAAAGCTACAACCGAGCTGTATATTAGAAAATTTGCAAAAATTTACACGCCTATTGTATTCTTTTTAGCTGTTGTACTTACCATACTGCCTTATTTCATTCTTGGTCAAGAATATCAATTTACAACTTGGTTAGAACGTGCCTTAGTATTTCTAGTAATTTCTTGTCCTTGTGCTCTAGTGATTTCTGTTCCATTAGGATATTTTGGAGGAATTGGAGCTGCTTCAAAAAATGGAATACTATTTAAAGGTTCTAATTACCTAGAATTAATGGCAAAACTAGATATTGTCGTTATGGATAAAACTGGTACTTTAACAGAAGGAATTTTTAAAGTACAAGAAGTAAAGTCAACTATAAATCAAGAGGAATTCACCACTATAGTTGCTGCAATAGAAAAACAATCAACTCACCCTATTGCAAAAGCAATCGTTGAGGCTTTCCCTACAACAAAAGTAGCATTAAACGTACACGAGATCTCTGGTAAAGGGCTAAGTGGTGTCATTAATGAACAAACAATACTAGTTGGTAACACAGCACTGCTAAAACAATTTAATATTAATTATCCTGAAGATATTGATATGATTGTAGAGAGCATAGTAGTAGTTGCTATAGAAAAAAAATACATAGGATACATCACAATAGCAGACCAAATCAAACCTGATGCTAAACAGGCTATTGCTAAAATGAAAGCAATGGGAATTCAAAAAACAGTAATGTTAAGTGGAGACAAAAATACAATTACAAAAAAAGTTGCTAAAGAAGTAGACATTGATATAGCGATTGGTGGCCTACTACCTGAAGGAAAAGTAAAAGAACTAGAAAAACTAAAAGCCGCAAACACAACTAAATCAATTGCTTTCGTAGGAGACGGCATTAATGATGCACCAGTACTAGCACTGAGTGATGTAGGAATTGCTATGGGAGGATTAGGAAGTGACGCAGCTATAGAAACAGCAGATGTAGTAATACAAACCGATCAACCAACAAAAATTGCCGTCGCAATGCATATAGGTAGAGAAACCCGTAAAATCGTAATTCAGAACATATCATTAGCACTAATCGTAAAAATTATAGTACTAATACTTGGAGCAGGTGGAATAGCTACAATGTGGGAAGCTGTATTTGCCGATGTAGGTGTAGCACTTTTAGCTATACTAAACGCAGTACGAATACAAAAAATGAAATTTCAATGATACAAATTAAAAGGTCTTAGCTAAACTAAGACCTTTTCTATTTTCTCTAAATAATGTATACAACACTTTATGACCTATTGCAATACAATTACGGAAAAGTTTACAAACTCAAACTTAAATGGACATCATCACATAAAGAATCAGATGACACCCTAGTTAATAAACAAAACTAACCTCCGGCTTAATCAATGTACTATTTCTCTTATAGATAATTAAATTAAGATCTAATCAATTATACAACTTTCACTTCATCAACCAATCCTATGCTATTTAAAACTAGTCAAATATTAACATTAAATAATCATTATTACTAACACATAATTAATCCTAAAA
>NZ_WMJY01000080.1 GCF_009711055.1 Myroides pelagicus
TTCCGACAAAGTACACCAGTTTAGATTATCTCATTATAAATAATGCTGTACTTCACTGATATAATCAAATTTACTAATTTTTTCTTGTTCTTAAAGATTTTCCTTTTAAAGTTAATCTATGTGCAGAAGCTGTCAATCTGTCAAGGATCGCATCAGCGAGTGTTGGTTCATCAATAAAATTATACCAACTCTCTATAGGCAATTGAGAAGTTATAATTGTACAGCTTTTTCCATAACGATCTTCAAGTATATCAAGTAATGTTAATCTTGCATCTGGAGTCAAAGGTTTGAGTCCAAAATCATCTAGGATTAGTACATGTTGATTAGAAATATATTTAATCCACTTTAGATAAGTTCCATCTAATCTAGTCTGAGCTAAGTTTTCTATGAACTTACTCATACTAAAATAGACTGTTTTATACCCTAACAAGCAAGCAGATCTGCCTATAGCACAAGCCAAGAAGCTTTTTCCACATCCTGTAGCCCCTGTAATAAGTACATTTTCAGCCTTTTCCAAAAAAATTGAATCAGAAAGTCTCAATACTTGTTCTCTTGTAAGTCCTCTTTCTTCATTACAAATGATTTGCTCTAGTAAAGCATTATAACGTAGTTTACTAGATTTTAATAATCTTTTTGTTTTAGTTTGTTCTCTATACTCTATTTCAGCCTGCGTCATATTAGCTAATAGCTCATGAATATTTTGTTGTTCGTGAATAGGTAGTTGACATGCAGATTGGTAACGATTCGCCATGGCTGTAAGTCGTAGATTTTTTAGTTGTTCTACTGTTTTCTCTGTGTTCATAATAATGTATTTAAAGTTTTTATTTATATGTACTTGCTCCACGTAGGTTTTCGTGTTCAGGTATTTTTTTAAATTCTACCTCAGACTCTTCTATCTTATCCATGTTATTATCAAGGATATTTTTTAGTATACTATAATTGAAACGGACCCCTTTTAAAGCTCTTTCACAGGCTCTTTCAATGCGTTTAGGATGAGATTTAGCTAAACGTAGGATACCTAAACAGATTTGATAAGTATGATCAACGTTAGGTTTACTATCCAAAACTTTTTTAAAATAAAGTTCTGTACTGGGACCATATTTAGAAGCTACTTTTAAATAATCGTTTGCGTTCCAAGTTTGACTTTCCAAGAAGGCTTGATGATTATTTGGTCGATGGGATAGTTCTGTAGTAAAATTGTTTTTAGAATAATTACGTGAATGGGTGGCAATTCGCTCATTACCAAAATAGATTTCAACGTAGTCTGTGCAATAAATAATTCGCACTTGTTTACCAATATAACGATAAGGAACACTATAATAATGCCAATCTTCACCAAGTACCACGTGGTAGTTCTTTTGAACTTTCGCTTGAGTATAGTTCTTAGATACATAAGGAGTTAGAGGTAGTGCTTGTAAAGTTTGTTTCTCTTCTGATTCAAATAATTCTTTACGACTAAAGGTTTTCTTTTGAAAATTAAGGACATGATGTTCTTCTAATTTCTCAAGAATCCTTTTGTTTAAAGATTTCAAAGAATAGAATGTTTCATTTCTTATCTTAGCATATACTCGTCTGTAAGTAATCTTAACCATGTTCTCTACTGATGCTTTATCTTTTGGGTGATAGGGTCTTGTTGCTAATAAATTTATATTGTTGTAGTTAGCCCATTGAACGAGTGTTTCATTAAACTCTGGTTCGTAGCGATTCCCTTTCTTAACCCATTGTTTCATGTTATCTGATATAATAGATTTAGAGGCTCCTTCAAAGCTAGCTAATCCATTATTGAGAGCTTTTATTATTTGTGGTACAGTTGAGTCTATGAGAGCTTCCACATAGGATAGCCCACTAAAGGGAAGTATCATTACTAATACTGGACAAGATATTATTTGACCGGTGGATCGTTCTATATAAGATAATTTATCTCCTGCAAAATCTACTTCTATTAATTCTCCAGGTTGATGGGTAAAGCTTAATGTAGCTCCTTTTACTTTTGAAAACTCCCCTAAAAGCTCACAAAATCGAGAATATTTAAATCCTCCCGGATTCTCTGTTATATATTCTTGCCACAATAAATATTTAGTAACACCTATTTTCTTTAATTCAACTGAAAAGTAAGAATACATCGATTCTAAGTG
>NZ_WMJY01000081.1 GCF_009711055.1 Myroides pelagicus
CTTTATTGAGAAAAGCGTCCTTTTTAGATTCTTCTAATTAGGGCGTTTTTTAATAAAAAAGCAACTGCTAAAAATAGGAGTAATGCTTTTCGTAGGACACAATGTTGTATATTTATCTTTATTTGTTTTATAATTTGATATTCCAATGAAGGGAAGTTATTCTTTCCTGAATAAGGATTAAAGTATTTAATAATTCGTTTTCATCTGGAAAAGAGCCGTAAACCAAGTTTTTAAAGTCTGATTCATATGTCGCCTTTAAATCGCTCCATATTTTTTCAGGTTTTTTAAATATTAAAGAATTAAGAGGATGATTTTTCAACCATTCATTGTTGTTTTTAAAGCTTTCTACATCATCTTGAGCAACCTTTAATAACATTTTGTCAAATTCTTCTGATTTAAAAAATGCGAGTAATTCTTCTTCAGAAAGAAGTTGGTTCAAGTCATATACGTGTCTAATTTTGTTCTTTAAATCTTTAACAGGGTTTTCTCCATATGAGAACCGAACTAAACTCATGATTTTTTCACAAATAGTTCTGCTTGGTTCTAAAACAAGTACATTGAATGGTAATAAATCTTGTTCTTTGGCGATTTTGATTTGTTCATTGTTCATCATCATTTCACCTACAAAAGAGCAAACACTTTTAGTAGTATAGGGTTCAAAGTAACCAAGCCAAGTAGCTTCCACCACAATAGCGTCTCTTACTTGACCATAATAACCTTTAAATTCTTTACTGTATGAATGTGCTGTTTTGCGATTCATTCCCATTTTGTGAGTTAAACCTACTATTTCTATTTCTGGCAGTACATTATTCACTACATTACTAATTGTTCTTATTTTAGTAGTAAGTTTATTATTTGATTCTCCTTCTCTTCTTAAGACAACTAGATCAATGTCTTCTGAAAATCTTTTAATTATGTTATAACATTTAGATAATGCTGTTCCTCCCTTGAAAACAGTGTCTTTACCAATTTTATCGTTGAATATTGTAAAAAGAGCATATGTTACCCAATAGTCTTTTTCTATAAATATTGCTGGTATTTGCATTTGGTCCGATGTAAACTGTATAGCTTGTCTAAATAACTTTTTGTCTAGATGAAGTTTCATATAATATTCCAGTTAGAAGCGTTAGTTAATACTTTTTTTGCCCCAGAAAACTCATATTTAGTAATTGGGTTTAGCGATTCTTTCAGGCTAATTGTTATTGATTTATTTTGTATTTCGTCTAATAATGCACCTAATAAAGCTCTTGTAGATGGTGGGTATTTTAAAGAGAGCCGTGTTAATTCTTTTTTATCATCTAAGCTTAATTCCCTAATTATTTCCAAAAACCTTAAACAAGATGTTTTTATGGTAGTGTCTGGTATTTTTTTCACATACTTAATTGAATCTAGAATCTGTAGTAGAGGAATATTTTTTTTGGTAATTATATTCTTTTGATTGATAAATGATATAGTGTAACGCTCTCGTTTGAATTTAGGGCGAGTTTGATTTTTTCCTATTTGTATTATGTTACTAACTTGAGTTGTTAGCCCTAATTTATTATATATGCTATAGCCTGTTAGGTATCCAATCACCTTACCATCTTCATTTAGTAAGTCTTTAACTATTTGTTCTTGACTAGGCTGAAGAGTTCCGAAAGGGGTTTTTTCAGGTTTGAAGTACTTTCCTTTTGATAATTTTTCAATTTTGCCTGAATCTACCATGCGATTTAAGGCTTTGATGATTGCTTCTTTTTTGTTTACATCAACATCAAAGTCTTTATAAGTGAAAATATACCCTCTTGGAAGACGATCTATTGTATTTCTTATGTTTTCAGTTACTTTCAAGTGTTTTTTTGAAACAAATATAAGAAAAAATGTCCAGTTTTTTAATTAATAAACTGGACATGTAATGGTTTGTTTGGAAAGTAATACAATAATACCTCGAGCGTTGAAAATAATGGTATAAA
>NZ_WMJY01000082.1 GCF_009711055.1 Myroides pelagicus
CCGGAATAAGTGGTGCAGTATTGGGTGGAATATCCAATAAAGCTGAAATTTTTCAAATGATCATCAATATTAGCCAATACCAAATTAAACACCATTCTTTTAAATAGTTGCTGAATATCTTTATGAGGCACTTTTAAACCTATAGACAGTTTAAAAAGATTGTCATAATTTGAGTTTTCTGGCTTTCTAAAATCCCAACCAGCCATTCCAGAAGCAGTTAAAACATGTTGCTTTTGTCCATTTTGCCTATCAAAACGCAAGGTTGCAAAATGTTTATCATCAATCAATTTCGAAGGCATCATTTCTATTCCTATTGAAGTAGCCAACTGATAATAGACAAATTCTACTTTTTCTTTAGAATAACCCAGTCCTTCATCAATAGCTAATTTTATAAGGTAATGATTGTATTGATTTGTGCTTTCTAGATCACCAGCGATAATAGCTCCTGACTCTTTATGTTCAGAAATTAAAATCTTAGGACGAGCTCCACCAGCCGATGTGCCAATTTTAAAAATATTACGCAATGCTAAATCACTCAATCCTTTTTCTTGTATAGAGCTTTTTACATCTAATACTTTTTTCACCACCTCTGTGATTTCATCGATATTAATTTGTGTAGTAGAAGTAAAAGATTTCGAAGGTACAAACTCCAAAGCGCCCATACCTCGCTTTCCTACATAAGTTAATTGCTCTAGTGGCGTAATATTTACTGCTTCTTTATGAGTAAATTCTAACCATTGTTTAAAGATTAAGTTTCCAAAAACATCAGGCAAGGAATCTGCAATCATAGGAGGAAGTCCTCTAAAAGTATCACCTTCAAACTCAGAAAACACTTGTACATTAGACGTGCGTCTAATAATATAAGGAAACAATTTTTTGTATTGGTTAGAATTCAAAAAATCAGGCTGATACTGAAAAAAGGATTTTCTTTGATCAGCATCATAGCCAATTTTACCAATTTCGGTGTCTTTATACAAAACGGATATGATTTGATTTTTAGCCATATTAATACAAAGATTGATTATCGTTTAAGTTGTTTATTTTGTTATGTATAAACTGATTAAAACTATTCAATTCATCAAAATATTGTAAAATTTTCAAAACAGTTTCAAGCGTTGCATTATCACCATTCTCTAGTTTAGAAATGGTTATAGGAGACAAATCTAATTCAGTAGCTAAATCTTTCTGCGTTAATTTTTCTCTTTTACGCAATAACCTGCACCATTCTCCTAACGACTGCTGAGTATCTTTTATGCTAATAAACTCTATCATAAACTATATTATAATATAAATTTACATCAAATATAGTTATTTTTTATATTATAATATAAAAAATAAGATACGAATCAAATCTTAGCTATTTGGTTATAATAAACGTTTATCTTTCTTCTGATCAACTATGATTTTTACTTTATTGGGTAACTCTTTAAATTATTTACTCATTTATAATTCATTTGTTATAATTTAAATTCAACTACTCAGCAAGTAACGGTATACTTTCTTTTTAATGGCTCTATCCAATCTTTAAGGATACTTACCCCCTAGCGCTTGACTATTAAATAAGAACTCTACTTTTTTAAGGGTGATTTTTTTTGAATCTTAGATTCAACAAATAAATGCAACAGCATTTAA
>NZ_WMJY01000083.1 GCF_009711055.1 Myroides pelagicus
ATAATATTATGGTCGGTCATCAAGAAACAATATCTTTTAGTAAATATTCAGAGTTATATGACATGTTGGTTCCTAAAAACAACACGTTACGAAAGATAAATGAACTTGTAGACTTCAGTTTTATTTATGAAGAACTATCAAGTAAATATAGCTCTACTAATGGCCGAATGGCTTATTCACCTATACGCCTTTTTAAATATCTATTGTTAAAGACAATATTTGATATATCCGATGTAGATGTGGTAGAACGATCACGTTATGACTTGTCATTTAAATATTTCTTAGATATGACAATTGAAGAACCTGTCATAGACCCAAGCACCTTGACTAAGTTTAGAAAATTACGTCTTGAAGATACTGCCCTTTTAGAATTATTGATTAGTAAATCTGTAGCTTTAGCAGTAGCAAAAGGAATAATCAAATCAGATTCTATAATAGTTGATGCAACACACACTCAGAGTAGATCAAATTCAACATCAGCGATCGAATTCCTAAGATATCGATCAAAGAACTTACGTAAAGTTATTTATGAGACAGACGCTAATCTAAAAGATCAATTACCGGCTAAAAATACAGATGACAGTGTAGAAAATGAAATGACTTATTGTAAAGAACTACTTGATTGCTTAGAGGAAAGACAAACCATTAGTAGTTTACCGAAAGTAAGTGAGAAAATTAATGTTTTAAAAGAAGCTTTAGAAGACGTGCAAGAGCAACGGGATCTTTCTAAAGATCAAGACGCTCGAATAGGTTATAAATCTAAAGAAGAATCTTTCTTGGGATACAAAACTCATATAGCTATGAGTAAAGAACGTATTATCACTGCTGCAGTAGTAACTTCGGGAGAAAAAGGAGATGGTCCAGTATTACCTACATTAATAGAAGAGTCTATTAAAAATGGAATGACTGTTAAATCTGTCATAGGAGATCGGGCATACTCTGGAAAAGACAATTTAGTATATGCAAAAGA
>NZ_WMJY01000084.1 GCF_009711055.1 Myroides pelagicus
TAATTAATTTTGTGACACAGTTGGCGGTACACCCTCAGAAAAGGATGCTTATTCAGCATCCTTTTTTTGTATTGTGTCAAAAAACTATACTTATACCCTCTGTTTTTTAGTTTATTATCATAAGCTTTACTAAATGTAGTAACAGGATAGTTATTCTTTCTCTTGTTTCATTTCTTCATAAGAAACCTGTTCTCCATTTTTATTGTAAAAAATGACTTCTCTTTCTTTGTCTACTTTACTTCTAACTTTTCCATCTTCAAAGTAAGTAAGTCCATTTTCATAATAGGATTTTGTCCTTCCATTTTCTTTATTAGTTTCATAATTTAATTGCCCATTCTTAGTACACGACAAAACTATCAATTGATAGACTTAAAAAACTAATCTTGTTAGTAATGATTGCTTTTGTATGGTGTTATAAAATTGGTGACTATATGGACACTATCAAACCTATCACAATCAAAAAACATGGTGTAGGCTTATTAGTGTTTTAACTTGGATTTGACTACTCATCAAGATTATTACTCTCTAAAAACTAATACAACCCATTAAATATCAATCGATTTAGTTTTTTGTTGTGTACTTAGATTAATAATAAGTTTTATCGGACACTAATGATTTTATAATAATTAAATATTTATACAATATCTACATCTAACACTAAGTAACATATCCAAAACAAATAAACACAAAGTCGATATTATTTTTTTACAAAACAAGCATAATATAATTATGGAAACAACTTTGGTGGTTGTAAAATACAGATAAAAAGTAAAATTTATTGTAGATTGTTTAAGTAAAATATAATTATGAGTTTATTTTGATTTAAATAAGGTAATATTTATTATATTTAAAAATAAATATTATAGTAAAATTAACAAAAATAAGATTTGAGATAGAAATTAGAGAATAGAATATTTTTATATTTCTTAGATTCAACAAATAAATGCAACAGCATTT
>NZ_WMJY01000085.1 GCF_009711055.1 Myroides pelagicus
TTTTAAAAAAGTTAGTTCAACTACCTTACTCAGAGGTTTGAATGACTTATCCGTGGATAATAAAATTATTAACTCAAGCACCAATAACAACTATGATTTCAATATCAATAACTCAATGAATGATTTAAACATTAAGTTATTGCTCAAAACCAAACAACTACTGCCACAACATTATTATGACTTAGATTATGACAATCAAATTATAGAACACAATAAGTATGATGCGAAACGCACTTATAAGAAAACCAAAGGCTATTGCCCTGCAATAGCAACTATCGGAGATAAAGTTGTGTATATAGAAAACAGAGACGGGAATGCAAATGTCAAAGTAGATCAACACAATACCTTAACTAGAACTTATAAGTTACTTGACCACAACAATATAAAGATAAATAGATCACGTATGGATGCCGGTTCATATAGTAAGGATATCATAGAAGTTGTGGCTAACAATAGTAAACAATTCTATATACGTGCTAATCGCTCTCAGAATGTTGCTGAACAAATAAAATCAATAGAGCAATGGGAAGACATAGAGCTGAATTACAAGCAATATCAAGTAGCCTCTTTAAAGTTTACACAGTTCTTTGAAGATAAAAACTATCGTTTAGTTATTATGAGAGAGAAAAGCAGTACTCTGCAAATAGATGCTTTCACTGGCGATAACTTTAGTTATCGATCGATTCTAACAAACGATCATAAATCTACCGAATTAGAAGTAATACAATATTACAATCAAAGAGGTGCTAGTGAGAAAATATTTGATGTAATGAACAACGATTTTGGATGGAGTAGATTGCCTTGTTCAGATATGCATAAAAATACGGTCTTTCTAATATTAACAGCAATGATTAAAAACTTTTACAACCATATGGTGGCTAAGGTTTCTAAAGTTTTTAAAGATATAAAA
>NZ_WMJY01000086.1 GCF_009711055.1 Myroides pelagicus
GTTTTCGACATCTAAAGCTTTCCATCGTTCTTGTACCCTAATGTCTTGTACAGCTTCATTGACAAGCTTCTGTACATGAAAACGGTCTGTTACCTGCACAGCATTGACAAAACATTTAGTTATAATTTTTTTCATAGAATTAGCCATGTCAAGAGTAACTTCTTTAACTTTAGCTCTTGTTTTAGAGGATATTGTAAGAAGTTTCTCAATAATTGGTTCTACTTTAGTACCAGAGAATATAGCTATCAAACTGCCCTTTTTTCCTTTTGCGTATTTATTTGTGATAATTGTATATAGCTCACCTTTGGATAAAGCTGTTTCATCAATTGATAGTTTAGGTCCTATGTTTTCTGGAAATAGAAGATATTCTGTTGCGTGATCTTTATGCTCCCAATCTTGGAAATCACTAAGAGAATCTCTGTATTGACGTTGTAACTTTTTGCCATCAATATTAAAGAATCCTCCTATGGTATGACAATCATTTGCCTTAGTATCGATTAATCTCTTTTAAAAAAGAGGCAAACTCATTAGTTAAACGAGTGCCTTTAGCTACAAGATTCCAATCTCGTTGTACTAATTCACGAGTTGTTTTGTCTAACCAACGACGACGTTTTACGTGCAGATAAACACTATTTCCTCGTAAAGGAAAGTCTTGTATTGTTATTTCATTATGGAAGCCGTGAGCGATAAGGATACGGTCTTTTGCTTCAGAAGGAACTACATTTAGTTCTTCGAAATACAGATGCATAGTTTCTCCTTGTTTTACTGTTTTGACTAAATTAAAGTGTTCTACTAAGAACTCTGGCAAAATCATTTTTACAAACTCTATATAGTTATCCATACTTATTATTTATATAACACAAAGGTCTGTCCTTTTTAATTCA
>NZ_WMJY01000087.1 GCF_009711055.1 Myroides pelagicus
GTCTCGTCCTGAAATAGCTTTACACTCTAAATGTTATAATTATGGGAAAATTGACAGAACAAAAAACAAATCAATCAAAAACTTACGGGAATTCGTATCCATTATCAGTTAAGCAAAAGGTTGTTTCAGAGATAAAGTCTGGTGCTTTTAGTAATAGGTCAGCAGCAAAAAGATATGGAATAAGTCGTAATACAATTAACTCTTGGGTAATTGAAGATTCTTTACTAACTTTTAAACTCAGTAATTTAAGAGAAGAAGTTATGGCAAAACCAGTTGAGCAAGAAACCGTTGTAAAAAAGCTTAATAAACAAGTTATAGAACTTCAAAAAGCACTCGAAAAAGCAAATTTGAAGCTTGAAACTTTAGAAACTTTGATTAAAGTTAGTGAGCAGGATTTAAAGATAAAAATCAGAAAAAAGTCTGGAGCCAAACAGTCCAAATTATGAAAAACAAGCACCCAAAAGTTAGCTTAGAAAATCTTTGTGGGCTGTTTGGCTTTAGTAGACAAGCATATTACGAAGCAATTACAAGGAGAAACACTGAGCTTATCTCCAATAGTATTGTACTTTGTTTAGTTAGTGAGATTAGAAAGGATATGCCTTTTATAGGAACTAGAAAGCTTCTACATCTTTTAGAACCTAAACTTGAAGAACATACAATCAAAATAGGCAGAGACCAGCTCTTTAATTTACTGCGATTTCATGGTCTTTTGATTCGTCGTCGAAAAAAGATTGCCCGAACTACAAACTCTAATCACCCTTACAAACGTTACCCTGACTTAATTAAAAACCTTGAAGTTACTAGGTCAAATCAAGT
>NZ_WMJY01000088.1 GCF_009711055.1 Myroides pelagicus
ATAATTAATTTTGTGACACAGTTGGCGGTACACCCTCCAAAAACCATTGGTAATTATCATCACCATTGATAGCATTACAAATACCTTGATTAAACTCAAAGGCATTTAAATTTCTTTCTAGGAATGTATCTATGTAGCTACTCTTATTAGCTTGTGTAAATAGATTATACACATTCCATAGATTAATATTTCCATACTCATCTTTACAAAAGCTTTCATCTTGGTAATAATCCCTAGCTATTGTATTAAACTGCCCATCATTAAAAGTCATTTCAGGCAACTCTAATCTTTGAGATTTAGGTAAGTGATTGTATAATCTTGATTTACCTATTAATTGAGCAAACTGATGTTCTGATAGAGAATAGTTAGTAAAGTTTCTCATTAGTTCAAGGTGTTTCTCTGCTTTGTAATTCTGCATTACTTCTAGAATCCTAGCATAAAGCTCTTCATAAGAACTAACTTTAATCTCAGATAAAAAACCATCTGTACTAACACAAAGATTACAACATACAAGATTCTGAAAGCCTATAAAGAATTTGAATTTTTCAAAAGACTTCTTATTATAGAGGTTTTCTTGGTTATAAGCTCTAACCCCTCCTAGGGTTAATGAGAGTGTATTACCTCCAATATTAGCAGTTATAGAGGGTATCTTTATAATAAAAGCCATTCTCTCAAAATACTGTGTTTTCTCATGTTCTAGAAGCTCTTTAGCACTCTTATGAATTGCATCAGGTGTTCTTCTGTATATTCCGATGAAAGTGCACCACCTTCCGACAAAGTACACCAGTTTAGATTATCTCATTAT
>NZ_WMJY01000089.1 GCF_009711055.1 Myroides pelagicus
ACAAAATTAATTATATCATATAAAAATGTAAATTAGTCTTATGAGCACAAACAACAAAAAGAACGGATTCGATTTCGAAAGTTTCAAGGAACAGGCTATGGCCGATATTTATCAAGGAAAGAAAATGGGCGGCCCAGATGGCGTATTCGGCCCACTTTTAAAGCACTTTTTAGAGACTATGCTAGAAGGAGAACTAGAGAATCATTTAGAAGAGGAGAAAGCAAAAGGAGTAACTAATCGCCGTAATGGTAAAACAACCAAAACGGTTAGAAGTATGCAATCTGGTCCTATAGAATTAGAAACAAGTAGAGATCGTAATGGAACTTTTGAACCTCAAATACTACCCAAGCGTCAGCTTATTATTACTGATCAGTTAGAGGAAAATGTAATCACATTATACGCTAAAGGAAGTGGTACACGAGATATCGCCAATTACATTATGGAAATGTACGGAATGGAGATCTCTGCAACGGAAATCTCGCGTATTACAGACAAAGTTTTACCTGCAATGAAGGATTGGAGAGAACGCCCTTTAGAGTCTATTTATCCTTTTGTATTTCTAGATTGTATGTTCTACAAAGTAAAAAAAGCAGGGAGTGTTACCCCTACTGCAGTCTATAATATATTAGGTATTAATCAAGAAGGGAAAAAAGAGTTACTTGGTGTTTA
>NZ_WMJY01000009.1 GCF_009711055.1 Myroides pelagicus
ACTGAGCTAAGGAGGAAGGTGTGTTACCTTTATTGCGGTGCAAATATAAAACGTTTTTTAATATCTACAAACACAACAAGCATTTTTTTACATCTTTTTTATTTGACAAATATAGCTTTATAAATATCATTTCCATTTGCAAAGAGTAATAAAGCAATAAGTATAAAGAAACCAACCATTTGCGCATTCTCTAAAAATTTATCACTTGGTTTGCGGCCTGAAATTATTTCATATAATAAAAACACCACATGTCCTCCGTCTAAAGCTGGAATAGGCAATAAATTCATTACCCCTAGCATAATTGACAACATCGCAGTGATATTCCAAAATACTTCCCAACTCCAATATTGCGGAAAAATATCATAGATAGCCTTGAAACCACCAACCCCTTTATAAGCACCTGTCTCAGGTTTAATCATCTTTTTCAGCTGATCTAAGTACCCTAATACTTTTTCTTTACCTTTCACTAAACCGACAGGAATAGCCTCTAATAAAGAGTATTTTTCTTGAACAATTTTATAATACCCTAACTTTTCGTGATTACTAATCGGCAAAACTGGAGGGAAAGACACCGCTAACTTACCTTCTTCATTGATAACTAAATTAGTAGCTACTTCTGAACCATCACGCTCGACAACAGCAGCAACGGTTCTTCCTTTATTAATAGTCAATTGATCCATAACTACGTCAGCAAATGGTGTTGGCATACCATTGATACTAATGATGCGATCCATAACTTTTAAATTTGCTTCATTTGGAGAGTTTTCAGCAAAACCATTAACCACAAAAGGTACACGTAAACCAAATAAAGGTCCAGACTTCGCACTACTGCTTAATTGCCCTAAAAAATCCGTCGGTAAATCAATCGTAATCCTTTCACCACGGCGATCTACTTCAAGAGTATGCCCCATCAATACAGCATAGCTAACATCGTTAAAATGCTCAAACTCCTTACCATCCACACTAGCGATACGGTCACCATTTTTTAGACCAACCTCTTTCATCAAATCAGACTGAACCCAAACACCATGCTTCATATCTTTATTTGAAACATACAAATCACCATAAGCGTAAGTCATTCCAATATAAATAATAAATGCTAGCACAAAGTTAACAAAAACTCCCCCTAACATAATGATAAGACGTTGCCAAGCAGGTTTTGATCTAAACTCCCAAGGTTTTGGTTCGCTCGCTAATTGATCCGTATCCATACTCTCATCAACCATCCCAGCTATCTTCACATATCCTCCAAGCGGAAGCCATCCGATACCATAAACTGTTTCACCTATTTTCTTTTTGAACAAAGAAAACTTAATATCAAAGAATAAATAAAACTTCTCTACACGTGTTTTAAAGAGCTTAGCTGGGATAAAGTGTCCTAACTCATGCAAAATAATCAGTAGAGATAAACTCAATAAGAATTGAGATAATTTAATAAGTATTTCCATTTCGTACGTTTAGTAACTTAAATATAAGTAGACAAAAATAGAGTTTTACTTTTAGTAATTCATATTTTTTAGGTAAGAAATAGTTTTTATAGAGTAGAGAGTAAAACAATTCCAGATATACCACCTTCTCAACAGATAAAAAGTAACCTAAAAGGATAAATACAATAAAATAAAGTGATAGACTTAGACAAAAAGGCCTTTAATCGAAAACTATTTTCTAAATTTGCTTTATTAATTAATTACAATATATATGTTACAGATAGCTTTTATTAGAGAAAATCAAGAGCAAGTAGCTAAAGGATTAGCCAAAAGAAATCTTGATGTTACGGCGTTGCTAGAGGAAGTGTTAGCTTTAGATGAGAAAAGAAGAAGCACACAGGTGGAATTAGACAATGTATTAGCTGAATCTAACAAGCTATCCAAAAGCATAGGTGAATTGATGAAAAATGGTGAGAAAGCGAAAGCGGAACTTATCAAAGAAAAAACATCTAACCTACGCGAGCAAAGCAAAGAATTAACTGAAAAGTTAAACTCAATAAGTGCTGAGCTTAACGAAAAACTATATACACTACCAAACGTACCAAATGATATTGTCCCAGCAGGAAAAGATGCTGATGACAACTTAAATGTGTTTGAAGCAGGAGAAGTTCCAACACTTCACGAAGGAGCTATGCCACATTGGGAATTAGCGAAAAAATACGACATCATTGATTTCGAATTAGGTAATAAAATTACTGGAGCAGGATTTCCAGTATATAAAGGCAAAGGAGCAAGGTTACAAAGAGCCTTAATCTCATATTTTTTAGACAAAAATACAGAGGCAGGTTATAAAGAATACCAAGTACCGCACTTAATCAATGAAGCATCAGGCTATGGAACAGGTCAATTGCCAGATAAAGAAGGTCAAATGTACCATGTAGGAGTTGACGACTTATACTTAATTCCAACAGCTGAAGTACCTGTAACTAATATGTTTAGAGATGTAATCTTACAAGAAAGCGAATTGCCAATTCTATGTACAGGATATACACCATGTTTCCGTAGAGAAGCAGGATCATATGGAGCACATGTAAGAGGACTAAACCGTTTACACCAATTTGACAAAGTAGAGATTGTTCGCATCGAGCATCCAGACAATTCATACAAAGCATTGGATGGAATGGTTGAGCATATCAAAGGAATACTAGATGAATTAAAATTACCCTATAGAATTTTACGTCTATGTGGTGGTGATATGGGATTCACATCAGCCTTAACATACGATTTCGAAGTATTTTCTACAGCACAGGATAGATGGTTAGAAATTAGTTCAGTTTCCAACTTTGAAACTTTCCAAGCAAATAGATTAAAATTACGATTCAAAGACAGTGAAGGTAAAAATCAATTAACGCATACCTTAAATGGTAGCTCATTAGCATTACCAAGAGTACTAGCTGGGATTTTAGAAAATTACCAAACACCTGAAGGTATCGTAATTCCTGAGGCATTGAGACCTTATACAGGATTTGATATTATTGACTAATCTTATTAGTACAATTTCAATACAAAGCACCAAATCCTATCAAGAGCGACTTTGGTGCTTTTTTTGTCCTAATACTAACTGAAAACACCAACAAAAACTCAAACAAGAATACAAATGATTATATACAATATCACAATCAATATACATGATACTGCACATGATACTTGGATGCAGTGGATGGAAAACGCTTATATCCCTGGAATTTTAGCAACTGGAAAATTCGACAAAGCCAGAATGGTAAAAGTCTTGATCGAAGAAGAAATGGGGGGGCAGACTTATTCTGTACAGTTTGAAACGAAAGATAAAGCACATCTAGAACAATTCTACAAAGAAGACTTTGATAAATTTGAGAATGAAGCAAAAAAACTATTTGGTGAAATGATGCTTACATTTAAAACAGAACTAGCATTAATCAAAGAATACTAAACTAACCACAATGGAAAAAGTAAGAGCAAAAAAGCATCTAGGACAACACTTTTTAACTGATGAGAGTGTCGCTAAACGCATAGCAGATACACTATCATTAGATGGGTATAATAAAGTGCTTGAAATAGGTCCAGGAATGGGAGTATTAACCAAATACATTTTAGACAAGCCTATTGAAACATTTGTGGTAGAGATAGACACAGAATCAGTAGATTATTTAAACAAACATTACGAAAAACTACACGATCATATATTTGGACAGGACTTTTTAAAGTTTGACATCGTAGGAGCATTCAACCAAGAAGCATTTGCTGTTATTGGAAACTTTCCATATAACATATCAAGTCAGATCGTGTTTCGCGTACTTGAATTAAAAGACTACGTACCCGAATTTTCAGGAATGTTTCAAAAAGAAGTAGCCGAACGCATCTGTGAAAAAAAAGGAAGTAAGACTTACGGTATACTATCAGTATTAACACAAGCGTTCTACGACACAGAATATTTATTTACAGTATCAGAACATGTATTTAACCCGCCACCAAAAGTAAAATCGGGAGTAATGCGCATGAGACGTAAAGAAGATTACTCGCTACCGTGTAGTGAACGATTATTCTTCAATGTTGTTAAAACAGCATTTAATCAACGCAGAAAAACTTTGCGCAACAGCTTAAAAGGGTTTAATCTACCCGATGAAATTAGAGAACAAGAGATATTTAGCTTGCGACCAGAACAGTTAGACTATCTTCAATTTATAGAAATCACAAAAACAATAGAAGCTAATGGAGTTTAAAATCTGTAAAGAATCTATCGAAGCAATCGAAAGCTTAATCGCAGAAAAAAATGAGAAAGAGCTATTACTAATCCTCGAAGATTTGCACTATGCAGATATTGCAGAGATAATGAATGAGCTATCTGGTGATGAAGCAATTTATATATTCGATATACTTGATAGTGAAGTTACAGCAGAAATACTACTTGAGCTAGACGAAGGTATTCGTGAGAAGATCTTAAAAAGCTTGTCCCCAAAAGAAATTGCTGAAGAACTTGATGAATTAGATACGGATGACGCTGCCGATATTATCTCAGAATTACCAGATGATCGAAAAGAAGAAGTCCTATCGGAATTAGAAGATTTAGAACACGCTAAGGACATTGTAGAATTATTAAGATACGATGAAGATACAGCTGGGGGGTTAATGGCGAAAGAGTTTGTATCGGTCAATGAAAATTGGTCGGTACTAACATGCGTCAAAGAAATGCGAAAACAAGCAGAACACGTCTCAAGAGTTCACTCCATATATGTCGTAGATGATGAGAATCGATTAAAAGGACGTTTATCCCTAAAAGATTTGCTTACGAGCTCAACAACTACTCATATCAGTGATGTCTATATCAGTAACGTAGACTATGTAAAAGTAGATACTGAAGATATAGAAGTAGCACGTATCATGCAAAAATACGATTTGGAGGCAATTCCTGTTGTCGATGAAATGGGAAGATTAGTCGGGCGAATTACGATTGATGACATTGTAGATGTCATCAAAGAAGAGGCCGACAAAGATTACCAATTAGCAGCAGGTATCTCACAAGACGTAGAAGCGAATGATAGCATTTTAGACTTAACGAAAGCAAGATTACCATGGCTTGTATTAGCGATGATTGGAGGGTTCGTAGCGGTAAATGTTTCCAGAAGTTTTGAAGGAGCAATGGAAAAATTTGGTGTACTCTTCTTCTTTACACCATTAATTGCAGCTATGGCTGGGAATGTAGGAGTACAATCCTCTGCAATTATTGTACAAGGACTTGCTAATAATACTATAACAGGCTCGATATGGAAGCGCTTAGTAAAAGAAGTTCTACTTAGTTTACTCAACGGTTTTTTCTTAGCTATTCTTATGATGATAGGAAGTCATTTCGTACTTGGAGTAGATTACCTCATTGGAATAACAGTATCTATCGCATTAGTCAGTGTTATTATAATTGCCAGCTTGATCGGAACCTTTGTTCCTATCTTACTGAATAAATATGGTATTGACCCCGCTTTAGCTACAGGTCCATTTATCACAACGAGTAATGATATCTTTGGAATCTTAATATACTTCTCCATCGCGAAAGTAATATTGGGATTTTAACTAAACAAAAAGCGTACAACTATGTATACAAAAAAAGTATTGCACCTCGATAGTAACCACCCCTTAATGGTAGAGGAGCTAACTCTAATGGGATATACGAATATCGAAGATTATACCTCATCAAAAGAACAAATAGAAGAGCGTATAGACGAATATGTAGGAATCATTATACGTAGCCGTTTTAAGATTGATAAACAATTTCTTGATCGAGCAACTAATCTTAGATTTATTGGACGTGTAGGTGCAGGACTAGAAAATATTGATTGTGAATATGCCTCAACTAAAGGTATTAAGCTAATTGCTGGTCCTGAAGGTAACCGAACTGCAGTAGGAGAACATGCTTTAGGAATGCTCTTAAGTCTAATGAACAAGCTCAATTTAGTTGACCAAGAAATAAGAAATGGTATTTGGATACGTGAAAACAACAGAGGTGTAGAAATAGAAGGAAAAACTATTGGCATTATTGGTTATGGAAATATGGGAAATGCCTTTGCTAAACGCTTACAAGGTTTTGATTGCACAGTTATCTTTTACGATATACGTGAAGGGCTGACCAATCAATATGCCAAACAAGTTTCCTTAGCAGAACTACAAGCGCAAGCGGATATTATCAGTCTTCATACCCCTCAAACCTCTGAAACAATTGATATGATTAACAAAGAATTTATCAACATATGTAAGAAGCCTTTCTGGTTAGTCAATACTGCTAGAGGTAAATCAGTTAATACTAAAGATCTTGTTGATGCTTTGCAAGAAGGCAAAATAAAAGGGGCTGCACTAGATGTTTTGGAATATGAAAAATCAAGTTTTGAAAATATGTTTTCTGACCAGAGTTTACCAGAACCTATGAAATATCTAATACAAGCGAAAAATGTTTTACTATCACCTCATATTGCGGGGTGGACTGTAGAAAGCAAACAAAAATTAGCTCAAACAATTATTGATAAAATAAGAGATCTATAAAAAGAGAAAAGACCATGCTAATAAATGCATGGTCTTTTCTCTTTTTATATAAATATACCTTCTGATTAGAAGTTGTTTTCCATTATTTATACACAACTACCTATTAGCACTTTTTTCCTCACACTCCTTTTGAAGTATTTCCTCTTGAATTTTGCGCTCTAACTCGGCTTCAAATTCCTCCATCACAGGCTTTACAGTACTCTCTGGCAAATCTGCTATCTTGATATACATTAGCCCATCAATAGCATTATTAAATAGCGGATCTACATTAAAAGCGATGACTTTTGCATTCTGTTTAATGTATTTTTTAATCAATACTGGAACCCTTAGTTTTCCAGGCTCCACGTCTTCAATAATTTTATCAAACTTATTCAAATCCGCTTCTGTCTCATTGAATATTAAATCGCGATCAGACTCTTTCAAGTTCACTTTATACTCCATTTTTGGAGTAACGTACTGCGCAATAAAAGGATCAAAATAATGAGAACGCATAAACTCAATCATTAATGACTTAGAAAAATCAGAGAATTGATTGCTAATACTTACTCCTCCAATCAAATATTTATGCTCAGGATAACGTAATGTTGTATGTACAATACCTTTCCACAACAAGAATAATGGCATTGGTTTTTGTTGATATTCCTTAATAATGAAAGCTCTTCCCATCTCGATAGACTGAGCCATCATAGGGTAAAGTTCAGACTCAAAGCGGAATAATTCATTCAAATAAAAACCATTAATACCATGTTTCTTATAAATTTCTGATCCTAATCCCATACGATACGCTCCACAGATTTTCTCAGCTTCAACATCCCACAAGAACATATGGTGGTAGTAATCGTCATATACATCTAGATCTGTTGAATTATTCGTTCCTTCACCTACTTCCCTAAAAGTAATTTCCCGTAAACGACCTAATTCATTCATTATAGTAGGTATCTTATCTGCCTTACTTAAGAAAACCTCATAGTTTTTTGATTGCAATAAGCGACAGTTTTCTTGTCTCAACCCTTCAACCTCAGCCTTTATTCTATCAGTTGGGAATGGATCAGCAATATCTTTAACAGCTTTTGGAAATTTAAAATTAAATGAAGGCACTTTTATCCAGCGATTACTATCTCCTTTATAGGCATTAGATAACAAATAGGTCTTGAATCTTAAGAAGTTTCCGTAATCAGATAGGTCATAGTGTTCATTCTGTTCCTCAACAGATATAGGACGACCTATGCGAATCTTTATCGTTCTATTCTTTTGTGTCAATAATTCAGAGGGTAACTTGGCAGTACGTAACGTTGGATTGATTTTAGACAATGAGTAAAACAGCTTACTATTTTTTGCATGAAAATAAATAGGTACGACTGGGACATTGGCTTTTTTAATCAACTTAATTGCCCCTTCTTCCCATGGTTTGTCTACAACTAACTTACCATCTTTATATGTAGATACTTCTCCTGCAGGAAAAATACCTAACGGTTTACCATCACTTAAATGTCGAAGTGTTTCCTTCAGCCCAATTACACTAGACTTTACATCCTTGTTGTTCTCAAAAGGATTGACAGGCATAATATACGGCTTTAAAGGTTCAATACGATGCAATAAAAAATTAGCAATAATCTTGAATTCAGGATCATGCTCTAGCATCAATTTAAGTAATAGTATACCATCTATACCACCCAATGGGTGATTAGATATAGTGATATAAGGACCTTTTTTAGGTAGTCTTTTAAGTTCTTCTGGATCTATTTCAAAGTCTATTTGAAACTCCTCTAATATGGAATCAATAAATTCTAAATCACTTAAATGCTTATTACGGTCGTAGATCTTATTTAATGTAGTAATCTTAAGCGTTTTCATTAACATCCAACCCGTAAAGGTTCCTAAAAACCCATATTTATCTGCATTAATTGCCTTAGCTACTTCCTTAGCTGTTACTAAACCCATTTAACAATTATAATTAATAATACAAATATACTATTTTTTTTAGGCAATCTCTTTTCTTTCAACATTACGGAATGTTATTTACTTGTAAACCATTTAAAAAAAATATAAATATCTGATTAAAGCATACATAAGATATTATAATCCCAAACACATTTTTTCTATTTTTGAAGAATTAAAACAAACCGCAATGAAAATAATATCATATAACGTGAATGGCATACGTGCCGCAATAAAAAAAGGTTTCCTAGATTGGATTCAAACAGAAGCGCCAGATGTAATCTGTATACAAGAAACAAAAGCCAAAGAAGATCAAGTCCCTGTTGAAGACATTAAAGATGCTGGCTATCCATACCAATATTACTATTCTGCCAATAAAGCAGGCTATAGTGGAGTTGCCATTTTTAGTAAACAAAAACCTAAACAAGTAGTTTATGGTACAGGTATCGATTATATGGACTTCGAAGGACGTAACGTTCGAATTGATTTCGATGATATCTCTATCATGTCATTATATTTACCTTCTGCATCTAATATTGATCGCTTAGATTTTAAGTATAAATACATGGATGACTTTTTCGATTATATTACCCAACTAAAGAAAGAAATCCCTAATCTTGTTATCTGTGGAGACTATAATATCTGTCATACAGCCATCGATATTCACGATCCTGTACGCAATGCTAAAGTTTCAGGATTCTTACCTGAGGAAAGAGCTTGGTTAGATAAATTTATCAATAGTGGATTTATCGATAGCTTCCGTATGTTCAACAAAGAACCTCATAACTACAGCTGGTGGACCTACCGAGCAAATGCAAGAAACAATAATAAAGGTTGGCGTATTGACTATAACTTAGTCACAGAGTCTTTAAAAGACCGTATTCAGTCTGCTGCAATTTTATCTGATGTTGTTCACTCAGACCATTGTCCTATTGTTGTAGTAGTTAAATAAAAAAAAGTATCAACCTAAACTTATCATTACCCCATGAACATTCGTCCCCTATTAATTGGCTTATTAGTACTTCCTCTAGTATCATCATGTGTTACGCGCAGACTATACAATGATCTTGACGCACAATATCAAAGTATTTTAAGTGAAAATGACAATCTTACCAATGAATTAGCACTGATGAACTCTTCTAACTCAGAACTAGAAAACATAAAAAAAGATCTAGCTAAACAATTAAAACAACTCCAACAAGAGCGTAAAAATCTTGCTGCGGAAATAGCAACTGCAGAAAAACAACTTCTTGACCTAGAGAAGTCAAATAAAGAATTAGCTAGAACAAACAAAGAAGCTTTAGCTATTGAAGCTGAAAGACTTTCTAGAGCGAAGAGCGAACTAGCCGACAAGTCACTGCGCATTGCAGAATTAGAAGCTATCTTAGAGGCAAACGACAAACAAATGCGAGCGCTTAAAGATAATTTGTCTACTGCTTTGAATGCTTTTGAAGGAAAAGGGCTTACCATTAAACAAAAGAATGGCCGTGTATATGTCTCTATGGAGAACAAGCTATTGTTTAAATCTGGAAGCTGGTCTGTTAATAAAGAAGGGGAATTAGCTGTCGTAGAATTATCCAAAGTATTAGCTAACAACCCTCAAATTACAGTTTTAATTGAAGGACATACTGACAATGACAAAGTACTGGGTGACCTTGGTGAAGGTGTGAAAAACAATTGGGATCTATCTACAAAAAGAGCCTTGGCAATCGTAGCTATAATAACAGCAAATCAAGATATTATAAAAAGTAATATTACAGCTGCTGGTCGTAGTGAATACGCTCCTCTAATGTCTAATGATATTCCAGAAGGAAAAGCGAAAAACAGAAGAATTGAAGTTATTCTTACACCTAATCTAGATAAAATCAACTCCATGTTGAATCAGCTATAGTTCTAAAGGAAGAGATAACAATTGTTATCTCTTCTTTCTTTTACGCGTAAGGCTTTAAGTTTTTGTATTTAGAAAAAAAATCCTAAACTTGTGTAACCATACAATCCTAAAATATCCACAACAGTGAACACTGATACAATTGATCAAATACTTGATCCCGAAAATTTCAATGGCTTTTATAACTGGTTTTTTAATCTTTTATTAAACTTAGGTCTCTCTGAATACCAAACACACATTGCTACGACTATTGCTTTGTTATCAAGCTTTACCGTAGTTATGCTATTTATTGATTACATCATAAAAAACATCTGTATTGGACTAGTTAAATCATTTGCTATAAAAAGTAAAACCAAGTTCGATGACATTCTCATCGAAAACAATTTACTACAGAATGTAACGCATTTAATCCCTGTGTTTGTTGCCAAATTACTCTTTCCTATTTTCTTTAGAGGTTTTCCTAATCTCACAAAGTTTATGATGGGGATAACTGATATTTTTTTTATTGTTACCATTACATTAGTTCTTCGATCTATTGTATTGAGTTTCAGAGACTACTCTAAGACTAAACCTAGTCTAGCAGATAAGCCTATTGATAGCTATTCACAAGTAGTTAATATCTTTATCTACTTTTTTGCAGCAGTCTTTATTTATTCTACAATTACTGGTGACTCACCGAATAACTTATTTATATCACTAGGAGCTGCTTCTGCTATCTTAATGCTAGTATTCAAGGATACAATTTTAGGTTTTGTAGCAAGTATTCAAGTATCTACAAATGATATGGTACGCGTAGGAGACTGGATAGAAATGTCCAAATTTGGAGCTGATGGTACTGTTTTAGAAATCAATTTAAGTACCGTGAAGATTCAAAACTTTGATAAAACAATCACAACGATCCCAACCTATTTCTTAATTAGTGATTCTTTTAAAAACTATAGAGGAATGCAGAACTCTGGTGGTCGACGTATCAAGCGAAGTATTAATATCAAAATGTCTTCCATTCGATTCCTTGAAAAAGAAGAAATTGAAAACTTAAAGAAAATACAATTACTAGCACCCTATATTGAAGAGCGACAAAAAGAAATTGACGAATTCAATAAATCAACCAACGCTGATCAATCGATGCCTGTCAATGGTCGGAGAATTACCAATATAGGAATGTTTAGAGCATATGCTCTGCGCTATGCCCAACAGAACCCAAATATTCACAAGGAATTCTTTCTAATGGTTAGACATCTACAACCTACAGAACATGGACTACCTGTAGAACTTTATATGTTTACCAATAGTACACAATGGGTATTCTATGAGAATGTAATGGCTGATATCTTTGACCACCTCTTAGCCACAGTTACCTACTTTAATCTAGAAGTGTTTGAATTACCTTCATCAGATGATGTAAGGCATGCTTTCGGAAAGACAAATTAATCATAAACTAAAAACTCTCCTTTTTAAAAGGAGAGTTTTTCTATCCTAATTTATCGATAATTTCTTCAACCTTTCTTTCTGTATTTGTAAGCTTCTCCTTACAGTATACGATCAACTGAGATGCTCGTTCAACTTTCTCCGCCAAATCATCTACTGTTACTTCATCATTTTTTATAGCCTTTAATATCTCATCTAGTTCATTTGCGGCTTTTTCGTATGTGATTTTTTCATCCATTCCTCTACTTCTTTTATATTATCAATCGTTATCTGATATCGTTTATTGTATATTTCTACTTCTATTTCATCTCCTGACTCTAATGAAGTATGCTCTTTTATTGTCTCTCCATTAAAACGTATTATTGCAAAACCTTTTTTCAACAGAGAATCGAAATTAAAATAAGTAGGTATACTTTCTAAGTGCTCCAACCTTTTTTTTTCTCTATCAATAACTGATTTAGATTGCAAAAATATTGCTTCTTCCTTAGAAATTAATTCTCTTCTCGACGTCTGTAACTTCTGTTCCATAAAGAATGACAACAAGCTACCTTTTTCTCTTAACCTAACCTCTTCGGCTTGCAACTCTCTTAAGGGCTTATACTTTAATACTTGCTTTGCCACTTCTATTGTTGAAGTTTCCACGTGCAATCTATTCTTAGAATACATGACAGTCTCATTCATTGCTGCTAATAGCTTTCGCCTTTTTTCCAAAACCCATTGTCTTGTATAGGTATTAAAACTAATAGCCATATTATTCATTTCTAGTCGTTCCACTTCCAAAATATGCTTACTAGAAGATAAAATATGGTCAAAACTTTCTTGAATATGCACACTAAATTGATAAGCCTTTTCAACTATAAAAGCTGCAACAGCACTTGGTGTTTTAAATCGAGTATGTGCTACACAGTCTGCTATAGTACTATCTATCTCGTGTCCTATACCTGTAAATACAGCTGTGTGCATCTTGGCAATCGCTTCTGCCAAATTATAGTTATTAAACTCACTAAGATCTAATACAGACCCTCCTCCTCGAATAATAACAATTACATCGTAAATATCCTTAGGTATTTGTGATAGTTTTTCAATTATCTGTATATGTGCATTATCTCCTTGTACCCTACAATTGAAATAATCTATTTCAAATACAAAACCATAATCATTTTCTTCTAATTGATTGACAAAATCAATAAAACCTGCTGTATCTACCGACCCTACTAAAGCAATACGCTGGATTACTATTGGATAAGCTAACTGTTTGTTCAAGTCTATTAACCCTCTTTCATTTAACAACTTTAAGGTCTCCTGCTTTATCCTTTCAATCTCCCCTAAAGTAAAGCTAAAATCAACATCTAAAACATTAATAGACATACCATAGATAGGGCTATAAACCAATTCACAAAAGCACAAAACCTCTGTCCCTACCTTTAATACCTCACTAACTTCTTCTCCTAGCTTCCCGTATAAGTGGTTAACCGTTTGACTCCAGATTGTAGCCCTTGACTTAGCAACTATATAAGCACCGTTGTGCTCGACGAGATCTAAATAAATATGCCCTTTTCGGTCTTTCTTAAGCTGAGCAATTTCAACCTTTATCCAAAACGAATGTGCAGAAATCTGTTCATCAAATATCTGCTGTACACGTCCCAAGATTTTACTGAGTGTAAACCACTTATTCTCCTTCTTCACAATGCAATAACTTAAAAAACAAAGCTACGACCTTTCTTAGCAAAAATCAAAAACACTATTGCTAGTTTCCATAGCATAATAAAACGGTGTATAACTGTTAGCTGTTATAATAGGAGATCAGATGATATTTCTGCAACTAAACAACCTAGGGTAATTTAAAAAAACACGGTATGCTATCCTTTTTACTTCTCGAAAAACTACTACTATTTCTATTAATTTAGTAGTATGTGACTGAATGAGAAAACAATTTTTTGAAAACAAGCACCTTGTTTTAACTCATCAAAAAGTTAGAATAATAATATTTAGGGCCAAGCTACTGCAATAAGTGCAGTATACGTGCACTTATTGCAGTAGCCTGATTTATTAAAAAAACAACAGTAACTAACGTATTAGACAGCCTGATTGATAAAATACCTATAGATATCCCTGTGAGCTATGAAGGGAGATAGGTTAATTTCTCACAATAGAGATAATATAGAACGACTTATTATTGAAGTCTGTATATAGTTATGATAGTAAATGGAAATCCATTAAAAACTTAACATCAATTAGCACACAAATACCCTTTTGTACCCTATTAGTAGTTTATCGTATTACTTTATTCTATTAGATATACTATCTCTTAACTCCTCAAAAATCACATCGTCTATGATACCCCAATTATAAAAACTAAGAATTGTGTATAATTATTCCTTTATTGTCATTTACTATGACAGATTATCAACTAACCTTCCCTCTAGATAATCTATATTTCACACTAGAATCGAGTAATTGTTCTTTAAAGAGGCATATCTTTTTTATATTTGTAATCTATATAGTGAAAAAATATGACTACAATAAAAATTATCAATAAATCACAACACGCTCTTCCAAATTACGAAACAGCACAATCCGCAGGAATGGATTTACGAGCAAACTTAGAAACATCCGTAACCATAGGAAGTCTTGAAAGAGCTATTATTCCAACAGGCCTATACCTAGAGTTACCTGATGGATACGAAGCACAAATCCGTCCAAGAAGTGGATTAGCTGCCAAAAAGGGAATCACGTTATTAAATAGCCCAGGAACTATTGATGCTGATTATAGAGGAGAAATAGGAGTAATCCTAGTAAACTTATCTAAAGAGCCTTTTACCATTGAAAATGGTGAGCGAATTGCCCAGATGGTTATTGCACAATATGAACAAATAGAATGGAAACCTGTAGAAATCCTTTCAGAGACATCGCGTGGAGAAGGAGGTTTTGGTAGCACAGGACATAAATAAGATTAGTTAAAAAAAATATATATGAAAATTATTGTTCCAATGGCAGGAAGAGGTTCTCGACTACGTCCTCATACACTTACCGTACCGAAACCATTAATACCTATCGCAGGGAAGCCAATTGTTCATCGATTAGTAGAAGATATAGCTAAAGTATTAAATGACACAATTGACGAGATCGCCTTTATTATCCATGAAAGCTTCGGAAAAGACGTAGAAAAGGATCTTGTAGCCATAGCAGAAAAGTTAGGTGCTAAAGGTACAATCTGCTATCAAAATGAAGCACTAGGTACAGCTCATGCTATCCTATGTGCAAAAGAAGCAATGCAAGGACCAATCGTAGTTGCTTATGCAGATACACTTTTCAGAGCTGACTTCAACTTAGATAAAAATGCTGATAGTGTTATTTGGGTAAAGCAAGTAGAAGACCCAAGTGCATTTGGCGTTGTAAAAATGAATGAGCAAAAACAAATCATTGACTTTGTTGAAAAGCCAAAAGACTTTGTTTCTGACTTAGCGATTATTGGTATATACTATTTCAAAAGTGGGGAAACCTTACGCAGTGAATTAGAATACTTATTAGACAACAACATTATCAAAGGAGGAGAATATCAATTGACTGATGCTTTAGAAAACATGAAGCAAAAAGGTATGTTGTTTATGCCTGGGCAAGTAGATGAGTGGATGGACTGTGGAAACAAGAATGTAACCGTAGACACTAATAACAGAATGTTAGGTTTCTTAGAAGCAGAAGGAGCTAACTATGTATCTTCAACAGTTGTTAACGAAGGAAGTACGATCATTCCTCCATGTTATATAGGGGATAACGTAGTCCTAAAAAATGCTACTGTGGGACCAAATGTATCTCTAGGAAATAATACCGTAATAGAGAATGCTACGATTAAAAACAGTTTAGTACAAACTAATAGCATAATTCGAAATGCAAATCTAGATAATGCAATGGTAGGAAATCATGCTGTCTATGATGGAAAACATACCAGTATCAGTATTGGAGATTATTCAGTATTAGAATAATAAAAATATTAAATCCGTTTTAAAAACAATTTAAAACGGATTTTTTTTACCTATCTTGGTTGCAAAATCGATGCAATTACCATGAAAAAGTATATTACACTATTCTGTTGCCTTACTCTGTTGGTCGGATGTAAAAAAGATAAAACAGCTTTTAACCTTACTGAAGGCAGTGCCTCAACGAGTAAAACAGCAATTACAATACTCAATGAGCACAATAAAAATATAGCAGACTTCAAAACAGCAATAATTCGTAGCTCTGCCACCTATGACAGTGATAAACAAAGTCAAAAGTTTAGCATTGATATTGCCATCGAAAGAAACAAACAAATTGTTGTCAATATCAAATATATTGGCTTCCCAATTGTCAAAGCACTTATCACACCTGGACAAATCCAATACTATGACAAATGGAATAAAGAGTACTTCAATGGAAATTATGAAGTACTTAGTAAATGGTTGGGAACTGATCTTGATTTCTACCGTTTTCAAAACCTTCTGCTAGGTCAAGCAATGGATAACGAAACTAACAATAACAAATTATTGGTCTCGATAACAGAAGGATTGCACAAATTAGAATCAACAACTGAGACTGATATTCAATCAGCTTACTACTTCGAAGACAAGAATGCATTACTAAAAAAAGAAGAAATAACTGAAGCCACTGGAAATCGAAGAGTAACTATCAGCTACCCAAATTATCAGAAAATCGGCAAGTATACAACACCTACAGAAATTAATATTAAAGCTGAACAAGAAAAAAGCATAAATTTGAACATTCGTTACGATAAGGTCTCTTTTAATGAAGAAGCTAATTTCAACTATAAAGTACCTAATGGATATAACGAAATCAGTTTAAAGAATTAAGGAATCTCTACTATCTATGAAAACAAAATATATTACGCTATTACTACTATGCACCTCTACCTTTGCTTGGAGTCAACAAAAAGAGACACAGGTTCAACTAGAACGTAGAAAGCAACAGATCATGATAGAGATCAAATCTGTACAAAAACTATTACAAGTTGAAAGAACCAAAGAGCGTAATATCTTATCTGAAATAGGAGAATACAACCGTAAAATATCCTTAAACAAGCAGTTGATTAAAAATGTTCAACAGCAAATCAACACAACGAACAATACAATAGCAAAGACACAAAAAGAGATAAATACACTAACCGCTGAATTAGAAAAACTCAAAGCGGACTATGCAGATATCATCGAGAAATCATATAAAAATAAGTCTTCACAAAGTCGTATGATGTATATTCTTTCTTCTGATAATTTCTTACAAGCTTATAAACGCGTTCAATATTTAAAACAATATGCTGAATACAGAAAAGAGCAAGGTGAAGAATTAAAAGAAAAAACAATTGTACTCAATGAAAAGGTCGATAAATTAAACCTTGAACGTGAAAAACAGAAAGTCTTACTAAACGAACAACAAGCAAATCAAAAAGAGCTAGAACAAGACTTAATCGCTCAGACTGACTTAATGAACATCGTCAAAAAAGACCAAAAAAAGTATAACGAAGAAATCAAAAAGAAACAGCAGGAGACCAAAGAAATTGATCGAAAAATACAACAGCTAATTCGCGAGGCAATTGCTGAAGCCAATAGAAAAGCTAGAGAAGCAGCAGCGAAAGCAGGTAGTAAAACAACAAAGTCAAAATCGAGTAGTACATCTGCAGCATTTGAGCTAACACCTGAAGGTAAGTTAATTGCTGATGACTTTAAAGCTAACCAGGGAAAACTCCCTTGGCCTGTAGAAAAAGGGTACATTTCACTTCCGTATGGTGATCAGCCTCACCCAGTTCAAACACATTTGACGATTCACAATAGTGGTGTAGAGATAACAACCGAAAAGGGAACTAATGCGCGAACAGTATTCCAAGGTGAAGTACTTCAAGTACAAGTACTGCCAGGAGGTAATAAAGCCATTCTTATCCAACATGGAGATTATATTACTGTATATCAGAACCTAAGCGAAGTCTATGTGAAAAAAGGAGATAAGGTTAGCTTAAAACAAAGCATTGGTATTGTCAATACCAATAGCAGTAATAAGACAATATTAAAGTTCTTATTGACACAGAATGCGGACATAAAAAATCCTCAATCTTGGTTGAGCCGAAGTAACTAAAACCAATAGAAAAACAAATGACCACGACACAAAGTATCAATATATTCAAATGGATCAAAGAGAATAAAGATCTTCTTCGACCACCTGTAGGAAACAAGAACATTTACCCTTTGTCAGAGGACTATATTGTCATGGTTGTTGGGGGACCAAATGCGCGAAAAGATTTTCATTACAATGAAGCTGAAGAATTTTTCTTCCAACTTGAAGGAACCATCTATATCGATATTCAAGAGAATGGTAAACGAAAACGCGTTACACTTGAAGCTGGTGATATATTTCTATTACCTGCAAAAGTACCTCATTCTCCAATACGCACAGAAGGTTCTGTAGGACTAGTTGTTGAAAAAAAGAGAAAAAACAATGCATTAAAAGATGGGCTTATCTGGTATTGTGATCACTGTAATCATAAACTTTATGAAGTATATTTTGAATTAAACAATATTGAAACGGACTTCTTACCACACTTCAGAGATTTTTACACTTCAGAAGCACTGAGAACCTGCAGCAAATGCAATCACACTATGGAAAGTGATCCAAAGTATGTCAAATAATAAATCGCCATTCAATCACATTATCATTATAAAGGTCGTTCTTCAATAGAATAGACCTTTTTTCATATCCATACATTTGAAAGACGGAAGATATCTAAGTCTCCCCCAAGAAACAACTAACTAAAAGCATTTTCACGATACTGTTCTTAGTGATGGACACAAACATAAAAAAAGAAGTTAGCCCTTAAACGTACAAAACAATTGGCTATATTTTTTTATATTAGCATATAATCAACTATAAACTAATAAATTACAAAATGACCAATCTAAATAAAGAATTCAGTATCGATGAAGTTCTACAGCAACTAGGCTTAAAGGAGGTAAACCTTGGTTCATCAACGGGAGTTGATAATTTTGCTAATGGAACCATTTTAGAATCATATTCCCCAGTCGATGGAAAACTTATAGGTAAAGTACAAATAAGTACACCAGAAGATTACGAAAGAGTAATGCAAACGGCAACCGAAGCTTTCAAGTCTTGGCGATTAGTACCTGCTCCAAAACGAGGAGAAATAGTCCGTCAAATTGGGGAAGAACTACGCCAAAACAAAGAAAACTTAGGTAGATTAGTTTCCTATGAAATGGGGAAAAGCTTACAAGAAGGACTAGGAGAAGTACAAGAGATGATAGATATCTGTGACTTTGCAGTAGGATTGTCACGCCAACTATACGGATTAACAATGCACTCTGAGCGACCACAACATCGCATGTACGAACAATGGCATCCTATAGGCGTAGTCGGTATTATATCTGCTTTTAACTTTCCAGTAGCTGTGTGGAGCTGGAATACCATGTTAGCTTGGGTTTGTGGGGACGTCTGTATTTGGAAACCAAGTTCTAAGACACCTCTTTGTGGTGTAGCCTGTCAGCATATAATCGCGCGCGTGTTTAAAACAAATAATATTCCAGAGGGAGTGTGTAATCTTGTGATTGGAAATACTTGTGGAGATTTGATTAACAATGACAAACGAATTCCTTTAGTATCATTCACAGGGTCAACACGCATCGGAAGACATGTGTCTCAAGCAGTGGCTACACGATTTGGAAAAACAATTCTCGAATTAGGAGGAAACAATGCTATTATAGTATCGGAACATGCAGATATCAATATGGTTTTAGTAGGCGCTGTATTTGGTGCAGTAGGAACAGCTGGACAACGTTGTACAACTACAAGAAGGCTTATTGTACATGAAGATGTTTATGACAAGACGATTGACATCTTACAAAAGGCTTATGCACAATTAAAAATAGGAAATCCCCTAGATGCTTCCAATCACGTCGGTCCACTGATTGACCAGTCAGCCGTAAAAGATTACTTAAATGCTATTGAAAAAGCAAAACTTGAAGGAGGTAATATTATAGTAGAAGGAGGTGTATTATCAGGCGAAGAATATGAAAGTGGTTGCTATGTCAAGCCTTGTATCATTGAAGGAGAAAACCATTTCGAAATTATACAAGCAGAGACCTTTGCTCCTATCTTATACATTATGAAATATAAAGATCTAGAGGAAGCTATTGCTTTTCAAAATGATGTTCCTCAAGGATTATCCTCTTCTATTTTCACAACTAATATGATAGAAATGGAATTATTCCTTTCCCAAGCAGGTTCTGATTGTGGTATAGCAAATGTAAATATTGGAACATCTGGAGCAGAAATTGGAGGAGCCTTTGGCGGAGAGAAAGAGACAGGTGGTGGAAGAGAATCAGGATCTGATGCATGGAAAGTATATATGAGAAGACAAACGAACACGATCAATTATGGCACTGAATTACCTTTGGCTCAAGGTATAAAGTTTGATTTTTAACCCAGAAGACAATATATGCTCTATAAACAGAAAAGCAAAGGGGCTCTACAGTGTAGGAGCCCCTTTGCTTTTCTATTCTACTAATTCCTGATTAGAATCTATATCCAATATTTACACCTGCATTGAATTCAATTGCAGAAAAACGGTCGTTCACCTCACTACTGAAATTACGTGCTATGTTCGCAAAAGGATTAATGGTAAATGAATCACCTAAAGCCCATTTATAACCAAACCCCATACCGAAGATAAAGCTATTCATATCTACTTTATCCATATAAGCTTCATTATTTACATCGTTCCATTTTGTCTCTTCAAAATCACCAAAGCGGTATTTCATAAATGGCGTTAAAACATAACCACTACCATTAGCGTCATCCTTTCCACCAAAATAATAGTTATAATTCACTGCTAAGCTGTTTGTTTTAAACTTCTGATTTCTGCTTTTCTTTTCTGCATGATAAGAAAAACGATCATTAATATTAAAGTTTGCTCCTATTGATTGGTTATGATCAATAAAATGTTCATATCCCAACTCTACAGACGCCAGTACTAATGTATTCAAAACATTAACCTTAACCTCATTAACTGCTTGTGCTTTTGCACCAAAAGAACCAGCTAAAAATAACAGACCTAAAAGTACTCTTTTCATATTCAAATTTATTTTTAAAGCGCAAATATAATAAAATGCGAAGTTAATTGTGATTTCTTCCTACTTCTTCTGGATATAATGTATACACAGGGTCACTTTGCCAATACTCCTTCGAATCAACATCTAATATGGAAATCACTCCTTTGAATGCCGCTCCTGTATCAATATTCCAGACATTAGCGAAATGCTGTGGCTCAGAAAAACCAAATAACGTAACGGGTGTATGACCAATAAAAATCTCCGAATAATGTTTTAACCTTCTCGGATACAATTCATCTTTAACCGTTAAGTTGGGGTCTTTTGCCATTGCTAATTCCCAAAGTGTACGATCCCAATACAAATACTCTTCAAAGAACTCAGCATCAATTCCTTTAGGATTCGTAAAGCCCGCATGAACAAAAAGTCGATTATCACTATCAATATAATAGCGCTCTAATGACTCAAAAAAATCCATATGGCGGTCCACACTCAAAGGCTCCATCTCCTTGTAAACTTTCAACGTTGCATCTCCACCATGAAACTCCCAGAGCTTATTTACCTCCTTAGTAATTAGCCATTTGACCAAAAGAGTTTCATGGTTTCCTCTTAAAAAAACACAAGATTGTTTCTCCTTTAACTCAAGCAAGTAATCGACTACTTTATCAGGCTCACTCCAGCCATCAACATAGTCTCCTAAAAATATAAGTTTATCCTCTATTGTTACTTCTGCACGTGATAATACCTGACGTAACGCCTTGTATCCACCATGAATATCACCAATAACTAATGTTCTCCCCATAGACCTTATTCCATTTCATATTTAAGCTTACGCAAGATACGCATAACTTCCTTAAAACCATTAAACAACTGAGGGTCACGGTGTGCCTTTAAATAATCTTTAACCTCAATTAACTCATCAATAGCCTGCTCAAAACCGTTGAGATAACACAACATCATATTATAACATAACTTGTTTAATATACGCCCCTCCTTAGAAGTAAGCTTTAAGTTATTTTGGATTTTATAGATAACATTTAAACTATTCCTATAAATATGTCCCAATATATTTCTGTTATATGTTGGAGGTTCAAACAATACCGTGTTGTAAATCGCATAGGTACCATTTTCGAAAAAGTGAATAGCAACCTCTTCAAAAGGGTAATAAGAGGTCTTGTCATTTAGTCCTAAATTCAGGTACTCAGTAATAACAAACTCATTATCATCATAGTAAATAGTAACAGCATCTAAATCCGAGTAAAAGAGTTGTATTTGCTCATTGACAAATAAAATATCAACTCTAGAATAGAAAGGAGTTCCCCGTACCACCTTCTTCTTACCTGCCCAACAAATAATAAATTGCTCTTTAAACACACTATACTGTGCTTTCAAATCCTTATGTGTTCCAGCAATAAAACTAACAACCGTGTCCAGCAGCGTCTTGAAGTCAATCTGAGATACATTCTCTAAGCTCGTCACTACTTTACTATTATCTTCTCCTATGACTTCCTCATTGGGAACAGAAGTACTTCCTACTCTATAGAAAAACATACCTTCTTCTATATCGCTAATACTTCGCTTGAAAGAAGTCCGCAAATTATTCGGTTTAATAGTCACCAACCCGACCACTTTATCCTTTGGCAATAAATCAAAAGGAACATTGTCATAAACAATACTTGGTGCATTATCTAAATAAGCATTCACCAAGTTCTGAATTTTACTATCATCATAAAAATCTACGCCGATTATATAATTATCAGTATCTTCAATGCCGACAAGCAAATAGGAATTATTCTGAGGATTGGAGTTAGATAGTGCACAGATGTGCTTGAGAAACTTAGCTTTTCCTGATTTGGTGTGTAGGTTAAGTTGTCTTTTCTTATCGTAAAAGCTATTTTCATCATAATAGCCCAATATATTTTTGATAAGTAAACGCTTGTTAATCACGGCTAATTAATTTTAATTCTTAAAATTATAAAAAGAAAGTCACAATTGACACACAATTAAAAAAGAAGTATTTTAGATTTAACCATATATTAACAACTGTATAAAGAATATTTTTCCAATTTGCGTAAAGGTTTAAAAAAGAGTCTATTTAACAAAACAAATAAGTATGAATAATACAGCTTCAAATTATGATATCCGAGAATTAAATGAGTTAATAGAAAAAGAAAGTGCTTTCATTGATCTATTAACAATGGAGATGAACAAAGCTATCGTAGGGCAAAAGCATATGATTGACCGACTATTGATTGGATTAATAGGTAAAGGTCATATTTTATTAGAAGGGGTTCCTGGTCTTGCGAAAACCTTAGCGATAAATACACTCTCTAAAGCAGTACATGGTAGTTTCAACAGAATACAGTTTACACCTGATTTACTACCCGCTGACGTTATCGGAACAATGATCTACAACGTAAAAGAAAATGACTTTAGTATACGTAAAGGACCTATATTCGCTAACTTCATCTTAGCTGATGAGATAAACCGTGCTCCAGCAAAAGTACAATCTGCATTATTAGAAGCAATGCAAGAGAAACAAGTAACAATCAGTGACGAGACTTACTTATTAGATCAACCATTCTTAGTAATGGCAACACAAAACCCAGTAGAGCAAGAAGGGACATATCCATTGCCTGAAGCACAAATGGATCGTTTCATGCTTAAGACTGTTATTGACTATCCTAAACTAGAAGAAGAGCGATTAGTAATACGTCAAAACCTAGCAGGAGAAAAACCACAAATAAATCCGGTAGTTACACTTGATCAGATCAGAAGAGCACAAGAAGTGGTCAAACAAGTCTATATGGATGAAAAAATAGAAAAATACATTTTAGATATAGTATTTGCTACACGTTTCCCCGAAGAGTTCAAACTAGAAAAACTAAAACCAATGATTAGTTTTGGAGCTTCTCCTCGTGGTAGTATTAACTTAGCAACAGCTGCAAAATGCTATGCCTTTATCAAACGTAGAGGTTATGTAATTCCAGAAGATGTACGTGCCGTGGTCGTAGATGTACTAAGACACCGTATTGGGGTAACTTATGAAGCTGAAGCAGAGAATATTACTTCATTAGACATCATCAACCAAATTGTCAATGAAATTGAAGTGCCTTAATCAATAACAGCTTGAAGATAAAAAAGAACCTATTTATAATTTACTATGAATAGGTTTTATAGGTTAAACACTTTGAAAAACTAATTATGGAGACCAAAGACATTTTAAAAAAGGTCAAAAAAATCGAAATAAAGACAAAGCGATTAAGTGATCATATCTTCTCGGGTGAGTATCATACTTCCTTTAAAGGAAGAGGTATGACATTCTCTGAAGTGAGACAATATCAGTTTGGTGATGATGTTCGAGCGATTGATTGGAATGTTACTGCTCGATATAATGAACCATACATTAAAGTCTTTGAAGAAGAGCGTGAACTGACGTTAATGCTTATGGTTGATGTCAGTGGATCAGAAAACTTTGGTTCTACTGATACCTTCAAGAATGAAATAGTTACTGAAATAGCTGCAACTTTAGCCTTTTCGGCAACACAAAACAACGATAAAATTGGACTTGTCTTATTTTCTGATCAAATTGAGTTATTCATCCCACCTAAAAAGGGAAAGACACATGTCTTGCGTATTATACGTGAATTACTAGATTTCAAACCCAAAAGCCAGCAAACCAATGTATCATTAGCTCTTGAATACTTAACTAAAGTACTCAAGAAAAAGGCCATTGTATTTGTATTGTCTGATTATATTACACCTGACTTCGAATCTACCTTGAGAATATCTGCCAAAAAACATGATATCACAGGAATTAGAGTCTTTGACAAGCGAGAACGGCTCATTCCTAACGTAGGACTAATCAGCGTTTTGGATGCTGAAACAAAGGAAGAAACACTATTAGATACCTCTTCCAAAACAGTAAGAGATGAATACAAAGCTTACTTTGATAAAAAGGAACAAAAATTCTTCAAAGTATTTCAAAAGTGTGGGGCAGGAACCATCAATATAGAGGTCAATGATAGTTATGTAAAAAAACTCTTAGGCTACTTCAAATCAAGATAAGGATGATTAACAAGAAAATATTATATATACTAACTAGTTTACTATTCTTTAGTACAGCAATACAAGCTCAACCTATCATTGAGTCAAAAGTTGATACAACAGCAATAAAAATAGGAGGTAATATTCACTATACCATCACTGCCCTAGCAGATAAAGGTACACGTGTCCACTTCCCTGAAAATAATCAACTAGGAGCATTTGAAATAACTCAAAGTTATCCAACAGATACGATTGTTAAAAATGGCAAAGTAGAATTAGTTAAGAGCTATGACCTAACTAACTTCGATGAAGGGGCATACACTCTACCACAATTACCAATAATAGTAGACGCTTCTGTATTCAAAACAGATTCTATAAAGATCAATGTCTTAGGAGTTCAAGTTGATACTCTAAAAACACCGTTATACGATATTAAAGGGATTTCATATAATCAAGCTTCTTTTTCTACATATTGGTATTACATCATATTTGTTATACTCTCACTAGCCATTGGATTAGCTCTATACCTATTTATCAAATATCGTCAAGAAAAAAATCTTACTGAAGATGATAAATACAAGACACCTTATGAAAAAGCTGTAAAAAAGCTCAAAAAACTAGAAGAGAAGAAGAACTGGACACGTGGTGATGCTAAACCGTATTACTCTGAAATGAGTATTATCGTAAGAAACTTTTTAGAAGACACCTTTGACATCTCAGCTCGCGAGATGACAACACATGAAATAATGATGCTTCTGAAAAACACCTTGAATATCAAAAAGATAAAGCTAAAACCTGAAGTAGTTAAGGAGTTTAAACGTATTCTAGAAACTTCTGACCTCGTGAAATTTGCTAAGTCTCAGCCTTCAGAGAATGAAATAATTGGGGATACAAACAAAATTCAATCAATTATAGACAACTTAAATGAGGCTTACCCAATATCGGCTGCTACCCAGACTGAAAGAATTCGCTTAAGAGAAGAAAGAAAAAAACGTCGTATGCGATTTCGTATTTGGGTACCTGTAGGTGTATCAGTTGTATTAATGCTTATTACTGCAATAGGGTACTACTTTACAAGTGCTGGTGAAAGGGAATATAACTTATTCACTTTCAACAAGACAAAACGATTACTAGAAAAAGAGTGGATAACTAGTACCTATGGTTCAAACCCAGGGATAACGATCTCCACGCCAACCGTTCTTGTTAGGAAAAATGAGACAGTATTACAAGAAGCAAAGTTTGAAGGTTTAGAATCAATTCAACAATTCAAATTCAATACACTTGAAGACCCTTTCTGTATTATGCTAAACAATTCAATAACAAAGAAAGAATTCAAAGCAAAAGAAAAAGATATTATTGCAAATGCAATTAAAATGATTACTCAAAACTACAAAGTGACAGACATCGAATATGACACTAGTGATTACGACAATGCAAACGGAGTAGTTGGAACAATCATTGAGGGACACTTCAAGATAGAAATCGTAAACTCTGGTAAAATAGAGGAGAAACTATTTGAAGGTGTATTAACTCAATATGGTGAAAACAGAAGCCTTATCTTTGGCTTTTATCAGAATAATGATGAATTAGGATCCGAATTACTTCAACGAGTATTCGAGTCTATTCAATACAATTCAGAAAATTAAAAATGACAAACGTAACTTTCTTAAATCCAGAACTGTTTTGGCTTTTACTTTTACTACCCGTATTATTTTACGTGTGGTTTAAAACAAAAACAAAACAACGCCCAACCATAAAGCTTAGTTCTATCAAAGGAATTAAGAGCATTAAATCTTTCCGTATAAAGTTATTACCATTAACCATTGTATTACGCTTATTAGCTTTTGCTGGATTGATCACTGCTTTAGCACGTCCTCAAATCATCAGTGTAGAACATCAGGTTCATTCCACACATGGAATTGATATTATAATGGCAATGGATATCTCAGGAAGTATGCTTGCTAGAGATCTTCAACCAAATCGTTTGGAAGCATTAAAACACGTTGCATCAGACTTCGTACAACAACGTGTAAATGACCGTATTGGCATTGTAATTTATGCAGCTGAAGCTTATACAAAAACACCTGCTACAAGTGACAAACCACTTATTTTAAATGCCCTACGTTCTATTAAATACCGTAATGATATAGAAGACGGTACTGCAATAGGTGTAGGGTTAGGTACGGCTATAAATCGCTTAAAAGAAAGCCCTGCTAAAAGTAAAGTCATTATCCTATTGACCGATGGGGTAAATAACACTGGAGCTATAGATCCTATCATGGCGGCTAAAATTGCTGAAGAATACAAAGTTAAGGTCTATACAATCGGAATCGGAACAAATGGACTAGCTGATTCACCCGTGGGAATAAAAGCAAATGGAGAGATTGTATATGAAAAAATACCTGTAGAGATAGACGAAGAACTAATGAAAGAAATTGCTAAAATGACAGGGGGTAAATACTTTCGCGCAACAGACACTGAAAGCTTAAAAAGCGTCTATGAAGAAATTAACACACTGGAAAAAACAAAAATAGACGAACAAAAGTTTGTGAATACAGAAGAAAAATTTCATCTATTTGCTTTAATTAGTTTCTTCTTACTAAGCATCGAAATAGTTCTAAGAAAAACATTATTTAGAGGATTTATATAAGTCATTATGTGGGAATTAGATAATAAAAAATACTTTCTATTACTTATCATTGTAGCAATTGTCATTTTACTTATTGTTGCAGACTTTGTATGGAAGAAAAAAAAACAAACAACATTCGCCTCTAACAAAGCGATAAAAATATTGGCACCTAACCAATCTAAAAACAAAGCTATTATTAAAGCAAGTATTTATACCTTAGCCTTAATTTCGATTGTATTTGGATTAGTAAATCCCAAAATAGGTACTAAGCTCATTACTGTTAAGCGTCAAGGAATAGATATCGTGTTTACTTTAGATGTATCAAAAAGTATGCTCGCTCAAGATATGGCTCCTGATCGCCTATCTAAAATGAAGCAACTTGTATCACAGATCATCAGTAACCTAGGCCCTGATAGAATTGGTATTGTAGGATATGCTGGTACGGCTTTTCCGATGCTGCCAATCACTACTGACCACTATGCTGCTAAAATGTATTTGCAAACGATGAATACAGATATGGTTTCTTCTCAAGGAACTGCTTTTGAAGACGCTATTTTTCAAGCCAGCAATTTCTATGACAACCCCAATACTAGTAAAGTCATGATTCTAATTTCTGACGGAGAAGACCATGGAGAAGAAATGGATGGAGCGATTGCGATTGCTAAACAAAAAGGAATTAAAATAATTACTATTGGTGTCGGTACTGAAAAAGGAGGTCCTATCCCCATTCGAACTGCAAAAGGTACTGAATACAAAAAAGATTGGAACAATGAAATCGTTATTACTAAGTTGACACCAAATACCTTAAAACATATTGCAGAAAAAACAGGAGGAAAATATTATTACGGTTCAAATACACAAGAAATCGTAGACCTAGTAAAAAATGATTTGAACAAAATACAAAAGACTGATTTCGAATCACAACAAATATCAGAATACCAATCTCAATTTCAATGGTTCTTAGCCTTTGCATTACTCCTTCTAATGATTGATTTATTTATCTTAGAAAGAAAGACACTTTGGATGAAGAACTTGAATTTATTTAATGAAAAGGACGATGATAATGCTTAATGAAATTCTATAATGAAAAATACTCTTTATATCATAATCACCCTTGTTTTCTCAGTATCCGCTCTTGCTCAAAGTGCAGGTAGAGCATTAAGCAAAGGAAACGAAGGCTACGAACACAAACAATATATACAAGCAGAAGCTTCATACAGAGTGGCTAATGCTAAACTAACAGATAGTGCTACAGCTGAGTACAATTTAGGAAATGCGCTATTAAAGCAAGGTCAAACCAAAGAAGCTATTTCTGCCTTTCAACGTGCAATAACTAAAACAGATAAAAAAACAGACAAACACCTTGCTTATCACAATATTGGTAATGCTTATATGAAATTGAAAGATTATAAGAACGCTGAAGATGCATACAAAAACGCTCTACGCAATAATCCTAATGATGAGGAAACTCGTTACAATTATGCAGTTGCTAAAAAACTAAACGAACAAAACCAAGACAAGCAAGACCAAGATAAGGACAAGCAAGACCAAGATAAGGACAAGCAAGACCAAGATAAGGACAAGCAAGACCAAGATAAGGACAAGCAAGACCAAGATAAGGACAAGCAAGACCAAGATAAGGACAAGCAAGACCAAGATAAGGACAAGCAAGACCAAGATAAGGACAAGCAAGACCAAGATAAGGACAAGCAAGACCAAGATAAGGACAAGCAAGACCAAGATAAGGACAAGCAAGACCAAGATAAGGACAAGCAAGACCAAGATAAGGACAAGCAAGACCAAGATAAGGACAAGCAAGACCAAGATAAGGACAAGCAAGACCAAGATAAGGACAAGCAAGACCAAGATAAGGACAAGCAAGACCAAGATAAGGACAAGCAAGACCAAGATAAGGACAAGCAAGACCAAGATAAGGACAAGCAAGACCAAGATAAGGACAAGCAAGACCAAGATAAGGACAAGCAAGACCAAGATAAGGACAAGCAAGACCAAGATAAGGACAAGCAAGACCAAGATAAGGACAAGCAAGACCAAGATAAGGACAAGCAAGACCAAGATAAGGACAAGCAAGACCAAGATAAGGACAAGCAAGACCAAGATAAGGACAAGCAAAACCAAGATAAGGACAAGCAAAACCAAGATAAGGACAAGCAAGACCAAGACAAGGACAAGCAAAACCAAGACAAGGACAAGCAAAACCAAGACAAGGACAAGCAAGACCAAGACAAGGACAAGCAAAACCAAGACAAGGACAAGCAAGACCAAGACAAGGACAAGCATAATAAGAAAGATAACAAAAAGGATAACGAAGATAAAGGAGAAAAGGATAACGAAGATTCAAAAGGCAAAGAACAACCATCAGCTTCTAATCCTAATAACCAACCTCAGCCGATGAGTGCCTCACAAGCACAAATGAACCAAATATTAGAATCTTTAGAAGCTAAAGAAAAACAAGTTCAACAACGTATTCTAAACAAAGGAAAAGCTGGTGAAACACCAGTTGGAGGAACTAAGAAAAAAGAAAACAAAAAAGATTGGTAAAATGAAATCACTTCTGAAATACATACTTTTACTATGCTTGTTTATTGGTAGTCAGCATACCTGGGCACAATATACATTTGAAGCTAAAGTTAGTAGAGAAAGTGTGCCTTTAAATGAATCTGTACGTATTGATTTTACAATGAATGGTGATGGTGATAATTTCTCACCACCTTCATTCAATGGTTTAAAAATCGTGGGAGGTCCAAATCAATCCGTCAGTCAATCGTGGATACAAGGAAAGCGTACGTTTTCCAAAACATACTCTTATTTCCTACAATCGACAAAAAAAGGAAAGATAATATTAGGAACTGCTTCAATTGAAATAGAAGGCAAAACCTATAAAACATCACCTATAGCCATTACCTTTACAGATGCAGTGCAGAAACAGCCTCAACAAAGCCAGCAAAGAGGGCTCAATAGTATTCAACAACAGTCCCTTGAGCATATACACTTAGTGACTGAAGTTAGTAATACAAACCCTTATATTAATGAACCAATAAATGTTTCTTATAAAATCTATTTCAGAGATGGTCTTTCAGGTTATGCAGGTAAAAAAATACCAAAATACGAAAGCTTTTGGGTTCACAATATTAGCCAACCTGCGCAACCTGTCTTAAAAAAGGGCAAATATAAAGGGGAGGAATATAACTACATAGAAATCAAGAGAGATGTCATCATGGCGCAAGAGTCTGGTAGTTTTACAATCGACCCTCTAGTGCTTGATGTACAAGCACAAGTCTATACTGGTAGACGTGATTTTTGGGGATTCCCTGAAGTAGGTCACATCGAAAAAGAAATAGGAACAAATAAGGTTACCATTAATAGTAAAGCATTACCTGAAAAAGGAAAGCCTCAAAACTTCAGTGGCGGTGTAGGTAAGCTACAATTTAAAGCTATCCCATCAAAAACCGAAACGAAAGCAGGAGACGCGATTACATTAAAAGTTCAAATATCTGGACAAGGAAACTTAGATTTAATAAGTATCCCTACCCCAGAAGCACAATCTGCACTGGAGTTATACGATCCTGTTTATTCAGAAAAAACGATACCCGGTGTAAATGGATTACAAGGTCATCGCACTAATGAATACACTATCATACCTCAGTACAAAGGCGATTATTACATTCGCCCTATGGAATTTTCCTATTTTGATTTAGCTTCTAAATCATATAAGACGATTATCACAGATAGTATTAAGATAGCAGTATTAGAAGGTCCCACTCTTCCTACAAACAAAGAAGCTCAAGAAGTACAAGGAACTGATAATACAGAAGAGAGTGAGCTTTTTCAACCTATCGAAGAAAAAGCAACATTTATAAACAACTTAGATACAAATAGCTATTGGCTTTCAAATACTCATATTGCATTAACCTTATTACCTTTAATTGCAATACCTTGCTTTGTTGTTTTCATACATAAAAAACGAGAGTTAGACGGAGATATAGAAAGTATTCGCTCACGGAAAAACAATCGATTAGCACGTAAATATCTAATTGATGCTAAGAAGTGTATCCTTGATAAAGACCGCTTTTACGAAGCTCTAGAACGTTGTTTACACAACTTTCTAAAAGCGAAATTAAAAATAGAGACTACTGAAATGTCTAACGAGACAATTCAAGAGTTATTACATGCTAATCAAGTTTCTGAGGAATTATCCGCTTCTTTTCTTTCGTTAAAGAACGCATGTGAATGGGCTAGATACACTCCTTCAGATCAAGTAGACCAAAACAAAGATTACAATACTGCTGTGCAAGTAATTAGTCAATTAGAAAAACAATTAAAGTAAATCCAAATGAACTATTTTTTTTACATATTCTTATTCCTCTTGCCTATCAGTATTAATGCTCAAGATAAGGAGCATTGGGATGTGAAGTTCGAAAATGCTAATAGCTTATACGTAAAGGAAAACTATGCAAAAGCAATAGAAATTTATCGTGATTTAATTAAAGAACGTGATAATTCTCCTGAGGTGTATTACAACTTAGCAAATGCTTATTATAAACTTCATAGTTATACTGAATCGATCTATTATTATGAAAAATCGCTTAAGTTAGACCCTACAAAACAAGCATATACGACAAACCTCAACTATGCTCGAAAAAACTTACAAGACGATATTTCAATAACAAAAGACTATACAGAAAAAGACATTGTACACCAAGGATTAAGTCTATTCACCGTAAACCAATGGACCGTAATTAGTACTATTGCCACCCTTCTTATTTTTGCTGTTTTTGTTCTTTATTATATCTCAACGACAAGTGCACTTAAAAGATTATGGTTTACCTCTCTCATCATACTTGTGATTGTTAGCATAGGTTCTGCTTATAGCGCCTATTTTGAGAATAACTACAAAAAATACGAGTACTCTGCTATTATTTTTGATTCAGAAATCGACTTTAAAACAGAGGCGAAAAACACATCTGAAACAATCCAACAACTACACGAAGGTACTAGAGTGCATATAATTGGAGAGAAAGGAATTTGGATAAATATTAAACTCGACAATCAAGAAGAAGGCTGGATAGAAAAAAGTTCTATTAGAAAAATATAAGTACAAAAAAGGGCATCAAATGATGCCCTTTTTTGTACTTATATTGATTCTGTTTCTATTGGTGTGGTCAAAATATCAACACTCTGTTCAAACAAAGTCTTCACCATAGCATAAAGGCTAGGCAACAATTCCTCAGATAAAACCATATAAACTTGATAACTATAGGACAGAAGTAACGTATCTTGGTTAACTAACTGAACAGCCTTATTTAATTCATCAAAAAAAGATAGTAATACACTACCTACTAATACAACAACCAATACCTGAAATACAGCTCCAAAAAGCCGATTAACAAACCCTAAATAAACTGATTCAAATACCTTCGTTAGCATATTTGCAATAAACTTGACTACCAATATAGATATAAAAAAGGCAGCTACAAATGAAATAATTGGCAATAAAGAAGTATTCCACCCTAATTCAGTATACAACCAAGCCTTAAGTACATTAGAGAATTTTAAAGCTCCTATAACACCAATTAAAATAGACAAAAAAGCCGCAACAGAAACAAATAATCCCTTCTGAAAACCAATATAAATACTATAAACTAAAGCTATTCCAACAATTATATCTAATATCATGTACTTAATTTTAATACGAATATATTACAATTCACTCATTTATTATTAACTTAAGTCCATCAATTAGACTATTATTGTATCACCTTCCAGAGTTATACGAGTTATTTGGAGAGGTAAACATTATCCTTTCCAAATAAACCAATATCAATATACAACCATTCCAAAAAAGTAGTTTAGGTTGTTTAGTTAGAGAAATACTAATTCACCTTTCTTTAATACAGGAGATAGCCTTCCATTTACATATTTATTAGCATTACTAATCACAAACAAAATACACAATAAGCATTGATTATCAATTTTTTAATAAATAATGTTTTTTTCAATTCTTATTTAAAATTAATTTAGGCTACTGCGGTAGATAACATCCTTACCTGCTCTCTTGACCTATAGTTGCAGTATTCGTGCACTTTCCTTGCCAAGAGTCTACTCCTGGACTACTAAACTGCACAGCTACTGCACGTATAGCAGTAGCTCAGCACCAAATACTGTAATTTTGAAACCTCTATGAGCTAAAACAAGTAACTTGTTTTCAAAAAATTATTTTTCTATTCAGTCTCATACTGCTAACATCATAGAGAAAATAGTGATTTTTGGAAAATAAATAAGGATAACATACCGAATTTACTTTTAAATAATCATAGGTTGTTTAATTATAGAAATATCATCTTATCCCCTATTATAACACCTAATGGACATACATGAAATATAATTATCGATTTGGCGATACAACTTATACAATACCTAAGTACCATTAACCCAAACCATCTTAATCGAAAACTATAGGCATGCCACAAAAAATTGTAAAACAAATACAGGAAATTGTATAACAGAGGAAATTGTATCTTTGCATCACTCATTAAACAATAATATGGCTAGAGATGAACAATTAAAGCAACGCTGGGAGGCTGTTGTCACAAAAATATCTGACCGATTTGGCGATGGAGAGACGCTTGATTTAGAAGCGATCATCTATCTAATCGGTGTACAAGAACTAGGTAAGATAAAAAAGAAATACAAAAAAGACGAAAAAATTAATCTAATGCACATAGCAATATGTAAATTGCTTGAGCCTTACGGCTACTATGAATTCGAATACTTTGACGAAGATGGTTGGCCACATTACAAAACACTAGAACACCTACCAGCACTAAAAGCGGGAGAACAAAGTGTACTGATGAAAGAAGCAATTGTTAACTATTTCTTGGAATCTAAATTTATTGAATAAAGTTTTACGCCGAACAATTATAAAAATAATAAGGTTTTAAAATTTTATTGTCTAATTGAAAAGCAGTAAATTTGCACTTTACTTTTACTTAAAATGATAGATAAAATAAAAGAATACATCGGTGAAGCCGAAGCATTTCACACCGATAGTAAAGAGACACTTGAAGCATTTAGAATAAAATTCTTATCAAAGAAAGGGATCTTAAATGACTTGTTTGCGCATTTTAAAACTGTGCCAAATGAGCAGAAAAAAGAATTCGGTCAAATCATCAACTCATTAAAAAATATTGTTGAAGGAAAAGTAAAATCAATCCTAGAAGAGTTAGAATCTAAAGATGTACAGGGCTTATATGGAGACCTAACAAGACCTGGATACCCAATCGAGATAGGCTCAAGACATCCTATATCTTTAGTAAAAAATCAAATAGTTGATATCTTCAATAGTATTGGATTTAATATTTCTGAGGGACCTGAAATCGAAGATGACTGGCATAACTTCTCTGCATTGAACTTTCCAGAGTACCACCCTGCTAGAGATATGCAAGATACTTTCTTCGTGCAAACGAATCCAGAGCACCTATTGCGTACACATACATCATCTGTACAGGTGCGTTATATGGAAAAAAATGCACCTCCTTTAAGAACAATATCTCCAGGACGTGTATTTAGAAATGAAGCTATTTCATCTCGTTCACATTGTATCTTCCATCAAGTTGAAGGTCTATATATTGATAAAGATGTTTCTTTTGCCGACTTAAAACAAACATTGTTGTATTTCACTAAAGAAATGTTCGGAAAGTCTAAGATTCGCTTACGTCCTTCTTATTTCCCTTTTACTGAGCCTAGTGCTGAAGTAGATATTTATTGGGGATTAAAAACAGAAACTGACTACCGTATTACGAAAGGTACAGGTTGGTTAGAAATCGGAGGTTGTGGAATGGTTGATCCTAATGTACTTAAAAACTGTAATATCGATCCAAACATTTATAGCGGCTTTGCTTTTGGTATGGGAATTGAGCGTATTGCTATGCTATTATACCAAATCGGAGATATCCGTATGTTCTTTGAGAACGATGTTCGTTTCTTAGAACAATTTAAATCGAATTTCTAAGTAAATTATTTACTTGATATAAAAAACAAAAGGTCACCTCAATGAGGTGACCTTTTTACATACTACTAACCAAGTTATATAATAACCTTTGTTTCGTATCACTGTTACTTAAATTTATAAACAACAGTTTCCTTACAAAGTACTATATCAAAATCTTTTAAAAGTCTGTCTTGATTCCTATCATTACACCATCTTTGATGAATGAAGTACCATTATATGACCTTACATAATCGATTCTAAAAAACTTAAACTGACCAAAACCTACATTGGAAAATCCAACTGTAAACTCTTGATAGGGCTTATTATCACTCACAGAAGCGTGATGATAACCTAATACAGTATTCCATCCTGTCAGACGCAACAATGGAACTTTGTTCATTAGAAATCCTTTAAAATCATATTGTAGATGTGTTTCTACAAATGACTTATTTGTACTTAACCTATAATAAGGCAATAAATTAAATGACGACAAATAATTTGAACTTAAATTCAAATGCGACTCATTCCCAGTAAAGTGAACCCTATCAACAAAAGAAATATGCTCTCCTCCAAAGTAGTGTCCTCCTCGAATAGTATAAGCAAACTCCCCTTTATTACTCAATTCAACATTTTGTTTGACCTTTAACTGTACGTAATCGTAATTGTACTTTCTCTCACTTCCACCAAAGCCCTTCTCATATGCTATATTAATAAGTGGATATTTTCTATTTGGCACATAATATCTCGTTTCTGGATAAGTAATATACTTCTGTCCTAAATAGATATTTGCATTCAACTTAAATTTGAAAATAGAATGATCACTAATAGCTGCATTGTGGTAATCAGTCAGTGCTAAGGGGTTATTTGATGTATAGTTTCTGTTCCCAGTATAGAATGAACCATTTGCATTGTTATAGAGCGGCTTTCTCTGCTCATACCCTATTAGGGTATTAAAACGCAAAGAACGATCAAAAAATGAGCTCCTAACACCTACATACGCATTTTCATTATTATAATACTTTGCATAATTCTTGCGCATTAACAATGAAAATGCCGTATTCAAATACTCTTCTATATTCTGCTTATGGAATTGGCTAATCTGAGTTCCTCCATACGCATAGATAGAAGTACGTCGATCATCGCCAAAATAATGCTCAACGCCTCCATATGCACGAAATCGTTCAGAAGCCGTTCCATAATTAAATGAGCTACTTAATTTCGTTAAGGATTTTTTCTCTCTATTATGGAATGACAGTGATATATTAGTTCCCATATAGAATCCTTGTACAGTGTTAAACCCAATTTTGTTTAGATCAAGGATACCTCCATAATTAAAAGTTACTTTATCCTCTTTTGATTTATATGTATATCCTAACGCAATATCTTCCCAATGAAAAGTATTGTATTTACGGCGGATACTATCTATATAGACTGGAGATTCTTTAATCTTCAATATACTATCTTTCACCCTATAATCATTCATCTCCTCAGTTGTCAATGAGAAATATCTGTTATCTTCCCAATAATCATCTGGTTTCTTATTGACATCTTTTGCAAAAGATAGAAGCTCTTTACCAAAAGTTGACTGAGTAAACTGAGGGTTAAAATTGTAATTATTAAATACACTCAAAAAAGCACCTTTCCCTTTTACCCCTAATACGTTAAACATCAATTCTATGTTTTGACTTTTCTTAATCCACTGCCTTACTTTTTCATCATATACAAAAGTCTGACTAATACTAACCGTCTCATAAAAAGGCTGTTGTAAACTCGTACCTGTAGCTTCTAAATCTAAACCATATAATGCTGCTCTCTCCTCTTCAATATAGATATACCCCGTAAACACAGGTTTTGTTCGAACCTTTGGGATTACCTTAACCTTATTAATTTTTTTACCATTATCTGTGAATATGGCTTCTATCTTGTAAGTATAATATGAAAGTGCTTGGTCAGCTATCGGAGAAATCATTTTAGTCTTCACATCTCCAACTTCCACAATATTGTCATAGAAATCATAGAAAGACTCATCTGCAGTATTGAAACTATACCCGTTATTAGAACCGCTCACTTTAGATGCTACGATATGCTCTCTAAGTTTATTTGGCTTTTGATACTTCACCTTCGATACAGTCTCTGACAAGTACAAAATACCCTTTCCTACAGAATCGATCCCTTGATTCTTAACTTCTCCTTCTTCTAATTTATTCAACAGTACTTTAGGGATTTTTAGCGACTTTATCATTCCCTTTGAATAAAAGTCAACCTCAAAAGCACTTACTTGACTCGTATTTGTCTTCTTACTTTGAATCGCTCTACGTATCAAAGCCTCACCTGAATCATTAACAACTTGAATTTCAATATCCGATAAAGCAATAGATTCTTCCACAAGTACAACATTTTTTTCCTCTACACCACTTTTTATATTTACGTTCTCTCGCTTAGTTTGATAACCAATTAATTGATAAACTATCGTAGCAATATCTTTATTTATCCCCTTTGTAGATAAGGTATATTCACCCTTTTCATTACTTAGCACTCCTTGTTGTGTATCTTCTAAAACAACAGTAACAAAAGATATTGGCTTGCCTTTACTATCTGTAATTATTCCTCTCACCTGAGCAGAAGCAAGCTGAATACTTAAGACAAAAATTATAGTCAAAATATATTTCATAGAATTATCCTTAATAAGATATTACAATTTAATTAGACGCACTTTATAGTTAATTGTTACACATCAAGACCAATAACTTAAACAAATAAACTTCCTTTTACTCAATCACTTTCGTATTTTTGTGCATCAAACTAAACTAACTATGTCTAAATTCAACCGTTTAACTGTAAAGGAAGTTCGAAAAGAAACTCCTAATGCAGTTTCGATAGTTTTTGATATTCCTTCTAATCTAAAAGATGAATATCAATTTAAAGCAGGTCAATACCTAAACATTAAACATCTGCACGAAGGGAAAGAAATCCGAAGAGCTTACTCAATCTGTTCAACTCCAAATAGCGGCGAAGTTCGAGTAGCAGTCAAAAAAGTAGAGCATGGGGTATTTTCTACTTACGCAAATGACGTGCTAAAAGCTGGTGATCAATTAGAAGTTGAAGCTCCAGAAGGTAGATTTATATTTGAGCCTAAAACAGACAATGTAAAGAACTATGCAGCATTTGCTGCTGGTAGTGGAATCACTCCAATCATGTCGATCTTAAAATCTGTACTTGAACAAGAACCAAATAGTCAATTTGTTCTTGTCTATGGAAATAAAAATGCTGAGGAAACAATCTTTCACGATGAACTTTACAAACTTCAAGAACAATATGCCGAACGTTTATTCATTCATTTCGTTTATTCACGTATAAGAGAGAATGACTCTATCTTTGGACGTATTGATAAAGCAGCTATAAACTTTGTTGTGAACAACAAACACAAAGAAAAAGAATTTGCAAAATTCTATATCTGTGGGCCAGAAGAAATGATTAATACAGTTAATGATACATTACAAGAACGAGGGGTTTCTAAGGATCATATCGCTTATGAAATCTTTACTCCTAATACAGATGGTGTAAATCCTGTAGAAGCAGAAGGTGGCTCGACAAAGGTGACTGTTTTAGTTGATGACGAAGAAACGAGCTTTGAAATGCCAAAAAGCGAAGTGTTATTAAATGGAGTACTCAAAGAAGGTATTGATGCTCCTTATTCTTGTCAAGGAGGAATATGTAGCTCTTGTATGTGTAAAATTGTCAAAGGTTCTGCTATTATGAAAAAGAACAGCATCTTGACAGACGAAGAAATTGCAGACGGATTAATACTTTCATGTCAGGCAATTGTTACTTCAGATGAAATCTATATTGATTACGACGATATGTAAAATAAAAAGGGCTATCTACATGGATAGCCCTTTACTTTTATTTTCTTTTAAAGAAACGCTTCAAGATATAGGTTATAAGAAATGCTTGAATGTTACCCGAGCTCTTCACATAAGAAGCAACTGATCCAACAGAATTTCTGACTAATCGATCAGGAGACAACTCTTCTTTAATGTTTTCTACTGACCTAAAGACCTTTTGGTAATGCAGCTCTCGTTTAACCTTTAATATTTCTAAATCCGAATTGACTTGATCAATTGATGTATACATCTTTCCCATATATTCGAATTAATCGTTAAATACTATTTCTGATAGTTTTTTGATAAAAGGTCTTTCTACAATAGAGCGACGACAAGCATAAGCTAATATCGTTACTAATATGTAAACCAATCCGACAATCAGAAATCCTACAGACAGACTACCACACATTTCTCCAATGGCATAAGCAGCAAACAAAGATATAAACAACATTGCCATCATTGAAAACAATGCTACTAACAACAACGTCATAAAGATTGTACCCGCTTTGACACTTACCTTAAAGCCCCATAAACGATAATACTCTAACGTTGATTGGATAAACTCTTCAGAGTTTTCCTTTATGTTTGTCATCTCTGACTTTACCTCGTTAAACGCCATAAATCAATACTTGGATTATTTGTGTTTATCCTCTGTTACCTCATTAGCTTGACTTTTTAGCGCTGCTAACTTCTCTTCTAGTGAAGCTATTACTTCATCTCTTTTCTTTCCTGAAGAATGAACGAAATGATCTAAACTTTCTTCAATATCGTGTTTTTTCTTATTAACTACGGTACGAACTTGTTTTTTCAGTTCATCAATTTTGTCTTCCAAGTCCTCTTTTGAATCGTCAAAAGTCTTTTTGATTTTTTTTCTTGTTTTTTTTCCTTCTTCTGGAGCAAATAGTATTCCTAAACTAGCTCCCACGGCTACACCAGCCAATACTGCTAACACAGTTCCTCCTACTTTATTTGACATAACAAATGTTTTTTTGATTATTCCTTATAAAGTTATAAAAAAAGCACTCAATTAACCGTTAAAAATAAGTTAATCGAATGCTTCTTTTTAAATATATAGGAAGATTTACACTATCCTATTTTTGTTCTACCTTTGCCCAAGTATCTCTTAGGCCTACTGTTTTATTAAAAACTAAGGCTCCATCTGTACTTTCTTTATCTACACAGAAATAACCTAAACGTTGAAATTGGAACTTATCACCTTCACTAGCTGTTTTTAAACTTGGTTCCAAATATCCTTTAACTATTTCTAATGAGTTTGGATTTATATACTCTAAAAAGTCTACCTCCTTATTTCCATCAGGGTTTTCATTAGTAAACAAACGATCGTAAATTCTAACTTCTGCTTCTATTGCATGTGGAACTGAAACCCAATGAATCGTTCCTTTTACTTTTCGTTTACTCGCCTCTGTTCCACTTCCACTTCTACTATCCGGATCATATGTAACATGTATTTCAGTAATACGACCATTTTCATCTTTCACTACTCCCTCTCCTTTGATAATATAAGCATTTTTCAGACGTACCTCTTTCCCGATAGTTAATCTAAAGAACTTGTTGTTTGCCTCTTCTTTGAAGTCTTCTCTTTCAATGTATAACTCTTTAGAGAAAGGAACCTCTCTATAAGTCATTACTTCTTCTTCTGGATTGTTCTCTGCTTCTAACCACTCTTCTTTCCCTTCAGGATAGTTCGTAATAACTAATTTTACAGGATCTAATACAGCCATTACTCGTGGTGCTATTTTATTTAGATCTTCTCGTACACAGAACTCTAGTAAGGATACATCGATTAAGTTATCGCGTTTTGCAATACCAATTGTTTCTGCATAATTTTTTATAGAAGCTGGTGTGTACCCTCTTCTTCTTAGCCCTGAAATCGTAGACATACGTGGATCATCCCATCCCGTTACATATCCTTCTGCTACAAGTTTAGCCAATTTACGTTTACTAACTACTGTATGAGATAAGTTCCTACGGGCAAACTCACGTTGCTTTGGTCTTATATTTTGCTCTTCTACCACTTGATCTAAGAACCAATTATATAGTTCTCTGTGAGGCAAAAACTCTAATGTACAAAAAGAGTGAGATATACTTTCAATATAATCACTTTCTCCATGTGCCCAATCATACATTGGATAGATACACCATTGATCTTTTGTTCGGTGGTGATCTTTTTTCATGATTCTATACATAATTGGATCACGCATCAACATATTTTTTGCTGACATTGATATTTTCGCACGTAGAATATGGCTACCTTCATCGAATTCTCCATTTTTCATCCTTTCGAACAAATCTAGGTTCTCTTCTACTGAACGATTTCTATAAGGACTATCCTCTCCTACTGTAGATGGGGTTCCTTTTTGCTGTGCCATTTCTTCTGAAGTTTGACTATCTACATAGGCCTTGTCTTCTTTGATCATCTGAACAGCCCAATCGTATAATTGCTGAAAATAATCAGAAGCATATACTTCATTTGCCCATTTATACCCTAACCACTCTACATCGTATTTGATTGCGTCAACAAACTCCTGTTCTTCTTTTGATGGATTGGTATCGTCAAAGCGCAAGTTAACTGGCGCATTGTACTTCAACCCTAATCCAAAATTTAAACAAATTGAACTCGCATGACCTAGGTGTAAATAACCATTAGGTTCTGGCGGAAAACGAAAATGAAGTTTTTCTGTTGGCAAACCATTTTTGATATCCTCTTCAATGATTTGCTCAATAAAGTTTAATGATTTCTCTTTTGTTGACATGGATTTGATTTATAATATACTTACAAAGGTATCAAAATCTAATCAATTTTGTTTTATTTATTCCTTTACCTTACCCTGTTCCGCAAAAAAATATCGTAATTTTAGCCTTTATTAATTTTTTTGAGACTAATGGGAATTATACGTTTAAATAATATTCGCGTTTTTGCTTTTCATGGATGTATGGAAGAAGAAGCAAAAATTGGTTCGGATTATAGAGTTGATGTAATGGCTAAAGGAACATTTCGAGATGCTGCAACTTCAGACAACTTAATTGATGCTATCGATTACGTACACTTAAACCAAATTGTAAAAGAAGAAATGGCCATTCGTTCTAACTTATTAGAACACGTTTGTGAACGAATCATCAAAAGAGTATTGCGCGAAATCGAAATGGTTAAAGAGATCAATGTTGCTGTTTCTAAAATTAACCCTCCTATCGGTGGTGATGTTGAATCCGTAACTGTTGAAATGCAAGAAGTTAGATAACTCTTGAAAAAATAATTGTTTTTTTAGTTCAAAAGTGTTTTGAACTTGAAAATTATTTGCTAAGTTTGCAGTCCAATTCGGAACAATGGCTTCGTGTCCGAGTGGCTAGGAAGCGGTCTGCAAAACCGTCTACAGCGGTTCGAATCCGCTCGAAGCCTCAAACAAAACGCCTTAGTGTAACTAAGGCGTTTTTTATTTTATATAGATTATCTTAAGCGCTTATTCTAAAAAAACCATAAAAAAACCTGAGTGTAATACTCAGGTTTTCTAATTTATTTCTCTTGCTCTAAATTTGAAAAAGGCAATTTAATCGTTTCGTTTTCATTCTTTGGTAAGACACCTTTTACCATTATAAAAAGTCCAAAGACAATCAAAATTATACTGCTTACCTTTTTAACCTTTAATATGTTCTCTGCTGTCAACTTCCTTCTCAATTGTTTTGCTAAGATGATTTTAATCAAATCTGTAACAAAATATGCCGTGATAGCAAATCCAAAAAACGTAAACATACGCTCAGTGTTCATGTCCATCTTCGGTCCTAACGTAATAATTATAGCTAACCAAAAACCTAATACTCCAACGTTAATGAAATTCAACAAAAACCCCTTAGCAAAGAGGTTTAAATAATCTCTGTGTAAATTAGGAGGTGATAACTGTAAAGTATCAACTTGTACCTTCTTTAACCGCACAAAAGATATTATACCATACGTTAGCATAATAATACCGCCAAATAAAAATAAGGCTGGATCATCTTTGATTGCATTAATTAATCTGAAACTACTGAAAAAGGCTATCGCAAAAAACAATGCGTCTGCCACAATCACTCCTAAATCAAAAGCTACTGCAGCTTTGAACCCTTTTGTGATACTTGTTTCAATAAGAATAAAAAAAACAGGACCAATCATAAAACTTAGGAAAAAACCTAAAGAAATCCCTGTAATAAAATCGTCTAGCATTTTCAATTGTTAAAAAATGCCAATTATAACAATTGGCATTTATTTGATTTTTGCAAGTTACAGCTTTTTGTAACAATATTGAAAAAGCTTATTCAACTTTTTTAATTGTCCCTCCTGCTATTGTCTTTTCGTTTAATGTTTTCGGGTTTCCATATACTGAAATACTTCCTCCTGCTCTTACTTTTGCATCTACTACATCTTTTACATGTACACTCGCTCTTCCTCCTGCGTTTACGGTTATAGTCGTCTGCTTTGTCATTAATTCTTCATTGCGAATATCAGCTCCTGAATTTGATAACGCATCTTGTACATCTGCTTTACCTGTCAAGCGAATTAACGACCCTGCTCCCGCTTTTACTATTACTTTCTCTACATCGATGTCCAACTTTATGGCAGATCCTGTTTTTCCTTGTACTTCAAGTGTGTTTGCTTTAACCTGCTTATCTCCTTCAATCATTGATCCTTCCCCCGCATTAATTTCTTTCAAATTATTATAGTATAGCGTTACTTGAATATCATCTCCTTGGAAGCTATTTGTAAAGTTCATCTTGATTTTTAAGTGCTTGTTCTTATTAATCACATTCACCTCTTTTTGTTTCTTCCCTTCTACTTCTATTTTGGCTTGCCCATTAGTAGGTACCAAAGTCACCCGAATTTGATCGTAAACACTAAGTTTATCAAATGTCCCCACTTCCATCTCTACTTGCTGAGCAAACGTTATATTTGCACAAAGCATTAGAAATAATAATACTAATTTTTTCATACTTAATTTACTTTTTTTATGTAGTTATAATCTAGTTGTTTCTTTACTAAATCTGCATTCTTAACAGTTACAATTACCTCATCTCCTAATTGTAGTACATTCTTAGTTGCCTGACCAACCATAGCATATTGCTTTTCATCGAATACATAATAGTCATCTCTGATCTCTCGTACCCTTACCATTCCTTCACATTTATTATCGACAATCTCTACATAAATTCCCCACTCTGTCACACCAGAGATAACACCCAAAAACTCTTGATCTTGATGCTTTTGCATATATTTGACCTGCATATATTTGATACTATCTCTTTCTGCATTAGAGGCTAAGTTCTCCATAGATGAACAGTGCCCACACTTTTTCTCGTAGTCCTCTACTTTTACTGATGCTCCGTGGTCTAAGTAATGTTGTAATAATCGATGAGCCATTACATCTGGATATCGACGAATTGGAGATGTAAAGTGTGAATAATAATCAAAAGCCAAACCGTAATGTCCGATATTGTTTGTCGAATAACTAGCCTTGCTCATCGTACGAATTGCTAAGGTATCTACTAAGTTTTGCTCCTTTTTCCCGTTTACATCTTTCAACAATTGATTTAAAGACTGTGATATACCAGCCTTATCTCTTAAATTTAGTTTGTGTCCAAATCTCGATATGACATTTTGCAACGCAAATAACTTATCTTGATCTGGTTCGTCGTGAATTCGATAAATAAACGTCTTTTTCTGTTTCCCTATATACTCTGAAACCTTTCTATTCGCCAATAACATGAATTCTTCTATCAAGTGATTCGCTTCTTTTCCTTCTTTAAAGTAAACGCCAACAGGATTGTTGTTTTCATCTAACTTGAACTTCACTTCAATCTTATCAAACGAAATAGCTCCATAACTCATGCGTTTTGCTCGTAAGATATTTGCCAAATCATTAAGGGTCAATACAGCTTGCGCTACCTCTTCACTGATCTCTTGTTTTTCTCCTGTTATTGATATTTCAGCTGGCACTACGCGATCCTTCGTCTCAATGATATATTGTGCTTCTTCATAAGCCATTCGTTGATCAGAATGAGTTACAGTACGTCCAAACCACTGATCTACTATCTCTGCTTTTTTATTTAATTGAAACACTGCAGAGAATGTAAACTTATCTTCGTTTGGTCGTAGCGAACAAGCAAAATTAGACAATACCTCTGGCAACATAGGTATTGTTCTATCTACCAAATAGATTGATGTAGCTCGATTATAAGCCTCTTCATCTAGAATTGTACCTTCCTGCACATAATGAGATACATCAGCAATATGAATACCTATCTCGTAGTTCCCATTCTCTAATACTTGAAATGATAAAGCATCGTCAAAGTCCTTTGCGTCTTTTGGATCTATCGTAAAGGTCAATACTTCGCGCATATCTCTACGCTTAGCAACTTCTTCTTCATTGATTGATGTATCTAGATTATTGGCAAAATCCTCTATCTCCTTTGGAAATTCTGCTGGAAGACCATACTCTGCCAAGATAGCGTGTATTTCCGTATTGTGCTCTCCTTGCTTTCCTAACACTTGAGTTACTCGACCAAATGGACTATCCGCTTTTTTCGGCCAATCTTCTATTTCTGCAATTACTACATCTCCACTCTTTGCTTCGCCAACTTTTTCCTTCGGTATAAAAATATCAGTGTACATCTTTGGATCTGCTGTTGACACAAAAGCAAAGTTCTTGTGTATTTCAATCGTTCCTACAAAGTGTGTTTTATGACGCTCAATAATTTCTACAACTTCTGCTTCTACTTTTTTACCTTTTCGTCTATTGTATATATATGCTTTTACTAAATCTCCATCAAGGGCTTTGCGCAAGTTATTCGTCGGAATAAAAACATCTTCTTCTAATTCTTCACTGACCAAATAAGCCGTCTTACGCGTAGTCATATCAATGATTCCTTCAATGTAATTTGCCTCTGCTACAAACTGATACTTCCCTGGCTCTATCTCTTCTATCTTCCCTTTCGATGCCAAGTGCTTTAGTTCTTTTATAATTTCATTTCTACCTTGAGTATCATTAATTTCTAATACTGCAGATACCTGCTTATAGTTCAAGGCTTTATTCCCACTCATTGACAATGTTTGAAGTATCTTTCTAACAAAGTCAAACTCTTTCTTTTTCTTATTTTTAAATTTTTTAGTCATTTTCTTTTTTTATTTTTATCGAGTAATGAAACCCAATATTTATGCTTAAATGTACAAAATACAAACTGGTTTACTTGTATTTTATCAATTTTTTAAGTCCTATTTAATGATTACTTGACCTAAGGAATAGAATACGAGGAGTAAATTCTATCTAGATCCAACGGAGAGTAATACAAAAGTAAATACATTCTCGTGTATTTGCTAATATTTTCTAATAATTCAACAATTCTTTAATCAAAATATCCTCGTTTATATACGAAAACACATCTTCTAAAGATAATATTTAATCCGTAAAAGTTTTCTCTTAATATTTTTTGTACTTTAGAAAAACCAACAAAAAACTAATTTTATGAAAATGATCTCTTATGTGCATGGAGCTTCTTTAGTTCCACTGCTAGGCGAAACTATTGGTCAAAACTTAAAGAGGACTGTAGATAAATACCCTGACAAAGAAGCCATCGTCAGTGTCGGTCAGCAATATAGAGCAAGCTATAAAGAATTTTACGAACAGACGACTACAGTAGCAAAAAGCCTACTTGCAAAGGGAGTTGTCAAAGGTGACCGCGTCGGTATATGGGCTCCCAACTGCTACGAATGGGTATTGATGCAGTATGCTACTGCTCGAATTGGAGTTATTCTAGTCAATATAAACCCCGCATATCGTGCCCACGAATTAGAATTTGCAATTAATCAGTCCGAAATCTCGCTTATTGTTTCCGCAGAAAACTTTAAGACTAGCGATTATCGTCGTATGATTTCACTAGTTTTCGAGGACTGCCCTAGTCTAAGAGAAGTTGTCTTCTTGGGAGAAGAGTGGAATGCTTTCTTAGTAGAAGCTACCCATGTTTTAGATGACGATCTTCGTTTCATCGAAGACTCTGTTCAGTTTAGCGAACCCGTAAATATACAATATACCTCTGGAACTACAGGATTCCCAAAAGGTGTGACACTTACACATCACAACATACTTAACAATGGATATTTCATTGGTGTACGACTAAAATATTCCGTAAAAGACAGAGTGTGTATTCCCGTACCTTTTTACCATTGCTTTGGTATGGTTATCGGCAATTTGTGTTGTACTGCTCATGCTGCTACTATTGTTATTCCTAGTGATGGATTTGACCCTGAAAAAACACTACAAACTGTTCAAGACGAAAAATGTACTTCCCTCTATGGTGTACCTACTATGTTCATTGCCGAATTACAGTTACCCAATTTCAAAGATTACAACCTGACTTCTCTGCGAACAGGAGTAATGGCAGGTTCACTTTGTCCAGAAAGTGTAATGAAACGCGTAAAAGAAGAAATGCACATGGAAGAAGTAAGTATATGTTATGGTATGACTGAAACTTCTCCTGTATCCACACAAACACATATCGGAATTGATATTCGCAAACAAACAACAACTGTAGGTACTGTACAAGACCACATTGAAATTAAAATTATCGATCCAGAGACTGGTAATATACTGCCCCGAGGAGAAGCTGGAGAACTGTGTACACGCGGATACTCTGTCATGCTAAAGTACTGGAATAACCGTACAATGACTGCTGAAGTGCTAGACGAAAACAGATGGATGCACTCTGGTGATTTAGCTACTATGGATGAAGAAGGTTATATCTCTATCACTGGTCGCATTAAAGACCTCATTATTCGGGGAGGAGAAAATATTTCTCCTAAGTGGATTGAAGATTTCCTTTACACTCACCCTGCAGTAGCAGATGTACAAGTCATCGGCGTACCTAGCGAAAAATACGGAGAAGAAATCATGGCGTGGATCATACTGAAAAAAGATCATACTGTAACACCAGAAGAACTAAAAGCTTACTGTGATCAGAAAATTGCTCACTTTAGAATCCCTAAATATTGGAAATTTGTAACTGAATTTCCGATGACTATCTCCGGAAAAGTTAGAAAAGTAGAAATGAGACAAATAGCTGTAGAAGAATTAGGGTTATAAAAAGGAAAAAGTTTTAACTTTGTCACGTATAACAGAACACAACGTAAAATGAAAATTTCAATCGGAAATGACCACGCAGGTCCAGAATACAAAAAAGCAATTGTCAAATACTTAGAATCAAAAGGAATTGAAGTAACTAACTATGGTACAGATTCTTTTGACTCCGTTGACTATCCAGATTTTGGACACAAAGTAGCAAGTGATGTAGAAGAAGGAAAAGCTGACTTTGGTATCGTTATTTGCGGAAGTGGAAACGGTATTGCTATGACAGCAAACAAACACCAAGGCGTGCGTTGTGCGTTGTGCTGGACGAAAGAAATTGCTGAATTAGCAAGATTACACAATGATGCTAATGTAATTAGTATCCCTGCACGTTATACGTCAATTGAACAAGCAATTGCAATGGTTGAAACCTTCTTAAACACTGAATTTGAAGGTGGTAGACACCAAAACAGAGTTAGTAAAATTTCTTGCTCATAACAAGTAATCAAAACGATAATAATCCAAAATAAGGAGCTGTTTTTATTAACAGCTCCTTATTTTTTTAGCTATTGATTTGTAATGATCGGGATGTGGTCAGGACATGATCGAGATATTTTGTATTAAAAAGTCCCGACCATATCCCAATCATCACTTGACCTAAATAGTATCATAGCGGTAGCGAAGAGAGATTTATTCGTTTACAAAAACGCTAATTCCAAGTTGATCACTCTCTTTACACGTAGGCATACAACAAGAGTAATATACTAATGAACAAAAAAGAATATAATTGACTGTAAATCGAATCTGAGAAAAAAAAGACGTAAATCTGCTGTAAGAATGGTAGAACTGAACAGTTTTTAGTATGTTCGATCAGCATAGTGGCTATTTGTTGCTCAATTAAATAGTTGTGTTTTTCAACTGCATTATAAAAATAATAATTCAATGGAAAGTCAAGAGAAAATATCAATCAATAATTTCGCAGGTGTTGAGGAATTAGAAATGGATATTAAGCTAATCAATATATTGATAGGTCCTCAAGATGTGGGGAAAAGTGTGGTGGTGAAGATGGTGAACTTAGTATAGATATTCTTGGTGGATTAGATGATTTTATAAACGATAAAAATAAAATTAGAAAAGAGTAAAGTACTAATTATATTGCTGAATTAAATATACAAGAGTAAATGTGATTTAGATATAGCATCTAATCAGAGAGAATACCACTATTGATACAGATAGGAATATTTGTAGTATTGTAAAGTAGCCTATTACCTCTTAAACAAAATAAAAAAAACTGCTATTTGTATGGCCACAATAGCAAAAAACTTGACTTTAAAGGAGTCTTTAGAAATCTTATGCCTTAGCTTTTTCATCGCTATCCAACCGCCAAGACTACCACCAAAGAAGCAGAGAGTAAGTAAATTTTTTTCCGCTACACGTCTACCATTTTTTATAGCTTTCTCCTTGTCGTATGCAAACATTGAAAATGCGAGATAGTTTATAATGATTAAGTAGGCTATTAAAAATTTCATAAGATTTAATTATTGAAACAAAGGTAGTATTTTAGCTATTCTTAAAATAATAAATTATGACGTTGATAGAGTTTATTCAACAAGCTGTGAAGGCAAGTGCAAAAAGTATTGAGAGTACCATATTCTTGTTAGGAGAGGGCTGTACAATTCCTTTTATTGCTCGCTATAGAAAAGACAGAACTGGTAACTTAGATGAAGTGGTTATCGAAAAAATAGCTAAATACAGTGAATTATATGAAGGGATAGTCAAAAGAAAAGAATCTATACTTAACGCAATTGAAGAACAGGGTAAATTGACCGATGAATTAAAGACTAAGATTTCTAACAGTTATGATTTGACAGAAATAGAAGATTTATACCTACCTTATAAAAAAACGAGAAAAACAAAAGCTGATACAGCTAGGGAAAATGGTCTAGAACCATTAGCTAAAGTAATTATGTCTCAAAACGCTAATGATATCACCTCTATTGCTGAAAAGTATATAAATGACAAAGTAGGGAGTGAAGAAGACGCTATCCAAGGTGCATCTGATATTATTGCAGAGTGGATTAATGAGAATATGTATCTGCGCAAGTCACTAAGAAGGAAGTTTCAACGCAATAGTATCATTAGCACAAAAGTAGTTAAAACAAAAAAAGAAGAAGAAGGGGCACAAAAATTTGAACAATACTTTGATTGGTCCGAACCAACGTATAAAATTCCCGCACACCGACTATTGGCAATCCTAAGAGCAGAGAAAGAAGGATATATCAAATTTGGTGTAGGTATAGAGCGAGAAGAGGCAATTAGTTTTATCACAGACAATGTGGTGAAAGGAGCAAACCAATGTAGTCAAATTGTAGAAAAAGCAGCAGCTGATAGTTACAAACGCCTATTAGAACCCGCTTTAGCAAACGAAGCACTAGCTGAGGCAAAGGAAAAAGCAGATTTGAATTCGATTGGAGTGTTTGCAGATAACTTAACCCAGTTACTATTAGGCTCTCCTTTAGGCGAAAAACGCATACTCGCAATAGACCCAGGATATAAGACAGGTTGTAAAGTAGTCTGTTTAGACGAGCAAGGCGACTTACTCTACAACGAAACTATATATCCTCATGCGCCTCAGAAGGAAACAACAATGGCCATGAAAAAAATACGTTCAATGGTCAATGCTTATAATATAGAAGCGATTGCTATTGGCAATGGAACAGCCTCTAGAGAAACAGAATTCTTCATCAAGAAGATTGCCTTTGACAAACCTGTACAAGTATTTGTAGTCAATGAAGCAGGTGCTTCTATATATTCTGCCTCTAAAATTGCAAGAGAAGAATTTCCTTCTTATGACGTTACTGTAAGGGGAGCGGTGTCTATCGGTCGCAGATTAGCCGATCCACTAGCAGAACTAGTGAAAATAGATGCTAAATCAATTGGTGTCGGACAATATCAACACGATGTCGATCAAACCTTATTGAAAAAGGAATTAGATAGTGTTGTGATGAAATGTGTTAACTCAGTAGGTGTAAATCTGAATACCGCAAGTAAATCACTACTAAGTTATGTTTCAGGAATTGGAGAAAAAATGGCTGACAATATCGTTCAATATCGTTCAGAAAATGGGCCATTTGAAAGCAGAACAGCACTAAAAAGAGTTCCTAGACTAGGAGAGAAGGCTTTTCAACAAGCAGCAGCCTTCGTTAGAGTTAAAAATAGTACTAACCCTCTAGATGACTCTGCTGTACACCCTGAAGCTTATGGTGTAGTAGAAAAAATAGCCAAAGATATGAAGGTTTCTATAGGAGATATGATTTCAAATAAGGAGCTAATTGCCAGAATAGATACAAAACAATATATTACTGGTGAGGTTGGGATACTTGCTTTACAAGATATTCTAAAAGAGTTAGAGAAACCAGGGCTAGACCCTAGACGCAGTGCTAAAGTTTTTGAATTTGACCCTAATGTAAAGCAGATTACAGACCTTAATATTGGTATGGTTTTACCTGGGATTGTAAATAATATAACCAACTTTGGGTGCTTCGTAGATGTAGGAATTAAAGAAAGTGGATTGGTTCATATATCTCAGCTCAAAGAAGGTTTTGTCTCTGATGTAAATGAAGTTGTTAAACTGCATCAACACGTTCAAGTTAAGGTAACAGATGTAGATTTAGGAAAGAAAAGAATACAATTAAGCATGATTTTATAAAAAAACACAACAAACACCTATCTTGGCACGATACTTGTATTATTCTGAGTATCTAATTTGCACCAGATGCTACAAAAGAGTAGCGTTAATTAGATATTGGTTAAGTAGTGTTTTTATTATGTTTTATAAGTGAAATGCCTTTTTTAATTTAATTAAGAGGGGCATTTTTTCATTTATAACTATTTGCGTGAAATACAACATTATACAAACAAAAAAAGCACTAATACCTAAAGGCACTAGTGCGTAATATCTTCAAAACGGAATAAGTTTATTCTGTTTTACTGTCTTCTTTTGTCTCCTTTTTCGTTACTTGTTGAGCATTTTCCTCTTTAGTAGCATCTTTAAATTCTTTGATACCACTTCCAAGACCTTTCATCAACTCAGGTATTTTCTTTCCTCCGAATAACAATAAAATGATAGCAACAATCAAAATAATTTGCCAAGTACCTACCATACCTAAAAAAAAGTGTAATGCGTTCATAATAATTTGTTTGAAACATTAAGTCCCGCAAATATAGGAAGAAAAATGTAAAATGGTGAAATACGAATAAATTTATTATATATTTAAGAGTGTTTCCGATATTATAAATTACTTTTAGAGTGAATTAAAACAAAGGAAGTTAAAAGGGTAAGTAGTATAATTACTATATTTGTTTATAAAAAGCGGCCACTTATGTCAACAAAAGACAAGAAATCAACTAGATGGAAAAGTAAACTTTTAAATAAGTATCGTATTGTCATTGTTAATGATAAGACTTTTGAGGATGTTAGGTCTTTCAAATTAAATCTACTCAATGTCGTGAGTGCTACTACCGCTTGGATATTCTTACTAATACTATCAACCGTAATCCTGGTAGTTCTAACACCTATAAAGGAGTATATACCTGGATATTCTTCTGCTCAATTAAAGAAAAATGCTATTGAGTTAACTTTAAAAGTTGATTCATTAGAAGCTGAATCAGCGAAGAATAAAGCCTATTTATTAGCTGTAAGAAAGATTTTACTAGGCGAAGTTGAATCAACGCATGGCAATTTAGATTCCCTTAAAAAAGCAGAGGTTCCCGTTGATCAAATTGTTCATAAAGAACCAGGAGAAAATGATTTAAAACTACGTGAAATGGTTCGTCTTGAGGATAAATACAACTTGTTTCCTGAAACCACAGCTAAGGTAAATCAAATTCTCTTCTCCCCAATTGACGGTGAAGTTATAAAGAGGTTTGACCCAGCTACAGAACATTTTGGTTTAGACTTTGTCGCTGCGAAAGGAACTCCAGTTAAAGCTATTTCAAAAGGTATTGTACTCTTTGTGGGCTGGACATTAAGAGAAGGTTATACCATGATTGTGCTACACGAGGAAGGTATTATATCTGTTTACAAACATATAGGTACAATCGTTAAAGAAGAATATGATAGTGTAAGCTCAGGAGAAGTGTTAGGAATATTCGAAGGAGTAAATAAAGAGAGTATACAGCCGAATAATACAGAATATTTTCACTTTGAATTATGGAAAGATACTTATCCGCTAGATGCTTCCATATTTATAGATTTAGAATAAAAATATATGTCATTAAAATCATTTGGAGCAAAAATATTTGCATCAATTATTAATAAAAAGACACAGCGATGGGTTAATAACCCTATAGAGACACAAGCCAAAGTCTTGACATCGCTAATAGAAGAGGCTAAGCACACTAGCTTCGGTCAAGATCATAACTTTGACGAAATCAAAAGTCACCATGATTTTGTTCAACGTGTACCAATCAGAGACTATGAAGGATTACGTCCCTATGTAGATCGCGTAGTAGAGGGGGAAGCAGATGTTTTGTGGAAAGGTAAGCCTATTTACTTTGCTAAAACCTCAGGTACAACTTCAGGTGCGAAATATATTCCTTTGACAAAGGAATCGATGCCTTACCATATTGAAGCTGCCCGTAATGCTATTTTAGCCTATATTCACGAAACAGGTAAAGCAGATTTCGTTGATGGTAAAATGATATTCCTTCAAGGAAGTCCTATCCTTGAAGAGAAAAACGGCCTAAAGTTAGGTAGACTGTCTGGTATCGTTGCCCATTATGTTCCAGCATATTTACAGAAAAACAGATTACCTAGTTGGGAAACTAACTGTATTGAAGATTGGGAAACAAAAGTTGATGCTATTGTAGAGGAAACTGTTGATCAAGACATGAGCGTCATCTCAGGTATTCCAAGCTGGGTGCAAATGTACTTTGAACGATTGGAAGCTAAAAAGAATAAGCCTGTAGGAGAAATCTTCAAAAACTTCAACTTGTTCATTTATGGAGGAGTAAATTATGAACCTTACCGTGCTAAATTTGAACAGTTGATAGGTAGAAGAGTTCCTTCTATTGAATTATTTCCAGCATCTGAAGGCTTTTTTGCTTACCAAGATTCACAAACCGAAAAAGGGTTATTGCTATTGCTTAATGCAGGAATATACTATGAGTTTATAAAAGTTGATGATTTCTTTCAAGAAAACCCAACAAGACACACAATAGGTGAAGTAGAACTAGGCGTCAACTATGTGTTAATCATTTCCACAAACGCAGGACTATGGGGATATAACATAGGAGATACAGTTCAGTTTGTCAATCTTAATCCTTACCGCATAGTCGTTTCTGGTCGTGTTAAGCACTATATCTCTGCCTTTGGAGAACATGTAATTGGCAAAGAGGTCGAGACTGCAATCGAAGAAGTCATGCAAGGAAGTAACGTACAAGTCAATGAATTTACAGTTGCACCACAGATATCACCAAATGAAGGCGGTTTACCTTATCACGAATGGTTTATAGAATTTGGTAACGAACCCGATGACCTAAATAATTTTGCTATGCAATTAGATGAAGCTATGCGCAAGCAGAATGTTTACTATGACGATTTGATCGCGGGAAAAGTATTGCGAACAATTGTTATAAGAAAGATCCCAAAAGGAGGCTTTCAGCAATATATGAAAAGTATTGGAAAACTAGGCGGACAAAACAAATTACCTAGATTGAGTAATGACCGAAATATTGCAGATAAACTAGAGATTATTAATTAAATTATTGACGTAATTATGAAAGAGATAAAGAATACTACGAGAACGAGAGCACAGGTATCGTCAGCAGCAGTGGAACGCATGTATATTACTATGCGCCATTTGTTCAATAGAGGGTTTTATAAACCGATGGGCGTTTCAGGAGATACCTTGAGAGAAGCCCTATTAGAGTTACGTCCAGAAATTTACGGATCTATTGCAGAAGAAAAAGTAGAACTTAATGGACTTCTTTATGTAATAGAGCGCTTACCAGTAGGTATAGAAGAATGCAGATACATTAACTTAACGTCTGATGAGGGTTATTCATTCTCTCATTTTAAAGCGATCGTTCCTCCTAAAAGGAGAAGGAATTGCTACCGCATAGACGATGAGCAAATGAATATTGAAATTACCAGAGGTAGATCTGATATTTATGATGTTCTAACTCACTTAACATTCATCTTTGTTGAATCACATAAAATAAAAGACAAAGTATTGATCGATGAAAATGGTAAAGTAACAAGAGATTGGAGGAAAATAGAAGCAGCAGCTAAGAAAAGAGAACCATTAGAGCTAGAAGAAAAAGAAATAGTGATTTCTCATATGTCTAATGTACTTGGTCGTTCTTTTGTTGAAGTACTAGATATCTACAATAAATTTGCCGTACCAGAAAACGCTGATCGCTTCCTTGACGTCATTTATTGGTTAGGAAAACTAGCTATCGAAGAGGAAATTAGCAATGAAAAACGCACGATTACTTTCAGCCCATTACTAAGAGAACGCTTAGGACATCATATCTATGGTGAAATCTGGTCTGATAGAATTAAAAGAGTTTTAGAATCTAAAGGTTTATTAGATCGACCAATTCACATAATAAGTGCAAATATGCACAGTGTGATGAATTCAATATTTGCTTCTGCTGTAATGAAAGGACAAATTGACAGCAAGAATGAATTGGCTATCTATGAAGAATTGAGTAAGCCCGAAAACAGCGATTTACGTCAACAAGTTAAAGAAAAAGCTGAACGCGAAGGCATGACCTTTCTATTAGATGAATCGGGTACTAATATTGATATACAAATATTCGATACAGCAAAAATAGACTTCAAAAAGACAAGCTTCAACAAAGCCAATATTGAAGGTGAATTTCCTGTGTTAATCGTTATGGACTATGCCTTTGGAGAACAAGCTTATGAAACAATTGATGAATTGTTAAAACCTTACCTTAAGTCCACTAAGATAAATGTACAGTCTGTCTCTATCATGGGGAAAGCTGGTATTTTAGTAGGAGGTAAAGGAGATATTATGATTCCGTTTGCACATATCAATGAAGGAACGGGTGACAACTATCCTTTTGACAACGAATTGACTGTAGATATGTTTAAAGAAAATGATATCCCTGTCTTTGGAGGAACAATGGTAACTGTGTTGGGGACATCATTACAAAATAAAGATTTGTTGAAATTCTTCCACGATTCAACCTGGGGAGTAATTGGGCTTGAAATGGAAGGTGCACACTACCAAAAAGCTATTCAATCTGCTTCTAAAATTAGAAAGAGTATTAATCCAGACGTAAAAGTTAGATATGCTTACTACGCCTCTGATAACCCATTAGAAACAGGGAGTACACTAGCCTCTGGAGGATTGGGAACTACAGGAGTAAAACCAACTTATTTAATTACCATTAAAATTCTAGAACAAATCTTCAACATAAAATAAGAAGCTTTTAATATAATAAAAAGCCTAAGCAATATCTGCTTAGGCTTTTTCTATTATAAATTTAATAGTATTTTTAAGCTCTTAGAAAAGCAGATACAAATGAATATCATTCCTACACCAATAAATAATTGTTTAATTATAGAGCCTAAAGTCTTTCACGACGAAAGAGGATACTTCTTTGAAAGCTTTAATAACGTTGTATTTACCAATGAGACAGGAATAGAAGTCAGTTTTATACAAGATAATCAATCGCTATCGACCAAAGGTGTGTTAAGAGGTCTTCACTATCAGCGAGGAGAATTTCAACAAGCTAAACTAGTTCGCGTCATCGAAGGAGAAGTATTGGATGTTGTTGTTGATTTAAGAAAAGACTCAAACTCTTACGGAAAAACATTTACACAGACCTTATCTGATACTAACTTTAAGCAAGTTTATATTCCTAGAGGTTGTGCACATGGTTTTTTGGTTAAAAGTGATCGAGCAATATTCGCTTATAAATGTGATAACTTATACAACAAGGAATCAGAAGGAGGTATCCTATACAATGATCCTTTTTTGAATATTGATTGGGAATACGATTTAGACAAGGTTATTGTCTCTGACAAAGATAAAATCTTACCATTATTTGAAAATGCTTTACCTTTATGAAAAAAGTACTCGTAACAGGAGCAAACGGACAAGTTGGTCAATGTCTTCAAACAATTCAAGAAGAACATCCACTGATTGCGTTTACATTTGCTAGTTCAAAGGATTTAGACATTACTAATCCCTCTCAAATAGAAAAAAGCTTTAAGGAAGGGCAATTTGACTATTGCATAAATCTAGCTGCCTATACGGCAGTTGATCGAGCAGAAGATGAAAAAGAAACTGCCTATCAGATCAATGCTGAAGCAGTAAAATCGTTAGCTGAATATTGTCAGCAATTTAATGTCATACTCGTGCATTTATCAACTGACTTTGTATTTGATGGACTAAAAACCACACCATATCTAATCTCAGATCAGCCTAACCCAATAAATATTTATGGTGATTCTAAACTAAAAGGAGAACAGTATATACAAGCTTGTTTAAGCACCTATTACATTATTAGGACATCATGGGTTTACTCAGACTTTGGACAAAACTTTAAAAAGACAATGTTACGATTAGCTGAATCACAAAAACAAATTAATGTCGTTAATGATCAAATTGGTTGTCCTACTCATGCACTTGATTTAGTTCGATACATCCTTTCCTTAATCTTAACAGAACAATCATATGGGCTATATCACTTTAGTGGAGAGAAAATTTGTACTTGGTACGATTTTGCAGTAGATATATTTAAAGCTAATCACATTGAAGTACAAGTTAACCCTATTTCTACAGGTGCCTACCCTACAAAGGCTGTACGTCCAAAATATAGTGTATTGCGTTAATCTGTATTCGAATTCTTAATTATAAATACACGAAATAATAAGCAGTTACTAAAATAGACATTATCATTAAGTCAATTATGCTAAAAGATAATTAACTTAGCGTTTAAAATAAAGAGAGAAATGAAACGTATTCTAATTACAGGAGCAGCAGGTTTTTTAGGATCACATTTATGTGATCGATTTATATCAGAAGGATACCATGTTATCGGCATGGACAATCTAATTACAGGAGACCTTAAAAACATAGAGCACCTTTTTCACTTAGATCGCTTTGAGTTTTATCATCACGATGTTACCAAATTCGTACATATACCAGGGCAATTAGACTATATACTACATTTTGCTTCACCAGCAAGCCCTATTGATTACCTAAAAATTCCTATTCAAACCCTAAAAGTTGGATCATTAGGCACACATAATCTATTGGGTCTTGCCCGTGTTAAAAATGCGCGTATTTTGATTGCCTCAACTTCCGAGATTTATGGAGATCCATTGGTTCACCCACAAACAGAAGAATACTACGGAAATGTTAATACAATTGGCCCAAGAGGAGTTTATGATGAGGCTAAAAGATTCCAAGAGTCTATCACAATGGCATATCATACCTTCCATGGCGTTGAGACAAGAATTGTACGTATCTTCAATACGTATGGTCCACGCATGCGTCTAAATGATGGTCGCGTTATTCCTGCTTTTATTGGTCAAGCCCTACGAGGTGAAGATCTTACCGTATTTGGTGATGGTGGTCAAACACGTTCATTCTGTTATGTTGATGATCAAGTAGAAGGAATTTATAGATTATTGCTTTCAGACTATCACCTTCCAGTCAATATTGGAAATCCAGATGAAATCTCTATTCTTGATTTTGCTAAAGAAATTATAGCCTTAACTAAAACTGAACAAAAAGTAATTTACAAAGATTTGCCAATAAATGATCCTATGCAACGTTGTCCAGATATCACTAAGGCAAAAAATATTTTAGGATGGGAACCTAAAGTTGGTAGAGCTGAAGGAATGCAAAAAACATTTGAATATTTCAAAGCTTTTACTGATAATGATTTACTTAAAGAAGAGCACAAAGACTTCAGTAAATTTATTTATTAATCTGTATTCAATTCTTCATTTAATAAAGAAAGTTTAATAACGATATATAAGGCATTGGGTAACTAATGCCTTTTTTATTTGTATGCTCTTTTTATAGTTGTCAAAATAGGTTATTTTTGACCCTTAAATAACAAACAGCACAATTAATGAAAATTTTATTATTAGGTTCAGGTGGACGCGAACACGCGTTAGCCTGGAAAATGCTCCAAAGCAATAAATGTAAGGAGTTGTTTGTAGCTCCTGGAAATGCAGGAACAGCAAAAATAGCAACAAACTTATCACTTAATCCAAATGATTTTGAAGCAGTTAAATCTACCGTTTTAGAAAAGAATATCGATATGGTCGTTGTTGGCCCTGAAGATCCTTTAGTAAAAGGTATTGTTGACTTCTTTAAACAAGATAGTGATATCAAACATATTCCCGTAATTGGTCCTTCAATGAAAGGAGCTCAATTAGAGGGAAGTAAGGATTTTGCAAAAGAGTTCTTATTTAAACACAATATTCCTACAGCTGCGTATCAAAGCTTTACCAAAGATACTGTTGAAGCTGGAAAAGCATTTTTAGAGACATTAAAAGCTCCTTACGTACTAAAAGCTGATGGATTAGCTGCCGGTAAAGGTGTTGTGATCTTAGAAGATATTAATGAAGCTAAAGCTGAATTAGAAAATATGCTTGTAGACGCTAAGTTTGGAGACGCAAGCTCTAAAGTAGTTATCGAAGAATTCTTATCTGGTATTGAACTTAGTTGTTTCGTTTTGACAGACGGAAAATCATATAAACTATTACCTACTGCAAAAGATTACAAACGTATAGGAGAAGGAGATAAAGGTCTTAATACCGGAGGTATGGGGGCTGTATCACCTGTTCCTTTTGCAACAGAAGACTTCCTTAAAAAAGTAGAAGAGCGTGTTGTTATTCCTACGGTAAAAGGATTACAAGAAGACAATCTAGACTTTAAAGGTTTTGTATTTATTGGGCTTATTAAAGTAGGTGATGACCCCTATGTAATTGAATACAACGTTCGTATGGGAGATCCAGAGACTGAAGTAGTTATGCCAAGAGTAAAAACAGACTTAGTAGAGCTTTTTCAAGCTGTAGCTAACGAAACTTTAAACACAATGGATATTGAATTAGACGAACGCACTGCTACTACGGTAATGTTAGTATCGGGTGGTTATCCAGAAGACTACGAAAAAGGAAAAATAATCACTGGAATTGAAGATGTGAAAGATTCGATAGTGTTCCATGCAGGTACTGCACTTAAAGATGGTGAAATAGTGACAAATGGAGGTCGTGTATTAGCAGTTACTTCGTATGGAGATAGTTACAATCAAGCACTAAAAAAATCTTATCAAAACATAGATAAACTAAATTTTGATAAGATTTACTATCGTAAAGATATAGGTTTCGATCTTTAAGAAACTACTATTTTAAAAATGAGTGGGCTGTAGTGTCTTGGTTATCCTCATTATTTGCTTTGAATATTTGAAGTTGTTTTAACCAATATACAAGGAAATAACATGTAATAAGGATAAATACCCAAGTTAGAATATTTGCAGTCCACCAATTTTTAAGCTCTAATTTCGCGAAAAAATCCATCGGTAAGAAAAGAACTTTTTCGAAAAGGAATCCTATTCCGTTAAAAAATGAAGTCATAATACTTTATTTTTAAATTAAATAAATTATTTATTAATCCGTTTATATAAGTTACTGGAAAAAATAGTATTCAAATAACCTATACTAGGTACAAAAATATAAAATATATAAATGTTAGCAAGTATTTTTAGCAAAACAAAGCCGATTAATTATATCATTCTGACTCTATTAGTAGTGATATGCTATTCTTTGTTCCAATTAAGCAATGGAGAATCCGTGGATATTACATTCTACGAAGTGGCAAAAAGGTTTCTTTTTCTACTCTTATTCCTTTTAATGATGGTGCTTTCACAATTCATCGTCGCTAAGAATAGACTAGTCAATGACAACGCTTATGTTCCTCTATTATTTGTGTCTTTCATATTGTTTTTTCCGTCAACTTTTACGGAAGGAAGGATTATTATCTCAGCCTATTTCATCATGCTTGCGTTGAGACGTATTTTCTCCTTACACTCTAATACTCATTCAAAAGAAAAGATTTTTGATGCATCCTTATGGATACTCGTAGCCTCATTATTTCATTTTTGGAGTATTTTATACTTGATTCTTTTATTCTTTGCTATTATTTTCTTTGTTGCGAAAGATTATAAGAATTGGATTATACCGTTATTAGCCTTCTTTACAGTATTTATCGGTCTTACTATTTACTTATTAGTCAATGATATGACCTATCTAGAGTGGTTAACTAAGAAACTACAAGTGAGTTTAAATTTCATGTATTTCGAAAATACCTACCAAAACATTGCTCTCGCTGTCTTTTCTTCTATAGCCGTATTATTCTTTCTGTCAGAAGCAATTGACATTAAAAACAAAGCGTATAATATGCAAAGCACCTACAAGAAAATGATTTTGTGTTTCCTCATAGGTGTCGCAATTTTTGTTGTATCTCCAGAAAAAAGTAATGGAGTTCTTTTATTTACTTTCTTCCCTCTAGCAGTACTAGGCACTAAACACATCGAAGGCATTAAGCAAAAATGGAGAAAAGAGATTATACTAACGAGTATTTTCTTACTGGGATTATTCTTCTATGGAGCTCAACTATTTTTATAGTTTATGTCCATAAGCTAGATCTCCAGCATCTCCTAAACCAGGAACAATGTAATTGTGATCATCTAATTTATCATCTAGTGTCGCTACCCATAAGTGAATATGATCTGGTAACTGCTCTTCCAAAAGCTTCACACCTTCTGGGGCAGCAATTACTACAGCTATGTGCATTTCTTTCGGCGTTTCTTCTGTTAGCAATTTATTGATTACAGCTACTAGTGACTGACCGGTCGCTAACATAGGGTCAATCAAAATCATAATCTTGTCTTGAAACGAAGGAGCTGCTTGGTACTCTACCAATATTTCACTCGCTTCTCCGTGCTTTCCATGACGTCTATAAGCAGATACAAATCCGTTTTCTGCATTGTCAAAGAAATTCATGAAACCTGTGTGTAGTGCTAAACCCGCACGCAAAATAGAACATAAAACTACTGGGTCTTTAACACAAGTAGTTTCTTTCACACCCAAAGGTGTCTGTACAGATAAGTCTCGGTATTCTAAAGTTTTGCTTAACTCATAAGCCATAATTTCACCGATACGCTCAATGTTTTTGCGAAAACGCATACTATCCTTTTGGATATTTACATCGCGTAGTTGAGCTAAAAAGTGATTTAGAATACTGTTTTCTGCTGAAATATAATGAATTTTCATAGGAGTATAATTAGTACCATAAAAGTATAAAAACTATATTTGTAAATAAAATTATTATTATGTTTTCAGAATTAGCATTCCCTATATTCGAAGAGAGTATTCGTGACTATCATAAATTCGACAATGTAGATCAGCCAATTAACAATCCTTATCCAAAGGACGATATCAAACATTTATTATATCTTAAAAATTGGATTGACACAGTACAGTGGCACTTTGAGGATATTATCAGAGACCCTCAAATCGACCCAGCTTCTGCATTGACTTTAAAACGTCGCATCGATGCTTCTAACCAAGAAAGAACAGATATGGTAGAATATATTGATAGCTATTTCCTTCAAAAATATCAAGATGTAACGATAAAAGACGGAGCTAAAATCAACTCTGAAAGTCCTGCTTGGGCGATTGACCGTTACTCTATTTTAGCACTTAAGATCTATCACATGAATGAAGAGGCTACTAGAGCTGAGGCTACACAAGATCACAGAGATAAATGTCAAGCAAAACTTGATGTGCTATTAGAACAGAAGAAAGACTTATCTACTGCGATTGATGATCTTCTTAACGACATCGCTAGCGGGGAGAAGTACATGAAAGTTTATAAGCAAATGAAAATGTACAATGATGAGGAACTAAATCCTGTATTGTATCAAAATAAAAAATAATACATTTTGTATTCAATCATAAAGTCATAAAAGCGTGAATCAACTCTTCACGCTTTTTCTTTTTTGTTATTTAAATTGTGATTATTCGTGGCAGATTTAAAACATATAATAGTTTTTCGCCTATCGGCGATGGGTGATGTAGCAATGACTGTTCCTGTATTACGTGCACTGACAGAACAACATCATAATATTCGAGTTACTGTAGTCTCTCGACCATTATTCAAACCTTTTTTTAAAGACCTTGACCGCGTGGATTTCTTCTCTATAGACGTGAAGAAACGACATAAAGGATTTCAAGGCTTATTGAGGCTATTTACAGACCTTAGAAAGCTCAAAGTAGATTACTTTGCAGATTTTCACAACGTTTTGAGATCAAGAATCGTCGGAACACTTTTTAAACTTGCAGGAGTAAAAGTAGCAACGCTAGACAAAGGAAGAGCTGGTAGAAAAGCGCTCACTAAACTTGAAAATAAAGTTTTTGAACCACTGCCTACCATGTTTGAAAATCACTGTAAAACCTTGTCAAAGCTGGGATTTACTGTTAGCTTAGAAAACCCTAAATTTCCTGCTCAAGAAAAACTAGTTTCTGAATTACTCCCTTTTACAGGTGAAAAAAATACTAAGTGGATTGGTATTGCCCCTTTTGCTCAATATAGCTCTAAGGTATACCCTTTGGATTTAATGCAAAATGTTATCGATACACTAGCTGAAAGAGAGAAATCAACAATCCTGCTGTTTGGTGGTGGAGAGAAAGAAATTGCTTTGTTAAATCAGTTAAAGAGAGATAATTATAACGTAATTGTAATGGCTGGAAAAGTAAAGTTAGAGGCTGAACTTAATTTAATTCAGCACTTAGACTTAATGCTTTCCATGGATTCAGGTAATGCTCATATGGCAGCTATGTTAGGAGTAAAAGTTGTAACTTTATGGGGAGCAACTCATCCTTATGCAGGGTTCAGTCCATTCAATCAACCAATGTGTAACTGTATTACTGCCGATAGAGACCAATACCCACTATTACCTACTTCAATATTTGGAAACAAAGAAGTCGAAGGTTATGCTGATGTTATGAGAACTATCAAACCGGAAACCGTTTGCGAGAAAATTATCACTATTTTACAACAAGAAAATTAATATAAATTGACGATACAATGGAATTTAATATTAAAGAGTATATAAGAGATATCCAAGACTTCCCAAAGAAAGGGGTTGGATTTAAAGACATTACACCTTTACTAAACGATCACCAAGCTACGGTACAAACCGTTAAAGCTCTAAAAACTTTGCTAGGGGATCAAAAGATAGATCGAGTAGTTGGAATGGAGAGTAGAGGATTTTTCTTTGGAACATTATTAGCTGCAGAGTTAGGTGTAGGATTTATTCCTGTGCGCAAACCAGGTAAGCTCCCTTTTGATAAGATTTCGGAAGAATACGCACTTGAATATGGTACTGATATCTTAGAGATGCACGCTGATGCAATTAAACCAGGTGAACGCATCCTCATTCACGATGATGTACTTGCTACAGGGGGGACAGCTGAAGCTGTCTGTAAACTAGTAGAACGTTTAGGAGGAGAAATTGTACAGTTAAACTTTCTAATGGAATTATCCTTCCTACACGGCAGAGACAGGCTAAAAAACTATGAAGTAAAAAGTTTAGTAAGTTATTAAGCATAAACCTTTATTTTTCAAAATATTATAAATGAATCTCCGTTTGAGGTTCATTTTTTTTGTACTCTAGCATATCTTTCTATACATCATTACCTTGCCAGGAGATAAACGCTAATGTCTGTTTATTTAATGCCATAAAATAGGCTATTTTTGACACTAAATAACTAGTCTGATACAAAATGGGAAAACAATTTTCTTTGAAAACTAAATACCTTATTTTGACTCTTAGAAATTCCCAAAAAACAATATTTGTTGCCAAGCTATAGCTATACTTGCAGAATAGGTGCAGTTTACGAGCCCAGGATTACTTCCTTGGCAAGCAAAGTGCACGCATACTGCACGTATAGGTCAAGAGAGCATGGTAAAATAATGTCAGTAAGCAGATGATTAGTTGCAGTAACCTGAACAATTTCACAAAACAATGCTGACTAAAGCATTCGATAAGACGTATGAGTTTCTGTTTGAGATAATAAAGGGACAAGTTAGTATTTTTCTAAGGAAAAAAACGTAGAACTGCCTTTTAAAAACATACATATCAAGTAGTTATGTTTTATGAATAACAATTTGTCTTTTCACTAAATCATATTTATGATATTAAACAAAGATAACTATTAGATTCTTCAATTATTTAAAAAAAAACTTGTATAATCAAAAAATTATTACAAACCTTTGTACTTCCAACTAAAGGAAAATAAATACAATGCAGAAAACAATAACATATATCACTAAAAATATGTACAGCAACACACATCAGGTTGCTGAGGTTTTCTATGTGTTGAACTCGCGGACTCCCCGGTCGCGGGCTTAATTTTTTAAGCTAATTTTTAGATTAATGCTAAACTTGGCATTATATCTGTTTATATATAATCGATTTTTTTAACGTTATTCAATTAACCTAAGGCAACCTTGTATACAAGAATTACATCTGTGCTTTTGGCTATTTGATTTTAATTCTTTGTTTTTGAAATGAATTCAAATCAATTTATTGTGATACCTGCAAATGAAACACATGTAGGATACGCAGAACAAATTTGCGAAGAAATGGCTCAGTCAGCGAAAGCTAGAGGGACTGGTATAGCTAGACGTAAGCCAGAGTATGTTGCAAACAAAATGGTTGAAGGAAAAGCTGTTATAGCTTTACATATAGATGGACGATGGGCTGGGTTTTGTTATATAGAAACTTGGAGTCATGAGGATTACGTTGCCAATTCAGGCTTAATCGTCAATCCAGAATTCAGACAATTTGGGCTAGCAAAAACTATCAAAAAACGCATTTTTGAACTATCTAGAAAGAAATATCCTAGTGCGAAAATTTTTGGACTTACAACAGGATTTGCTGTTATGAAAATAAACTCTGAATTGGGTTATGAACCAGTACCTTACTCTGAACTTACACAAGATGAAAGCTTTTGGAAAGGCTGTGAAAGCTGTATCAACTTTCAAATCTTACAAAGTAAAGACAAGAAAAACTGTCTGTGTACAGCCATGTTGTGGAATCCTATCGTTAAAGAGAAAGAACTTCGCGCAAAAATTGACCAAAGAACAAAAGCTAAAGAGCGTTTAAAAAATATGCAGAAAAAAAATTCGCTTTTAAAACGCCTACAAATCCAAATCAAGAAAACAGTTAAAAAGACAACTTTATTTTAAAAAATTGACCAAAATGAATAATAAGAAAATAGTACTAGCATTTAGCGGAGGTTTAGACACTAGCTTCTGTGTAATATATTTAAAAGAAGAATTAGGATATGAGGTTCACTCTGTAGTTGTAAACACAGGAGGATTTGATGCTGAGGAAATAAAAATAATTGAAGAAAAAGCTTATGCTTTAGGTGTAGCATCGCACACGACTATAGACGAAACTGATGATTACTATAACGATAGCGTTAAGTACCTGATATTTGGTAACGTGTTAAAGAATGCCACTTACCCATTATCTGTTAGTGCAGAACGTGTATGTCAGGCAACTGCTATTGCAAACTATGCAAAGAAAATAGGAGCACAAGCAGTGGCTCATGGTAGTACTGGAGCTGGGAATGACCAAGTTCGTTTTGACATGATCTTCAATATCTTAGTGCCTAATGTAGAAATTATTACTCCTATTAGAGACTTGAAATTAAGTAGAGAAGAAGAGATTGCATTTTTACAAAAACACGGCGTAGAGATTAACGCTGAAAAAGCAAAATATTCGATTAACAAAGGGCTATGGGGAACTTCGGTAGGAGGAAAAGAGACTTTAACTTCTCATCAGTATTTACCTGAAGAAGCATGGCCTACGCCAATCACTAAATCAACTTCTGAGACAATTGAAATAACTTTTGAAAAGGGTGAACCAGTGGCGTTAAATGGTAAAAAATTAAAACCTACTGAGGTAATCCAGCAGCTTCAAGACATGGCTCAACCATTTGGAATTGGAAGAGATATCCATGTAGGTGATACAATCATTGGTATCAAGGGAAGAGTAGGATTTGAGGCAGCAGGACCAATTATCTTAGTGAAAGCACACCATACGTTGGAAAAACACACGTTAACTAAGTGGCAATTAAGCTGGAAAGAGCAGTTAGCTTCTTTCTATGGAAATTACCTTCACGAAGGTCAATTTCACGATCCAGTGATGAGAGATATGGAAGCATTCTTATCAAGTACACAACAAACAGTAAGCGGGAAGGTAATTGTAGAGTTGCATCCACATCGTTTTGTAGTGATTGGAATAGAGTCAGAACACGATCTAATGTCTAACAAGTTTGGTAGCTACGGAGAAATGAACAATGCTTGGACAGGGGAAGATGTAAAAGGATTCTCTAAGATATTTGGAAACCAAGTAATGATTTGGCACAAAGTAAATAACCAAGACCAAGAATAATATGCAAACAATTAAAGCAGGAATAGTAGGTGGAGCAGGTTACACTGGAGGAGAGTTGTTGAGACTTCTACTACCTCATCCAGCAGTAAAGATTGCTTTTGTACACTCGAACAGCAGTGCTGGTAAGCCTGTTTATGAAGTACATACAGATTTGTTTGGCGATACAGACCTACAGTTTAGTGCGACGTTAGACCAAGATATTGATGTGTTATTTTTGTGTATGGGTCATGGTGATTCTAAAGTGTTTTTGGCAGAACATGAGATAAACAGTGAGATTAAGATCATAGACTTAAGCCAAGATTTTCGTTTAAAAGAGACAGCAGGAAAGTTTGTTTATGGCTTGCCAGAACTAAATAGAGAGCAGATTAAGAAAGCACATTATATAGCCAATCCTGGTTGTTTTGCTACAGCACTACAGTTAGCATTATTGCCAATGGCAAGTATAGGACAGTTGGCAGATGCTATCTACATCAATGCCTTAACAGGATCTACTGGAGCGGGACAGAGTTTATCTACTACTTCTCACTTTAGTTGGAGAGCAAATAACATCTCGGTGTACAAAGCATTTACACACCAACACTTGAATGAGATAGGAGAGAGCTTAACGCAGCTACAACCTGGATATGCAAAGAACATTAAGTTTATACCAGAGCGTGGCGACTTTAGCAGAGGAATATTTGCAAGTGTAATGTTTGAATCGACTTTGACAGAAGAAGAGCTTTATGCATTATACACTAATTACTACGCTTCGCACCCTTTTACACATATAAGCAAAAAGGGGATAGACTTAAAACAAGTTGTGAATACTAATAAATGTCTTGTGTCTATCGTAAAAGACGGAAATGATGTGCTGGTAACAAGTGCAATAGACAACTTGCTTAAAGGGGCAAGTGGACAGGCAGTCCAAAATATGAACTTGCTATTCGGATTGGACGAAAAAATAGGTTTACAACTGAAAGCTTCAGCTTTCTAACAAAAGAGTATTATGATGAAATTATATGATGTTTACCCGCTTAACCCTATCGAAATCGTAAAGGGAATAGGGAGTAAGGTATACGACAACAACGGTCAAGAGTATTTGGATTTATATGGAGGTCACGCTGTAATCTCTATCGGTCATACTCATCCGCACTATGTGACGAGATTAAAAGACCAATTAGACAAAATCGGATTCTATTCTAATTCAATACAGATACCTCAACAAGAGCAATTAGCTACATTATTAGGAGAGGTAGCAGGGATAAATGATTACCAACTATTCTTGTGTAATTCTGGAGCAGAAGCAAATGAAAATGCTCTAAAACTTGCTTCTTTTTACAATGGTAAAAAGAAAGTAATCGCTTTTGACAAAGCTTTTCACGGAAGAACATCACTTGCAGTTTCTGCTACTGATAACCCAAAGATTGTTGCTCCAGTTAACCAAACAGATAATATTGTATTCTTACCTTTTAATGATGAAGAAGCATTAGAAAAAGCCTTTACTTCTTATGGAAATGAGGTAACAGCTGTAATTATTGAGGGAATACAAGGAGTAGGGGGAATACAAGTGGCCACTGATAGTTTCTTAGCAAAAATAAGAACACTGACTACACAGTATGGTGCAGTATTTATTGCAGATGAGGTACAGTGTGGATATGGACGTACAGGATCGTTCTATGCTGTAAACGACGGTGGAGTACAGGCAGATATATATACTATGGCTAAAGGAATGGGGAACGGATTTCCTATTGGAGCAATTGCTATTGGAGAGCAGTTTACACCTTGGCATGGACAGTTGGGAACTACTTTTGGTGGAAATCACCTAGCATGTGCAGCGGCATTGTCTGTCTTGGAAGTGATGAAACAAGATAACCTAATGGCTCATACGGCTCAGATAGGAAATTATCTAATCAACGAGTTAAAGAAATTAGACAAAATACAGGAAGTAAGAGGAAAGGGATTGATGATCGGTATAGACCTTGCTCCTGAGTTAAAGGATGTACGTAAAGACCTTTTAATAAAAGACCACATCTTCACGGGAACTGCAAGTCCTAACGTAATTCGGTTGTTGCCAGCATTAAATCTAAGTCAAGCAGATGCAGATTTATTCTTAGACAAATTCAGCAACAGATTACAACAATTTTAAATTCGATTAAACAATGAAACAATTTTTTTCCGTTAACGATATATCATCTCTATCTCAAGCAGTACAGAGTGCATTAACATCTAAAAAGAGTCCTTTTGTAGATGAGGCTCTTGGTAAACACAAAACAATCGGTTTAGTATTCTTAAATCCAAGTTTGCGTACAAGGATGAGTACTCAAAAAGCTGCTATGAACTTAGGGATGAATGTGATGGTGATGAATATGACATCAGACGGTTGGGCTTTAGAGACTAAAGACGGCGTAGTGATGGACGGAAATACAGCAGAGCATATAAAAGAGGCAGCTGCTGTGATGGGAGAGTATTGCGATATCTTAGGATTGCGTTCTTTTCCAGGATTAAAAGATGCAGAGGAGGATTATAGTGAAGAGCTGTTTAGCAAGTTTGCTAAATATTGTGGAAAGTCTGTAGTGAGTTTAGAGAGTGCTACAAGACACCCTTTGCAGAGCTTTACAGACTTGATTACAATCGTAGAACACTTTGACTATCAATACGACGATGCACAACAAAAGTTAGTACCTCAAGGTAAAAAACCAAAAGTAGTATTGACATGGGCACCACACGTTAAGGCATTGCCACAAGCAGTACCAAACTCTTTTGCAGAGTGGATGTGTAGAGCGCAAGAAGAAGGATTAGTTGACTTCGTAGTTACTCACCCAGAAGGGTATGCACTAAAAGAAGAATTTACTAATGGTGCAACAATTACAACTAATCAAGAGGAGGCTTTAGCAGATGCAGACTTTGTGTATGTAAAAAACTGGTCGAGCTATGAGAACTACGGACAGATTACTTGTACTGATAAGTCTTGGATGCTTACTTTGGATAAATTAGAAGTGACTAACGAGGCTAAAGTAATGCACTGTTTGCCTGTGAGACGTGATTTAGTAATCGCATCAGAAGTATTGGATAGTGAACACTCTATCGTGATACAAGAAGCAGGAAACAGAGTATGGGCAGCCCAGGCTGTATTAAAAGAAATGCTAAAAAACCAATAGATTATGCAAAGCCTTACAGTTATTAAAATAGGTGGTAATATCGTAGATGACGAGTTGTCTTTACAAGCTTTTTTAGATACTTACGCAAGAATAGAAGGACCTAAGGTCTTAGTACACGGTGGAGGTAAATTAGCTACTCGTATAGCTACTCAGTTGGGAATAGAGACTCAGATGGTCAATGGACGTCGTATTACTGACGAAGCGATGTTGCCAATAGCTGTAATGGTGTATGCTGGATTAATCAACAAACAGATTACAGCACAACTTCAGAAAAGAAGGTGTGATGCAATAGGAATCTCAGGAGCAGATGCTCAGCTAATACAAAGTCATAAACGACCTACGAAACCAATAGATTATGGATATGTAGGTGATTTTGAGGCAAGCGATGTAAATGTAGTTCGATTAAAACAATTAGTAGAGATAGGACTAAGCCCTGTGTTCTCTGCAATTACGGCGGATAAGGAAGGCCAATTACTAAACACAAATGCAGATACCATAGCGTCCAACGTTGCAGTAGCTCTGGCAACAGAATATAAAGTAGCCTTGATCTATTGCTTTGAACGCAAAGGTGTTTTGCAGGACATTAACAACGAGGACTCTGTGATTAGCACTATTAATCGAGAAAACTTTACACAACTAAAAGAACAGGGAGTGATAGCAGATGGTATGTTGCCAAAGATAGAGAATGCGTTGGCTGCTATCGACCAAGGTGTGAATAGAGTATGTATTAAGAAAGCAGAGGATTTATTAAATGAAAAAGAGGGTACAACTATTCAACTATAACAAAGATAAAACACAACACTATAGAACATAGATATGAAAGATATCCTAACGCAAGAGGCTATTGCTTTATTAGAAAGCTTAATTGCTTCCCCTTCATTTAGCAAAGAAGAACACCTTACATCAGATTTAATCGCTACTTATTTAGAGTCACAGGGAGTGGCTATACACCGCGAGCTATTCAATGTATGGGCTTTTAATAAACACTATGATCCAAGTAAGCCTACTATTCTGTTGAATTCGCATCACGATACTGTGAGACCGAATAAGGATTATACACGTGATCCTTTTACACCAGCGATTATAGATGGCAAGCTTTTTGGATTAGGAAGTAATGATGCAGGAGGATGTTTGGTATCGCTTATTGCTACATTTCTTTACTTCTACAACAAGGAGGGAATGAAGTATAACTTCTGTATTGCTGCAACAGCAGAGGAAGAGATCTCTGGGCACAATGGATTAGAATATGTAATTCCTAAGTTGGGAGAGTTAGAATTCGCTATTGTAGGTGAGCCTACACAAATGCACTTAGCTGTTGCAGAAAGAGGACTAATGGTTCTTGACTGTGTAGCTAAAGGACGTTCAGGGCACGCAGCGCGTAATGAAGGCGACAATGCGATATTTAAAGCAATCAAAGATATAGAGTGGTTTAATACGTATCAGTTTCCTAAGGTATCGGAAGAATTTGGACCTATTAAGATGAGTGTAACGATGATTAATGCAGGTACACAACACAATGTAGTTCCTTCAACTTGCGACTTTGTGGTAGATATACGTGTGACAGATGCGTACACTAACGAAGAGGTATTGGAGGTAGTAAAAGAGCACGTAGACTGTGAGGTTCATGCACGTTCTACTCGATTAAAACCTTCGTCTATTGCAAAAGATCACCCTATCGTACAGGCAGGGATAGCCTTAGGGAGAGAAACGTACGGATCGCCTACGACAAGTGATCAAGCACTGTTAAGTATTCCATCGCTTAAGTGTGGACCTGGCGACTCAGCTCGCTCACATACAGCAGACGAATTTGTCTATGTAGAGGAGATTAAAGAGGGGATAGCCTTGTATATAGAGATGTTAACGCAAATTGTGTAGCAAATGAAATTATGGCAAAAAAATACTACAGTAGATCAATCTGTTGATACCTTCACTGTAGGACAAGATAGAGTGTTGGATATGAACCTTGCGGCTTTTGACGTAATGGGATCGTTGGCACATACACAGATGTTAGAAAGTATAGGGTTATTGGAGTCGGAAGACTTAGTAGTTATACAGAAAGAATTAAAACAGATATACCAAGAGGTATTAGCAGGACAATTTACGATAGAAGATGACGTAGAGGATATTCATTCTCAAGTGGAGTTGTTATTGACCAGAAGAATTGGTGATGCCGGTAAAAAGATACATTCAGGGCGTTCGAGAAACGACCAAGTGTTAGTTGACCTAAAATTGTATTTCCGTCATGAGATAGAAGAAATAGTAGTCAAAACAAAGGAAGTATTTGAAACATTACAAGGCTTAAGCAACCAGTATAAAGATGTTTTATTACCTGGATATACGCATTTACAGATCGCAATGCCTTCGTCATTTGGCTTGTGGTTTGGGGCATATGCAGAGAGTTTGGTAGACGACTTAGAGATGATGTTAGCTGCGTGGAAAGTGACTAATAAGAATCCTTTAGGATCAGCAGCAGGTTATGGATCGTCATTCCCACTAAACAGACAGATGACTACAGACTTATTAGGCTTTCAGTCTATGAACCACAATGTAGTGTATGCACAGATGGGGAGAGGTAAGACAGAGCGTATCCTAGCACAAGGACTTAGCGCTATAGCGGCTACTTTAGCAAAGTTTGCAATGGATGGGTGTTTGTATATGAGTCAAAACATGGGCTTTATCAAGTTTCCTGATCATTTGACTACAGGTTCGAGTATTATGCCTCATAAAAAGAATCCAGACGTTTTAGAGCTGATTCGTTCAAGATGTAATAAGATACAAGCTTTGCCTAACGAAATAGCTTTAATGACTACTAATTTGCCTTCTGGGTACCATAGAGATCTTCAGTTATTGAAAGAAAACTTGTTCCCTGCTTTTACTTCTTTAAAAGAGTGTTTAGATATTCTGAAGTTGATGTTAGACAATATTGAGGTAAATAAAGATATATTAAACGATCCGAAATACGATTATTTGTTTAGTGTTGAGGTAGTGAATGACTACGTACTAAAAGGGATGCCTTTTAGAGAAGCATATAAAGAGATAGGACTGTCTATAGAGGCAGGTACTTATCAACCGTCAAAAGAGGTGAACCATACACACGAAGGTAGTGTAGGTAACCTAATGAATGATGCAATCAAAGCTGAGTTTGACCGTGTATATGCGTCGTTTGGCTTTGACCAAGTAAATGAGAAACTGGTAAATTTAGTGTTGTAATAATTGTAAAGAAGGTCTTCACTTTATTAAGGAGACCTTTTTTATGATAAAAACAACAATAAAATATTTTGATTATTCACAGAATATTTTATTTTTGTATAAAATATGATGAAAATCATTTTTTAATTCCTAACAATTAAATAGGAGTGACCAATTAAATTAAAAGTGAAGCTAAGTTGAAAAAGCGGTTATAATTACTTATAACCGCTTTTTTTTTATAGTTTACGCATTGTAATCTTCGACTTGATCAGAATCATTAACATTACCTTTAGTTGGTGTATCATTCATTTCTTTCAACTTACTACTAGCTGCAAAGGAAGCGACCATATTAGTAAGCATATCACTTGCAGCAGACGGTGCGTTTGGTAATAAGATTAAATTCGAACGACTATCAGACCCAACAGATTGTAGTGTGTCGTAATGTTGTGTTACCACAATAAGAGCAGACGCCTCTTGTGAGTTGATACCAACTTTATTCAACACATCAACACTTTCTACTAATCCTTGTGCAATCTCTCTTCGTTGATCAGCAATACCTTGTCCCTGTAAGCGCTTAGACTCTGCTTCTGCTTTTGCCTTCGCTACGATACGAATTCTACTTGCCTCTGCCTCATATTCAGCAGCTACTTTCTCTCTGTCAGCAGCATTGATACGGTTCATAGCATTCTTTACTTGGATATCAGGATCAATATCTGTTATTAACGTATTGATAATATCATATCCATATGTAGTCATAGCATCATTCAGCTCTCCTTTAACAGCTACTGCAATATTGTCCTTTCTTTCGAAAACATCATCAAGAATTAGCTTTGGAACCTCAGCTCTAACAACGTCAAATACATAAGAAGTTATCTGATCATGAGGGTATTCTAATTTGTAAAAAGCATCATACACACGATCCTGAATAACCTTAAACTGCACAGAAACTTTCAATTTAACGAAAACGTTATCTTTTGTTTTCGTTTCAATCAAAACATCTAATTGTTGAATACGAAGATTAACTACACCTGCAACCTTATCAACTAAAGGTATTTTAAAGTTTAACCCTGATTGGCGGATACTATTAAACTTTCCAAAACGTTGAACAACAACGGCACTTTGCTGCTTTACGGTAAATATCCCTAAGAATATAATTACAACAATAACAACAGCAACAATAATAGATGGACTCATAACAATTTATTTAATTTATCTTACTAAGTTAAAGAATTATTATTTTTTAACAAAATACATTTTTACAACAAGTAAAGCTAACTGGTCTTCAGGTACCTTTACAATATCAGGATAATACTGCTTTAAAATAGGTAACGCATCAGCAGCTTTAAAATCTAAAACAAGATACTTTGGAGACTTTTTAAGCAATAATGAAGTTATTACTTTCTCTTCACCCAGTTGAAAAATAATCACTCCTAAGCGATGCTTCCAGTAGAAAGGTATTTGTTGTGAAGCACAGGCTTCTCCATGTTTCGTAAATCCACCTGTAAAATCTTTTCTGAAAGTTAAAACGTCTACATCACAATTGGGAATATTAGGATAAGGAATAGACATAAAAGGTTCCCCGATAATCGGTTTAAGCTCTACTTTTTGAGGTGACCATTCTCCTATTAAATCTTTTTGTACAAAGCTCAACCAAGCATCTTCTGCTTTATGTCCAAGCGCGTTATCATCATTATTACACGAGCTAAACAAAGCTAACATACAGAAAGACATAAGTAATACTATTCTCTTCATTCTATTATAATATTTTTTATAAAATTACAAAATTACGCATCAATTATACTAACAAAAAAGAGGTTATCTACGTAATAGATAACCTCTTCCTTCTAAATGTAAGTGTGATTCATCACTTCAATGAATATGCTTTCTTTCACTTATATTATTTATTATTTGCTTCAATAGCAATTGATAAACGTTCAACTGTCTCTTGTTTACCGATCATCTCGATAATATCAAACAAATCTGGACCTTTTACAGCCCCTACAAGACTTAAACGCAATGGCTGCATTACTTTCCCCATTCCAATCCCTTGCTCGTTAATCCATGCTTTTACAATCTCTTCGATATTCTTAGCTTCGAATACCTCAATACCCTCAATCACTTCAGCTACTTGCTTCATGATATCAGAAGTATCTTCTTTCCAATTTTTTAATGCCTTTGCATCATACGCTGTCGGTCTTACGAAGAAGAAATCACTTAACTCTAAGAAATCTGATACAAAAGTAGCTCTCTCTTTAATTAAGCCAACAACTTTTTCAACATAAGTATCATCAGCATTTATACCGTTCTCTTTTAAGATAACTTGGTATGATTTAGATAAGTCTGCATTTTTTTGTTCTTTTAAGTAATGTTGGTTAAACCACTTATTCTTTTCTGGATCAAACTTTGCCCCTGCTTTGTGTACACGAGCCAAGTCAAACTTATCTACCAACTCCGCTAACGAAAAGATTTCTTGATCAGTACCATCATTCCAGCCTAATAAAGCAAGAAAGTTAACCACAGTCTCAGGGTAGAACCCTTTCTCTCTATATCCTGAAGACTTCTCTCCGGATATAGGATCTTGCCAATCTAACGGGAACACAGGGAACCCTAATTTATCACCATCACGCTTAGATAACTTACCGTTACCAACAGGTTTAAGAATTAAAGGTAAATGAGCAAACTCAGGTGCTTCCCACCCAAATGCTTTATAAAGCAATTCGTGTAATGGAAGAGAAGGCAACCATTCTTCACCTCTAATGACGTGAGATGTTTCCATTAAGTGGTCATCTACTATATTAGCTAAGTGATACGTTGGCATTCCGTCACTTTTGTATAATACTTTATCGTCAAGTAAACTTGTCTCAAATTTAATATCTCCTCTAATGATATCTTTTAAATGTAATGTCTCTCCTACAGGTGTTTTAAAACGAATTACATATGCATCACCTTTAGCAATCTTATCAGCTACCTCTTCTTTGCTTAATTTCAGTGATGTGTTTAATTGTTCTCTATTTGTATGATTGTAGATAAATGTCTTTCCATCAGCTTCAGCCTCTTTTCTCAATTGATCTAGTTCCTCTGCAGTATCAAAAGCATAGTATGCCCAACCTGCTTCGATAAGCTGATCAGCATATTGTTTGTACAATTCTTTGCGTTCGCTCTGTCTATATGGTCCGAATTTCTCATTCTTTCCAATCGTCTCATCTGGTGATACCCCCAACCACTCTAAAGCTTCTAAAATATAAGCTTCTGCTCCGGGTACAAAGCGATTTTGGTCAGTATCCTCAATTCTAACATAGAATACGCCATTGTTCTTCTTAGCGAATAGATAATTGAATAATGCGGTTCTTACGCCACCAATGTGTAATGGTCCTGTCGGACTTGGTGCAAAACGCACACGAACTTGCTTAGCCATTTTGTTTAATATTTTTTACAAAGATAAATACTCCAAATATTTATCAACGGAATTTTACTATAATATTTTTAAAGAACTATTTAACATGAAGTTATCCACGCTTATCAATAAATGTGATAGGTTTGCGACTCATCGGATTAAATACAATAGGCTGCAAAGTCTCGAATTCTTCTATTACAACCTTAGGAGCTACTCTTAGTTTAGCTCTAAACGTATCCTTTATTTTCTTTGTGAATTCCAGGCTTTCGTCTACTGTCACAATTTTGATAACTATTTCGTCTGTACCTATCTCATTTGTACTCACCTCTATTAAATGCATTTTTATTTGCGGAAATGAGTTCAACAGATCAACAATTGCAGGAGGATATAAGGTTGTCCCCTTATATTTAATCATATGTCGCTTGCGTCCTTCTACAGGTCCTAAGCGATATGTATTTCTCCCACATTGGCAAGTCGCTATATGTTTACGCACCATATCACCTGTTTTAAATCGTATTAAAGGCAAGGCTTCTACGCCTAGTGTTGTCACCGTTAGTTCTCCTATTTCTCCATCTGCTACCGCATTGTTTTCCTCATCTAATACCTCTGTGATTATTAAATCAGGATTAACATGTCCTCCTTGGTGATACTCACATTCTGTGAAAGCAGCCCCCATCTCTGTAGAAGCATACGTTGAAAACAATTTGATATCCCATTTCTCAGTAATGCGATCTGCTAAGATAGAGGGAGTCAAATCAGCTTGACGCAAAGCTTCACCAATACAAATCACTCCTTGTACACTACTCTTGTTATAGTCTATTCCATTCTTCTCAGCGTAGTCAATTAACTTCAATAGGAACGAAGGTACAGCGATTAGGTACTTAGGTTGGTATTGTAAGATAGAATCCCATTGTAGTTGTGGAATCCCAGCACCTACACGAACTACACCTGCTCCCAGTTTTCTTAAACCTAAGAAATAAGCTAGACCTGCCATAAACCTTCTGTCAATAGTCGTCATAAGCTGTACGACATCTCCCGCCTGTACACCCGCACACTTAAACGATTGGTATTCATTCTCTGCAAGTCTATCCAAGTCTTTATCTGTCAAACCAAATGTAACAGGATCACCTAAAGTACCTGAAGTCGTAGCATAGTCAATAATTGCTGCTTTAGGCACACAAAAGAAAGCATCGTTCTGTCTTTGCAAATCATCTTTTGTTGTTAATGGCAAGCGATGTAAATCTTCTATGGTTTTAATTTCACTTATTGCTATCCCCTTTTCTTCAAATAACGTTTTGTAAAAAGGAGAGTGCTCATTTACATAAGCCAATACCTCCTGCAGTCGATGCTCTTGGTATATCTTTATTTCTTCTGCTGATTGATAATCTACTGATAAAACCTCCATTACTTGTTTCTTATTTTCTTTAAATATTTTCTTATTCTTTTTTCTGCTGGTAATGTTGTGACCTCTTTAGTTAATGCTAAATTAAACTGTTCTCTTGCCTTCGCATATTGCTTATTCTTTAAATAATATAGTCCTGCTCTATAATATACAACCCAATAATCCGGATTGAGCTGTTGATACATCACTATATATTCCTGTGAAACCTCTTCCCGATCTTCTATCCTCTTCTGAAAGATACGATCTTCTACACGATAACGCTCGTAATCTTTAAACGCTTTTGTTTTGATAAACTTATCTTTTGCTATCGTCAAACTGTCTACTCCCAAGTGATACACAGTAGGCTCATCACTAAATATTTTAGTTAAATCATACGCTACAAACTCACCCAACTGATAGGGGTTAGACGATACCCATACTAATCTTTTTTCAGGTTGAAAGACTATGCCATGATGTGCTAAAAGTTGATTTAAAGCCTTTTCATTCCCATAGCCAAGTTCTTTCCCATTCAGTCCCTTGGTATCTCTTAGAATATCAACCATCTTTTGTGGTGTCAATGCCTCTGAATTATTAATATACTCATTGACCTTATCCCATCGATATTGTGAATGGCTCTCTTCTATTTGCTTTTGATTGCGTTTATCCGCTTTGAAAGCTTCACCTTGAAAATGATTAGAACAAATCAACGCACTGCTATTTGCTACATCATATACTCCAAAGTTCTTTGGAGCTATCTCTATCAACACAGCCTTTCTATCTTCCGCACTTCCTATCATAATAGACTCCGATACAAATACCTTTTTAGTCTTTGCTATCTTTATAGCCTGCTCTATATTATCTGCATATTGTAGTATTTCTCTTGCAACTACTGAAATTGGCGTTTTTGCCTTTAAAGGAATCGAAGACTTACCAGCATTCAATGTTACAGTCAACCCTTTTTCATTCATACCTGATACTATCCCTATCATACCTCCCCAGGTAACTGACATAAATGCATTACCTTGTTCTGGCCTTACAAAGGCAATAATTTTATTCTCTGCAAATTCATCTCCAGCATAAAAATCAAAGTTTCTACCGATTAATAACTCCCCATCAGCAGAATTATCTCCCCAAACAGCTAATGATGTACAACCAACCAAAGCTAAATCTTGAAAGGCATGACCGATATCGTGTGCCCCATGCAAATATAAATTGCGTTGATAAGAAGATCCTAGAAAGTCAAAGTGAGTTGTCGCATATTTACTGATGCCATAAATCTCCACTTTGTATTCATTAGGAATGTATTTATATAAATCTCTATTATAATACTTTAGCGCTCTAATCAGTAATTTTTGCTTAAATCCTGCAGGTACAAACTCTTCTACCTTAGAGAAAAAGACAGTTTCTTGCTTTTGATATAATTCCGCAGTTAGTGCTCCCGTATTTAGTCCTACCTGATAAGGATCTCCACTGACATATAGTTCCCACAATTGTTGTTTATTCTTACTCAAAAAACCGCGCTTAGTAATGCGTAAACTATCATTAACTATCTCTACTTTGGGTACTGTTGAATCCATACCTGTAAAATCAGGTACATCGTTAAGTCCTTTTCTAATACCACAACTCAACAACAAACAACACACCATTAGTATTAATGTGTAATTACTCCAATTCCTCATCATTTTTATATTTCTTGAGTTTAGTCATCAAAGTATTCTTATCGACCATTTCTAAACAAGTGACAAACGCACCTATTGTCACTCCCATGACTCCGTGCATACGTACATTTTGACCTGAAAAGAAAAGATTTCCTATTTTAGATCTAGGAGAAATAAAAGTCTTCATTGGGCTATTTGCATCTTTGACAAAACCATACATATTCCCTCCTTCAGAACCTATGAAATCCCGATAGGTAAGAGGAGTAGAAGCGTGTACACTTTGAATTGCTTGAAGAATACCTGGATACTTCTTCTCCAATTTATCGAGTAAAAGTTGTTCTTTTTCTTGTTTAAAAGTTTCATAACTTTCTCCTCTGCTTCTCAATTTCTTTATTGTTGATACGTTATACGAATCTTGCCATTGTTTCAGCTCGTCATACTCCATATAGGTCATGACAGTCATACTATCTGCCCACTTTTGATTTGGACTGGTACAATTCATAGATGCTACTAATAAATTAGGCCATCTTCCTACTGATTTCTTATGTGTATCCCACACATCATTAATAGTATCATAATGGTAGATATTGCTATTTTGATAAGGATATGAATCTTTTTTAAACACAATATAAAGTGAAAAAACAGAAGGCACTTCCTCTAAACTCATAATTCGCTTCACAAATGGTTTAGAAAAACTATCAGTCCCAACCATTCGTATCGTATGTTTTAAATTGATATTTGATACGAATTGTGATCCATAGTAGTGTTCACCCTCTGCTGTATAACAAGAGGCTAATTGCTGATCTTTAAACGTGAAACCAACAATCTCTTTGTGCTTGTATATCTCTCCTCCATATTTCTTCAATACCTTTATCAGTGCTCTACTGATTTGACTTCCGCCATGTACACAGCGCCATGCACTCTGTATATAAGAGTTTATCGTCAATGCATGAACATATAGAGGGGTCTTCTCTTTATCTGCTACATAGAGAAAGTTAGATCCTATCAATACAGCTTTTAACTTCTCATTTGTTGTTATTTCATCTAAGAAGTCACTTAACTTAATCGCTACAATATTATCATCGTATCCCTTTCCATCTTCTAAATTGTACATAGGAAATCGATGACAGATATCGTTTACTCTATCGCAGTACTTACGCAAGGCTTGCTCCTCATCTGGAAAGTGGACTAACAGTTGTTTAATAAAGTTCTCATAACCCTGGGCATGTGGAAACTCTATCTTATCCTCTTCAAAAGAAATCTTATCATACCCATCATTATCAAGTCTTTGAAGATTTAGCCTATCCATAATCTCTAGATAAGAAAAGTACTTATGTAAGTTTTCTCCTTTACCTAGCCCTCCTATATAATGTACCCCTGTATCAAATACAGATTTATCTCTAGAAAATGTTTGTAGATTACCGCCATACTGCTCATTCTTCTCCAGCACACACACCTTCTTTCCTTCTTTCGCTAAGATTACAGCAGAGGCTAGTCCTCCAAGACCACTTCCGATCACCACTACATCATACTTCTTCTCCATACTATTCTTTCCTTAAATATACACTGATATATTTATTCTGTACTGACAATTCAAAACAATTATCTGGAACAAACCCTATTGCTTTTCGATTAAGTACAACCACTTTATTAATCTGTTCATTGATTACCTGTTTCGACATTGTCGAAATGACTAACGAAGTTACCTTACTATCCATATCTGCAACATTTTCTATATATTCCACTATTCTACATTTGGTTATATAGTTCATCTGAGCTACACTACGCTTATATTCATCTGGAATATATGAATACACTTTTCGCTTAGCTTCTTGTAAAGTTAACAAGAAATTTATTTGTCCATAATCATCAGCAAAGTGTAATACTCTCTCTTTGTCACCTAAATAATTATTTAACTCATAATAATCTTCTGCATAGGTATTAAAATCCTCTTTGACTTCTTTTGATATATTACCTTCTTTATAAAGATAACTTAAGAATAATTTTTGCTTAAAATAGTCCTTATCCTCAAGATTCTTTCTGATATTTTTAAATTGCTCTTTATAAAACTTGCTTATTTTCTTTGTACGTTCAGTGTAATTACTTCCAAAACTTTGGTCATCATAGGTAATTCGTTCACCAACCGTTGTAATGATATGCCCTCCATAAATTACATAGTCACGCTTTCCATTTACCTCTGCATTTCCGTGTATATACATGGGTAAAATATCCAGTTTCAAAGTCTCTGCTAAGAAAAAAGCTCCTTTGTGAAAGCGCTGTATATCATTGGTCATAGAACGTGTACCCTCTGGAAAGATCATTAGTGAAAAACCTTGCTTTACTCTCTCCTCTAAGTGAACAACACTATTATCCACTCCATTTGAAACAGGATAAAACCCTGCCATCTGTACTGCTTTACCAAATACAGGTGACTTATACACCCAGTCATTTACCAGATAAACGATATTCGAATTTACCATCCCTATCGTTAAGGAGTCTAAAAACGAAGTATGGTTAGCGATAATCACAGCTGGCTTTTTAAAGTCTTCTTTGTGCTTATTGATCGTTGCCTTCTTTACGAACGGGTTTAGATATAACACTGAAGTTTGATATAGCGACATTCCTTTGCCAAACCATCTTAACTTCACCACTTTTGGCAACGGTAGTATAATCATCAGTATCCTCGCTATACAAGAATACAACACTCCAAATACACCGAAATAAGTAAACGAAACTATACTAAATAGCAACAGACGTAGTGTGATAGGCGATACCCCCTTTTTCTGTCTGTTCATAAAACAAAAACGGTATAAACGCGGATAAAGTACAAAAGCGACAAGTACAGATACTGAAAGTCCAAGCAATGAAACAATAGAGATTGATCGCAAAGCTGGGTGCTTCGCAAAAATTAAAGTTCCTACGGCTAATAATGTAGTTAACACAGCTAATAAAATTGACGAGCGGTACATCGCACTTACACGTTTTCCTGTCGTATACTCCTTTTGTAAGGCACTTGTCATAAAAATAGTAAAATCTACACCTTGTCCAAAAATCAACGTGCAAACTATAGAACTAAAAATAGTAAACTCAATCTGAAACAATCCCATCATCCCTGCAGTTATAAATCCAGTTATTATGATCGGTAAAATGCTCACGATTGCTAATTCTATACGTTTAAAGAAAAACCACAAAATAGCCATTACTGCAAGTAACGAGTAGTTAACTAATAATGTAAAATCACTTACCAGATTACTCAAGAACGTTTCATTAATCTCTTTTCGATCTATCACTATGTAATCCTTGAATTCCTTTAGTCCTTGAATAAATATATCCTTATTGTCTTCTGATACTTTGACTAGTGTATTAATTGTATAAAATCCTTCTTTTTCAACAATAAACTCCTCGATTACCTGAGGGTTTAACTGTACATAATCTTGAAAAGTTATAGGGCTATAATTCACTTCCAGCATATCGTAAAAGAGGGCATACGTGTGCTCCATAAACCCATACTTCTTTCCTTCTTCAATCAATATGTGCTTTATATTAGAACGATTTTTTGTTGCCCAAAAAGTATTCCAATATTCTATTTTCTGTTCTTGCTGATGCCTCGATAGTACAATATTTCCTAAAGAGCTATATTGTTGAATATTTCCTTCCGACTCTACCTTATTTAGATATTTCGATAATACAGCATTGTTCTCTATCACTTGATCTACATCTTCCCCATAACAAGTAATATACAGTGATTTACTACTACTATCTAAAGTGTTATTTAACTTCTCTTCGGCCTCTCGCAATTCTTCTGGAAAGTAGTTCATTGATGACAAGTCTTTATTAAAAGTTGTCTTTCCAAAAGTGAAAAAACTAATAAAAATCATCGCTAAACACAGACCTAACAACCACTTGCTTTTATCAAAAGGATACTTGGCAACCTTTTCCAAAATAGTATTGCTTTGCTTAGAATTATCTTCTTCCGTTGGCTTGTAAAGGTGAGGAATAAACAACAATGAAAAAATGCCAGCTGCCATAACTGTGATGGATGCGAAAATTCCTAAATCTTTTAATGCTTCTGAATGAACAAATATTAAACACAAAAAAGCAATAGCTGTCGTTGAACAGCTCATCAATATTGGTTTGGTAATCTCTTTATAAACTTCTTTTAGATCTCCACTATACTTATAGTGAGTCATAATATGTAAGGCGTAATCAATTGTAATTCCAACTAATATAGCCCCAACACTTAGTGAAATAGCTGAAATAGAATCTCTAATGAAATATAGTACAAACAACGCCACACTTGCAGCAAACACAGTTGGTATAAATAGAATAACTGGCACTGCTAGTTTGCGATAAAAAGCAATAAACAACACTATCAAAACAGCTACCGAAATAACAACTGTACTTTGAATATCACTCTTTATCTGTTTAGCATTCGCAACAGCTACAAACGAAGCACCAAAATAATCAACACTAGTCTTATCAAAATAAGCCTTGTTCAACCCTTTTTTTACCTCTTCGAGATAGTTAATGAACACTGTATTATGCTCTGTTTCTGTCCCACTATATACAGGATCAATAAACAATAATAGTTTATCTTCTTCTTTGTTCATGATAAAACCATCAACCAAGTGAAAATCACCTCCTGTATTTAACTCTTGTAGCTTCTCCAATGCGATAAATCCAATCCCTAACGGGTCGCGCTGAATGAATTGCTTTGCGACCATTCCTGTAGGCGAAATCAACGTTCTATAATTGTCCTCTACAACTCGTTGTAGACTGTCATTTGCCAATTTTCGCTCTATCTTATCATAATCTGCCTTCTCTAAAAAAAGAGGTAAATGCGCATAGACAAATTCAATAGTTTCATTGATATTCTCATCGTTTATTTTACCTTGAACGGACTTGACATATTCTTTTTTAACAGCTAACGAATCTAGAAATTGATTTGCTACCAAGACCATGTCCTCTGTTGTACCTCCTTTTTGCTTTTCAATGATTACCGATACTTTGTCAGAAAAACGCAATTGACCAAGTACTTTAGACGTAATTGTTGCTTTCTCATTTTTTGGTAATATCCGAGTGATATCTTCTTCAAATTTGATATTTACAGCTCCAAAGGCCATCAATACAACAAAAAAGATTGACAATATCAAGAACATTACCTTGTTCTTTTCTCCCCACTGATAGATATGATAGAATATACTAGACATTACTTTACTTTTTTATTGAATACTGATAATAATACATAACTTCCTACTCCAAGTAGCACACTCATTACCCCTGCTAAAACAACACTTCCCACCAGATACTGTAATAGATGTGCAGAAATAGACTCAACTGTATAAGTGTCTAAAAGGATTTCTTTTGTCCCATGGGGAACAAGATAATACCCTGTTCTCAACGAAGCAAAAACAATTATTGGGATCATCGGCGGGATACTCACATTTGAAAAGGCAAAGGACAACACCTTGTTTAATCGAAAGGTAATTGCTAAAAAAATAGACAAGAAAGACTGTAATCCCCAAAGAGGTGCTATTCCTATAAATACACCTAGACCTATGGAAATCGCTTTTTTCTGATTTGAATCATCACTTCCTAAAATATCTTCTCTCAGAAAGTCCTTAAAACTTTTTTTTTTAAAACGTCTTATGAAGTTTCTTGGAAAAATATACAGTAACAATAAAGTCACTAATACCATATTTAATAAACTAATACGCGTAAAGTCTTTAAAAGGTCTAAAATGAGATACGCGTTCTGACTCATCATATAAAACTTGAATAGGTACATTGCGCACAGCGACATCATTCCACGCGGCACGTACAATCACTTCTATTTCAAACTCAAACTTTTTGGTATAGTATTTCTTTGCTAAAGCCTTCAATGGATAAAGTCGATATCCTGATTGTGTATCCGTCAATTTAATTCCAGTTTCAAACCAAAACCAAAAATTAGAAAACTTATTTCCAAAGCTACTTTTCTTTGGTACTCCCTCTTGTTCCATATTTCTAGAACCAATGAGTAATAAGTTCTTTTCATCACTTAGCATAAGTGTCTCAACGAATACGGAGATATCACTGGGATAATGTTGGCCATCACTATCTATCGTAATTGCATATTGATATCCTTGTCGAATAGCTTCTCTAAATCCAATCGTCAGTGCATTTCCCTTTCCCTTATTTTGTGGTAAATCGATAATAAGTATAGTTGATCGATACTTTTCTAATATAGAAAGTGTCGTATCTGTCGAGCCGTCATTGACAATAATAACCTTATCTGTATAAGACAACACACCTTCTATGACCCGTTGTAAAGTCTTGTGGTTATTATAAGTAGGAATTATTATACAAAATCCTAATTCATCAATATTAGTGCGTATAGTAGGCGAAGTATAGTTGTCTTTCATTTATTCATTCATTACAGAAGCTTACTTTTATCTTCTGCTGTAAATATTTTTGACTGCCGAGCATAATCGCTAATCCATTTTTTTAGCTCTGTTGATTGGCTATTATATCCCTTAACGATTGCTTCTTTGTCCTCTTGCAAATTACTTTTATACTTAACAATATTCGGCAAATGCTCTTGAATAATTAATCGGACCAGTCGAATTTCAAGATTCGTTGGCTTATTATTCACTGCTTGATCTAGTAAGCCTGCACCCTCTACGATAAGCATTTTTTTGTTTTTTATTCCCTTTGCGTATTTGCCCTTTGTTATCAATGCTGCACCTTTATATGCAGTTGACAGATCAGTATCATCTAACGAAAGAGTCTTTTCATAGAATACTTCTGCTTGTTCAATTGAACCACTTGCTTGCTCAAAACTCTCTCTAATTCCTTTCGAAGAAGATTGAAAGAATAGCGTCAAACTTACTATAAATACAGTCAATAACTTCATATTTATTGTCTTTTAAATGTACTACTCATCTTTAGTGCAATAGCACTTTGAAACTCAATTGTACTTTTAACTTTCACAACGTCGTCTCTCTCATCTATTTGTAGCGAAAAAGATAATTCGTTACATTTTTCAGGGTTAATTAACGTCATAAACTTTACATTTAACACCTGCTCCAAAAAAAGCTTACTGCTGACGATCTCTTCAGTTAATTCCTTTATAATCTGAATCATGCAAACTCCTGGCATTACTGGGTTATTAGGGAAATGTCCTTTAAATACATTATGAGAGGTATTCAAAGTTACTAAAACTGAGTATTGATTTTCGCCAATTGACTTCAAATCAATTACTTCGTAAAAATTATCAATAAGCATAGACACTACTATTTTTCTTAAAAAAGTTTAAATGCAAAACTAACTAAAAAAATACACTTTTTTATTTAAACGCATTTTAACTTATCTCTAATTATTTGAAAGAGATGGGGTAGGGAGAAGAAAAGGAGAAGCGCATAATAAATTTAAAACACCTTAACTGTCAATAATAATTTACTGACTAGCTGATCTTTTGCATATAACCCTCTATAATACTTGAAAAGGCAGAACTTATCACTATACTCTTAAACGTTGTCTAATCGTAATAAAAAACACTCTTTCTTCTCTATTGTTGCCAAGCTTCCACAATTAATGCAGTATTCCTGCAGTTTACGTGCCCAGAAGTGCTTCCTTGGCAAGAAAAGGTCACGAAAACTGCACGTATAGGTCAATCATCACCGAAAAAGTCGAGACGAAAAAACAAAAAAATAACGTACTATAGACTATTTATGCAAAAACACTCCATAAATAATATATAGCAGACTTATAGCAATCATTGCTCACCTTCTTAAACTTGATAGTTCTACGATAAAAAAAGAGTGATTAAACGCTTTATAATGCGTAATCACGTCTGTATAAAGATAATACTTTAAATTAAAGTCTAAAATAAGCTCCGATCTGAAATGTGTTATTACGCATATAATCGTCATAGATGTACTGTACCCCGTTATAATATGTATCTGCTCCATTATTAATACTAACAACTCCAGGCATCCATCGAGCTTCCACACCAATGCGTTTAGTGATATCTAATCCGATACCAAAGTTAAATGTTAAGTCTATAGGAGTGATGTTCTTATCACTGCTATTCGTAGCAATTGCTAATCCAGGTCCTACTTGCAAGTTAACTCTACCCAAATGGAATTTATTAATCACGTTAATATCCACATAATCTAACTGTAAATTACTTCCACTGCGGTCATAATTATAGTTTACTAGTGATGGGTTTATATTATCCGCCCCTTGACGTGAATACACAAGCTCAGGCTGTAACTCATAGAACTTTGCCAATCTAATAGGAAGTTGTACCCCAAGATAAAAGTTAGTACGATAATCTCCTTCTGTACCTGTCACGGTACTCATATTCCATCCTCCACGAATACCAGGATTAATTCTTCTCGTTTTCTCTTTAGCATAAGACTGACCTATTCCTGCGATTAATAATAAGGTTAATAATAATTTTTTCATATAGCTTTTCTCTTGGTGTTGGTTACTCTTCTACTAGCGGTATAAGCTTTATCCTCATCGGGAAGTTATAATGCTCTATAGATAAAATAGCCTTACCATCTTCCGATTCGGTATAATTATAAACCGCTTTAGCCTTCTTAGGTGTTCCATATACTAAGCGAGATACACGGGCTAAAGGATTATCCCATACGACCACATTCTTTAGCTTATTATATTTTCCTAGATACACGATCTCATCTCCTAGCGAACGCTTCTTCATTACAGGTAATCTCGTAGCTGTAAAGAGCTGAAAATCTCTAGCTAAAATACTCAAAATAAACTTCTTATTTATATCACTCATCGCATAATTAACTGCATATTTATCCGAATAAATAGAGAAATCAAATAATGTATTGCCAAAGTCTGAGGTAAGTACTACTCTGTGCTGTTGATCATCTATGCGTTTAATCACTATCAGACCGCTTAGTTCGTTCTTAAATAGGGTGATATTCGCTCTAAAGATGTGTTCTTCTCCTATCTTAGCGAAATAACTATTCTCCACCACTTGCTCAGTAGGTAGGAACCCTTGCTTAGGTAAATCCGCTAGCTGTACAGTTTTACACGAATAGGTAAACAGTACACACAAACTAATTACTAAAACTCGAATCATTTAACTTGATATTCGTTTGTCTGTTCTTGAATACAATGCGTGTATAATCGGCAGAAGGTTCTATTAATTTAACTTCCGATACTGTACTTTGCCCTTCGTCGAAGTACAATTCTATTTGTGAAATATACTGTAAAATATCTTTACTCAAGGGAATTAGCTTTGCAATACTGCGTTTGCCACTTTTGAAATAAGAGATTTTAAACTCCTTCTCATCAAACATATTTCCACTTATACTACCTACAATTAGATTATTAATTTTAGCAAACTTCTTATTGTTCCCTATATCTACTTTATTCTTCTTTCCTTGATCATTAATACTAATCTTATTGTCTTTGAAAGCAATACTATATTCAAAAGGCAAACTGTATTTCCACAATAGTTTATTGGGAATTTGCAAGAGCATGCTTCCTTTAGATTCAATATCCTTTGACATAAAGCTAAGATGCTTATATTGAATAAAATCTGTAGAAAGACTAGTAATCTCTTTTGTCTTTGCGATTACTTCCTTTCTAAATGTTGTAATCTCCACTTGATTCATTTCTTTTTCTTGTGCCATAGCCCCAGTAGTCATTGCTAAAAATAACAAGGCACTTAATATCTTCTTCATACACTTAATGATTTAATAGTTCGTCTAATGTTACCATTTCATAATGTTGATTGGTCAGTTCAATCAATAATTGCTCTAAAACATTAACGCTTTTATTGGAGGTATCGTGTAATAAAATTATTCCTCCAGGTCGAATTTTGCGTTTTAATCTTTCAAAAATACGCTGTTCACGATCAATAACAGTATCTAATGATCGAATATTCCACCCTGCTATCTTATAGTGTGTTTTAGACAAAGCATTCGCTATCTTGGGATTAGTCACCCCAAATGGGGGTCTATACCACATTGGTCGAATGCCCAGCACATTCTCAATGGTCTGTTCTCCCAATTCGATTTCTTGAGTAACCTCATCAGCTGAGAGAAAGCCCATACGCGTGGTGTGAGTTTGTGTATGGTTACCGATAAGGTGTCCTTCTACGAAAGTCTGTTTAAGAATCAAAGGGTATTTACTTACTTGATTTCCGATGCAAAAGAAAGTCGCTTTAGCATTGTACTTGTGCAAAAGCTCAAGCACCATCGGAGTAAATAGGGTAGGACCATCATCAAAGGTAATCGCAATTCGCTTTCGCGTCTCCCCTTTATTAGAAGTGATAGCCTTGACAAATACGTTCAATCGAATATCAAATGCTCCCCATGTAAGCATTCCAATCCAAAGAAGCCCTCCTAGAAGGAACCACCACACACTTATTTTATTGACAAAAACTAGAGTGCTGACTACTGTAAAATACAATACTCCAAAGGAGTTGATCAGTTTTAATCTCCACATTTCTTAAGTAAAGTTAGACTGTGGTCTTTCCCATCAAACTGATTATATACAAGAATATACTCAATAGGCTTAGACTCACCTGTACTAAATAACTGTTGATATTTAAGCATTTCACAGGCATTTAAAAGGCCGAAAGCTGAAGCTGTATGATATTCCCCACTAAACTCTTTAAACGTCTCTAAAGCACTGCTAGAACATATCGCTTGTGCCTGTGCATAAAAAGCTCCATCATTCGCTGTCTGATTGCTTCCTAAAACTAATACATCTATTTGTTCTGGCACAATATATTGACTAGATAAAAAGCTTTGTATAAAATCCTCTACACTTTCCACACGGTTGCAGATAGCAGTATCTACTAACTCAGCATAAGACTGAGTAGTTTGTTTGTTATCAAGAACTATAAAAGTAGCTCCTTCACCATAGTTAACTCCCTTAGGAAATATCTCATCTACGGTATTAATCTTCTTTGTTAATTGAAGAAATCTCATGGTAATATCACCGATCTCATCAACACCACCGATCAACGCATTGTTCAATTCACCAGCTTGTACTTGCAAAAGTCCATCTAATAATGCCGATTCAAAAGACGTATTTTGATTTACATAAGTAAAGTTGTACCCCATACATTGCAACTTGAGAGCGATTTGCCCACCTACAGTATTATGCGTAGATTGTATAAAAGAAGTAGGAGTAAGGTAGCTCTCATTGTTTTCTAACATAGTAGAAAGAAACTTTTCAGAGTCAATCAAACAACCTAATCCAGTACCCGTAATCACCGCATCTGGCACTGCTATATTAGCCTCTTCTAATGCTGAGTGAGAAGCGTATATTCCCATCTTAACACCCTTAGCCATACGTCTTAACATCCCTGCTGGGATAAGTTCTTTATACGAAGGTTGTTGAGCTTGATTTATACCTTGAGAAACTCTGGTTAAATCAGAAGACTTAAAGTTTCTAGTTCCCTCTTGACATGAGACAGAACCAAGTCCATTTATATAAACTTTCATAGCTTAGAATTTAGAAAATATAACTGTTGAACAATTCCCTCCAAAGCCAAAAGAATTCGATAATACGGAATTTATTTCTTTGTGTAACAAACTCGTCTGAGGTCTTATTGCTAACTCTTCCATTGGAGTTACAAAATTCTTATTCGGAAATACCACACCATACTGCATCGCTAACAAACTATAAACAGCTTCGATAGCACCTGCTGCAGCTAAAGTATGTCCCGTAAATGGCTTCGTAGAACTAAATGCAGGCATATGGTCTGTGAAGATTCGCTGCATCGCTCTTCCTTCTGATAAATCATTATTTGGTGTAGCAGTACCATGAGCATTGACATAGTCCACGTTATTTGGCGACATTTTTGCCATTTCTAATGCTTTTTGCATAGCAAGAAAAGCACCTTCACCATTCTCAGAGGATGCAGTCTGGTGATAAGCATCATTGGCATTAGCATACCCACTGACTACACCAAGTATTGTGCGGCCATCTGCAATAGCAATAGCTTCGTGTTCGAGCACTAAATAAGCTGCTGCTTCACCTAGATTCAATCCCTTTCTATTCTGGTCAAATGGCGTATTATACCCATCTGTAAGAATCATCAAAGTATTAAATCCATTGACCGTAAACTTAGACAATGCATCTGTACCTCCTACAATAACGCGATCTAGTTTACCCGCTTTTAACAATCTAGCTCCTAATATAATAGCATTAGCGGCAGATGAACATGCCGTACTAATCGTAGTCACTAAACCATGAAGTCCTAGACAATCAGCAATCTTTTCTGTAGAGTCACCTGCTCCTTGCGTGTCAATATACTTTCGACTTGCTTGGCTTGTTTCAAAATCGTAGAAAAACTTCTCCGTATAGTCCATACCTCCCACAGAAGTAGAAGATATCAATCCCGTTTTACGGTCATTGATATCTTGTATTCCAGCATTAGCAATAGCTTCTTTCGCTGCATGAGCACCTAAAAGAGCCGTACGCGTATAGTTATTGTCACTACTCAATCCAAGCTCTGCTATTAGTTCTTCAGTGGACTTTTTCACTTGTCCAACTTTTATAGATTCTTGATGAATAGAGTCAAATAGGGTCAAATCACCTATTCCCGATTGACCTGATAATAAGGCATTATAATTCTCTTCGACAGTATTACCGATCGCAGAGATAATTCCCATACCTGTAATAACGATACGCTCTTGCATGGTATATTATTTTGTTCTGTTAGCAGCAATATACGTTGCCATTGTTTCAATTGACTGGAAGATACTACGACCTTCTTTTGGATCACTTAATTTGATACCGTAATCTTTATCCATTAACACGATTAATTCTAATGCGTCAATAGAATCTAATCCTAAACCATCACCGAAAAGTGGATCGTTATCTTGAATATCCTCAACTGTGATATCCTCTAAGTTCAACACTTCAATGATTTTTCCTTTTAATTCAATCTTTAAATCTTCCATTACCTTCTATATATTTCTTTAATATTCTCTCTTGTATGTTCTAATTCTCCTTGTCGATATGATCCAACCATATATCCAAAGAATTTATATTTCCCTTCTAGGTATTCTACCCAAGCACATAACACTTGTTTTGCTCTGTGTGTCTCTAAAATATACTTAACCTGTGTGTACATCAAATCACCATCAAAACTAGGCGTTACAAAAAACGCGTTCTCCGATTGTAATTTGTGCTTAATACTCACCTCAGCTAAACAAATATTTGCTAGTGTGTAAACAAAAACTGCGGGACTAGGATAAAAACTATCTTTATCAATAATAGATTCACAGTGTTTCAAATCCGTATCCAAACTTGAACTAGCATTGCTAAACAACAATGCAATATCACTAGTAGGTTTATCAAACTCCTCATCCATCAATAAACACTCTGAACCAATAAAGGCAAGCTTACTTAATGCATCCATTTTGAAGAACTTCGGATAGTCTATCTCATTCGTCTTATAGTAAGCTTTAGCAAAGGCCACAAAGTCACCTTTCTCTCCCTCAAATACCACCTGATCAAAACGCTTTACTACCTCCTCTGATACAGTACACCATTTACTGATGCTATATTTGTGCTGTTCCATCTTACTTAATTTCGTTTAGCGATTAATAATGCAGTATTTGATCCACCAAAACCTGACCCAGTCTTTAAAGCAGTATTTAGTGAAAGTTTACTGTTAGCTGTTATCATATTCAATGCTCTAGATACACCCGATATCTCATATCCTTTAGATACCACTAGTTGATTGTAAAGCATACTTTCTATAACAATAACTAACTCTAACAAGCCAGCTGCACCTAATGTATGCCCAAAGTACCCTTTCAAACTATGCGTAGGAGTAGAAGATAATTCTGACCTATCAAAAGCAATAGATTCCATTTCATCGTTATAATTAGTGGCAGTACCATGTGCTGATACCAAATCAACTTGTTCTGCTGTAATACCAGCTTCTCTTAATGCACCTTGTATGCTCAGATACAAGCCTTCACCAGTACGAGAAGGTCCCGATATGTGATTAGCATCTGCAATAGAAGCTTCTCCGATCACCTCAAATACAGTTTCTTGTGCTGTACACTCCGTAGATAAATACACTGCAGCCGAACCTTCCCCTAGAGTCACTCCCTTGCGATTAGCATCAAAAGGCTTACAAGGTTCATCACTCATTGCTTGAAAACTATTAAACCCAGATGCCACAAAAGGGGTTAATTCATCTCCTGCCACAATATACGCATCTTCACATACCCCCATCTGTATCATTCGCTTCCCAATAGACACAGCTAAGATACCAGATACACAAGCATTACACACCACAATAGGGGTAGTCTTAAAACCAAACAAATCAGCTATGCGCTGTATCATATCATTGATATCCGCACCCTTAACACCTGTGTTAGCTAGGTTATTTATATTTCCTTTGGTTGTAGCTAGTATTAGTTGTGAAGTATCAGTAGGTTTCTTCAGATCAATCATAGGTTTAAGAGCTATAATAAGCATCTTTTCAAGTCTTGTATAAATACCTTTGATATTCAATTTATTCCACTGTGTATCTATGACCTCATCAGCTATCTGACCAGCATAGATATCCTCTAGAAAACCAAACTTTTCTATTTTCTTAATTCCCGATTGTCCTTCTTGTAAACCTTGCCACGTAAGCTGTTTATCAGCTCCTACACTACTCAAACAAGAAGTAGATGTGATATATACTTTCTTCATACTACAACAAACCAACTGTTCTTTTCCACTCTTCATAAAAAACAGGTAACTGTAAACTCAGGTTCCCCTCTTTATCTAAAAATACCTGTACAGTCTCACCTGTACATACTATTTCATCATGCTGATTATATATTTTAAACCTAAAGATAATCTTAGCCGCCTGCGTATTGATATAACTAGTCTCTATTCTCAGTACATCTCCATACTTCACCGTCAGCTTATGTGAGCAATTTGAAGATACAATAGGTGTAACATAGCCATTATCAATTGCATCTAAATAACCAATATTATACTTACGACCGAATGCTTCTCTACCATCTTCAAAATACGTAAGATAATTACCATGCCATACAATACCCAGTGCATCCGTCTCATTAAAACGAACCCTTACTTCTGTTATCTCCATTAAAGGAGATACTTCGTTATAAAGATCTTTTTTTCTTATCATAAAAAAGTGCAATTGATAGTATTAGTAATGAAAACAAAAGTAACAAAATAATCATATAACGCGTTTGCCATATACCTCCATCCCTTAACAGAATAGTGTAGTATCCTTCAAGTGCCCAATTCATCGGCGAAGCTTTAGCAATATACTGCATAAAATTAGGCATCGCGAAAGTAGGTACCCATACACCGCTAACAGCAGCAAGAATAACAACGAATGTTGCTCCGAACGGTGATGACTGCTCTTGTGTCTTAGCGACTGTCCCTAATAGTACACCTAAGGAAACAGCAGATAACCCTGAAAACAAAGTCACAACGGTAAGTCCTATTAGTTTACCACTAAAGTCAAATGAAGATAATCCTATCATAGGGAATACAAATTTCCCAACTAAAATAATAAGATAGAACTGCAATAAGCAAATCACTAAGTACGTAATTACCTTTCCTCCTAATGTAATAATAGGAGAGGTAGGCATTGTAAATAATCTAATATTTGTCCCTTGATTTTTCTCTTTGACAATATTCATCGCAAGAGGAACGATGATAAAGAAGATGGCAAACAAACTCCAGGCAGGCACATTGTGTTGTACTGCGTTAGGTATTATGTCAAACCCTTCATCTTTTGGTGTTATCTCTTTAAAGCTAATTAAGCTCTCCTGAGCAAATAATGCTTGTGGCTCATCGCTATCACTTAATTGAGAAGCAAAAGCACTGTATATTGACTTATTTTCAATTGTAGCGACAATCTTATCAATAGCTCCTTTTATTCCTTCTTTGAAAGAGTTCTGAAGAGCAGGGTCGAAATATAACTTAACTTCTTTGGGAGTAAAATAGGTTTTATTAATTAACGTGTCACCATCAACAAAATGAGCTAGTACGCTATTAACATTATCATCAATACGCTCAGTAAGACTACTACTTAAATGTTCAGGAATAATAATTGCTAACTGGTAATGCCCATTACGCACAGCCTCTTTCGCTCTCTGTTCTGTTAGAACACTATTATCAAGTTCACTGATAAACTCAAATGTACCAGACTCTTTTACTTCAGATACTAACTTATTCGCAATCTCTCCTCGATCAAGATCTACTAAGAGAATCTCCATCTTTTGATTCGTGATATTCTCATACGTATTATTCTGTATTAAAGTAACCGTTATTACAAGAAATACAGGCATAACAAAAAGTATAGCTAATCCGCCAAAGTCACGCACTAACAACAAAAACTCTTTGCGTATGGTCATCCACAATTTATACATCATCTCTCAGATTTGTACCAGTCAGAGCTAAGAAAGCCTGTTCTAAAGTCTCTTTTCCAGTTTGTAATTTTAAATCTTCACCAGTACCCAAAGCATAGATAGTACCTCTATCTATAATGGCTATCTGCGTACACAGTTCTTCAACCTCAGCCAAATGGTGTGAAGTATATATAATAGTTGTTCCTTTTTGGTGTAATTGCTTTAAGAAATCAACAATAACTAATCTCGATTGCAAATCAACACCAACAGTAGGCTCGTCTAAAAACAAGATGCTCGGTTCGTGTAATATTCCAGCAATAAGGTTAACTCTACGCTTCATACCCCCTGAATATGTGTTAATTCTCTTGTGTTTAAACACTTCCAAACCTAAATAATCTAAATAGTGATTAACCCTTTCCTTGAGTACTTTTCCCTTTAATCCATACATACTCCCTAAAAAACACAAGTTTTCAAAAGCAGTAAGTGTAGGGTATAAGGCATATTCTTGAGGAACTACCCCTATCTGTTGTTTGATTAAATTAGCATGAGTAGTATAGCTAAGTTCGTTTACTAAAAGCTTTCCTGAAGTCGGTTTAATTAAACCGCATAACATAGATATCAATGTTGTTTTTCCAGCTCCATTAGGCCCTAAGATACCAAAGAAAACACCCCTTTTAATAACAAGAGACAAGTCTTTCACTGAAAAGAACTCACTCCCTTCATATTGTTTGTAAAGGTGTTCAATATCTATTATATTGTTTTGCACTATATAGCTTTTTTTAGTTTTTTAAAGAATTGCTCTTCTCTATCTGCTAAACTCATTAATTCCTTCGATAAGGAAACATATACGTCATCGCCATTCTTGCGTTTCTTATACACTCTAGCAGCATTAACTGCAAAGTCACGCCAGCTATCACCTATCTCAGTCATCTCTTTAGACAACTCTACTAATTTAGTATTTCCTATCTTATTTCCTGCTTCCTGCAAAAAAGCCGCATAGATAAATCTAAATCCTCCACCACCTGTACCAATCTCTTCCTGCATGCGTACCATCTGAGCCAAGTAATGATTAGCTTTAGGACCACCTACTTTTTTAGGCCACTTTACAATTGCTCTAGCTACCATACGCATTCCCTTAACACCTACAATAGGAACAGGAGCTAACATATCTCTACAAGTTTTCTTAATCGCTTTGTAAATAGCACATTCCCAATTAACCGTTTGTGGTAATTGTACAGGATAATAAATCTGTCCTTTGGGAGCAAAAGCTCCTTGTGCAAAGCGTACACGTTCAAGCTCATTAGGCGTTAATATCGTCGTCGTTTCCATTACTGGATCGCTGACTAAAAAGTTGTCACCCTCTTTGCCATAAACAACTAAATTATGTGCATTAAAATGAAAGCGATATTCTTCAGGGAAATAAGGAAGATGGAAAACACCTACTTGTAAACCACAAGGTATTCCTTCGGCAATTTTCTGTTCTAAGACTTGTTGAGCCTTAGCTCTATTAGAGAACTTGATACGCTTAACCTTTAATCCAAGACGCTTTGCCAAACGATTAAATATCAAACCAGGTAAAGGACGATAACTAATAGCAGGAGCATGATTTACTTTGACAAACGGTAAGTAAACATAAAACAGTCCAGATCCTAGACCGAAAGCCATCGGCTCACTAATCTGTAATCCTTGATTAATTAATAAATTAGAAGCTACACCATTTTCACAATGTGCTGATTGATGATGTTTAAAATCTACTGTCATACTTTATTCTTTTCCCGTAAATGCTTTTAATTCTGCTACTGAAATACCAAAAGCATCTGCATATCTCTGTAATATTTTATCGTTTAATCTATTATATACTGAAGGCCTAAAATGTCTTTTTACTCTCCATTTCCACATAGAAACATAAGCACAAAGTGTCTGCATATCCATTCTATTTAATTCCATAAAATAGACAATAGGACTATAAATACCTTCTCTTACTTGTTGTTTTGCTTCAAGAATGCGCTCTTCTATTTGGTGTAAAGTTGCTTCTTGAACAATAGTTTTAGTATCCCAACCTGAACTCAATGCTGTCACATATTCACCCTTTTCATTTACAGCATAACATAGTTCTTTAATATCGTTCTCTTTAAGACTACTCTTATCTTGAGGTACATCAGACTCTTTCATAATAAACTTATTGTTTTTGTAAGAATAGGTTTAACTCCGCATTCATTATTTCAGTATCGCCTAATAGCGTGTTTACCTGCATTATACAGATGGCTGTATCACCACTATCTACTTTTGACACTAAAACACCTTTCGTTGTTATAACTTGTCCTACCCTTGGTAATTTTTTTATACTTACCCTTTTTATAGAACTAATAAATCCCAATACACTAACATTCACCCGTTCATTGTCATTTTCATCAAAGAAGAAAGACTGTCCTACAATTGCAGAACAAGTTTGGGCAGCATTCTCAATCAAAGCTACTTCTTGCAATACTCCACTTAAAACAAATAAATTATCTTCCTCAATCAAGAAAGTAGTTGTAACTGCTTCATTTGATATATCACTAATAATATCGACCATAAGCATCGGATCGCGATGAGGTAAATAATTCTGAATAACTATAGATCTTGTAGAACGCCCCATTTTATTCCTCTTTAGCAAGTACTGTTTTCATAGATCCGGAAGCAATTAATACTCCATTGATATACGTCTGTAGTTCAACTAACGTAACCCCCATAAACTCTTGTAATATATCAACTTTAGTATAAATCGTATCACCTACTTTTGGCAATGCATTTATATCTATTTTTTTTATTGAACCTATATAACCTACTGGTGCAGGTTCTTGTCGTAAATAAAATTGATACCCAGTATGCAATGCAACTGACTGAGCCATGTGTTCAATCAATCCTACTTCACGCAGAACCCCGTTGCTTACACAAAGATTATTACCAGCTATAGTTAGCCCTGCCTTAATAGTAGTCTCTGTATATTCATATAACGCATCTACCATCACAATTGGCTCCCGTTGAGGTATTAATTGCTTAACTAAGTCTCTATCTATTAAATCTACTAGTTTATTCATCTATACTACTTTTAAATAAGCATACGCATAAGAAAAACGACCACTTTCTGGAACAGATAACATAATACGATCACCTGATTTTAACTTACCTGAATTCATCAACTCTTCTAACATTAGGTAAATAGAGGCAGACCCTACATTACCTACGCGTTTTAAATTCATAAACCACTTGTCTTTTGTTATTTCTAGCCCTGCTTCAGCAAACATAGCATAAAGATTATCGACAAAGTAATGTGAAGAAACATGAGGTAAAAAATAATCAATATCAGCTGGTGTAATATTATGTTTTTCCATCGTCTGTCTCATGCTATCAACACCTCTTCCTAAAATATTTTCATTAAGTACTTTAACATCTTGCTTTAAAGAAAATACTGATTCTGTTAACCATTCACTAGCTGTGTAATCACTCCACGGTTTGAGTGAACCATCCTCTAACTTGTCTCCTCCTGCATACATACACGCTTCCAATTCATAGGCATAAGAATAAGCATCCATCCACAAGATTTCCAAAGAGGTCGTTTCTCTAGGTTTATCTTCTAGCAATAAAGCTGCCGCACCATCAGATAACATCCATCTCAAGAAGTCCTTCTTAAAAGCAATAATAGGTGTTTGTTCAAGCTCTTTTAAGCTATCTACTTCTGCCTCAAATCGATCCGCTTTCATCCACGAAGACACACGTTCAGAACCTGTACAAACTGCATTATTAGAATCGCCAGCCTTCACAGACAGATAACCATACTTCAATGCGCTCATACCTGAGCAACAAACGCCAGAAGCAGAGTTAAGTTCTATAGACTTAGTCTTCATCAACCCGTGTACCATTGCTGCATGAGAAGGCAATAAATGATCCGGTGTTGAAGTACCACATGATAAGACCTCTATATCTGATAAAGTGAATTGTTCATCACATAATCCCTTAATCGACTCCAGTGTAAGATCACTATTGTTATGCGTTGCAATACCTTCATTATCGATAGCATAATATCGCTGTTTGATACCATTATTACGCAATACAATACGTCTAGCTTTTGATTCTTTATTGTCAATTTTACCTAATTTCGCTTCCATCTCATCATTGCTAACAGCGGCATTTGGTAAAAACTTTGCACTCTTGGTTATATATACTTTACTCATAGTAGTAACTAATCTATTCCTTGAAAATATTTTTCATCTTTCTTAATCCTTCTGTAATTAAAAGGATACAATAACAGATGAATAATATGCACGATAGGCGACACTAGCCAAATCGCTATAAATAAATAATAATTAAATATTTTTAGTAGTGTTTTTCTATTTCTACTATTATAGATCAACGTTGACCATACCTTGAAAATTCTATTAGCCTTCTTATCCATAGAAACAAGAAAATGACGTACCTCTACTGCTCCTAAAGATACTAAATCACGTTGCATATCTAAATATTTATCCTTAGATAAATAATCTTTTATAATCACTCCAAAGCGATCACTATTTTGTATTTCTTCCTCGGATATACCAGCTTTAGGCAAAAAGCCCCATACTTTACGTTGCTTACCACTAAACATCCAATCAACAATCGTAATTACACTAACGAGATTAATATGTCTATCAACTAAAGCTATATTTCCAACTAATGATCCTTTAACTTCTTTCAAAAGACCTTTAACTTTCTCTTGAGCCATTACCCACATATTACGACTACCACTCACTGTCACTACAGGAGTATCTCTGAAAATAGTCTGCGCATAGGCACTCTTTAAAAAAGAGTTAATTGGAATAGAAGGGGATAAGTACCAAACTTGATAACCTAATATTATCAAATCATACCTTGTATTTAATATCTCATCAGGTGGTGATAATACAGTTTGAGGTATTTGTTTAAACGATTCTGGAAAAGCATTAAAGAATGCTTCCTTTTCCCAAGGAAAGGAGAAATCTTGTTCTAATTGTATTTGATAGTAAGTAACCTCAATATCACCACTCTCTCTAATAGGTTCAGTTAAACGGTCTAAGACACGCTTCAACTGTCCTGACTGAGAGTAATATAAAACAAGTACTTTTTTCATATGTTACTATTTACTATCTGAATTCCAAAAATCATAATAGTTAAACCACTGCAATGGATACTCTTTTACAATTTGAGTAACACTTTCACAATAGGATTTTAATAGATGTTGTGCATCTCTATGTTTTACCTCTACACGTCTAGTGTAAAGATGATAATGTAATTTTGATTCCTTCATTACGTAGACGTAAGCTACAGGAACCTTCATACGAGAAGCAATGCTAAAAGGACCAGCTGGAAAAACAGCTTGTTCGCCCAAAAACTCCTCTACTAATACTTTTGTTCCTGGAAAATATCTATCTCCTGTGAAACAAATTATTTCATTATTTGACAAACAATTATTAATCTCAAATATATGAGACAGATCATCTTTTACAATGATGAACTTAAGGTTTGTCTTTATAGAAATACGCTCAAAATATTCTTTAATAAATGAGTGCTCTCTATCGGTAGTTACCAAGTTAATCTGGCAATCAAAATCAATATCCGCAAAAAAATACTCTGCTACTTCAAAGTTTCCAACATGGGCGCTAATCAATATAGCACCTCTTTTTTCTGCTAATAGCTGTTTTAATATTTCTATACCGTCAAACTCGTAAGTAAAACGATTTCGTAAGCCTAAAGAAATAGCTGTCTTATCAATCAAAACTTGTCCAAATCTAAAATAACTCATATACATCATACCCCATGTCTTCAGTATTGAATAGCCCTGTCTCTTATGTAAATAGTAGAACAGTGCATTATTAGATTTCCAAGCTGTCATTAAATAATAAAAAGCTACGAATACTAAAACACTATAAGCTGTTCTAATACCGAGCTTTTTTATACAAAAAACAAATATTTTATATCCTAAAAGTGTCCCTTTAGATTTACCTTGCCATTGTGTCATTGGAACTACTTTTCAGCCACTTTTGTTTCTATAAGTGTATAAAAATCTTGAAATGTTACAGTACTTGCAAAATCAGCTTCCACTAATTTCACACCAAAATTTGACTCAATCAAAACAACTAAGTCTACATAATCTAAACTATCCAAATCAAGACTTTCTTTTAAATTATTATCACTAGCAATAACATCCTCATCAACTTCAAATTCTTCAATTAAAATTTGATTAATCTTTTCTAAAATCTCCTCGTGGTTCATTTTTATTTATATTTTTTAACTACTAATGCTGAATTTGTTCCACCAAATCCAAAAGAATTAGACAAATATATATCAAATTTTTTATCTAAGGTTTGGTTCGTAATATTTAATCTACTCGAATCCTCATCAGCATTTTCAAAGTTTATATTCGGAGCTATAAAATCGTTATTCATCATCAACGTAGAATAGACAATCTCTGATGCTCCAGCCATCCAACACTCGTGTCCTGTCAATGATTTTGTCGAACTAACCACTGGTGAATATCCTTTAAATACTTCGTGTATAGCTTTTGCTTCATTAGCATCACCTAACGGAGTTGAAGTCGCATGAGCATTAATATATCCTATATCATCTATAGCTATACCTGCTTGTACAATTGCTTTTTTCATCGCAGTTGCAGGTCCATCTACATTAGGAGTTGAAATATGACCACCATTTGATGAGAAGCTATACCCCATTACTTCAGCTAATATAGTTGCACCGCGTTTTACAGCAGATTCATAGCTCTCTAAAATAACAGTAGCGCCTCCACCACTCGGTACTAATCCATTGCGATTAGCATCAAATGGCCTAGAAGCTTTATCTGGAGATACTCCTTCTTCTGCAAAAACTCCTAATCCATCAAAACTAGCCATTGCATACGGATTAATTTCTTGTGCACCACCACAGATCACAATATCTTGTAATCCTCCTTTAATCATCAAATAGCCTAATCCTATTGCATGAGAGCCACTAGCGCATGCAGCACTAATAGTCATATTTATACCTCTCAATTTAAAGATAGTTGATAAATTCATGGTTACTGTTGAATTCATAGACTTAAAGATAGCCCCTGAACCAATTAACGCGGTATCTTTTTTCTCTCTAAAAATATCTGTAGCTTCAATTACGGCTTTTGATACACTGTCATTTCCATATAAAACACCAACTTCATGTTGCTCTAAATAAGCATCTGTAATACCCGCATTCTTTAATGCTTCAACCGTTGCTACATAAGCATATTCTGTCTCTTCTCCAATTGATACACGTTGTCTTCTACTAAGTTCAATTTTTAAATCTGGACGAGGAACCATACCTGTATAAGCAGATCGAAACCCCATATCATGGCGTTCTTGATCATAGATAATACCCGATTTACCCGTATAAAGAGATTGTTTTACTTCATCTAAGTTTAGTCCTAGACAAGAATAAATCCCCATACCTGTAATAACTACTCTATTCTCCATTTATTATGAATATATTCCTCCATTAATATTAATAACCTCTCCTGTAATATATCCTGCTTTATCAGAGGCCAAAAAACCAACTAAGTCAGCTACTTCTTCTGCCTTTCCAAAGCGATTGGCCGGTATCATTTTCACTAATTCCTTTTGGTCTAATTCTGCAGTCATATCAGACTCTATAAATCCAGGTGCAACTGCATTTACAGTAATATTTCTTTTTGCAACTTCTTGAGCTAACGCTTTTGTAGCTCCAATTACTCCAGCTTTAGCTGCAGAATAATTTGTTTGGCCAGCAGTACCTTTTACACCAGAAACAGACACAATATTAATTACACGCCCATATCTATTGCGTAACATTTTTTGAATAAAAAACTGTGTCACATTGTAAAAACCATTTAGACTCGTCTGCAAAACACTATTCCAATCTGTTAATGGCATCCACATAAACAATCCGTCTTTGGTAATTCCAGCATTGTTAACAATTACTTCTACCACAGCAGAAGGATTATTATCCATCCATTGGGTTAATGCAGTCACTACACTCAAATTATCACTAACGTCAAAAGAGATTACTTCTCCTGTAGCACCGAGATTTTCAATTTCTGTTAACGTCTCTAGAGCTGCCTCTTTATTTGATTGATAATTAATTAATATATGATATTTTTTATCTACCGCTAGACGCTTACATATTGCTCTACCTATTCCTCTTGATCCTCCTGTTACTATAGCAGTCTTCATATACTTTTACTTCTTATTAAATAATTCTAAATTGTCATACCATGTATTTCCTAATACATTTCCTTTAGTATCTATAAATCCCCACTTTTTATTTTTCTTTACTCTTGCTACTCCTTCAAAAAATCCTTTTTCTTGAGTCGTAAAAGAAAAATTAAAAGCTGTAATATCATATTCAAACGGAATCACTACGGTTCCCTTAGTATCTATAAACCCCCATTTATGGCTCTTCACAGCGGCTAATCCGTCTTCAGAAAACGCTACTGCATCATCGTATTTAAACGAAATAACTCTTTCGTTCTTAGCGTTTATAAATCCCCATTTTCTACCTGTACGAACAGCTAATAAATCACCGTGACCTTGACGTATATCTTCATAGATTGAAGGTATAATCCATTCTTGTTTATCATTAACCACTCCCCAAGTCTTACCATTCCTAACTATTACTTGATTAGAGTTTTCTATATCTTGTATTTTATCTGCTCCTTCTATCACCTTAAACTCACCATTATCTATCACACCAAAGCTGTCATTGTACTTAGCCCAAACATATCCATCAATAATAAAGTGTCCTATCTCCTCATACTTGGTAGGTATAACCTCATTTCCTTTAACATCTATAATTCCCCATTTGTTATTCAAAGCCACTTTTGCATATCCATTTACAAAAGGCCTAATTACGTCATATTTAGGATCTAATACTACTTCTCCAAATTGGTCTATAAGACCAACTCTCCTATTGCTCTTGTAAATAGCTACTCCTTCAGGTGCAAATTCATATAATTTGTCTGCGCCCTTAACATTCACCTCATTTCCCTCTTTATTTATGTAAATATTATCACCGTTCATTGAAACAATAGCCATTCCTCCAACAAAATCATTAGCTCTTTTAAATATTGGATCAATTACAAATTTTCCTGAAGAATCAATATATCCCCACATCTTTCCTGAATAAGTCACTGCCGCTAATCCATCAGAAAAGCTTTTCCCATTGGAATACACAGGATCAATAACTACTTCTCCTGATTTATTGATGAAACCAACTTTACCATCTTTTTTAAACATTGCTAAATCTTGAGCATAACAACTTAAAACAAAACATGATAATGATAATCCTAATGTAATTACAAATTTTTTCATAGCGAATTAATTTATATTGACTTATACCACCTTATCCTTTCTTTAAAAAATATAGGTATTTTACTTTTTTAAATAATCTTTTACTTTTTGTAAATAAGGATACATTACTACATCTTCTGCAAATGTAGGAATGATCATACGTACCTCATTATACCATTCTTGTGTAGATAAAGATAACTTTTCTTTACAATTCAAAGCATCAATTGCTTGTGCCAAGGTAATCATCTGTATTGAAAGCACTTCAAAACTGTTTTCTATTACCTTATCACACAGCACTGCAGCATTTGTACCCATGCTTACGATATCTTGATTATCATTGTTATTTGGGATACTATGTACATACATCGAAGTCGATAAAGTTTGACATTCAGCTGTGGTAGAAGTTGCTGTGAACTGGACACCTTGCATTCCAAAATTAAATCCTAATTTGCCTAGATTGACAAATGGAGGTAATAATTCATTGATTTTAGCATTTAAAAGATAATTCAACTGTCTCTCCGACAACATCGTTAACCTTGTAATAACTAACTTCAATTTATCCATTTCTAAAGAAACGTAATCACCGTGGAAATTACCTCCATGGTATACCTGTTTTGTTTCTAAATCAACTACTGGATTATCATTTGCTGAATTAATCTCATTTTCTAAGACCTTCTTAACTTCCATTATCGTGTCATAAACAGGTCCTAATATTTGAGGTACACAACGAATAGAATAATACTCTTGTACTTTATCTTTAAATATACTTTCTTGATTCTCTCCCGTATATAGATGCTCATCACGTTTACGTACCATTTTACTAGTCACTAAAGTTTCGCGCATAGCTTTAGCTATAAACTGTTGACCTATATGCTTTTTCGCATGGTTTAACTCAACAGAATAGTGGTCATCATAAGCACTTACTATTTCGTTAATAGCACATGACATTTTAATAGACCAATCTAATAGACGGTTAGCATTACTCCAATTTAAAATTCCAATACCAGTCATTACAGAAGTACCATTCATCAATGAAATTCCTTCTCTAATACGTATTTCAATAGGTTGTAATCCTTCTATTTCAAAAACTTCTTTTGTACTTCTACGCTCTCCTTTATAGAACACTTCTCCTTCACCAATTAACACCAAAGCTAAATGAGCAAGCTGTACTAAATCACCACTTGCACCAACACTTCCATGGGCAAAAATAAGTGGCGTAATCTGACGATCTAGTAGTTCTTTCATCAGTTTAATTACCGATAGATTTACTCCAGAATAACCCAAAGATAAAGTATTCAATCGTGCCAAAATAGCAGCACGTACTTGTTCTATAGAAAGTGGTATTCCAATACCTGAAGCATGACTTCTAATTAAATTATATTGTAATTGTATACATTCTTCCTCTTGTATTCTATATTGAGCCATCGGACCGAATCCAGTATTTACTCCATAAATTACTTTATTTTTAGAGAAATCTGACAAAAAAGAGAAGCTATTCTCTACACGTGTAACTAATTCATCAGATAGTATAATATTCTTATTATCACTTAAGATAGCAATAAAATTATCTAAGGTTAAGAAGTCTTTTAAAACACTCATTATTAATCTATTAATATTTTTTGATTAAATGCTTTCAAGTATTGAATAATGTCAATAAATTTGATAGTCATATTTTTAAGGCAAATTTAAAACTATTAACACAATAACCATATAAAATGTTAATTGAAAATGTCGATATTTTAGTAATCGGAGCAGGACCATCAGGTAGTGTAGCAGCAAGTTACCTACACAAGAAAGGTGTTAACGTAAAAGTAGTTGAGAAGACTAAATTCCCTCGCATAGTTGTTGGCGAAAGTCTTATTCCTCGAGTAATGGACCATTTTGCAGAAGCAGACTTGTTTTCATCACTGGATCAATTGGGTTTTCAAAAGAAACCGGGTGCCCGATTTATTCGTGGAAATGATATTTGTATTTTTGATTTTAGTAACAAATTTTCCGAAGGTTGGGATTGGACATGGCAAATTCCACGTGCTGACTTTGACTTAGCTATAGCTAATGAAATGATAAAAAAAGGAGTCGATTTAGAGTTTGAATCAGAAGTTACTCATATCGAATTTCAAGGTACTGAATCAATCACCACAGTTATAGACAAAAATAAACAAGAAAAGAAAATACGTGCAAAGTTCTTAATTGACGCGAGTGGATATGGACGTGTATTACCTCGTTTATTAAAATTAGATGCTGCTTCTAAACTTAGTCCACATTCAGCTATTTTTAGTCATATAAAAGATGTACGTAGACCAAATGGAATAGAGGGTACACAAATCTCGTTTGATATTTTAGAAACTAAAGTTTGGCTATGGGTTATTCCATTTTCTAATGAAAATACTAGTGTTGGTATTGTTGGACCAACGAACTTTATTGAAGCACTATCAACAAATAATTCAGCTAAAGAGGCATTAGAAAAAGCCATCTCTTTATCGGACTTCTACATTAATAGATTTGGAAATCTACCATTTGAATTTGCTCCTATAAAACTATCGAATTATTCCATCAGTGTAAGCAAAATGTTTGGAGATGGATATGTATTAACTGGAAATAGCACTGAATTCTTAGATCCAGTTTTTTCGTCTGGTGTTTGTTTTGCTACTGAATCTGGTATGCTCGCTGCAAAATTAGCCATAAAACAAATCAATGGACAAGAAGTTAATTGGCAAAAGGAATATAGTGATTACATGAACAAAGGAATTGATGTATTCACTACTTATATACAAGAATGGTACACGGGAAATCTACAAGAACTATTTTTCCACCAACCAGAAAACCCTGATGTAAAGAGAAAAATATGCTCTGTCTTAGCCGGCTATGTATGGGATGATGAAAATCCATTTGTAAAAAAGCACGATAAGGTAATCCGAAATATGGCTCACCTCATAAAAATGGAAAAAGATAATAAATAACGCTATTCTTTATGCGTAAATTACGCTAATCGCAATACTCCAAATCGTAGTGTTTTATTTAATGATCAATAGTAGAAAGTGTCCTTATAAAAATGAGGACACTTTTTTATTTGAATCAACTAGTTTAAAGTTACAAGAATTATTTCCTAATATTTATATTACCCAAAAGCGCTATACATCTACCTAAAAGATTTACTAGAAGTATCAATTACCCGATAAATAGCTATCGCCTTTCAGTAAAAGTATAGTTGACTGAAATACCTCTTCAAATAGTATAGAGTTTTTAAATTTCTCCTTTTTCCCACGCCAATTCTTAGTTTAATAAACTGACTATTATGGATAAAATTAACCTTAGTATTTCTTTAATTAATACACCAAAAGCTTTCTTCTTCGTCTCTCAAAAGACTCTTAAATTGGTTATTTTTTTTTTAGTTATCCAAAACAGATAATTGTATTATTAAGACATTTACAAAGTGTCTAATTAATTTAATACACAGTAGAAACCAATACAAACAATAAGAAATCTACTCTAAATACAAAACTCTAAAGATGATAATAGTCTACATAGTATTCTCAGTAAAACTGAAGAAAGTAGTTAAAGCTTACCTCTAAATAGAGTTCTAACAAAAAGTAGAAATGATAATTAAAATTACCTTAAATACTTAATATACAATACATTATATCGTTATCAACATATAAAACACTTAAACTAGTTAAGTAATGGATTTTCAAGTAGATACTAATACACAAGAAATGTTGATAATTATGGAAAGATATAAATAACTATTTTTTGCTTTTTTAAATAAATTTACAATACAGTCTAGATTAACTGTATTCCAAATTTATTTTATAAAATCTATTAGGTAGATATCAATACTACTATCCACTGTTATCAACATAAATTAACTAGTAAACTTATCTAAATAATGCTGTTAATAACGAAATATAGCTATGTTAATAACCAAATTAAACTTTTAAAAATTAATGAATTAGAATATGATAATATGTTTATAAGTATTAATAAGTGAAATTGAACAAAAAATAGAAAAAAGTTATTCTACATATCAACAGACTATATATATACTATTATTTATTTTAAATTTTTTCTTTCTTCTTTTATTATAATTATAGATGTTGATAAAGTTGAAAACTCTTGATTTTTTCCACGTGGAACATTTTTTATAATTAAAGTGAATTACACTAAATTTTTTAGTTTCTAAATTTGATAATTCTTCTGAAGTCAATTTTGTAATGAGTTTTTATTTTGTGTTGTTTCTTATTTTTTTCTTCAATTTAATTTTGAATTTATATAAATTTCAATTTGTATTTTTTGGTACTTTTTTTTGACTCGCTTTAGTCTAACTATAAAATTTATGTTCTCATATTTCTTTGGATGTAGAAAGTCGATCGATCTAGATACTTGTGATGTTTATTCTATTTATGCTGCTTATAGTTTGCATATTTTTGTACCTGTAAGAAGTAGTACGGAATATCGAAAAGATACAGGGCTATTTTATATAACATTTGACTTAATTGGTATTGAGGTACTGCTTATAGTTTGAATATTTTTGTACCTGTAAGAAGTAGTGCGGAATATTGAAAAGATACAGGGCTATTTTGTATAACATTTGACTTAATTGGTATTGAGGTACTGCTTATAGTTTGAATATTTTTGTACCTGTAAGAAGTAGTACGGAATATTGAAAAGATACAGGGCTATTTTAAATAACATTTGGCTTAATTGGTATTGAGGTACTGCTTATAGTTTGAATA
>NZ_WMJY01000090.1 GCF_009711055.1 Myroides pelagicus
AAACAGGAGATGACACAGTTTAAGTTACACTCCCGATATGTTCTATCTTATTATCTTTATCATAAATAATTTCATGTAGTCTTCCACGATATAAATCTTTACCTTCCTTATTACTGATTAGAATATCTATGTATGTGGCATAGCTTTTAAATAATTTTAATTTTTTAAAGTTGCTTGAATTTACATTAGCAAAGTATTCCCAATGATTGTTAAATCTAAAAAAGGAGAAACGTCTGTCTAATTTAAATCGTGTTACTAAAAAGAACGATAAATAACCTAGAAGCGCACTGTATAAATATAAAAAAGCAAAAACTTGAACAAAAAGTTTTAAACCATCTATATTTTCAAGCTTTTTAGGGAATGTGTTTTTAGATAAGTCATTGAATAAGTTGTATATGTCTTTGTATTCTAAAGTTTTAAATAACTTGTATTCATATATATCTGTGAAATAATATATTAATATACCAAAAGAAAATATACATAACACACTTGTTAAAATATTCCATAGAAAACGTTCAAGAACATTTCCATGTTCAAACTGATTTTTAAATTTACCTCTAAAGAAGAATTTCCTGTATATAATTCCTGGAAACAAAAATACCATTATGTAAATAATGGTATTAAAAGCTACTTAGATTCAACAAATAAATGCAACAGCATTTAAA
>NZ_WMJY01000091.1 GCF_009711055.1 Myroides pelagicus
TCCAGTCTTATCTTAGACAGAACTTCATTAGGAGTAACCAAATCTGCCGAAAACAACAAAGTGAATCTCATTGTTATGGGATCTCACGGAGTTAGTGGCCCAAAAGAATACTTCGTTGGTTCTAATACAGAAAAAGTTGTACGAAACTCTAATATCCCTGTTTTGGTTATCAAAGACGCTGTGGATTCATTCAACATTGACAACTTTATCTTCGCGTCAGACTTTTCAGATGGAATGGTAGAGCCTTTTAAAAAAGCTCTTTCCTTTAGTCGATCGATGGAATGTAAACTACACCTATTAATGGTTAACACTCCTAACAACTTTAAACCTACTCATGTAGCAGAAGAAATTGTCAACAACTTCTTAGACTCTATTACAGAGCAAGATTTTGACCTAAGCACTTACAATGATATGACGATTGAAAAGGGAATTATTAACTTCTCAAAAAAACATGGTGCTGACTTAATTGGTATCGCTACACATGGTCGTACAGGATTAGCTCACTTCTTCAATGGAAGTATTAGTGAGGATTTAGTCAATCACTCTGCAACTTCAGTAATTACTTTCAAAATAGATTAACTAAAATATCTAAAGGGGCTGTTTCATGAATACAGCCCTTTTTTCTACAAAAGCTGCTTCCGTAATTGCTAAAAAACTTAA
>NZ_WMJY01000092.1 GCF_009711055.1 Myroides pelagicus
ACTGCAATATTACTTCCGTATTGCGAGTGCAAATATAATGCGTTTTTTCAACAAATAACAAGTCTTTTTACAGTTTTTTTGAAAGAAAAAACTTAAGTGTTGTTTATCAGTTTTTTAGGTATTAACTTATTTACAATTAATCCGTACCAAATATGTCTTCAGCAGAAGGGCTATTAAAAATATCAAAGGACAAATCTAAGATCTCTGCTTGAAAAAAATTAGCTTGTATTTCTTCCAGAGCTTTTTCGAATCTCAGCTCTGTATTAAATCTTCGACTATTTCCATATATTTTTTTTGCAATAGCTAAGCGAAAAAAGTACTTACCAGAGGGAGTCTTAAAGCGCATAAAATTTAATGCATCAAAGTTATCTCGTAAATAGACAATATTATCCTGTGCAGCATCCAAACTAGAATACTCGACACTCGTAAAAAGTGTTTTACCTCTTCTGTGTTCAAAAGTATACTTATACTTTCCGTTTTCCTTAAGACTAATAACGAATGCACTCATATCATTTATAAAACAAAATTAGATAATCAATTAGAAACAGATAGAATATCTGTATAGGGCAAAAAAAAATCCTAAGCGTTAACTTAGGATTTTTAAGTACTCGAGGCGGGACTTGAACCCGCACGAACATTA
>NZ_WMJY01000093.1 GCF_009711055.1 Myroides pelagicus
CTAAGTCTGGCGTGTCTACCAATTTCACCATACCCGCAAAATTTGTGGAACTTCCTGTTCCTTTAAGACGGTGCAAATATACTATATTTTTATTTTCAAATACAAATTTTTAAAATAAAAACAATCTACTTTTTCCTATAATTAGTCTCCTCATTTTATAAAATAGAAGTAACTAATTAATTAATAGTTATTTATAAAAACAAAGTTTTACTAGACCTTTAAAAAATAAACATCATAATAGCTGTACAACAAGAGCCACAAATAGATTACTTAAAAAAATGCATTACAGCGCTTTTAATAATTCCTCTTTTCTAAAATTTGACGTATTTCATGCTTCAATACCGTCATAACCATCGCATTTCCTCACAAAGTTGCCCAATTCTTGCAGAATACCTGCAGTTTACTAGCCCAGAGGCTACTTCTTGGCAAGAAAAGATCAAGCAAACTGCACCTATACTGCACGCATCAGCGCAGAAAAGACTAAGTAAAATACAAAAAAAAAGCCTCTTCGATTGAAGAGGCTTTGTGCGGGTAAAAGGACTC
>NZ_WMJY01000094.1 GCF_009711055.1 Myroides pelagicus
AGAGAATAAAATTAAGGTCATTTCTAAAGTAAACCCTGTTATTAGTCAAGGAGCAAGAAAAAAAGAAGACCAATTTGATTTTAATAAAGATGCTGATATGTTTGTCTGTCCCGCTGGTCATTTAGCTGTTAGAAAGGCCACTCAAGGCAAAAAAGGAGATAACGTTAATCAAGTAAAGACATATTATTTTGATGTAGAGAAATGTAAACAATGTCCTTTAAGAGAGGGGTGTTATAAACCAGGGGCAAAAACTAAATCATATTCTGTTTCTATATCAAGTCAAACACATTTAGATCAAATAGCTTTTGAACAAACACAAGAGTTTAAAGAACAATCGAAACATCGCTACAAAATTGAAGCTAAAAATGCCGAACTAAAGAATGTACATGGATATGATACAGCGATGTCTTATGGCTTAACCTCTATGCAAATGCAAGGTGCCCTGGCTATTTTTACTGTAAACCTAAAAAGAATACTGAAATTACTGTAGGATAACCATAGAAGGTCAGTTATCACGTATAAAAAAGCTTTTTT
>NZ_WMJY01000095.1 GCF_009711055.1 Myroides pelagicus
AGTCGTTCAAGGTTCGAGTCCTTGTAGGCCAACAAAAGCCCTCTTGTAAAAGAGGGCTTTTTTTATGCTTTTTTGTTTTGTTTAGACTTTCAAAATTAGATATTCTTATCATTAGCTTTTTCTTTTTAAGCAGTTTGAATCTAAGGGGTGGCTATAGTCTTTGATGTTTTTATTCCGTTTCAACTTCCAAAGTTTTATTTATCTGCAGATTTCCTTGCAGAATACTGCATGTATGGCTCAATCATTGCAGGGTTTGGCAAGAAAAATGGTTGTTGTAATATAGTGTTGGTTCTTTCGCAATTGCTCTTTTTTTGATAGAAGAAAGAATAAGAAGGTAGTGGTAAATGGGGATAGTGAAATTTGATACCCTTTTTTAATGTTAAATTTAAAAATTGTTTTCTTTGAAAATGAAAATGTTAGGGATTTAAGGTGGTGAAAATCGGAAAAATGATTTGGAGTTTTACGTAAGTTGTTTTACATTTGCCACCGCAATACAGAAGCAGTAATGCTGA
>NZ_WMJY01000096.1 GCF_009711055.1 Myroides pelagicus
TCAGAGGGTCCTTGGTTCGAGCCCAAGAGGGGGAGCAGCAAGCCAGACAGAAATGTCTGGCTTTTTTTATGACTTTTTCTCAGTTGTTTTCCGTTTATTCTTGGAAATACTTAGCATAGATGCTCTCTATCTATTTTTCTTTTATTCTAACATTCTTGACCTATAAGTGCAGAATGCGTGCACTTTGCTTGCCAAGGAAGTGTTTCTGGGCTACTATACTGCAGGTATACTGCACGTATAGCACAAGTTTGGCAACCGATGCTTTCTGTAGTGTATATTCATTAATCGAAAAGGTTTAGAATGTATGATTGCTGTAAGTATGATCGTCTGCTGAGATTAGTAAAGTTTTCAAAAAAAAATAATTTATTTATTTGATTGGTAAATGGTTAGTATTTAATAGAGTATTTTAGTTCGTTTTTTGTTTGTAGAATTGAAATTTCATTCTATATTTGCATCGCAATAAAGGTAACACACCTTCCTC
>NZ_WMJY01000097.1 GCF_009711055.1 Myroides pelagicus
ATACAGCGCTGAAAGAGGCAAAGAGACATCTAAATGATAAGTACCACTACGTGGTAGATTTAGACTTAGAGAAATTCTTTGATACCGTTAATCATAGTCGGTTAATTGAACTCTTGTCTAAACGGGTAAAAGACTCACGTGTAATATCACTTATACATAAGTACTTAAGCTCAGGAGTTGTTGTAAATGGAAAGCTCGAACAGAGTAACCAAGGAGTTGTTCAAGGAGGACCTCTGAGTCCTTTGTTGAGTAATATAATGCTTCATGAACTAGATATGGAGCTCGAAAAACGTGGACACCGATTTGTTCGTTGTGCAGATGATTGTTTAATCTTCTGTAAGAGTAAAAGAGCATGTAAACGTGTAAAAGAGAGTATAACTCTATTCATAGAAACAGTACTATACTTAAAAGTCAATAAGGAGAAAAC
>NZ_WMJY01000098.1 GCF_009711055.1 Myroides pelagicus
TCATTTAGATGTCTCTTTGCCTCTTTCAGCGCTGTATAACAACCTTTTTGCGGTCTAAACCCATGGCTACTCTTATGGAAATCTCGCTCATAAATCTCTGATAATACTTGTGCGATACTTTGCTGTACTACTCTGTCAATAACTGTTGGGATTCCTAAAAGTCGTACTTTTCCGCCTTCTTTTGGAATTTCTACTCTGCGCACTCCTTGTGGTTTATATTTTCCTCTTGCTAAGGAATTCAGTAGTGACTCTTTATGAACTAAAAACCACTCTAGCATTTTATCTGTAGACATCTTGTCTATTCCATGACTCCCTTTATTTGACTTAACTCGTTTATAAGCTAAGTTCAGATTTGAGGGGCTTAGGATTTGTTCAAGTAAGTCTAACTCCCCTAATCGTACTTCC
>NZ_WMJY01000099.1 GCF_009711055.1 Myroides pelagicus
ACAATAATACCTCGAGCGTTGAAAATAATGGTATAAATCCTGCTGGGCAAACAAATATATCTAGTGTGGCAATTCAAGGGAAGCTGTATAACTATCAAGGAGAATTAGTTCAAAATTACTCACAGCAGGAGCTTACAAATACTCATCCTTTAAAACCTAGCTTTTCAAATAGTGTAATTCAAACCTCAGGTTATTCAACCGATGAGTTAATGCAACTCAGAAATACTTTAAATCTAGATGTTTCAATTCAGGAGATAACACAAGATTTAGATAATAAAACTAGGAAAGATTTCCGAGGGATAGGAGCCTATCTTTACTAGTGGAAAAGCCTAGCAATAATTAGTCCCCTTTATTGAGAAAAGCGTCCTTTTTAGATTCTTCTAA